>NZ_JBIWKI010000001.1:0-747850 GCF_044765565.1 Streptomyces sp. NPDC102437 | reverse complement strand
CGCCGCCACCTGATGACCGCCACCGAATACCGCGCCGAGATGACCACCCGCTTCGTGATCTGGGACCAGATCACCGGCGCCACTACCCCGCCCACGACAGCGTGACCCAGGTCCCCGCCCAGACCGCTACACGCCCTGACGCGCCCTCAATCGATCAACATCCCACCAACGTGACAACGCCCTCAAAACAGTTCTAGGTCCTTGCCGCTGGTGTCCGCGATGACTGGCCGGAACTGGGCAGGGAGGCCGTCCAGGCGGTCAGGACCGGCCGCGGCGGCCACGGCAGGTGCCGTCTCGGCCAACCACGCACGAAACCGCTCGGCGGCTTCGCGGTAGGGGACTCGCGCCAGGACACGGTGCTCGCCGGAGGGGCAGAAGTCGACGGCGACAGTGAGCAGGCAGGAACGGGGCGCCTTCTGACTGCCCGCCCAGGACACGCGCAGGGTACCGCAGGGCTTGCGCCCGCGGGGGGCGCGGTGGGTCGGACGCAGCGATCGGCAGGCTATGTGGGCGGTCCATGCGGCGAGGTGCGGCAGGGGCAGGGTGGTGCGTGCGCGGCAGCCGGGGCAGCGGTGCCAGTGGCGGAGCCAGTCGTCGGTGTCGGTGCGGAAGAGGCGTGTGTAGCGGTTGGCCACGCGGATGTCGTTGCTGTATAGGTGGTCGGGGCGTTCCTGTGTGTTGCAGGACTGGCAGACGGGGGCGCGAACGTAGCCGTGTTCGTGGCAGTGGTCGAGCACGGTGGCAGGCGCAGTGCGGCAGACGGCGCACGCCCACCCAGCCACCCTGCGGGAGGAACCGGTCTTCCTGCTGAGCACCGAGTACAGCTGGCCTTCCAATTCTTTGTTGTACGGGCGCAGTGCGGCGGTGGGGCCCTCGGGGCTCGTCGTCTGCCGACCGCCGGCGTCTCGGACCTGCCGGGGGTGGGAGGGCGGCTCGGTGACGGCTGCGCTTGCTTGGCGTGTCCGCGCGGCTTGCACCCACTGCGTTTCGGCGTGCTCGACCGCGTCCAGCAGCCTGACCACAGCGCGCGGCAGCCACCATGTGCGCTGTGTACCGGCGCGGGTCTGCTCCACGAGTATCTGCCGCCAGTCGATCCCCGCCAGATGGTACGGCTGGCCGACTTCACGTCGTGCTGCCCGCTCGGGGCCGCCCAGCTCCTGCAGTTCCTTCGTGATGTGCTGGCGCCAACGCAGCGGCGTTTCCTCGTTGCACTCCTGCCTCGGCGCCCCACGAAACGGACCGATACGGACCAGGTCCTGCCGATCCATCGCAACTGCGTTCAGTTCTGCGGCCGCCCGGCGCACCTCAACCTCCGGAACAATCCACTGACCGCCGCTCGCCCTCACCGTCGCCACCACATGGCCGCCGAGCAGGACGTACCCCACCCGGGCACGGGCAGGGGAGCAGGTGAATGCCCCAGAGGCCGTCGGCACAGCACTGTCGGCCGTCAAATCGACCCACAGGACATCCGCGGCAACCAAGGTGATCAGGCCGTCCGTGCGGCCGGGCATGACACGCTCTGACATACCGACAGGCTAACGGCCTGCAACGCGGCAACGGGTCCCAAGCGCCTCGGTCATACGGGCCGGCGCGAACCTGTCCGCGGCGTGTTCGCCGCCGGCGACGTCATCGACCCCACCTACCGCCAGGCCGTCACCGCCGCCGCCTCCGGCCGGGTCGTCCGCGTTCAGAAGGGAGGTTCGTCGCTGTACGTCTGCTGACTGCTGGTCTTCTTTTGCGGTGTTCCGGTGGCCTGGCTTTGTCCACGAGAACGGGAGTCGTTTGTCGATGAGCGCGGGAGGCGCCCCGGAGGCGGCCAAGTCGATGTTCACGAGTTCGGGAGGCACCCGCCGAGAATGATCTTGCTAGGGTCCACCCAGGATGGGGCGTTCAACGCGTGGGAGGTGGTCAAGCGATGACCCGCGAGGAGCAGGAACTGATCATGGGCCTGGTGTTCGTACCGGGCAAAGGCCGGACGCGCACGCTCGACGAGGTGCTCGCCCACTTCGGCGAGTCCGACGGCGAGGCCCTGGCGCTGAGTCTGCTCCGGGACGCCATGGAGCGCCAGGACGCCGACGACGTCGAAATGGCGCTGATCCTCCATGCCTCTGCCGGCGCCTCCGTCGAGGAGTTCCTGGAGCCGTTGACCGAGTTGTTCCCCGCCGACTGGCACAGGGACCACGAGGACATCGTGCGCATGCTGGGCAGGCTCCGCTCGCCCAGGACGGTGCCGACACTGGCCCTGGCAACCCACTGGGTCCCCGAGCACCTGGACTGGGACGAGAACCGGGCACTCGCGGTGAAGGCAATCTGGGCCCTCGGCGCCATTCCCGGCCCGGAGGCCCGGGATGCCCTCGAAGGTTTGCGCGACGATGGGAACGAGATCATCCGCGAGAACGCGCTAAATCAGCTCGCACGCCGCGGCGAACTCTGACCGCGGAGTCGTAGCCGCTCACCCGGAACGCCCGGCCGCGTTTCCTCGGCCAGGCGTTCCGCCCAAGATCAATCTCGCCAGGACTTCCTGTACCTCGGCCACTCAAGGGAGGTCACGCAAAACCAACCCGCCGGGCCATGAGTGACTCCCAAACTCATCGACATTGATCAAGGAACCGGGGTTCTGGCACACATTCCGTTTGCGCCGTGAGGCGCTGTTGGTTCGAGTGGAGGTGGAAGACCTGCGCCAACCCGCTGTCGCAGCAGTTGGGTTGCAGCTGAGGGCAGCCTGATCCGGGTGATGCCGGGGAGGGCGAGAGCGGCCCTGACAACGCCGGGACGTGTCCAGTACTGCCAGATGGGGCGGGTTTCACCTGCCCGCTCCCCCCTCACGCGGTCCTCTCCTGCTCCGGGCCCGCCGCCCCGGCCGGTCGACGGCGTCGGCTACGACCCGGTCGCCACCGAGTGCCTGGAGCCGTCGCCGAAGTCGGTGGTCTGTGAGGTCCTTGGGGAGCGTCGGCACCAGAACTGCCGTGGTCATGCAGCGCCCGCGACTACCGGCGGCATCCGAACAGGCCGCCCCTCCTCGTCAGCCCTTGGAGTGGCAAAACAGGTGCCCGCCCTGCGCGAGGAGCCCATGTGGCACCGAATCAGCGGACGGAGACCCTCCGCAGTGATCAGCGGTTAGTGTCCGCCATGGGCCAGTGTACGACCGTCGTCTCCGGCGTGACACGCTTCGGGTCCTGCTGCATTCCCATCCCTCCGACCATCTGGGCACGCCGGTGTTGAGACAACCAACTGAGAGAGCGAGACACCGTCTCGCGTTGACCGCCGAAGTCATGGCGGCAACTGTCACGGCCACCTTGGTCGTCGTTCTCGCCATCCAGCACGACACCGTACTTGCCTTCATCTTCGCGGTGGGCTCCGCCTCGTTCGTCGTCGACGCGATACGCCGGATCCGCAGAAGCTCGGGAGCAAGGACAAACTGAATACACCGGCGTACCCTTGCCGTCCTCGCCCCCGTCCTTGGCGGTCAGGAGGGTCACGAGGACGTCGTCCGGCAGCGGTCGGACCCATCGGGGGTAGTGACGGGGGCCGGCGGCGAGCCACCCGCGGACGATCCCCGACGGGTCCGTCGCCAAGGGGGCGAGCCGCGCCGGGTCGACGTACCGGTTGCGGGCGAGCGCGCGGCGGATGACTCCGGCCGGATGGCGCAGGGCAGCGTCGATGACGGCATCAGGCAGGTCACGACCCTCGCACATCAGCAGGCCGGCCTCACCGGCCACTCGATCCAACAGGCGTGCCAGTACGTCGGAGGGCCCCGCCGAATTGAAGGCGATGCCGCGCAGCCACGGTTCACGCAGAGAGTCGAACACCGTGTCATCCTGCTACCTCGTCGCTTGAACCGGGCCGCCCGACTACGACTGCGGCGGCGCCGGGGCGGCTCCGCGTCCACCCGCGCCGGGAGCACGCACGACATCTGGGCTGTCGAGGAGTTGGCCTAGCTGAGTTGGCCGCCGAGACGGACGATCGGGGCCGGCGCATCCGCAACGGCCACCACCGGCCCCGCACCGTGGTCACCGCGGCAGGTCCCCTCAAGGTCACCGCGCCACGGGTGAACGACCGGCGCGTGGACGAAGCCACCGGCCAAGCGGTTCTCCTCGAAGATCCTGCCGCCGGGGTGCCGCAAGTCCCCGGAGATCAGCGAGGTGCTGCCGCTGCGTCGCTCAGGAAGGTGACGAAGCGACCGAAGGCCTCGTCCCCAGAGCGATTACCGGCGAGCTCCGCGCACAACGCAGGGAAATCAGCCCAGGCCTCGCCCTCGACGGTCCACCTGGCAACGCTGCTACGCCCGTCACGGATGTGCACTTCGTCGACCCACCGGTCGAGGCCGTCGCCCGCCGAGTAGACGAAGAAGTGCGCGTCCTCCATAGCCGGTGCCAGGAGATCGATGAGCTGGTGAAGGTTGCGCATGTCGATGTAGCAGATGTCCGACAGCATCTCCAGGCCGAGGTAGTCAGCCTCCGGTGGGCCCAGGTCGAAGCCCCAGCCTCGCCCATGGACCTTCTGGTTGAGCAGATGGACCGGCCAGGTTTTCTGCCTGGGCACCTCGGCAGCCACCACCGAGAGCGTCTCCTCGACCAAAGACCGCCACCCCGGACGCACTCGAACAAACGTCCAGTTCGAGTCGGGCCACGGCGACACCTGAGGAAACCACAACCGGTACCGCCCATACCATCGATCATCGCGCCAACGATCATCCCCCCTGGTGACAAACGTTCCTGATAGCTCGATCGGTTGGGGCTCTCTCATGGGCGGAGCATATGAGACACCGCCGTCGGCGCCATGGAGCTCCACGTCCGGTCGGCAAGCCATCCCGGGCCGGCATGCCAGGCTCAAGCACAAGGCTTTCACCAAGCCTCAGTGAGACACCTCCACCCTCACGCACCACCTGACCCACAGCTCTTGACAATCGCTCATCCATGCGGCGAAGCCGATGTCGATGGCGACTCGTACTACCCCGACGACGACGTCCTGCCAGGCGTCGTCCAGGCCCTGGTGGTCGCCGGCTGCTCAGGCGTCGACAATGCGGTCCCAGCGGCGGACGCTCAACGTGCGGTAGTCCACCAGCCGCTGGAGCGGACGCGCCAAGCTCTCCGTTGACAAGCTTCACCAGTTGGCCGACCCCGGCCTGGAGTGGGCCACGGGGTGACGGAGGACGGCGGCGCCCGTCCCGGGGATGTGCCCGAGACGGGAGCCTCGTTCGTCCTTGCCGCCACGAGACCGCGTGGCCGGCCTTCTTGGGACTACGGGACGGATGTGTCGGGAGGGCTCGGGCCGGCCGAGGCGCAGGCGGGTGAGGAGGCTGAGTTCGTCCGGTCCGTTTGCCCGTACGTTTTCCAGCAGGCGGCGGTTGAGTCGGGTGCCGGTCTGGTGTTTGAACTGGAGGAACTTTTCCAGTTCGGGTTCGCCGTTCAGTACGTCGTCCTTGTCGCCGTAGGTGAGGGCGTGGGCGGCTCCGTCGTCCAGGAGGCGGCCGATCAGCTTGGCGAGGGCGCCGGGGGCGGAGCCGGTGTAGCCCCAGTACGGGCAGGGCTATGCCGAGGGTGGGCTGATGGCCGAGGTCGCGGCCCGTGCCGGGGCCAACGAGACCATGGTGTACGGGCGTTGAGGCATCCGGGAGAAGCTCGCACTGGACGCCATGCTGGCAGGCAGCGACGAGGGCATCCCCGACACCGGAGCCGTCCGCACCGACCTGGCCGCCTTCGCCCACGCACCGGCCGAGTACCAGGCCGCCCCGACCGGCCGCTCCGTCGGGCCTCGCTCAGCGCCGAGGACCCCGACCTCGCCGCGGCTTGGCACACCTTCTGACAGTCCCGCCTCGATCAGGCCGGCGCCATCATCAGCCGGGCCGTCGAACGCGGAGAACTCCCGGCGGACACGGACAGGGACACGGCCCTGGCACTGGAACTGCTCTGCTCCCCGCTCCAGACCCGCTCCCTGCTCGACCCCCGCCCGATCGAGCCGGACCTCCCGGAGCGCTTGACGGACTTGGTGCTGAACGGTCGGACCGGGGCCCGGGGCCGTCTGAGCCCATCGGGCGGCCCAGGCGGCCCGATGGGCTCAGTGTTGTAGGTCACGACCAGGACGCGGCCACCAGCGAGCGTTCCGCAGCCGCCAGGTGCACGGCCGAGGCGAGCCAGGCCCTCGCGTAGGCGTCGGCCGAGGGGTCGGTCAGGCGGCCGAAGGTGTCGCGGGGGCGGCCGCCCGCCTCCGTTGTCAGGGCCTGTGCGAGATGGGCCGCTACGCCGAGTTCCGCCCGGGTCAGGCGGGCGGAGAGCGAGGCCGCGTCCGTCCCGCGGCCCGCCTCCGCCACGGCACGGCGACCGCCCGCGACGCCCGTCTCCAGCAGGCGCCGGACACGCCACAGCGGTGCCTCCGCCAGCGGGTCGAGGCCTGCGGTGACCGGCCTGCAGGCCGCGGGTTCCGCCGCTGCGCGGGGGAAGTGCTCGCCCTGGAGCCGGTCGTAGCCCAGGTCGGCACGGCCCTTCCACGTGTCCGGCAGCCGCAGCGTGGCGGATGCCCCCGGCACCGGCCCCACCGCCAGCGGCAGGAGCGTCGCCGCCCGGTCCAGGTCGGGACGGCCGAGCACGCGCAGGGCGAGCCCCGGGTGACCGGCGATCCGGCGCAGGTTGGCGGCGTGCGGCAGCTCCGGGTGGGGGTGTGCGGGGCAAAGCCGCAGCAGCGGTCCCTCACCGGCGACGCGGACGACGACAGAGTCGCCGGCCGCACCGATCACCTCGACGTCGCAGCCCAGCAGACTCGGCGTTGTACTGCCGGGTCCGCCCGTCCCGGGCGGGCCGTCGGTGAGCACGGCGGCCATCGCCTCCTGCACCGGTCGGGCGAAGAGGGCGGCGGCAGGTTCCTCCGACCAGTCCACCCCGCGCAGTGGCGTAGCGCTGACCCCCCGTCCTGCCCCGAGCCGCCCGTCCGCGGAGACGGTCGCGCCGACGATCCGCAGACCTCCGCGTGCCAGCCCGGCGTGGTCGAGGACGGCACCGCCGAGCGCCACGGACGCGGACCCCGCGCCCTTCACGCGGGCGAGGCCACCGGGGCGCACGTCGGACACCGTGTAACCGGCGCCGTCCGAACCGACCAGGTGCGTGGTCACTCCGCCGTACCCCGTCGCGGACAGCACCGGCTCCCGGCACAGGCCGTACACCCGCAGGCTGCCGCCCTGTACGTAGACCCGGCGCGCGGAGCCGGCCGCCTCCGTGTCGGCCGACCCGGAGACGAGGAGGGCGGTGCCGGCCAGCAGCTCACGGAAGGCTCCGGTGAGGTCGGCGAGACTCTGTCCCTGGCTCCGCTCCCGCGCGGCCCTCAGGCTCCGTACAACTCGCAGCGCGGCCGCTTCGGCCCGCGGCAGCCCGGCCAGCCGCGCGGTGTGGGCGGCGCGGAGCAGCTCGGCCTGCACCACGGCGCCGCCCGCCGTGACACCGGCGGACAGGGCTTCGGCGGCGGCCTCCCACAGCGCCGTGGCGGCCTGGACCTGCGCCGCGGTGAGGGCCGCCGGCTTGACCACCGTGGCCGCAACGTCGATGGCGGGGGTGTTGGGTGCGGGCTCCTCGGGACCCGCACCTGTGTCGGAAGTTGTGCCCGGGCCTGCGGCCTCACCCGTACCTGAGTCGTCCTCCCCGCCCACGTCGTCCTCGCCGTCGGCGATGGGCGCCACGCCCAGGGCCGCGGCCCGGTGCAGGCAGCGCGGGGCCAACAGGCAGGTGCACACGGCCTGTTCCGCGTTGGTGACCGTGCCGGACGGGCCTGGACGCAGCGTGACCGTGGCGTCCTCGCCGAAGTGGACCTCGATCGCTCCCTCGGCCGTGGCGGAGGCCCGGTCGGCGCAGCCCGAGATCGCTGCGTCGAGTTTCTTGCGCAGCCGGGCGCTGAGCTGCTCCACGGCGTCGGCGAGGACGTCGGGGGCGACGGGAGGCAGGAGTTCTGTGCTCAACGGGGTTCTCCACGGAGGCGGTCGCCCACCCAGCGGGCGAGTTCGAGCGGGCTGAGGGCGGCCACCGGCATACCTGCCGCGACGAGTTGGCGCGCCACGGACACCGAGTAGCGCGGTCTGCCGGTGTCGTCGAGCGCCGCGCAACCCAGCAGGTGGGAGCCGGAGGCCGCCAGGGCACGCACCTCGCCCAGCAGCCCGCCGAGCGGGGCGCCCTCCTCGAAGTCGCTGACCACGACGACGAGCGTGCGGCTCGGCACGGTGATCAGCGAACGCGCGTGCGCGAGCCCGGCCGCGATGTGCGTACCGCCGCCGACCCGGACCTCCAGCAGCAGCGACAGCGGATCCTCGACCCGGTCGGTCAGGTCGATCACCTGCGTGGAGAAGGCCAGGAAGTGCGTGGACAGAGTCGGAACCCCGCCAAGAACCGCGGCCGTCAGCGCCGACCAGATCACCGACGCCTCCATGGAGCCGGAGACATCGACGACGAGGACCAGGCGCCAGTCCGCCTCCTTGCTCGCCCGCGTGCTGAACAGCGGGCGCTCCGGTACGACGACGAGCCGGCCGTCCTCCGTCCGCCGGGTGTGGGCGAGATTGGCCCTCAGGGTACGGGCGAGGTCGAGGCGCCCGCCGGGCCGTCGGGTCGGGCGAGGGGTGGCCAGACCGGTGAGCGCCGGGCGCAGTCGGGTGGCCAGCTCCCGGGACAGCTCGTCGACGAGCCGCTTCACCAGCGGCCGCAGCCGGGCGAGTTGGGCCTCGGGCATTCCTCCGGCCAGGGACAGCACCGAACCGAGCAGCTCCACCGACGGGCGCACCGACGCCGGATCGAGCTGCGCGAGCACGTCGGTGCGACCCGCGTCGGCGGCCTCCGCGAGGACCTCCTCGCGTACGTCGGTGCCGAAGAGGGCCTCCAGCTCCTGCGCCCACTCCCGCGCGGTGGGGAAGGACGGGTCCTGACCACCGCCTCGACCTGGTGCGCCGCCGTCCAGGTCCTGGGCGCCTTCGCCGCGCCCGCGGCCGTAGAGCTCGTCCAGAGCGTGGGCGTAGCGGCGCGCGTCGCCGGTGAGGCGTTCCTTGTGGCGACCGAGCAGCAGCCGCCAGCGGTCGGCACGGCCGAGCCGTCGGTCCGCGTCGTCCGCGGCGGCGCTGTGCGCTGCGGGCGGGGGTGCGGGGCGGGGATTGTCGGCCGAGTCCGGGCTCGGGTTCGTTTCCGCGTCGGCCTCCGCACCCGGCAGGCCCAGGGCCTTCAGCGCTGCCGATCCAGCCAGGTCGGCCGCCGCCCACAGGGCGAGCAGCTCGGGCGGGGCGTCGAGTGACAGGTCGAGCCGGTCGCCGAGCCGCTCCGTCACGGTGGTGAGCAGCCGGTCGCGCGCGGCGGGGGCCAGCGTGTCGAAGCCACCGCGCAGCGCCGGGAGCCGGTCGAGGAAGTCCTGGTCGGCCAGCGCATCAACCCGGTCCATGAGCACGGCGAGCGCGTCCGGTGACGCTTGGAGCAGGGGACCGGCTGCGGTGAGCAGCCCGGCAAGACGCTTCGCCAGCGCCCGGCGCGTGTCCGGAGCCGTGGCCCCGTCGATCCAGCCGGCCGTTCGCTCGCCCAGCCCGGCCACGTCGTCCAGGTCGAGCAGCACACGTACCGCCAGGGCCGCGCCCTGGATGAGTGGGGAGCCCTCGGCCGCCAGCTCGGCGAGCGCCCGCTCCAGTCGCAGGCCCAGGTGACGGGCGGCTGTCCGGTCCGCGAACGCCACCAGCGCCCCGGCGTCGGCGCCGCTGTCGCTCCCGGCGAGGCCGGGCAGGGACCGGACCGCGGCTTCGATGAGTTCCTCCGTGAGCGCGCCGGCCGTCGTGCGGGTGTCCTGCGTCGTGGCGGGGTAGTGGCCTCGCTGCAGTCCCTCCAACAGGTCCAGGGCCTGGAGGAGCTCGGGCAGGTCGGCGCTGTCGGGCAGCACGGCGGAGGCCTCGTACAGGCGCGCGTCGACCAGTTCGGGCAGGCCGCAGCGCGCGGCGGCGGTCAGCCCGGTGAGGATCTGGGCCGGGGTGGGTCCGCCTTCGGCGGCCTCGTGGCGCGCGGTCGCGGAGAGTGTACCGGCGGCGGCCTGGGCCGCGGTCACCCCGCGCGCGCCGGCGAGGTCGAGGCGCGCGGGCACGGACGGCGTCCATGCCAGACGCCACTTGGTGCCGAGCGCGGTGCCGTCGCCCGTGCTCGCCACGTCCAGAGGTTCGCCGTACGAGGCGCCGATCACCAGCAGCCGCTGGAGCAGCACTTCGCGACGGCCGTCCAACGGAGAACGGAGCGGGTCGAGGCGCAGGTCTCGGCGGTCGGGGGCGTCCGGTCTGGGCAGCCGCAGTTCCGCGAGCTCGGCCTCGACCGAGGGGCCGAGACCGGACCGGGGCGCGCGCGGGCTGATCCGGCCGCGCGCGGTGCCGACGAACACGGCCTCCAGCGCGCGGGCCAGGGCCCGGCCCCGGCCGAAGGGTTCACCCTGACCGAGGACAGTGGTGACGGCTTCCAGGACTTCGCCGCGCCCGGGAGCGGGCAGTCCGCGCAGGGCGGCCAGGTCGCAGGCCAGACGCAGCGTCTCGGCGGCCTCGCCGGTCCCCGCGGTGTGACCGCCGCGGCGCATCTCCCGACACAGGCCGGTCACCGCGTCCGCCACCGCCACCCGGATCCGTTCCGGATCGCCGGCGGCGGTTAGCACCGCCTGCTGCCACAACGGGTCGCGGATTCCGGCCGGGTAGCCGGACCGGGAGTCGAGCAGGTCGAAGGAGTAGGGCACGAGGGAGGTCACCGCCGAGCCATCGGTCGCTGCGGTGCCGTCTTCCCCGGCGCTGCCGGCCGCCCGAACCTCTGCCGCGTCCGAACCGGACCGCCACGTGCCGGGCCCCGCACCGCGCGGCCCGGCCTCGGACGGGACGGCCGCCCGCCCCGTAGCGCCGGAGACTCCCGTCGTCCCGGTCCGGGCCTCCGCTCCGGGATCCGCCTCCGTGGACGCGAGAAGCGCGGGTGCGTGGAAGGCGCCGACCACGGCTGCCACCCGGCGCCCGTCCGCCGCGGCAGAGGCGATTACCTGCCGCATCCACTCCTCTCGCGCCAGGTCGGCGGCGGGTACTGAGGCGTCGGCGCGCAGAGCCCAGCCCACGCCCAGTGCGGCTCGGCGCACCGCGTCCGGGGCGCACCCCGGAGCCAGCACCTCCACCGCGCGGTCCCACAGGTCGTCACCGTCCCGGCCGGTCCCGGCGGCGGCGAGCGCCTCGGCGTACGAGCGCCGCACCCGCGCCGTCCCGTCTTTGGGGGCAGGGTCCGGACCGGCGTCGAGCGCACCCGACGGCGTATTGGCCTCCGGACGTACGGCCTCGCTCCCGTCCGGGGCGCGCACCGGTCCGAGCGCCCCAACCGACCAGCCGGGGTCGCCGAGGGGGAGGTCACAGCACACAACCTCCACCCCGCGGCTTGTGGCCCAGCGGACCGCGGCGAGCTCCGGTGAGAAGTCGGCGAAGGGGTAGAACGAAAGCCGTCCCCCCTCGCCCGCCCCGGCCAGGGCGACCGGGGCCACGGTTTCGGGGTGTGCCAGGTGTTCCAGCCAGGGCTGGAAGTCGGTCGGCAGCTCGACGCAGACCACCTCGGCCCGCGCATCTTCCAGCAGGGCGGGTACCACCGCGGCCAGCGCCGGACTGTGGTGGCGCACTCCCAGCAGGTACGGCCTGCGCGATGCGGCCAGTGCGTCCACGGCCGTGCGAGGGTCGGCGGCCGTCAACGCAGGCTCCCGCGCAGGTCCCAGAGTCGGCGCCACATCGCCGAGCCGTTCTCCGCGCGGCGGCGCACCGGGCCGTCCCAGTAGCCCAGCAGCCGTGCGTGGTCGGCGGGGTCGTCCTTGCGGACCACTCCGAGCAGATGTCCCGGCAGCAGGTCGAGCACGTCCCCGCCGGGCAGATAGGCGGCCGCGACCCCGAGCGACGCCGCCACCTGGACGGCCTCGGCGGTGGACATGACCGTGCCCGGCCGCTCCACGTCCCATCCCTCGGTGGAGCGGCCGGTGCGCAGGTCCCGGAAAGCGGTGACCAGGGCGTCGAGAACGGCGTCATCGACGGCGAAGGCCGCGCCCGCCCGCTGCACGGCGGCGACAGCCTGGCGGCGGATGAGGACCGCCTCGGCGTCGGCGTCGGCGATCGGGTCGACGGTCTCGAAGTTGAAGCGGCGCTTCAGCGCGGCCGACATCTCGGAGACGCCCCGGTCGCGCAGGTTGGCGGTGGCGATGACGGTGAAGCCGGGGGCCGCGCGGACGACCGCGTCCTCGGTGGTGGTCAGCTCGGGTACGCTGATCCGCCGGTCCGAAAGGATGGAGACGAGGGCGTCCTGGACCTCGGGCAGACAGCGGGTGATCTCTTCGACCCGCACCACCCGTCCGGCTCGCATGGCGGCGAGGACCGGGGAGTCCACCAGGGCCTGCGGGGTGGGGCCCTGGGCGAGCAGCAGGGCGTAGTTCCATCCGTAGCGGAACGCGTCCTCGGTGGTGCCCGCCGTGCCCTGCACCGTCAGGGCGCTGGTCCCGCTGACAGCGGCCGCGAGCAGCTCCGACAGCATTGACTTGGCCGTACCGGGCTCGCCGGTGAGCAGCAGCCCCCGCTCTCCGGCGAGGGTGACCACACAGCGTTCGACCAGCGCGCGCTCGCCGACGAACTTCGGGGCGATCATCAGCTTCGGCGGCAGACCGGCGCGACGTCGGGGCACGGCCAGCTCCACGCTGTCGCTGCCGCAGACGAACGTGACCACCGCGCGAGGGGTGAGCGCCCAGCCGGGCGGGCGCGGGCCGGGGTCCTGGGCGGCGAGGAAAGCGAGTTCGGCGGCGTGGCGCTCCTCGGCCGGCTGGCCCTGCCGGACGGGTGCGGTCTCTTCGGTGACGGTCATGCGGGTTTCCTTGTCATGGCTCGACAGGTGTTGCGTACGGTTCGGGGAACCGGCGCGGCGCACCCGGGGGTGGGCGCGCCGCGCCGCGCTGACGACGGGCGGCTGGTCAGCGGCGGCTCAGGTGCCGCTCGGCGGCGTCACAGTGACGGCGCCTCAGCGGCGGCGCCTCGTACGCCGCGCCTTCAGCTCCTCGAAGCGCGGGAGGTCGCCGTCGAGGATCCGCTGCCAGGCCCTGGCGAACAGCTCCGCGGCCGGTTCGATCGGCACCAGGGCGCCCAGCACGGGCCGGCCGCCCGTGGCCACCCCATACATCGGCAGCTTCCACTGCTCGACGGGCAGAACGGGCGCCGCCTGCTCCGCCCAGGCGCCCGGCAAGAACAGAGAGCGTCCCGCCCGGACCCGTACGGCCGACACCACCAGATCGGTCTCGGCCAGTTCGGCCCGCGCCGTCTTGAGACGGGCCGGCTTCCACCCCGTCCATCGCGCGGTGTTGCGGTCCGTCGGGTCGGGCATGGCCAGCAGCATCAGGTACAGCGTCGCCGCGTCGGCGGTCAGACCGCGCGCCTCGGCGACCTCGGCCACCCGCTCGGGCGCCGAACGAGACGGATCCTGCGGCCACCACAGGCCCTCGTCGTCCGCCGTGCCGGCAGCGGGCGCGCCCGGGTCGGCCAGCAGCCGTGCGAACGCCGGGTCGTACGCCCGCCCCAGGGCCGTCTCGACACCGGTGTGCTGCTGATCGGGGCCGCGCAGTGCCACCAGGTACGGGTCGGAGCCGGTGGAGTCCAGCAGGGCGGGCCGTATGGCCGGCTGGGGCTGGCCGTCCTGCGTGGCCATGAGCACCACGCCGTACCGCTCGTGGTCCGGCGCCGTCTCCGTCGGGGCGCCTGCCACCTTCCGGAAGTCCGCGAGGCTCGTGTAGTGCCCAGCGGAGAGCAGCAGTTCGGGTGCCGCGAGACGCTGCCGTACGGCGGTCAGCGCACTCGGCAGCGCCGCCCGCACCGGATCGCCGGCGGGCAGCCGGTGGGCCAGCCAGGCCGTCAGGCTCATCGAGCCGGCCAGCACCGCCGAGGTGAACGGAGCGTCGGCCGGGGACGCCGTCGCCGGGTGATCGCCCTCGATGTGCCACGGCACGTCGACGCCGAGCTCCGGCGACGACGCCGGTTCCAGCAGCGCCGGGAGTGCCCGGTGCACAGGCCAGCCGCTGCGCACGGCGCGTGCAGCCTCCGCCGCCAGCCAGTCGGGCACCTGTCGGCGCCGTCCCACCTTCTCGTTCCACACGGCAGCCGCCGACGCCACGTCCGGGCCCTCGCTCCACAGCAGTGCCGGGTCGTCGGGCAGGAGCGCCGCGAGTACCGCTCGGCGTACCTCGACCGGGAGCGCGCGCAGTTCGTCGCGAGCATGTCCCGCCTCGGCCACCTTCAGATCGAGCGCCTTGCGCAGCTCGGTCGGCAGGAAGTTGTTCTCCCAGCTGTCCACGTCGGGCATGCCTGCGAGAACTATCCGGGCCAGCGCCCGGGACACGCCGGTGAGGCGGCTGAACTCGTCGGCGGCGCCCGGCAGGAAGGGCACCTCCTCACGGGACCGCGCCTCCCCGAGGAAGCCGGTCAGCCAGTCGGCGCCGCGCACCCGGTCGCCCACCGGGGCGTCACCGCTCACGGTGTAGGGGCCGGGCACCTCGAAACGGCCGCTCGGGTCGTGGAGCAGTGCGCCGAACACCCACCCGTCGTCGACGGCGGAGTTGTGTTCGGTGATGCCGAGCACAGCACCGCCGCCCAGGGGCAGCACACTGCGGTGCGCGACGTTGTGCCGCTGGCCGTCCGGCATGTGCAGGTGGGGTGTCGCCAGGCGGATCAGGACCCGGCGCCAGTGACCGGCCGAGGCCGCCGTCGAGGCCAGCCCCAGCGCGTCCACCCGGCCGAGGACTTCGAGCAGGGCTGCCCGGTGTGCCGGGTCGCTGCCGGGCGCGACGGCCCGGTAGGCGATCGCGGCGGGCTCGTCCAGGAGCGAGACGAATGGCAGCCCCGAGTAGGGCAGGGAGGGCAGATCGAAGTGCAGTCGGCCCGGCAGCGCCGTGGCTGTGGTGTCCGCGCGCACGGACCCAAGGGTCTCCAGGTATCGGTGGGTCACGTCGGTGTCCGCGCCGTAGCGGTAGTAGCCGGTGTCGACGATGCCGTGCAGCGCCCTGGCGAGCACGTGGTCGCTCGGTCCCTGGTCCCGGACCTCCGTGGGCTCGGCGGCGTCGAGCCGTGCGGCCACGGCGTCCAGTGCCTTCTGCTGCCGCACCGCGAAGCGCAGCACCTTCACCACGCCGGCGATCAGCTCGGGTGCCGAGACCTGTGGCAGCGCGGCGCTCACCAGTTCGGGCAGGTCCGCCACCCGCTCCGCGAGCACGGCCGCCTTCAGCAGGACGCCGGCCGAACCCGCGTCGGCGCGCCGCAGCGCCGCCGACCCCTGCGGATCACGCGCGCGCAGCATGTACAGGTACGGCAGCGGCGGCAGGGCCTGAGCCGCGGTTCCGTACAGCTCGTTGCGGTGGTCGCACTGGGCCGTCGTCGTGACCATGCCCTCCGGGTCGCTGAGCGACAGCTCGCGCCACTCCTGGGTCAGTGCCCGCGGCCGGTCGTCACCGGGGAACGTGAGCGCAGCGACCGGCCTGCCGGCACCCTTCGGAAGGGTGACGAACCGTCCGGTGGTGTCCTCGCCGTGGTGGCCGCCGTCGCGCAGCCGCACGACACGCCAGCCGAGGAGCCCCTCCGCCGACGTCCCCTGGGCTGAACCCGCCACCGCCGGGGCGGGCCGCAGCCGGCACGAGTCGGCCGCCAGCTCGGCCCCGGGAGCGTGCCGCAGCAGCGCGTCGGCGAGGAAGCCGGGCTGTGAGCGTCGGCCGTACGCGCCGCCCACGGGGTCGTACTCGAGCCAGCCGCCCTTGTCCGCACCGTCGCTGTCCTGCCACACCCAGTACGACGTGCCGTCGGAGAGCAGGGCGCGTTCCGCGGGCAGCTTCGTGTCGCCGATGTGGAGGACCCCGCCGCCGGTGGTTCGGCCGCCGCCGGACAACTGCAGGCTGAGGTGATCCGAACGCATCGCCCAGGAGTCGGCGCCGGCGAGAGCGAACACGGTGTCGGGCGCGGTGTGCCAGTAGCCCTGCGGCTCGCCGCGACCGTACGTGCTCCAGAACACCAGCAGCGCACCGTCCACGTAGTGGAAGCCCGTCCGCCACACGGACGTGGTGGGCACCCGCAGATCGTGCACGAGAACGGTGGAGTCGGCATCGATGACGCGCACCTGCGTAGCGTTGGCCACGATCAGGTACGGCCAGGCCTCGACGACCGTCAGGCCCTCGGTCGTGTGGAGCCCGGGCGCCAGCTCCATCAGCGCCTCCTCCCACGCCGGCCAGCGCAGCTCCTCCCACAGACCACCCCGAAGCGTGCGCGCCACGGCCTCGCCGAGATCGGCACCGGCCGCGGTCGCGACCTCCTGCGGTGCGAGTGCGAGGGCCTCGGAGGGCAGCCACGAAAGCCGCTCGATCGCCTTCGGCAGTCCGGGCAGCCCGGCCGCCACCGACGAGGCGGCCACCTCGCGCATCCACTCGGTGAGCATCGGGCGGCCACCGGGCGAGGCGGCCAGCCGCCGCATCACGTCCGCACCGGAGGACGCGCTGTTGTAGCTGTTCGCCCCTCGCCCGAAGGCGGGCCGGAAGCGCGGGTCGGCCGCCAGCGCGACCATGTCCCGCGGCTCCTCGCCGCGCGCCCAGTCCGACAGGTTCAGGGCATTGCCACGCTGGTAGGCGGACTTCTCCTCGGGGTCGGCGACCGCGATCTCCAGCGAGAGCAGGAGGTCCAGCAGGTTCACGTCCTCGACACCGATCCGCAGGAACCGCTCGCCCTCGGGCCGCGCCGCCAGATCGGTACGCAGCCGGCCGGCCGCCCCCTCGACCAGCTCCAGCAGGGCGGGCGGCGTCGGGCGCGGTCCCCAGCCGCGATGCCGGGCACCGTGGAAGCGCTCCAGCCAGCCCGCCGCGCCGTCGGAGCACTGCTCCTCCTGTGGCAGGTTGGCGTCCGCGAGACCGGCGTCGGCCCCCGACTCCGCCAGGATCCCCAGCCACAGCTCGGTCATCTCCCCGTTGTCGCCGGGCGGGGTCATCGACAGCAGCGTGCCCCGCACGGACGGAACGCGCCGGGCCAGCGCGACAAGCGCGCCGCGGTGCGACTTCCACCAACCGGCGGCGGCCCGCAAGGTGGCCGGCAGCGGAAGGAGCTCGGCAAGGTAGTCCTGCTCCGCCTCATTGCCGGACAGGGCCGCCGCGCGGGCGAGCCGCTTCAGCTCCACCGCGGCCTGGGCGGACGGCGCGAGACCGCCGGCGGTCCGGCGCACGCACAGCCGCCGGAACCGCTCGTAGGCCTCGACCGGGGCGAGCCGGGCCGACAGGTCCTTGCCGTAACCGGTCAGGACCTTCACCGGCAGCGCGCCGGCCAGGGCGAACTCCAGGAACACGGCGTCGAGCCGCTCCTCGTCGACCGTCAGCCCGTGCTGCGCCTCGCTCGTGCGGGCACGGCCGAACAGCTGGCCGGCGTACGTGCTGTTCTCGACGCCGAGGAAGACCCGCGCGGCCTGTTCGTAGAAGACGGGCAGGAAGTGCGGGACGGCCGAGGCGAGCCGCCCGGCCAGCTCGTGGCAGGCGTCCAGGGCGGCCTTGGGCTTGGTCTTGGCCTGCCGGGCCAGCCGGTCCAGCTCCGGCACGACCGCCAGGGCGTGGTGCCCGTCCTCGGGGTGGTGAACCAGCACCCACTCGGGAAAGCCGAGTTCCTGGCGCCGGCCAAGACCGACCACGGCCGGCTCACTTTGCGGCTCAAGTCCGAGGAAGCCGGCGGCGAGGTCCTCGGCGGGTCCCAGTTCGGCCGTGGCCAGCCGCACGACGACCCGATCCTCGCCGAGCACCGCGTGGCGATAGGCCCGCGCGGTCAGCTCGACCGCTGAAGGGCCCGCACCCTGCGTGTCGGCGGGGAGGACGGCGCCTGCCGCGAGCAGCTCCTTGTTGTCGTTCCCAACAGTCCCGGTCACGCGTTCCCACCCTCTTCGATCGTGCGGCCGGCGTACAGCGCAGCGGCCATGCGCATCCCTTCGGACCAGGCCACCGGCCCGACCTCGGTCAGCCGCACGGCACGGCCGTCCTCGTCGTGCCAGCTCAGCCCGCCGGTCTCCGACTCCCCGTCCCAGTACGGCTCGCCGATCCACACCGACGCCTCCGCGGTGCGGCCCCCATCGCGCACCTTGGACGTGGCGTAGCCACCGGACACCCGGTAGCCGAGGCCTGTGGCGCGCGCCGCAAGACCGAACCGCGAGGCGAACTTCCCGCCCGCGTAGTCCCGTATCTCCGTTGCCGTCTCCGGACGCCCGGCATCCGGCCCGTCCGGCCTGGTCCAGGTCGCCCGGTGGATCTGCTCCACCTTCTGAGTGATGCCGAGGTCGGCCGCGAAGTCCCGTACGTCGTCCAGGTCCGGCAGGAGCACGGGGTGGGGAAGCGTCACCGTGCGCGGCGACAGCCGCACGGTCTCACCGTCGAGGTCGACCACCTTGAGCTCCCCGTCGCCGGTGACGTCCCGCAGGAAGCCGACCTCGTCCGGATCGTCGCCCACGACGGCCATGTCGCGCAGCGCCGCCTGCCACGCCTCGTCCGGCCACACCCGCGCGATCAGTTCGGTCGGGACCGGAAGCGACGACACCATCCAGGCATCCACCTGCGCCACGCACGAGGCCGCGTGCCGGTCCAGCCACTCGGCCAGCTGTCTCAGCCGGTCGACCCCGGGGCTGTCGCGCAACGCCTTCGGCAGCGTTTTCAACTGCCGCCCCCCGACGCGCCGTGCGACCACACGCCCGTCCTCAAGGGTGATCTCGTACCCCTCACCCGCTGCCAGCCACGCCATCAGCTGTGCCCTTCTGCCTGTCCATCAGATGTCAGCGCAGCCCGAACCAAGGGCCACGGAGCCCCTGGACTGCGATATGAGGGGAGCCTAACGAGGGCCACTGACAACGCAGATCGGTCCGCGGTGCCCTCACGACGGCCCGGCAGGCATCTTGGCACTGCCGGGGACGGCAGGCGGCGCGGACGACGGCGGGAGGCAGTGCGGCCGATGGAACGTCAGCAGTGCGCCGTCCGGATGCGATCCGGACGTCGGCCGAGTGGTGCCTCCGTACCCGGTCCGGCTTCGCGGCACTCTCCGCGTCGACGGCCGGTACGAAGACGATGCCGACTTCCTGCCGGTCCGGCGCGCGGGAGTTCTGCCTCGACGGTGACCGCACCCCACCAGGGCCGATCGGCCCTAGTGGTGCGTGGCCTCCGATGGGTTCACTGCGATGCATCGCACGCCGCGGGTGCGCGAGAAGGGAAACATCGTGATCGCAGTCGTCGGACACAGGGACCTCGGCAACAGAACCCTGGAGTTGGTGGAAGCCGACCTGAGAGCGCGGCTGGACCGCTTGGCAACAGGTGCCGCCGCCCTGGTACGGGCCGGGGCGGGGCTGCCGTTGGTGTTCGGGCGGGCCGCCAGGGAGGCCGGGCGGAAGCTGACGGTGCTGTTGCCGGCCCAGGGCGCGGTCCCCACCGTGCTGCCCGAGCGGGACCGTTCGGCCGCGGGCGAATTGCTGGTGCTGGCCGAGCACGTACGGCTGCTGCCTTTCGATCCGGAGGACCGCAACGCGTGTGTCGGCGCCGATGAACAGCTGGTGGCGACCTGCCGGACCGTGCTCGCCGTGTGGGACGGATCGCCGTCAGACGGCCGGGACGCCACCGCGCATCTGGTCGCCTTCGCGCGTGCACGAGGAATCCGGGTGGAGGTCGTCTGGCCGGACGGTTCCGTGCGGGGGCGGGCATGAAACTTTCGGAGCGCGGTACGGGGAGGGTGGCGGACGGCCCCGAGGCCGGCGAGCGGGAATGCGCCGGTGTGTCCGCGACGGGCGACGCACGGGAGTGTGCCGGGGCGAGGCGGGGGTTCGGGTGGCTGCTGGTCGTCACCGCCGCGCTCGGATTGCTCGCCTCGTTCGTCATCACGATCGACAAGTTCGCCCTGCTCGCCGACCCCGGCTTCGTGCCCGCCTGCTCGCTGAGCCCCGTGGTGTCCTGCACCAGTGTGATGCGCAGCGATCAGGCGTCGACGTTCGGCTTTCCCAACCCGCTCATCGGGCTGGTCGCCTTCGGGACGGTGCTGGGGACCGGCGTGGGCCTGCTCGCGGGTGCGCGCTACCGGCGCTGGTACTGGTGGGGACTGAACCTGGGCATGCTTTTCGGTGCCGGCTTCTGTATGTGGCTGATGACCCAGGCGTTGTTCGAGATCGGCGCGCTCTGTCTGTGGTGCGTGCTCGTGTGGGTGGCCACCGTCTTCATGTTCTGGCACACCACGGTGCACAATCTGCGCCACGGCGTCCTGCCCGCGCCGCGCGCTCTGGTCGCGGCGGTGCTGGAGTTCCCCCTCGTGGTGCCGGTGACCTGGTGTCTGGCCATCGTCATGCTGATAGCAATCCGGTTCTGGTCGTACTGGCAGACATTTCTGTGACCGCGACCACGCCGGTGGCGTCATGACGGATCTGCTCGGCCGGTACTCCGGCGGCGGCCAGCCGAGCGGCGACGGCCTGCGCCGGCTCGGTCGTGGTGGCCTCGGGGGTCAGGGCCAGGAAAGCGTGCTGACCGGCGGCGGCCCCGGGCTGTGGGGGCAGTATTCCGTTCAGGGCCCTCAGTCCGGCACCCGCGAAGCGGGTGCTCGCCGCGTCTGCCGCTATGACGCTCAACCAGGGGCGCTTGCGCCGGAACGCTCCCAGATACGCAGCGTCGTACATCTCCCCGGCCGTCGCCGTCTCCCCTGCGGGACTCAGCAGCAGCAGTCGTACCCGGTGTGCGCGGGAGCGTTCGTCGTCGACCCGCTGGAGCAGAGCCTTCATCGGGGCCCAGCCCGTACCGGAGGCGATCAGCAGGAGGTCGGCGGCCGGAAGGTGATCCGGCAGGGCCAGTGCGCCGCGCGGGGCACTGAGCCGGACGGCGCTCCCCTCCCGCGTACCGAGCACCAGAGCATCGCTCACCCCGTCGGCACCCCGGGCCCGTACGTGGAACTCCAGTTCACCGTCCGGATGCGGAGCACGGGCCAGGTAGTACGGACGCCAGGCCTGCTCCAGCAGCGGCGACTCCAGGGACGCGTACTGCCCGGCCTCGAAGGCGTACGGCTGGTGGGGCCGTACCCGCAGTACCGCGAGATCGGGGGTGCGCAGTTCGTGCGAGGTCACCGTCGCCTCCCAGCTGGGTGGTTCGGCGATCGCCTCGTCCGCGCCCCTGACCATCGCCGAAACGGCCAGCCGCAGCATCCGCAGCCAGGCCTGCTCCAGCGCGTGGGTCCACCGGACGCCGGCGCGCACGCGCAGCGCCTCGATCAGCGCCGCCTCGAAGGCCTCGAAGTGCGCGGGACGCACACCGAGCTTGCGGTGATCGCGCCCCAACTGCCTGAAGACGCCGATCATTTCGCCCGTGCGGTGCAGATTGCCGATCAGATAGCGGAAGATCTTGGCGAGATGGGCCTGCTGGAAGGCCATCGACGCGGGGAACAACGACCGCAGATACGGGTGCCGTTCGAACAGGATTCGGTACAGCTCGGCGATCAGCTCCTCCAGCGGGTTCACCAGGGGCAGCGAGTCGCCGATCAGCAGTTGGTCGGCCGTTCCGTCGTACGTCTGCGGGGCCTTTGCGCCCCACTCCCCGACACGGCTGCCGGACGGGGCCAGGATGCGTCGCCGAAGCCGCATCGCGTCATGCCGTGCGAGCAGTGCATGGTAGTCCTCGCTCGGGGTGTTCATGGGCCGGTTGCTCCTCGTTGCAGCACAGTGGGGTGGCCGGGAAGGAAAACGTCCGGGACGCCCGGACGATCTTGGCGGCGTCAGTATGGCACCGCGCCCCACCCGCTGACCGGCCCCTGGCCACAGGGCCTTTCGGCCCTGTTCAGGCACCGATTTCCATGCTGCCGCACCCCGGCAGAAATAGCTCCGCGGGTGGGCACATACTGTTTGCGCCCCTCTCCCTGAACCGATCGAGCATGTGGTGAATGAGTTCGCGAATACCCCACCGAACACGACCCTGACGAGCACGGAATCGCCCCGGTCCGCAGCCCCCGTACGCGTCTTCATCCTCGACGACCACGAGGTCGTCCGGCGCGGCGTGCGCGATCTGCTGGAGGCCGAGGACGACATCGAGGTCGTCGGCGAGGCGTCCAACGCCCGGGAAGCGCTGGCCCGGGTACCGGCCAGCAGGCCGCAGGTCGCAGTGCTGGACGTACGCCTCGGCGACGACCGGGGCGGTGATCACGCCGGCATCGAGGTGTGCCGGGAACTACGCGCGCTGATGCCCGAACTTGCCTGCCTGATGCTGACATCGTTCGATGACGACGAGGCACTGTTCGACGCCATCATGGCGGGAGCCGCAGGGTACGTGCTCAAGCAGATCAACGGAGCCGATCTGCTCACCGCCGTACGCAGGGTCGCGTCGGGCACCTCGATGCTCGATCCGCGGACGACCGCCCGCGTGATGGAGCGACTGCGGAGCGGTGAGCGGCCCCCTGCCGAGGCGTCGAAGGGGTCGGAACTGGACGGACTCACGCCCAGGGAACGGCAGATCCTCGATCTCATCGGCGAGGGACTCACCAACCGCGAGATAGCGGAACGCCTATTCCTCGCCGAGAAGACCGTCAAGAACCGCATCTCCTCGATCCTCGCCAAACTGGGCGTGGGCCGCCGGATCCAGGCCGCGATGCTCGTCGGCCGGGTCAAGGACCGCCAGGGGTGACCCCAGGCCCCAAGGGGCTGACGGGTACTCGGACGCCGGTCTCTGGCATCAGTCGTGGAGCGGTGCTCGCCAGATGATCCGGGTGCCACCGTCCGCCGGCCGTTCGACGGCCAGGGTGCCGCCGCACAGTTCCGCCCGCGTACGCATATTGGTCAGCCCTCCGGGGCGCTCGGCTGCGGTCCCTGTCCCGGCCGTGGTCGTGACACCGTCCCGGATCCCGATGCCGTTGTCGGTGACGGTCAGAGTCACCGCGTCGTCGGCCGACAGCACGATGCCGATACGCGTGGCACGGGCATGGCGGGAGGCGTTGGACACCGCCTCGGCGGCGACCGCCACCACATGTTCGGCCACCTCGTCCGGGACCGTGGTGTCCACCGGCCCGTCGATCTGCAGAGAGGGCCGGAAACCGAGGGCGTGGGCCGCCGTGCGAGCGGTCTCCGTCATACGGTGCCGCAGCCCGCCGCAGCCCGGACCATCCGCCGTCCGCAGATCGAAGATGGTGGACCGGATGATCCGGATCGTGGTGTCCAGATCGTCCACCGCCCGGCTGACCCGCTCGGCCGCGTCCGGCCGGTCCGCGATGGCACGCGTGGTGCTCTGCAGGGTCATCCCGGTCGCGAAGAGACGCTGGATCGCCAGATCGTGCAGATCGCGGGCGATCCGGTCCCGGTCGTGCATGACGGCGAGTTCCTCGGACTCGGCCCGCCTGCGGGCCAGTTCCAGAGCGATGGCCGCCTGGTCGGCGAAGCCCGAGACGAGCGCGACCTCGGTGTCGTCGAACGGCGGGCGGTCCGCCGGCCGCCCCAGGCGCAGGGCGCCCCTGGTCTCCGCGTCGACCCGCAGAGGCACCGTCACCACCGGGCCCAAGCCGTCCTCGGCACCGTCGCCGAACGGGTGGGCCCGGGGATCGGTACGCACATCGGCGCAGTGCACGGGGGTCCCGGTACGGGCGGCGAGTCCGGCCAGTGAACCCCGCGCGGGTAGGGACAGGCCCATGACGCGCTCGGAGTCCCTGCCGTGGGCGACGGCAACGGTCAGACGTGCCTGCGCTTCGGCGGCCTCCGAAGCCCAGGAGCGGGGCGTGGGGGGTACCGGCAGCAGGATCGCGGCCCGATCAGCCCCGGCCACTTCCATCGCCCGCTCGGCAATCAGATGCAGCACCTCGTCGGCGTCCGTTCCCGAGAGCAGGGTGCGGGTGATCTCGCCCAGCGCCTCCAGTCGCCGCTCCCGGCGACGGCTCTCGTCGTACATGCGGGCGTTGTCGATGGCGACCCCGGCCGCGATCGACAGGGTGGTCAGCACCGCCTCGTCGTCGGCGTCGAAACTCACCCCGCCCCGCTTCTCGGTGAGATAGAGGTTGCCGAACACCTCGTCCCGCACTCGCACCGGCACGCCGAGAAAGGTACGCATCGGGGGATGGTGGGGCGGAAATCCGAAGCTGCGCGGATGGTCGCTGAGATCGGTGAGCCGCAGCGGTTCCGGGTGCCGGATCAGCTCACCGAGGATGCCGTGTCCGCACGGTGTCTGGCCGATCGCAGCGGCGAGCTGCTCCGATATGCCGACCGGCAGGAACTCCAGCAGTTTCTGCCCGTCCCCGACGATGCCAAGTGCCCCGTACTCCGCGTCCGTCAGGGTCACCGCGGCCTTCACGATCCCGCGGAGCACCTCGGGCAGTTCCAGGCCCCGCCCCAGGCTCATCACGGCATCCAGCAGACTGCGCATCCTGTCCGGCCGGCTGGGCTGCGGCCAGACCGCCGGGCCGGCACAGAGGGATTCGGGCAAAGCCCTGGGGGCTGTCTCTGTCATCGGGCGCCGCTCTCAGGATCCGTGTGCCGTATACCGGGAATCGCTCACCGGATCACCGCAGGTCTGGGACCGGTCCACGGACGGTCAGCCTACGGCAGCCGCAGGACGGTTCCGGCCGTGCGCCGCCGGCCCGGTGAGGCCGGTCGGCTCCCCTACACCCCGGCAAGTAGGGCCGGTCGGCCCGGCGGAACGTACCCCGTCGGTCCCTCGAGGGCTTCGAGGGGCGCGGCCAGCATGGTGTGGCCGGGAAGGTCCGGTCCCGTCCCCCTGTGATTCGCCGGACCTTTCCGGCCGCTCACCACCGCCCGTACGGCCGGGCGAACAGGGCCCGGCCCGACTCCCACCGCACCTCCACGCACACTGGCCAACCGCTCCCGGGAACTGGCAGCGGTTCACCAGCGCGTCTCTCCTGCGCAATACCGACCTGCCGCCCCGGCCGAGGGCGAGCAGCAGGCCGCGTGACGGTCTACCGCCCCGCCTACCTGTGGGTCTACCACGACAGCTACCGCCATCTACCGGTGGTTCTACTGCCGCTCTACTCATCACTAACGAGCGGCGCCCGCCCCGGGTGCTCCGGGAGTAGACACCACATCTGTCACACCAACCACGAAATTGCGTACCCGTGCACTCTGCCGTCACGGCAGGGGTAGTACATCCACCACCCGATGAAAGGGAGACCATGAGCTCTTGGATGATGCGGGCCCGTGTGCGGGTCGTAGCGGACGTAGCGGCCAGTAACCCGTACACCCGCCCTCGGGTCTACCGGGCCGGTGACGAACTGGAGATGCTCCTGCGAGGCATCCCCGGCGAGCCGATGAACTCCGCACAGTGGTGGTCCAGCGCGGACGTGAACGGCGCTTACATCCTCCCCTTCGAAGCGGTGGCTGTTCTGGAACCCCTCGGTCCGACCTGGGTCAAATGCGGCTGGTGCGAAGCAGGTGGGCGGATCGAACGGGATGATGACGGGCTGGCCTACGTGGACGTGGGAAGCAGAATTGCCCAGCGGCGGCGGGCCGCCAAGATTGCGACAAGGGGAGACCGAGCTTGACCCGATTGTCGGAGCCGGCCCGTACGGTTGAAACCGTCCCCGTTCGCGCTTCATGGCTGCGGAGCTACTCGGACGCCGCCCGAACATCCCCCGGGCGAGGCCGCGTATCTGGCCTGTTCAACCTCTGCCGGAAACGGGGGCTTTGGCGGTTCAATGGCTCCCCAGGTCATGAAATGCCACGGGGGGCGCTGTGCTGGCGGAAGAGTTCGGGTACCAGGTCACGTCACAGCCCGCTGCTGAACTGACAGCAACTATACGACCGGAGACAGAGCAAGCACTCCAGGCAGCAAAGGCTGCCTTGGCCAACGTTTCCATTGGCTTTGCATATCCCACTTCCTTTTTCATCACGTGTTTCATCGTCGCCAGCTTCAGGGACTCACCTACTCCATTCTTCATAGGCGTAATCGGCGTGATCTCGGTGATAATTTGGAACGTCTTCGCCGCGAGCACGGAGAGAGCTGCAATAGTCGAACTGGAAGAAAAGATTCCGGCTGTATTGACAAGCCCCTGGCAAGCATGGCCTTGCCGCGTAGAAGCCATCGCTGGAGACCAGGCCAAACGACTGCTTCTACTCGATCCCGACGGGGGTGTGGCTCGTGAGTTCCACTCAGTCATACCTCACGCCGTATGGATCGGTATGACAGATGGCCGAGCACTGATTTGGTTTGCTGGAGACATGCGATTCGGAGGTTTAGCCTCGCTCCCCGGCGGCAGCCCCATCTGGTGGGTTTCTGCACCGAAAGCACCATCGCAGCCTACGCCGAGTGGACCTCGACAACGCCTGATCGAGGAAGAACTGACGCGGCAGGCAGTGACGTACATGTTCGACGAGTGGCTCTGAGACCTATCACTGCGCTGACCATCCGGCCGCGGATGTGCAGATGGATGTGTCTGGGGACATGGCCCACGTTTCCTGCGAAGTGAGGGCCTGCCGAAGCTCTGCCAGGAGGCGCAGCCGAGGACGCGTGAGAGCGACGCCTGGCGGTAGGGCCTTCACCCAAGGCCGGGTAGTTAACGTATTCGTGCTGGTGGCAAGGGGGTTGGCGGCGATTTTGGCGTTGGAGGGAACGCGGGCAACGGAGCCCCGTTGGAGCAGGTAGTCCGCCAAGACTTTCTGCTGTTACGGAGCTCCGTTGCCTGCACGTCATTGTGTCCTGCCGCCTGGTCTAACGACCGTGTCCCGCGAGTTCGCGGTGGCCGGGGGTCGGTTCGTCCCCGGCCACCTGGGCGAACTGACCCAGGTGGTGCCGTTCGATCTTGTTGACGCTGTCCTGGAAGAGACGTTGACTGTGCAACGCCGACTGCGGGATCTGCCCTCGCGTGTGGGTGTCTACTTCGTGCTCGCGATGTGCCTGTTCCCGGAGGTCGGCTATCGGCTGGTATGGCAGAAGCTGACCGCAGCGCTGACAGGGGCGGGGCTGGAGATCGCGGCTCCGACCGCGAAGGCCCTGCGCGACCTGCGCCGCCGGGTCGGTGCCATCCCGATGCGGCGTTTGTTCGACATCCTGGCTGGGCCGCTGGCCCAGCCGACGACGCGCGGCGTGCGGTTCGGGCCGTTCCGCACGGTCTCCTTCGACGGCTGCAGCTCCATCAAGGTCCCCGAAAGCGACAGGAACGTGGACCGGTTCGGGCCGCAAAGCCGCGGCGGCTACCCCATGGTGGAGCTGATGACCCTCGTGGAGACCGGCACCCGAGCCCTGATCGGGGCGGTGTTCGGCCCCACCAGCGTCGGCGAGACCGACTACGCCCGCCGACTGCTGTCTGCCGCCTATATCGCTCTCGCCGTTCTACTGTCGTTGATGCTGGTCGTCTCGGGCCGGGCAAGCTCATCAAGGACCCGAAGCTCATGCCGGGCATGACTGCCGTGGGGGTCTCGCCCGGTATGGTGCCCGTACTGGCCGTTCTGGAGTTCGCCGGGGCGGGCGGGCTGCTCATCGGGATCGGCTACCGTCCGCTCGGCGTCGCGGCGGCCGTGGGTGTGGTCCTGTACTTCCTGGGCGCCGTGATTGCCCACCTGCGGGTCAAGGACCTCAAGGGAACGCCCGGCGCCGGCATTCTCCTCGTTGCCTCGGCGGCCGAACTCGCACTCGCCGCCGTCAGCATGTGATCGGCGGACAACCGCTCGGAACAACCCCGCTGTGAAGCACTGGAGCGGGCCGCCATGCCGGCGACCCGCTCCGTAATACCCGCGCTCCCGCCCCCGAGGGTGGCGTCAGAGGTGATCCATCGCCTCGCAGGGATTGTCCCCCGGGTGCGCGCGGTGGATGTGCATGGACAGACGCCCCGTCAGCGCCGTCAGCGCCGCGGCCTCCTGCGGGGACAGGGCCGACAGCAGATCGGCCTCCGCAGCGGCCACACGCTCCCCGTACTTGGCCAGTACCTCGGCACCCAGGTCGGTGGCCACGATCTTGCGGGCACGGCGGTCCACCGGGTCGGGGACACACTCGACCAGTCCGGCGTCGACGAGGGTATCGATCAGGTAGGTCAGGACTGTGCGGTCGATCCCCAGGTGAGTACCGATCGCCTGCTGGTTGGGCGGATTCGAGTACACAATGGTCGACAGAATGTGATACCCGCGCACGCCCGCCGGCATCCCGTCCATCGCTGTCTCGAAACGGGTCTGGAACCCCCGGAGGATGATTCCCAGATGCCGGACGAGATCCCCAGGAACGGCGGCGCCCTTCTCCGCAGGTGTGAGCGCGTTCGTGGCCATGCACTCACCTTACTGTGCGTGCACTGGCGGTCAACGACTCCGCCATGCGCATGATCATCACACCACGATGCCGTAAACCCGGTGCCGGGGCCCCGTCTTCGCGCGCCCGGCGTCCGGCCGGTGCCGGCCGCTCAGGCCTGGTCGCGTTCGCCGGCGAACTGCAGCCCCGTTGGTGCCGCCGGTCTCGATGAAGAGCTTCATGAACTGGGCAGCGGTGTCCTTGCGGGACCAGTCACGCTGGAGCTCGCACAGGAGCTGGGGCCAAGTGATCAGCTGCGCGCCTGCCTGCTCCATACGGCGCAGGGCGGTCTCGTGCGCCATGAGCCACGTGCCGCCGCCCGCGTCCACCACCGGGTACACCTCGTAGCCTCGCCCTCCTGGCGGATCGATTCCGGAGGTACGCCGGGGAGGGCCTGGCTCGACGACGAAGACACCGCCGTCGCCGCCCTGCCGTTTGCGAACTTCCCAGAACGAACCGGTGACCATCGTCGGGCACACCAACTTCCTCACGCCCTCGAAGGCGCAGCGTGCTGACCACCAGGGACTGGAGCCGGGTGAGGATCCGGTGCTGGGTGCCGTCCCGCTGCCATCGGCGGAACAGGTCGTAGATCCGTCCCCACGGCCCGTACTCGATGGGCACGTCCCGCCACGGCACACCGGTCCGGACCCGGAATCGTATGCCGTCGATCAGCTGCCGCCGAGGCCAGGCAGGCGGCCGCCCCACCCAACATCCCCGACGGTGGCGGACACAGAACCCTCGGGCGCCAAGCGGGCCGCAAAACCCGCTCCGGTGCCGGCCACAGCTACCTCCACAACGCCGTCGACGACCACTCCCGCCTCGCCTACAGCGAGATCCTCACCGACGAGAAGAAGGAGACCGCCGTCGCATTCTGGCAACGCGCCCACGCCTACTTCACCCCGGCCGGGATCACCGTTGAGCGGGTCCTGACCGACAACGGCGCCTGCCTCAAGAGCCACCTGTGGCACAACGCCCTTACAGGGCAAGGGATCTCACACAAGCGCGCCCACCCCTACCGGCCTCAGACCAACGGGAAGGTTGAACGGTTCAACCGAACCCTTCTGGACAAGTGGGCCTACGCCAAGCTCTACCGGAGCGAAGCCGAGCGACGCGCTACCTACCCCGCCTGGGCTCCACACCCACAATCACCACCGCGGACACACCGCGCTCAAGGGCCCAACCACCCGCCAGCCGCGTCCCCAACTTCACGGGTCATTACAGCTAGATAGCCCTTCGGGCATGCAACACCCGAACCCCGAGCCGTCCCCAGCTCCGCCCCCTGGCTGCACTGCGGCCGCGAGAGCACCCCCAGAGGATCCCGTCGACTGCCGCGGAATCCACGTCCCCGGCCACACCCGCGCAGATCGTGGACGGTTCTGGCAGGCATTTCTCCGCCGCTTCGATCTGAGCACACCTTCCGCTTCGCGAAGCAGACCCTCAGCTGGACCACCCCGAAACTCCGTACCCCCGAAGCGACGGACCGCTGGACCTGGATCCTGATCGATGTGCGCCGCCTGAGAGCCGCGATCGGAGAGTCTGCATAGCGGCCGTCCCACACCGGTCCGGGGTCTGCGGTATAGATCTGGCTCGCATGGGTAGGCAGCAGATAGGCGCCGAATCGGAAGCCACTCGGGTCGACGGACGCCCCGCCAAGGAACTCTGCGAGCGAATCGCGACGGATTCTCTTGTCACGGCGCAGTGCGGCGCTTGGTCCGCACTTTTCCAGAGGCGCGTACTTTCTCTGGAGAAGCGCTCGTCTCGAAGTTCGCCCCAAGTGAGGCAAGGGAGAGCAGGGTCCTGGCTTCCGGCGGATGAGGAGGACATGATGGCCGGAATCCATGAAGAGCTGCCGGACGAAGGTCTCTCCGTTCCGGAGGACACCCAGATGGCTGCCGGCGCCACACCGCCCGCTGAGTCAGGCGTTTCCGAACTCGGCCCCCCACAGGAAGCCCCACGGAGGAACTGGCGTCCGACACCCATGACACCGGTCCTGGCGGTGTTTGTCCTGGTCCTGCTTCTGGTGGCGGCGCTGGCGATCTTCAAGGCTGTGGGATGAGGACGCCCCTGAGGAGACCGCACTCACCGATGCGGCCCTTGGATCGGGCAGCGTACGAGCAGGCGCCGTCCGCAACAGGTCGGCTTGAATGCTGAGGCCGCCGACGTCGGCCACTCGGCATGGCGTCGGCGATCTCTGAGCCGGGACGGCACAAGAAGCTTCCGTGGAGCGCTGACTTGAAACACAGGGTGCGCCTCACGACCACTTGAAGCATTCCGCTCAGGCCCCTGTTGCACGACGATTCGGGGGCAGCCATACGACGGTCCCTGATCGGGGCTCCACTGGCCGCTGCCCATGTGAAGTGTCAGTCAGCCGTTGAATCCATTCGCCGCCGACCGGCCAGGAAGCCGTTGTGCAGAGGCCATTCACGCGGTGGGTACGGCGTCGAGTGCTGCCGACACCGTCAGTTCCGCGGCCGTGGCAGCCCGGACCTCGTCGACGGAGACGCCGGGAGCGAGTTCGAGGAGGAGGAATCCTTCCCCGGTGACATCCACCACGGCGAGATCGGTGATGACGCGCTGGACGACGGCACGGCCGGTGAGCGGCAGACTGCATTCGCTGACGAGCTTGGGGCTGCCGTCCTTGGCGGTGTGCTCCATCAGGACGATGACCCGGCCGGCGCCGTGGACGAGGTCCATGGCACCGCCCATGCCCTTGACCATCTTGCCGGGGATCATCCAGTTGGCGAGGTCGCCGGAGGAGGAGACCTGCATGGCGCCGAGGACGGCAGCGTCGATGTGGCCGCCGCGGATCATGCCGAAGGACAGGGCGGAGTCGAAGAAAGAGGCGCCGGGCAGCGTGGTGACGGTCTCCTTGCCCGCGTTGATGAGGTCGGCGTCGAGTTCGTCCTCCGTCGGGTAGGGGCCCACCCCGAGGATGCCGTTCTCGGATTGAAGAACAACCTCGACGCCGCGCGGCAGGTAGTTGGGGATGAGCGTGGGAAGGCCGATGCCAAGGTTGACGTAGCTGCCGTCGGTCAGTTCCCGGGCGGCGCGGGCCGCCATCTGCTCGCGGGTGAGGGCCATGTCAGGCGTCGCCTTCCTGTCGTACGGTCCGGCGCTCGATGCGCCGCTCGGCCGCGGGGTCGCCTGGAGTTGCCCGGACCACACGCTGGACGAAGATGCCGGGCAGATGGACCTCGTCGGGATCGAGCTCGCCCGGTTCGACGAGGTAGTCCACCTCGGCGATGGTGATCCGGCCCGCCATGGCGGCCAGCGGGTTGAAGTTGCGGGCCGAGGAGCGGAAGACCAGGTTGCCGTGCCGGTCGCCGATGGTCGCCCGGACCAGCGCGAAGTCAGTGGTGATGCCGTGCTCGAGCAGGTGCGGGCGCCCGTCGAACTCCCGTGTCTCCTTGGCAGGGGAGGCGACGGCGACCGATCCGTCGGCCGCGTATCGCCAGGGCAGTCCGCCCTCGCCGACCTGGGTTCCGGTGCCCGCAGGGGTGTAGAAGGCCGGGATGCCGGCGCCGCCGGCCCGCAGCCTCTCCGCCAGCGTTCCTTGGGGAACGAGTTCGACCTCGAGTTCTCCGCTCAGGTACTGGCGGGCGAACTCCTTGTTCTCGCCCACATAGGAGCTCGTCATGCGAGAGATCTGCCCGGCGGCGAGGAGCAGGCCGAGGCCCCAGTCGTCGATGCCGCAGTTGTTCGAGACGAACTTGAGGTCGTTCACCTCGCTCTGCCACAGCGCGTTGATCAACGTGCCCGGTATTCCGCACAGCCCGAAGCCGCCTACGGCGAGCGAGGCCCCTTCCGAGATGTCGGCCACCGCCTCTGCCGCGCTCGCGACCGTCTTGTCCAGCCCCATACGGAACCCTTTCCCTCAGGCGACGGGACCGACCCGCTGGTCGGCGCCGGTGCCATTACCAGCGATGGTCAGCGAGCCTAGGCAGGTGACGGAGTGACGACTATGGCCACCATCCACATGTCACCCCCCTCCTGTATGGCGGTCACCACTGGTGCTGGTGGAACCCCGTTGTGGCGGGGACGTGATGCGCGGCCCCGGTGGGTGGCGTTCGTCCACCGGAGCCGCAAGGAGGGTGCGAGGCTCAGGCCGAACAGCCGGAGTCCGCGACGATGTAGTAGCCGGGCGCGGTCTGCTTGAGGGCGTGCGTGGTGAACGCATTCCACAGGCCCATGCCCTGCTGAGACCCGTTGGCGTAGGTGTTGCCGCCGCTCTGGTAGGCACGTCCAGCCGCTACGTGGTCGTAGTTGCTCGCCGTGTGGCACGTGGGCGTGAAGCCGGTCGTGGTGGCGGACACGGCCGCGGAGGCCGCGCCTGCCGTGCCGGCCGCGTCCACGGCCGCCACTGTGTAGCCGTAGGTGGTGCCGGTGGCCAGGCCGGTGTCGGTGGCGGTGGTGGACGTGGTGGTGGCTACCTTCGTGCCGCCGCGGTAGACGGTGTACGAACTCGCGCCGTCGACCGCGGTCCAGCTGAGGGTGGCGCTGGCGTCGGTGATCCCGGTGACCTTCAGCCCCGTGGGTGCGGGCAGGGAACCGGTGCTCGGGGCGTCGCCGTCGAGCCCCCAGAAGCGGGCGGTGTGGTAGCTGGAGCAGATGGTGTCGAGGTAGTAGGTGCCGGTGCTGCCGCACTGCTCCGGGCCGCTGCCCGGGTCGACCGCGAGGCCGTGTGCCATCCCGGAGATGGAGTAGACCTCGACGGCGGGCCGGCCGGAGGTGTCTTCGTAGATGCTGAGCGTGGTTCCCCCGCTGAGGTCCTCGGTGCGGGTGGGTGTCTGGCCGAGGCCCCAAACGTTCGTCCACTGGTCGCGCAGTTCCGTGGCGTTGGCGGGCCTGACGGTGGTGTCGGCGGTACCGTGCCAGATCGCGACGCGGGGCCAGGAGACGGTGCCGGCGGGAGCGGCCGCGCGTACCAGGTCGCCCCACTGCGAGGGGTTCTTGTCCGGCGGACTGTACATACAGGTGTACGCCACATACAGGTGTACGCCGCGGAGACGCTGGTCGCGCAGGACGCGGGCAGTCCGGAGTCGATGGAGCCGCCCGCGAACACGTCGGGGTAGGCGGCGAGCATGTTCGCGGTCATGCCGGCGCCGGCGGACAGGCCGGTGATGTACACCCGCCGCGTGTCGCTGCCGAACTGGGCGACTGCCTTGTCGACCATCTGCTTGATCGACAGCGCCTCGCCCTGATCGCGCTTGCTGTCGCCGGATCCGAACCAGTTGAAGCAGGAGTTGAGGTTGTTGGCGCTGCTCGTCTGCGGGAAGACCAGTGCGAAGCCGTAGCGGTCGGCGAACGTCGGCCAGCCGGAGTGCGCGTAGTAGTCGTTCGCGCTCTGGGTGCAACCGTGCAGCGCGACCACCAGCGGGGCGCCGTCCGGCAGTGCGTCGGGTGCATAGGTGTACATGGACAGATTGCCGGGATTGCTGCCGAAGGAGGTGACCTGATCCAGACCCGCAGCGGACGCCTGCGGGCCTGCGACGACCAGGCCGCCTGTCAGGGCCAGGGCACCCGCGGCGGCGGTGACCCAGCGGTGGATGCCTCTGACGAGGCGGCGGCTCTTCGCGATACGGAACGGAGGGTGCGACGGTCCCATGACGACTGCCTCCTGATGTGGGGGGAACCGGTCGCACACCGACGTCGGACGACGGCCGGTGAGCGAGGTGAAGTGCATCATCACGGCGCACCCGCCCAAATTGGCATGGGCAGGACATCCAATTTCGCCGGTGTCCGTGTGTGACGGGCACCTATGCCCACGGTGTGATCGGCCAGGTATGACAGGAATCCGAGGAACGGGGGACGGACCCGACCAGCCTCGCGAATGCCTGCCCCCTGAGTGCGGGCCGCCGAGCCGGCCCTGCCGTGACGCCCTGAGCGGCTCGCTGCCGCGGTCCAGTCCGGCTGCGAGCCACACGGTCGGACTGTCTACTGTCCACGATCGGACCTCATGGTGGAATTCACCATGTAAATGTTGTGGTTTATAGCGACTGTATACATGGGAGAGGTGTAGGGGCTCTCTCTAACGTCTCCGGCCATGACGAACACATTTCCCAGCCCGGTTCCCTTGCCCTCACCCGCGGCCGCGATCGACCTGAGCGGGCGTACGGCGCTGGTGACCGGCGGCGGCAGTGGCATCGGCCATGCCTGTGTGCTCGCCCTGGTACAGGCGGGGGCCGATGTCCACGTGGTCGACCGGGACGGTGCGGCCGCGAAGGCCGTGGCCGAGATCACTGGCGGCGCAGCGCATGTGGTCGACCTCGCGGACGCAGGAGCCGTCGACCTTCTTCCGTCCGAGGTCGACATCCTGGTGAACAACGCCGGCCTTCAGCACGTCGCGCCGCTCACCGAGTTTCCGACGGAGCGCTTCGAGCTGATCCAGAAGGTGATGGTCACCGCTCCGTTTCTGCTGATGCGCCGAGTGCTCCCGCACATGTACGCACAGGGCTGGGGCCGGATCGTCAACGTCTCCAGCGTCCACGGACTGCGGGCCAGCGCCTACAAGTCCGCCTATGTCGCCGCCAAGCACGCCCTGGAGGGGCTGAGCAAGGTCGCCGCGATCGAGGGTGCCCCGCACGGAGTGACGAGCAACTGCGTCAGCCCCGGGTACGTCCGGACCCCCCTTGTCGAAGGCCAGGTGCGCGACCAGGCTGCCGCGCACGACATCAGCGAGCGCGACGTGCTCTCCAACGTCATGCTGGCCCGCTCGCCCGTCAAGCGACTCCTTGAGCCCGAAGAAGTCGCCGCCGCCGTCCTGTGGCTGTGCGGCCCCCACGCCGGCTACCTCACCGGCGCCTCCCTCCCGCTCGACGGCGGCTGGACCGCCGGCTGAATCACGGCCCCGGCTGCCCACACATCTCCGGCATCCCCCGCACCACCCCGTCCCGTCCGTTCGTGAAACCGGTGAATCCATGTCTGACACCACCACCACGCCGAGAGGCGGCATCAGCCGCATCGTGGCCGCGAGTCTGATCGGCACCACCATCGAGTGGTACGACTTCTTCCTCTACGGCTCGGCCGCCGCCCTTGTCTTCAACACGCTGTTCTTCCCCAGCGCCGACCCGCTGGTGGGCACGCTCATCGCCTTCGTCACCTATGCCATCGGGTTCGCCGCCCGGCCGTTGGGCGGCGTCGTCTTCGGCCACTTCGGCGACAAGGTCGGGCGTAAGAAGCTGCTGGTGGTGAGCCTCCTGATGATGGGCGGCGCGACCTTCGCCATGGGTCTGCTGCCCACCTACGACACCATCGGCGTCGGGGCGCCGATCCTGCTGACCGTGCTGCGCCTGATCCAGGGTTTCGCGCTGGGCGGCGAGTGGGGCGGGGCCGTTCTCATCGTCTCCGAGCACGGCGGCGACAAGAACCGTGGCTTCTGGGCGTCCTGGCCGCAAGCCGGTGCTCCCGGCGGGAACATGCTTGCCACTGGTGTGCTGGCACTGCTGGCCTCGTTCCAGTCGGAGGCGGCCTTCCAGTCCTGGGGCTGGCGCATACCGTTCCTGCTGTCCGGGCTTCTCGTGCTGATCGGCCTGTGGATCCGCGTCTCGGTGTCCGAGTCCCCGGTGTTCCTCGAAGCGCAGGCCAAGGCAGAGACCGCCGGGCAAGGCGCGAAGGAGAAAGCGCCGGTCGTCGAAGTGTTCCGGCGCAGCTGGCGCGAGGTCCTCTCCGCCATCGGCACCCGGTTCGGCGAAAACATCTCCTACTACATCCTCACCTCCTTCATCCTGGTGTACGTCACCGTGCATCTGGAGCTGCCCAAGAGCACCGCCCTGAACGCCGTCCTGATCGGCTCGGCCGTCCACTTCGTCACGATCCCCGCGTGGGGCGCCCTGTCCGACCGCGTCGGCCGACGACCGGTCACCCTGATCGGCTCCGTGGGCATGGCCGTCTGGGCCTTCGTCTTCTTCGGCCTCGTCGACTCCACTTCGTTCCCGGTGATCACCCTGGCTGTGACCGTCGGTCTGCTGCTGCACGGCGCGATGTACGGACCGCAGGCCGCGTTCATCTCCGAGATGTTCGACACCAAGGTCCGCTACTCCGGCGCCTCGATGGGCTCGCAGCTCGCTTCGATCCTCGCCGGTGCCCTCGCCCCGATCATCGCTGTCGAACTTCTCAAGGACTACGATTCGTCCACCCCCATCTCCATCTACCTTTGCGCGGCTGCCGTGATCACCACCATCACCGTGGCTGTTACCCGGGAGACCCGGGGCCGTGACCTCACCCGCTCGCGGGACGAGGAAGACGGGACGACAGCCGATGTCCCCGCTGTCACTGCGGGCGACCCCGCCTGAACCAGCCGCACACGAGCTGCCCGGTCTGCCGTCGGGGGAAACGAAGGACCGGGCCTACTGCGTACCCCCACGACACCCCGCCCGAGACGAGGCCCCATGACCACGGACCGCAGCGAACACACTCGGACATCGACCCGGCCGCCCACGGCTGCCGAAGAGGTCGCGCGGCGCCTGGTCAGCCTCCTCGCCGCCGACGCTCCTGCCGAAGAGCTCGCCCTCCAGTCGGCCCGCTCCCGTGCCAACGGGGCCGACGAGGCGGAGGCGGCCCGGATCGAGGAGAGTGCCGAGGCCGCCCTCGCCGTGCGGCGGGTACTCGACCAGTACCGTCGCCGCGAAGCGGAACTGGTGGCGCTGTTCGACACCGCGGGCGACCTGGCCGGCCTGAGGGACCTGGACGCCGTACTGCGCGCCATCGTCCGGCGGGCACGAACCCTGCTGGGCGCCGACGTCGCCTATCTCACCCTCAACGACCCGCTCGCGCAGGACACGTACATGCGCGTCACCGACGGCTCCGTCTCCGCCGCCTTCCAGCAGCTTCGCCTGGGCATGGGGGAAGGCCTCGGCGGCCTGGTCGCCCAGACCGCCCGCCCCTACGCCAGCACGGACTACCGCAACGACCGGCGCTACCAGCACACCGGCACCATCGACGGCGGCGTGGCCGAAGAGGGACTGCGCGGCATACTCGGCGTCCCGCTGTCAGTGGCTTTCGACAACGCCATGAGCTCAGCACGCTGCAGCCAGGGCCCTGCCCGCTCCTGGTAGCCGTGACCGGGCAGATCAACGGCAGGCCCTGGCGCGAGCACCTCGACTTCAACGAAGCCCCGAGCTTGATGCGGCACCTGTCCACCGCCGCGTTGATCGTCTGCCTCTACCTGACCGGCATGCGGCCGCAGGAAGTACAAGGTCTCCGGTCCGGCTGCTGCCCCGACCCCGAGGACGGGGGCCGACATCTCATCCGCAGTCGCCACTACAAGAACGTCACCGACGACGACGGCCAGCACGTCTCGGCCGGTGAGGAGCGGGATGTCCCTTGGGTCGCCATCACCCCGGTCGTCCATGCGATCCGAGTCCTTGAACGCATGGTTCCCGAGGGCGAACTGCTCTTCAGTTCCACCCATCTCGATTTTGTCCGTGGCCGCCAGTTCAGCGGCGCCTTGAAGAACGCCGGTATGAACCAGCGGATCGAGAGCTTCGTCGCCTGGATCAACCGGGAAGCCGAATCCCAAGGGCTGCCGGACCAGGGTGTTCCCGAAGATCCTCATGGCGCCATCGGGCTCGGACGGTTCCGTCGGACCCTTGCATGGCACGTCGCCCGCAGACCTGGCGGACTCGTCGCGCTCGCGATCCAGTACGGCCACATGCGCACCGTCCTCGACGCTCGTACGTCGAGCGGGTACGGCAGCCGAAGCCGCCGCGGCATCCACAGTGTCCTTGATGTCGAGACCGCCTTGGCCGCGGCTGACACCGCCGCACGGCTGCGGGACCGCCTCGCCGTCGGCGAAAAGATTTCCGGCCCCGCCGCCCGACGAGCCCTCACTGCCGCGGTCCAGGTGCCACGATTCGAGGGCCGCACCGTCACCCAGAAGTTCGCCAAACAGGCCGCCGACTACCTGGCCCGCGACGGCTTGGTCCTCTTCGACAACCCGGACGCTTCGCTGATCTGCGTCTTCAAGCGCGACAACGCGCTCTGCGAACCAGGCCCCGATGCAACCGCCCCGAACCTTCGACTGTCGCCCCGGCTGCGGGAACGCCGTCCGCCTCGACAGTCACGCGAACGAACTGCTGGAAGAGACCGACCGCATCAACAAACTCGCGGCCCTCTCCCCTCAGCCGCTGGCCCGGCGCCTCCGCATCGCCGCCGAGCAATACCGTGCCACCGCCGACACTCACCACGCCACCGCCCAATCTGCCGAGGACCTGTCGTGACCGAGCGATACACCGACGAGCGGGTACGCATCCGTGCCGCCATGGACCGGCTCCTCGCCGGCCGACCGACAGCCTCCGACGGCGCACTGACCGTCGTCGCTCTCGCGGCCGAGGCTGGTGTTCACCGCATGGCCCTCCAGAAGCGCCATGCGGACCTGAAGCACGAGTTCTACGAACGCGTCCGCACCGAGACGAAGCAACCTCCGGAATCGGAAAAGCGGCTCCGCAAGACCGTGTCCGACCTGAAGGAGACCGTTGCCGCGCAAAAGGCCGAAATCACGGTGCTCCGGCACCAAGTCACTCAACTCGCACTCGCGAACGCCGTCCTCACTCGCCAGGGCCACAATCTGAGCGAGAGCTTGGCGGAGGCGCCAGCCAATGTCGTACCCCTCCGTCCGAAGGGACAATGACCAGACGGGAACCTCCGACCGCAAGTCCGGGCCACCTCTCTACCGATGGCACCTGGGCATCGAAATCCAGGAGCCATTCGGTGACGTTCCGGGCAGGATGCCTCTGTGAACCATGCTCTGTGCGGGCTTGCCGCCAACGTAAGCCTGCCGTCCGAGCTGGTCGACCGGCTGATCGCGGTCGCGGACGCCGAGATCGCTGCGGACCTCTCTCATCGGGCCGACCTCAGGCACGCGCAGGCGGTGGTGCTGGCCTCGCGTGTCGAGGAAAGCTCTGTGTCTCTTGCGTATGCAGGCCTGCTGACCGCCGCAGACGTTGATCCCGCGACGCAACCGGACGTCGCGCTCGCCCTGCTTGCCGAGCGTGCCGGACGCCCGGAGTGGGCGCGCCTCCTCGCGGAAGATCCAGTCGTCGAGCGCCGGGAGAAGCTGGCGGCCTGCTCCGGCCTTCCTCTCGATGTGGTGGAGATGCTGGCCACCGACTCGGACGTACAGGTCGTCGCGGAGCTCGCGTTGTGGACGACACCGGAGACAGCCACCAGACTTGCGGCGCATCCGCATGCCGAGGTTCGTCGCGCGGTGGCGGCCAACGAGGCGACGCCACCGGCTGTACTGGCGGCGCTGCTCATCGGCGAGGGCCTGCCACCGGCACAGCGGTGCCTGGTCTGCGACCGTGAAGAGGCGCCGTTCGTGCACGATCCGCACTGCTCGCGACTCGACTGCGACCTGCCGTCCGGTGCCTCCTGCGACGACTCCCACGAGTCCACCAGGCACGACATGCAGCAGATGGCGATTCGGAACCCGGCCACACCCACGGAAGCCGTCGTTGGCTTCGTCGGCCACCCTTCGCTGCTGCTGCGCTGGGCGCTCGCCGGCCGCTCCGATCTGCCTTCGGAGGTCTGCGTTCGGCTCGCCGTGGATTCGAATCCCGGTGTTCGAGCTGACCTCGCCGAAAATCCGGCGATCGATGAGGCCCTGATGCGCGTACTGGCCACCGATCGTGACCACGAAGTACGGCGCAGGCTTGCCCGTAACCCGCTCGTACCGCTCGACGTGCTGACCCACTTGGCCGGCGCTACCAAGATCGGCGCCACTTTGCTGCCGCGGATCGCCTCGGCATCCCCCAACGAGGTCGAGAAGCTCGCCGAGTCGCCGAACCCAGCCGCGCGGATGCTCGTATCCCAACGCCGCGATTTGCCACCCGCTACACGCGACGCGCTGGCCGCCGACTCCGACGCAAAAGTGGTCAAGTCCATCGCTCCACACCCGGGCCTCTCCGAAGGCCAACTGCGCACCATGCTCGACCGGCACGGAGCCCGAGTCGTCGCCAAGGTGGCTTCCAATCCGGACGCGACTCCGGCACTTCTGGAAGACCTTGCCCGGCACGACCCATCGGTGCAGAAGGCGTTCCGCGAGATCGCCCGGCATCGCAATGCGTCGGCGCCGGCGCTTCTCGCCTGCCTGGCAGACGCACAAGCGAGGCGTATAGCCGCCAGTCATGCGGCACTTCCACCGCCGATCATCGAAGAGCTACTCAGCGACGCCGACTGGCAGGTGGTGGAGGCGGCAGCCGCCAATCCTTCGCTGCCCCTCGCTGTCATGTCGGATCTGATATCCCGGACCCGGGCGCCAATTGAGCTCTCTGCCCCGCCAGTCACATCCTGGGAGACTCTTCCAAAGACCTCCTACTCTTGAACTCAAGAACTTGACTGGGAACACCACTCTGTGGGGTAGTTGACCAGGCCAGCGGCCGTAAGTGCCGCACCCAGGATGTCTCGGTTGGAGCGGGCCTGGTCGCTGATGTTGTCGGCCAGGGTGTAACAGGCGCCCGCACTCTCTTCCGGAGTCGCGTCCATGTGGGTGCCCATGTCGAGTTCACGGCCGTCGGCGTCTCCGAGCGTCAAGTCAACGGCTGCGCCGGCGCTGTGAGGTGCGATCTCAGGCGGGGACACGCAGCGGCTGGCTGCCGAGCGGACCCGCTCAGCAGACCATTCCGGATGATCGGCCCGCAGCTGCGTTGCGTATTCGTCGAAGTAGCGGCGTTGAAGGGACGGCGGGCGATAGCCCTCGACGAACAGCAGCCGTATCCCTTGAGGCAGCTGTGCCTGGGCCTTGAGGAGTCGATCGAGCACGCCTTTCCGAAGATGTGCGAAGGCGCCGGCGGAGTCCTGCCACTCCCGCTCGTCAACCGAAAGAGAGTTGTCCCGTCGCACATCGACGAGCCGTTCACCACACTCCTGAACAGGCACGGCTGCAACCCTCGGGTCGGACATCAAGACGATCTCGGTCATGACGCGATCATCCCGCGACCTTGTGACTTCATAGCTCTCTTCCCGCCACTCGCCGAGGAAGGACTCTCGAATGAGTGCCCGTTTCCGGCATCGGGATAATGACCCTGAGGGCCGGTTGGGTTCTGCTCGGCACCCCGCGCCCCGCTCCTGCCCTGGGGAAGGTGGGCGGGCGGCGGGGCGCTCCTCGGGAGTTCGGAGTGGGGGCGGGCAGGACGCGGCAAAGGGCGGCGGCCCCTGGCGAGGGGGCCGCCTTTGGGCTGCGTTCAGCTTCATTGTCCGAACCCTGCCGCACCATCCGGGCAACGGGTCGGTCGATGGTATGGCTAGCCCCCTCTGAACTGGGGAAACTCGGAGGCCGGAGTGTGGCTGCCGCACTCAGATCATCCACGCGGCACCTGAGGGCACCCGACACGCCGGCAGCTTTCCGTCGAAGACGAAGCGTTCCCGGTCCGGCCGTCCGGCTGCCGAGCCGGGGACGTCGCGGGCTGGTGAGGGCGGGCTCAGCTCTTACCGCGACCGGTCAGCAGGTCACGGGCCCGGTCCACCAGCCCGACACCGGGCCCCAGCAGCTTGTTGCCGGGCGGGGTGCTTGGGGCGGAGGGGTGCGGGCGGGTCGGGGCCATCTTCTTCGCTGTGCGTACCTTGTCACCCAGTTCATCCAAAGCTGCGGGTGTACAGGCGGCAGCGAGCAGGGGGAACAACCGGTCTTCCTCGTCGCGCACGTGCCCGCTCACCTCGAGCTTCAGCTGCGCCACCAGAGGATCGAACTGCGGGTCGTCCGCAGCCATGCCCTCCAGATCCTTGAGGTGTTGTTCCACCTGGGCGTGGTCGGAGAGTTCCTTGTCCGCGATCACGTCCCCGTCCTCAACGTGCTTGCGCACGGCCGGGTACAGGTACATCTCCTCTGCGACGGAGTGGCGCACCAGTTCGATGGTGAGCTCATCGGCCAGCTTGCGGCGCTGCGCGTCGCCGGCCGGCTGAGCCTCGATCTTCGCGAACAGTCCGTCGACTTCCCGGTGATCAATGATGAGTTCCGCGATCACATTGCCGCCGTGTCCCATAAGGATCAATCCCTTCGCTTGTGTGGCGCGAACTGAAGACAGCTCACCGTTCCACAGCGGGCGACCGAGAGCGTGTCAACACGCGTGCGGTGTGGCTGTCAGGTGACGAGTCATCGGCTGCTCCCGCCGGGCTCTGCCCTTCTTTGGGTCCGGCGGGGGAACACATTGCTCGATCGAGGCACACGACCTGCGTACCCGCTCCTGCACGTACCCGCCCGCCCCGGGTGGCCGTGCCGCAGGTAGCCGACCGGCACCTACGGGGTCTCCGCCAGGCGCGTGGAGCCGGGCGAACCATCCGGCCGGACGCGCTCGCACTGCGTCAGAACCGGAAGTGGGACTATTGAGACGTGGGGCGTTCCCGACAGGGCGCCGACACGAAAGGAGGCTCCCTGAGTCCGAGTTCTACCGCCGTGACCGGCCAAAGAACGCCAGCCTTCCCGAGGCCCGGCCCCGTGGAGGCGGACCCGGAGATCCGTCTCCCCGACACCGGTCTCCGTGGACATGAATCATTGTGATCGTTCATCATCGTGCTGGCGGTCGCCAGCGTGGTGCCGCTGGTAGTGATAACCGGGCGAAGTCGTGCTCGGTCAAGGCGACGGAGTGCCCGTAACACCTCCGACAACGCCGGTGATCAGACCCGCGAAGCCGAGCGCAGTGAAGGCCCCGGCGCCGACCGCGTCCAGCGCGTCGAGCAGCGCGAGGGGGCGGACCCGGCGCAGCACCTTGTAGTCAGCGGTGAGGTAGGCGAGATGGAGGCCGGTCGCCAGGATGACCCCGCCCTGAAAGCCGCCACCGGGGCTCAGCTGACCGTGGGCGACGATATTGACGCCGGTGAGCAGTGTGACGGGCAACAAGGCGGCGCCCAGCAGCCGGACCGATGGCAGGGCGCGGCTCGGCTCTGGCCGTCTGGCCTCCTCGTCGCGGGCCCGGCGAAGCAGCACCACTGCTCCCAGTACTGCCCCGAACAGAATGGACTCCTCACCGAGTGTGTCCAGCGCCCGCTGGTCGAAGTTGACGGACGATACGACGTTGGCGGTGCGGTGGTGGAAGGAGGCGCTCACCGCGCGCTCGCCGTAAGGATGGTTCGAAGTCCCGAAAGGCGGCAGGCCGTAGCAGGCCTGTGAAGGCAGCAGCGAAGACGCCGGCCGCTACGAAGAAGAGCCGGAGCCTGACGGTCCTGGTCATGCCGTCACTCCCGCTTCTTCTCGTCGTGAGGGGCCTTTCGCCCGCCGCAGCGCACCTTGCGGACCGTCAGGAGAATGAGCAAGGGCGTGATCGTGGTGCCCACGCCGAGTTGCGACAGCGCCACATCGGGAGCCTGGACAAGCAGGAACAGCAGCGCGAGGCAGATTCCGAGCACGGCCAGCACGCAGGCTTGTCGCACCGGGTCGCGGGTGAGGACCGCAGCGGTCGCCGTCAAGGCGACCAGGGCAAGGGCCACAACAATCAGGAAATCCACGGCTCCGGGACCGATGTTCACGTCGGAGGTCCGTTCTCCACGAGCCCTTCTTCCTGGGCGGAGCTACGGCCGATGGCCATGGAAGTGACGGGGCCGGCAGTTGCTGAGAGAAGGGCGATGAACAGGAGCTTGATGGCAGTGCGCCCCGCTCCCGTTTCGAGCGCCAGCGCCAGGGCGATCAGCGGAAGCCCCAGGGACGTGGCCGGAGCGAGTGCGTGCAGCCGCGCGTACGGGGCCGCCAGCACCACGAGGGACAGCGCAGACAGCAGCAGCACGGCCACCCCACAGCCGAGCAGGACCAGGGCGCTCAAATGCCGCATATCCATCACCCGTTCCGGCTCCCTGGCTCCTGACCATCGGGTACCGGTTGGTCCTCGCCGACCACGAACCGGGCAAACACGAGGGTCCCGGCGGGGGCCAGTACCGCCAGGACGAAGGCCAGGATCAGCCCAAGGGCCGCTGCCGCGGACCAGCCACGAAGGCGCCGACGATGCCCAGCAGTACCGCGCGCCGACCACGACGGCGACCCTGGTGACCATCGGGTGCACGGCGACGGCGTACTTCTTGCGCGCGGCACGATCAGATAGTCCTCGGCGATCCGGAAGCCCACGTAGAAGGCGACGGTTGCCAGGGCCACCGGGAGGGATACCGCGACCCAGGCTGACGGCGATGAACAGCGCGAGAGTGGTCAGAATGAGGATGTCGCTGATCCGCAGCGCAGCGTCAATCAGCCGGTAGGCCAATACCGCGCCGTGGCCCGGGCCGATGCCGGCATCGAACCACGAGCGCGGCGACGGCCCGACGGGGACCGCTGCCTCGTCTGCGGTTTGCCGAACACACGATCCTCCCGCGCAGTTTCGGTACGACATATCGGGGCTGCCGCCGTGGACTGCGGCGGTCCCGGACCCGGCTGGCGCCGTTCGCCGCGGGCATGAGGCGCTTGCCGGGCCGGCGTTCATCAAGACCGGCGCGCCGGCCGAGGAGGTCGCCGCCTTCCAGGGCGGCGGAGCCTGCGGCTACCTGCCAGGGCGGTTGCGGCCCCGAGTGCCGTGCCCAGAGCCAAACCGGAAGCGAGCCCGGGATGGTGAGAGAACCACATTTGCGCAGAGCGGTCGTGGGCCTGGTCATCGAAGGCCCCGTGGGCGCCGTGGTCGTGCCCGTCGGCGCTGTCGACGGGGTACCACAGATTGTGCGGACGGTTGGGGTTGTCCGGTTCGGCGGTCTGCTGAGAGTCGAATCCGGTGCGGGCCAGGTACCGGTCGATGAGTCCGGGTGCGATCTTGTTCGCCAGGATTGTCAGGGCAGTGGAAGCGCCGACGTAGTACTGCTTGCGCCCGGGGTGATCTGCGGCGTACAGGACGCTCCTGGCTGCCACTTCGGGCTGGTAGATCGGCGGGACCGGCTGCGGGCGGTGTGGCAGCCGGGACAGTACCCAGGAGAACTGTGGGGTATTCACCGCCGGCATCTGCGCCACGGTGATGCGCACGTTACTTCCGCTGTGAATCAGTTCGGTGCGCACCGAGGAAGTGAAGCCGTTCACGGCATGTTTGGCGCCGCAGTAGGCCGATTGCAGGGGGACGGCGCGTGAACCGAGGGCGGATCCGACCTGGACGATAGTGCCGTGGTCGGTCGGCAGCATCCGGGCCAGTGCGGTCCGGGTACCGTTCACGACGCCGAGATAGGTCACTTGTGTAACGCGTTCGTACTCCTGCGGAGTGATTTCGGTGAATGGCGCGAAGACCGAGGCGAAGGCGACGTTGACCCATACGTCGATCTGCCCGAACGCCTCCTGAGCGGCGTCCGCCGCGGCGTCGATCTGTTGATGGTCCGCGGTGTCTGCCGGTACGGCCAGTGCCCGGCCGCCTGCCGCCTCGACTTCGCGTGCCGCCGCGTCCAGGCCGGCTTGACCGCGGGCGACCAGTACGACGTCTGCGCCGCGCGCGGCGAACAGCCGGGCGGTGGCCCGGCCGATCCCGGCGCTCGCTCCGGTGATGACGACGGTCTGCTTCATGGTGTCCTCTCTGTCCCGCCCGAGCGCTGGTTGGTCCGCCAGGGAATGGCCAGCCGGGTCACGGTTTCCAGCAGCAGTGCTTGGACGAATGCCTGGGGCAGGTTGCCGCGCAGTTGCCGTTGGGCGATGTCGTATTCCTCCGCGTACAGGCCTGCGGATCCGCAGGCGGCGCGGTTGTGTTCGAACCAGCGCAGCCCGTCTGCCTCGTGGCCCTGTTGGTGTTCCGCAGGGCCATCACGTAGCCGCACAGCAGGAAGGCGCTCTCGGCGACCTCGAGAGGCCGATCGTCGTGGCGGAACCTATAGGCGTAGTAGCCGTTCGTGAGGTCCCTACTGTGCGCGTGCAGGGTGTGTACGGTGCGCGGGTCGTCGGCGAGCAGCGCGCCGCGCAGGAGCGGCAGCAGCAGTGCCCCGCCCCTGCTTGGGGCCCGGCGGCGTGAACGGCAACTGGCCCTTCCGGTGGTATGCGGCAAGTGCGTCCAGTACCGGGGCCTTCTCATGGTCCATGAATCGCGCGTTCCCCCTGCCCTGCGAGGAAAAACGGCCCGGCCGGAGTACCACCCCCTGGTGAACGGCAAGCGGCCCAGTCGCCGGGCCGCAGCGGTGGAGCGGGAAGCCTCCCGACACGCGGCGCCAAGAGAGCAGGGTTCGGACCGCCTCCCCGCCCGAGCCGTGCGTCGCGACCGGTGCCCAGTGCCAGGGCGAGGTGACGCCTTCCTCGACTTCCATGAGCCGCAGATCGACGTACGAGACGAGGCACGCGGCGGGGGTGCCGCCCAGGTAGTGCGCCACCTCGCGGACAACCCTGTACGCGGCCCACTTGCGCGCGGCTCGCGAACCGCAAGACCTTGGCAGTGAGGTCGTTCCGTTGGTTTCGTGCAGGTGCTCATTGAGGTTGCTGCTGCGGCCATCGTGCCACTGCCTGTCCTGGCGACGGGGCAGCAGCCGGTCACCAGGGTGGCGGCTGCGCAGCGCCCTGAGCACGGGGCGCCTCTGCGCGCCCGCCGCCGCTGCGATCCGCTGTCGGCCGGGCTTTCCGTTGTCCGCCCCGGCCCGGCGGCTGGTGTGCGCCTGAGGCACGGCCTATCGCCGTCTCGGGCGCAGGCCCTGTCAGGATGCGAGGAGGTCGGTGAGGTCGTCGGCGTGTTCCTCCTCCTCTTCGAGGATGGATTCGATGAGGAGTCGGGTCGTGGTGTCGTGATCGCCAAGCCAGTTCGGGCGATCTCCTGGTAGGTGGAGGTGACGATGCGCTCGGCCAGCAGGTTGTGCTCCAGCATCGCCTTCAGATCCTTCTCGTCCGGCGCGGTGTAGTCGGTGTGAGCGCGCCGGACGAGTGTCGCGGGGCCGAAGTCCAGGGCGATCCGCTCGGCGGACCGCATTGCATCGCAACCGCCACGGCTGCGACGGTCCGTCGGTTCGGCGCGGGGTGCTCAGCCGGCGCCGGGCAGGCGCGCCTGCAGATTGCCCTCGCCGTCTGTGCGGGTGTCGAAGGTCGGCTGCGGGGCGGTGGCCGGGCCGCCCACGTTCCAGCCGTCCGAGAGACGGAACACGCTGCCGTGCCAGGGGCACGTCACGCAGCCGTCGGCGACCTCGCCTTCCGAGAGGGGGCCGGAGAAGTGGCTGCACCGGTCGGCCAGGACGTGGAAGACGTCGTCGGATTCCCTCACCACCAGTACCGGCACCTCGCCCACCATCCGGCGCACCCCCGTACCGGTGACGAACTCCTCGCGGCGCCCGAGCGTGTGCCAGCCGTCCTCCACCAGGTGGAGGACGGCCTCCGTCTTGTTCGCGCCGGCGGCCTGCCGGTAGGCGAGGTGGCCGCCGAGCGCGGCACCCGAGCCGACTGCGGTCAGTCCGGCGAAGCCCAGCGCGCGCCCAAGCCCGCCCCGGCCGCGCGACCGGGCGGTCCAGGACGCGCCGTACAGGCCCACCGCGGCGGCGATCGAGGCGGCGTGCAGCAGACCGGTGCGCATCTGCTGCTCGTGCTGCTCGGCCCAGTCGACCCAGCCCGTCCACACCGCCGGGGCGGCGCTGACGACGCCTACCGCGACGAGCAGGCGCGCGGCACGCTCAGAGCCGGGCACGAGGTCGAGAACGCCCGCGGCGATCCACGCACCGACCGGAATCTGGACCAGGGCCGGATGCAGCGGGTGGCCCAGGGGACGACCGTGCAGCACACCGCGCAGCCGCCCCAACGGCAGGCCCTGGACGGCGCGCTTCAGCGGCTCGGTGACCGCGTCGAGCTCCTCGGCACCACTCACGGCGTCGAGCACCTTCAGCGTCCGGATACCAATGCCGTCATCGCCGTCCGAGCGCGCGGCGGCGGTGATACGGGCCATGAAGGTTCCCATGGGGATCACACTGCTCTCCTTCCTGCATCAGCGCCGCCCGGGCTGGGCCGCACGGCGTACGCGAGCCGACAGCTGCATCAGCCGCAGCGGCGGGCCATGGATGTGTAGGCCGGCCACACACCGCCCGGGGTCAAGGCCCGGCCGGGAGGCGAGGACGGCGTCCAGGGCGGGACGGCTGCCCCCCGCGCGGGCCGCACCGACATCGCCCGCGGTCAGTCGCCCGCCGCAAACGACAACCGCAAGTCACCTGACGCGATGAAAGCAGAGGTCAGCCATGCAGGGCGGGCAGGACCAGTTCTCGGTAGGCATCGAAGAAGACCTCCTGGCCCGGGCCGATCTGTCCGACGTAGACCTCGTCGAAGCCGGCCCGGGTGTAGGCGCGCACCGTCTCCACGTGTTCATCCACAGCGTCGCCGCAGGTCACCGTGTCGGAGACCATCTCGCGGGTGACCAACTCGCTGGCCTGCTCGAAGTGTGCCGGGGTCGGCAAGACCTGGGCGAGTTCGCCGGGCAGCAGCTCGGTCGGCCACAGCCGGTGCACGAGATCGACGGCCTCCTCCCGGTTGCTGCTCCAGCACACCTTCACCCCGCCCGCCACCTTCTTGCCCGCGCCGCCGCTGTCGCGGAAGGTGCCCACGAGGTCGGCATCCGGCATCATGGTGACGAAGCCATCCCCGATCCTTTCGGCCAGCTCGGCGGCCTTCGGCCCGAACGCGGACACGTAGACCGGTAGCGGCTGGTCAGGGGCGGTGTACAGGCGGGCGTTTTCCACGGTGTAATGCGGGCCGCAGTGGCTGACCTGCTCGCCCGTGAACAGGCTCCGCATCACCTCGACCGCTTCTTCCAGCATCTCGGCCCGCGTCTCGAACGAGGGCCACGCATCACCGTGGATGTGCTCGTTCAGCGCCTCACCCGTTCCGACGCCGAGAGCGAAGCGCCCGCCGAGCAGCACGCTGGAGGTGGCTGCGGCCTGCTGACGGGCGATGGCCGCAGGACCCCCGTCCCCGAGTTGCCAGCCCAGCTTCAGTCCCGGGCTAGCAGGTCAACGTCCGATTCGGGTCGCGGGCCTTCACCAAGGCGCCCCGCGTCCCTCGAGCGCCGAAGGCAGTTCCCTCTGCCCCGGCACTGTGCACACCCCACGAATGGCCGGTCGCGGGACTACGAGTACACAGTTTCGGACCACGGCGAAAGCAGCCGCGAGGGAGCGGCGGAGGCTCGGTGCCCGTATGGTCATATCTATGCTTACGCTCGACCAGATCGAGGCGATCGCCCGCGAAGGCCACGCGCATCAGAGGGACGAAGGGGGTCATCCCTACCTGGAGCATGTCCAGGCAGTGGTCGACGGGGTAAGGGAGCGGGGTGGCTCCGACGAACAGATCGCCGCCGCCTGGCTGCACGACACGATCGAGGACAACGTTCTCTCCCGCGAGTGGCTCGACTCGGCCCAACTTCCGCAGGAGGTTAAGGATCTGGTCGACGCAATGACCAAACGCCCGGGGGAGGGCGACGCGTCGTACACGCAGCGGATCCTTGCCACCCCGGGCGCCCGCCTCATCAAGGAGGCCGACCTCGCCCACAACTCCGACCCGGACCGGCTTGCCCTGCTCGACGAGCCGACCCGGTCCCAGCTCGGCGAGAAATACACAAGGATGCGGCGGCTGCTCGACCTGCAGGAGCCGTAATGGTTCCTCTGCGTTGCTCGCGCGGCCTTCGGACAGGGAATCTTCAAACGCCGCATGATCTTCGAATGGGGTATCGGTGGTGACCAGGGAGCGTTGGGTTTGGCGCTCCAGTTGGCCTGGCTGAGCGGTTTTGGTGAGGCCATGGAGCTGGGGAAGCCCGGGCGCGGCTCGGTCTTCCGCCCACTGCTCCATAGATTGCGCAATCTGGTACCGCGCGCGGCCGCCACCTTGCCGTAGGCGGTTCTTCGCCCGTCTGCAGAGCCGAAGGACCTGGGTGGCTGGCTGGCCCAGGACTACGTCGACGACGAGCCGACGGAAAGTTCGGTGACCCGTGGGGTTGACGAGGTCCGGCATGGGGTTTGCAACGGCGACAGTCTCGCCGCTTGGTTCCTTGCCGCTTTCACGTGACCTTCGGCGATTTCTACAGACCATCCAGCCGCCTGGTCACCGTGTCGAGCGTCGGCCAAGGAGAACCCTCGCGCAACAAGCGCAGGAATTCCTCTCCGAATCGCCTCCCATTCGGAAACTGGTCGCCAAGCTCCCAGCGCCACGCGGCGACCATCGCGATAACGAGCTGCCGACACTCGTCCAGCAGCCCTTGGTCAACGCTTGGGTAGTGCTCGCAGACCGCCTCGGGAACATGGGCAAGATCGAACTCGACGGGTCCACGGCAGCATGTCTCAAGGTCGATGAACAACGGGCCGTTCCTCGTGCTGAGCACATTGCCTGGATGCGGCTCGCCGTGGAGCAGCTGCTCCACGGCGCCGCGGTCGTCGATCGCTCGTCGCAGACTTGCCAGCCTGCCGCTGAGGAACACGCGGTCCGCGTCGGTGAGCTCCGGCGAGCGATCCGGGTCGGCGACAACTTCTTCCGCCTCCGTGATCCGGTCCGTGAACCTCGGACTCGGCATCTCGACCTGGCGCATGACAGCGTGCAGCTGCTCCAGCGCCTTGGCGTAGCCGACCGGTGAGGTGGGAGGTGTCACAGGCTCGTAGTAGGTCCACAGCGTCACCGCGAAGTCATCGCGCGTGTACACACGCGGGTCTGCCCGAGGCTCCAAGGGACACACCGGGCATCCGGCGTCGGTGAGCCGCTGGGCGAGATCGACTTCGAACTGTGCAACCTCTTGTCCCACAGGGGCGACCCGGGCAAAGACGTCGCATGGTGTCAGCCGCAGTGCCAGCTTGTTCGAGTTATGGAGAACGATTGCATCGTCGGCTGGCAGGTCAAGCGATTCGGCGACCGAAGTCGCAGCCGCGATCGCACGCGTGACGTCCGTCATATCCACCCTCGAATCTTGGCATAGATGAGCGAGGGCGATGCCAGCCAGCGTGGCCAGGTGCCAACTGTCATGGCCCGGCATAGTGACGCAGGTCACTCAAAGTTCAACGACAATCGCTCAAACTTCGCTGCAGGAGGTCACACTCGCCGGTGGAGGAACCTCGGCGACGTCAGCGTGCTCCGGATTCCCGAGCGCACCAAACTGGCGGATTCCAGAGCCCGCGGCGAAGGGCGGGATGAGGCGTGATCGAGGCCGTCACCTCACGTACGCCGTCGCGCGGAAGCCGAACGGAAGCTGATGTGGCGGTCGGCGTGAGCCCAGTATCCGATCTCCACACTGTGGCCAGTCGGGATTGTACTCGCGGTTATCGGGGGCTGGTGGATCTCGGGGTCCCTGGGGCACGCGGTCGCTGATCGAAGGCACTGCTCGACGTCATTCTTCTTCGCCCTCAGGCTCGTCCTCGTAGTCTTCGTCCTCGTATTCATCTTCGTCCTCGTATTCATCTTCGTCTTCGTCCTCGTCTTCGTCTTCGTCTTCGTCTTCGCCCTCGTCTTCGTCTTCGTCTTCGTCTTCGTCTTCGTCTTCGTCTTCGTCTTCGTCTTCGTCTTCGGGATTGTCGCCCTCAGATTTCTCCCTGTATTCCTCTTCCTCGGACTCCTCGCCTTGTGCGTCCTCCTGTTCGGCGGACTCTTCTTCCATGGCGTCTTCGTGGGACACGACGACTTCACTGTCCCGGATCTCACCTCGCCAGCCCTCAGGCTCCTCTTCGGCGAGAGTGACGTATCGCTGAAAGTTCTTGAAGTCGAGGCGCATCCGACGCCCTTGTGCGCGCCACAGGTTGCCTGTCTTCTCGAAGAACCCGGAAGGGTAGTACTCCACAACCAGGACAATTCGAGTGAGACTGGGTGCCAGTTCATGGAAGCTGACCGCACCACGGGTAGTCCCCTTGGCTCCCTCGGAGGTCCAAACGATCCGGTCGTCGGGAATCTGTTCCTGGACAGTCGCTTTGAAACCGCGCGAGGAAGGGCCGATTTTTACCTTCCAGTCACTGGACATCTCATCGCTCTTCGAGACGTCGCGAACTCCCTTCGCAAAGCTGCTGAACTGGTCGTACTGCGTCCAGTGGTCGTACGCGACACGCAGGGGCACTCCCACATCGAGAACCTCGATAATGTTCATGACCTTGCTGCCGCTCGACTTGCGTTTCCCCCTTCCGCCGCCGAACACTCCCTTGGCCTTCTCCACGACTTCATCCTTGACGCCCTTGACTTTCTCTCCGACGAACGCCTTCAGCGGAGAATCGCCTTGGAGAATACGGGAGCCGATCGCAGCAAGTGATCCACTCTCGCCCACATCGGTGAGCTGACCAGCGACATCGGTCAGTTTGTCGCCCGCCTTCTCGGCGAGCCTCTCCACCTGTGCACTGAGGAAATTGGACGCCTCTTCGCGAAGCCGGTCCGCACCCGACATTTGTGCCGTGGGCCGGTCTGTTTCCGTCCTGGTCATGACTGGCTACCTTCGACGATCGGCATGCTTGGACGCTGCTCGCTTCGACGATGTCGTCTTCCGGGCAGCCGTCTTCTTGGCCTGAGCAGTCTTCTTCTTTGGCGGGGCCGCCTTCCGGGCAGCAGACTTCTTGGCCGCACGAGGCTTCTCTCCGTGGGGAGCGGCCTTCTTGCGTGCCGCGCCTTCTCTGGGCTGGGCGCGAGTCCGGCGCCGCTTCGACTGCTTCTCTTCCTCTTCAGGTTCCTCCTCTTCCTCAGCCTGGCCCCCTTCGTACTCGGTCTCCGGCTCTTCCTCTTCAGGTTCCTCCTCTTCCTCGTACTCCGGGCCTCCCTCTTCCGGCTCGTACTCCTCCTCGTCCCCCTCTTGCTCTTCTCCTTCATCCTGCTTCTCATCGAGCCGGGCCGTGCGGTCGCTGATGGCGTCAGCCAGCGAACTCATGCCCCGGTCGGCGACGGCAGCCACCGCCTTACGGCCTGCTCCGAAGACTTCCCCTTTCAGCTGTTCCTGCAGTTCGGCAAACTGGGGAACCTCTCCGAGTCTGCGCATCCCGGCGGCGGCAATCTGTCGGGGCTCAAGGCCGAATCGCCTCCCTGCCAGATACGTCGCAATTGTCAGTGCCAGCCGACCCTTCTTCGTCCGGCCCAGCACGTAGCCGCCCACTATTGCGGCCGCGAGGGTAGCCTTGGCTCTGTCATCCATGAGTGCGTCACCTTCGGTCGTTCACTGCGGGGCCGGCCTAGGCAATCGACCAGCCTTCCCTCTTCCCGGATTCGAAACCCCCTTCGGGTCGATATTTCCGCCTTCAATTTCCCGGTTCAGAACAGCAGGTTTCGCACGGAGCACCCCTGAGTCGCACAGTTCGTATTCGGCCGCGTCGCTGAGTTCCCGCCATCCCGATCAGACTGTGGACCGGTGCGATGGTGAGCGTGAGCAGTCCCATGGTCAGACTCCGGCGGCCTGAAGGAGTGCCCGCAGCGGCAAAGAAGTTGCAACATGGCAGCGGGCCCCTGACGTTCTTCTGCCATGCATTCAATTCTGATCGGTATTGGGCGCTTCGCACCTTGAGTGGAGCTAGACCATGGCCCAGCACGTGCGTCTATACGTGCCACGCGACGGCTCCGCCTGTCGTACGTGGCGTAAGGAGCCAGCGCACAAGCGGAACTAGCACATCGCACCCAAAGAGTGCGACCCTTTCCTCGGCATCACCCAGGCTCGGACCGCACTTCGCAAGCGCAGAACCGCTCACGGAGACGCCAGACGGATTCGCACGTTATAACTCCCGTGGCCACGACGACGGAGCCCTCCGCCACAATCATTGGACGCGCTGTCGCCGACGGTGGCTCTCAGCGGCGAGCTGCCCCGTGCAGGTGCCGGCGCAGCTGTGCGCGCAGGCAGAGAGACACTCGCGCCGAGCCGCCGCAGGAAGTCGGCAGCATCCCAGGTGATCAGGGCGTCCTGGCGGGAGAGGTACAGGTCCCTTGTCGATGCCGAACTGTTTGTCGTAGTCGAGCAGGAGGTGCCCGGCGAGCTGGTAGATCTTCTCCAGCCCGCAGTTCTGGACGGCGAGATCGTCGCGCTCGACCGTGAGGGGCGCAGTGACTTCGAGCGGCTGCAGTTCCGCATGGGCCTGACCTCGGCGGCGAGCGTCTGCTTGGATCCGCAGGGACAATGTCTCCAGCCGCGATCTGGCTGTTCTTCAGCGGCAGCACCGGAGGAAGATGCCCGCGATGAGGAGGCCGGCGCTCAGGCATACCGAGGCCGGCGCCTCACCGCTGAACCGCCGGATACGGATCGCGTTCACGTCATACCCGGGCCGACCCGGCGTTGCTGCCCCACCTCTTGGGAGGGGTCGTCTCGAAAGCGGCCCCGGTCTGGTTCATCGCCAGGGTTGATGCCGGGTGTCGATCACGTCCATGCCTGCGGATACGGCTGCCACGATGCCGTCGTCGGTGTTCTCGTGTGCGAGGCAGCATGAGGCGTGATGCCGAGGAGCCGGGCGGCGTGCAGGTAGCCGTCCGGGGCCGGCTTGGTCCGCGGGGTTTCCTCGCGGCCAACTACGGTCCACGGCAGGTCGTGGACGCCCATCGCCTCCAGGCCGTGGCGTACGACGTCGCTGTAGTTGGCGGAGACCACGGTGATGGCCGCGTGGTCTGCCGCGTTGCTTGCGGCGATCGAGCGGATCCGGTCGGTGTGGGCGAACCAGTATGTGCGGGCTGCTTCGGCGAATGTGTCCTGCGGAAGGTCGGGCGGCCTGATCCCGAGCCGCCTGCGTAGTTGGGCGGCGGTGAATACGGGTTCGGAGGCGATCCACGCGAGGGACACGGTGATTCTGTGGGCGGCCAGCGATGCTTGGACGGCGCGGTGGTCGAGGTCGGCCGTGTCGGCGAGGGTGCCGTCGAAGTCGAAGGCACAGGCGGCGTACTGGGTGTCGCGGCCATGGGTCACGGGGTGAACTCCACGGGTAGTTCGGCCAGGGCGTGTACGACGCGGGGGTGATGGGGGGCGGTTTGGGCGGGGTGGGCTGCCAGTCTCGGGTCGGGGAAGTGGCGCAGCATGGTGGTGAGGAGGATGCGCAGTTCGATGCGGGCGAGTTGGTCGCCTGGGCAGTGGTGGGGACCGTGCCCGAGGCTTGAGGTGTTTGGCGGCGTTGGGGCGGTGTGGGTCGAAGTGGTCCGGGTTGGTGAACCTGTCGGGGTCGCGGTTGGCGGCGGGTAGGTGCAGGACGATGCGGTCGCCGGTCCGGATGTGCTGGCCGACGATGGTCAGCGGCTCTCGGGCGACTCGTAGTAGGCCGAATTGCAGTACGGTCGCGTACCGCAGTGATTCCTCTGCGACGCAGTCGACCAGGTCTCCGGCGATGCCCTTCTCGATCAGTGGGTGGCCAGGGGCGAACTCCCATACAGCCAGCAGTGCCAGCAGGTGCGCGGCCACGTAGTTCTCCCAGACTGGCGCGCGGCTGGAGCCCAGCATGGCGATCAGTTGCTCTCGTTCCTGATCGGTGATCTGTGAGGCCGATCCCAGGCCGTGGACCACCAGGATCCGCGCACTCAGCATGATCATCCCGATTTAGGCGACCGTGTTGTCCTCGGCCCGTCCCGCCGTCGGAACGGGCCGGAGCATCGACGGCTCGAACCGGCCCGCTCCTGTGACGGCCAGGTAGACGTCGAACAGCAGACGCTTGCGAGCAGTTGAGAGGTGCTCGAAGCCTGCCAGCAGTTCACCTCCGACCACGTCGGCGTCCGCCACCTTGCCGTGCAAGGCGCCCTGGGCCACAGCCGTATCGAATGCGGTGGTCTGCGCACCCGGCGCGGACAGATACACGGCCAGGCGTCGTACCATCTGCGGATGACTGCCTCTGCGCCGTAACAGACACCAGTAACAAGGACGATTCGAGCGTGCGGCTCGCGCACGGCGCCCGCACCGCCCCGCAACTGCCGACGGCCGCGCCCAAACGCATGGACAGCCGCTGTTTCGCGGCCAGCAGGCCGAGCGGATCCGGCTCGGACATTCGGGCTGTGGGCAGTTTGGTCGTGCCGGCTTCATCCGTCGTCATCGTCACACGCTCCCGGCCGGGGACGACACCAGGACACCCCGGGTTCTCGATATCGCTGCGCGCCGACACCCCTGATGCCTGTCGCCACCGTGAGGAGGCGCCGACCTCACCGGTCGAGTCGACGTTCTCCTCACATCGTCCCTTCCGGCGAGAAGCGTGCCGGGCGATTCCATGCTCACCCGGAGCCTGCGCTCTCTGCACAGAAACACACAAAAGAGCATCACATGACCGATTCATCTGCTACAGCCCAATTCAATGGGCCTCGGTCGGATACCAGCAGTCTCCAGCAGTGAGCGATGACTTGCGAAGACGCTCAGAGCAGCGGACGTCAGGACCCGCCGGGTCCCGCCACCCGCCTTGGGGGCGGTGCGGGAGGTGCTTGGCGATGTTCTGGGCGGCGCACGGGCCGGTAGACGTTGTCGATGCGTTCGAGGCTGGCTTTCGGGGTCGGCGTTTGCCGGTCCACCAGGCCTTCACGGTGCGGCCGGTGACGGTCTGGACATCGACACCAGTACAGGCAGCTTCGACGGGGCACCGCAGTACTTCACTTCCCTCGGTGGCACCGGAACCCACTGGGCGGTGACGGGGTACACCGCCATCTACAGCCCCACCGCCACCGGGTTCAGGGTCTACGCCCAGCACAGGGACGGAACACCGCTCACCGTGCAGCACGCCACCCAGTACGGGTTCTTCATCAACTGGTTCGGTATCGACAACCCCTGGCCGTGCGAGAGGCACGCGGCAACCGTAGGAGAACCCGGGAAAGAGGAACGATATGGCGACTCTCCGCGTCGGCGCGGGCAAGACCGCGCCGGGTCAGGGGTGGCAGGCCTACCAGCCCGTCCCTGGCGTCATCTACATCGACGTCGACACCTCAGCGGCACACTTCGAGGGCAATCCCACCTACACCACATCCCTCAGCTCCACCGGCGGCTCCTGCTCCGCAAGGAGGGCGTCTCCTTTCAACGCCTGAAGTCCTGGAAAACTCCCGCGATCCGGACTACGCAGCCAAGAAAGCCCGCGTCGGGCATCTCTACGCGATCGCCAACGGTGAGGTCATGGCCGAGGACGGCGAGCCCGAAGTCGTTTTTTGCCTAGTCCTCTGACCGGGAAGGTTCACCGTGATCGGAAGGCGGCTCGTGGGACGAGTGCACGCGAAACGTCTGGTATTACTGAGGCATGCAGGAAGAGACCGCACGCTCCGCGATCGACACGTTCATCTCCGCGTTCAACGCCTCGGACGACAGCTATGTGACTGCCCTGCTCTCCCAGGCCCTGACCTCAGACGTGGTCTTCTGGGGGCCGTTGGGTCGCAGCGAAGGAATCGCGGCGGTCGAGCGGTTCGTGCTGGACATCCGACGTCACCCGGCGGGGACCGGCACGATGGTGCGCTGCTCAGCGGTGGACATGCCTGACGAGTGGGCCCGGTACCAGTGGGTCTTCACCACGCCTGATGGAGGCCCCCGCCTGGCGGGAACGGACGTCGTCCATATGCGACGGAGCCTCATCGACCAGGTCATCGTCTTCGCGGGGGAGATCGAACCGTCCGCCTCCTGAGTCATCCTTCTTGCGCTGTCCTTCTCCTGAACTTGCCCCGTCGGCGTTCGGTGGCTGCTGTTCGCGGTTGGTCAGGCCGCGGTGTTGAAAGGGCGTCCGCCCCAGCGAATGCCCTTTTCGCTGCGGGTGCGGGCGCGTTCCTTGCGTTGGGCGGCGAGTACATCGGGGTGGCGGGCGTCGGTGTTGCGCCAGCGCAGGTAGCGGCGCAGAGCCTGGGTTCGCGCAGGGTGGTGGGAGTTGGCCAGGGTGAACTGCCGCAGCTGGCCGAAGTGGGCCTCGATCGGGTTGGCCCAGGAAGCGTAGGTCGGGGTGAAGCACAGCTCGACCTTGTTCTTCTTCGCCCAGCGGCGGATGCCCGCGCCGGTGGGGGCGGAGAGGTTGTTTGGGACGATGTAGATCGAGGCGGCGCGGATCGACTTGAGCGCGGCCAGGGTGTTGGCGGTGCCCTTGCAGCGACAGTCGACGAAACGAGTCACTCGACGACGGGGACGGGGACCGACAACTCCGCGGCGCGCCCCCGCACGCACCCCTGCGCCAGGAACGTGCGAGCGCATTGCGGCTAGGAACTGTCCGGCCGACACTTCGCGTCCGCGATCCCCGGGTTTATGACCTCGCCGTCCTCCGAGCCACGAGGCAGCACCGTCGTCCACAACTCGGTGAGGAGGCCGTGCGCCTCTTCCTCACCAGCCCGGGGCCTTCGGCCCGGCAGGAGGGTGTGGGCGAGGCCGTGGCAAGCGATGTTCGAAGAGGCCCGGTGGCGGTACTCCGCGGGCTTCTGACGTTCCCGCAGGGCGATCTTCAGAATTCGAGATTCGAAAGGCGACCTTGAGGGCTGTCAGGGCTGGATCACTCTTGGCGTCTCACGCCCCAGGCAGCTCAGTGCCTGCATGGCCTCTCGCTCCAGACGTGAAAGGTCGCCGAGGACCGAGCCGGCCTGGGCGAGGCACTGCGCATCGCCCGATTCGCCGGCTTTCTTGATCAGTGCTGCCGCTTCCGTCCACAGGCCGGCTGCCTCGGTGTACAGCGCGTGGCCGGTGCGCAGATGGCTGCTGTCGAGCAGATCGGTGCATTCGGCGAGGAAGTCACGGTAGAGGTTACGGAACAGGGCGCCGCCGGTGCCGGCCTTCTCCATCATGAGGGCAGCCTGTGGCAGATCTCGCTGCGGGGCGTCGGTGCGCTGGAACCATCCACCCACCAGCTTGCCCGCCTTCTCAATGCCTCGGTGACCGAGGTTGGCAATGGGCGGGTTGAGGAAGGCATCGGCGCAGGCCGTGATGGCGGGGATGATCCGGCCCTGTGGGGAAGGCGGGTTCCTCGGTACGGTGAGAGTGAAGGAGCGGTGCTTGGCGGTCATCGGGCCCCGCGCGGCCCTGGCCTGGGCGAGGCTGGTCCGGCTGGTGGATACCTCTCCGCCTTGCTGGTCGGTGTCCATCAGGTAGGCGTTGTGGTCGTCGTAGCCATACATGGCCACGACGTGGCCACCGAAGTGGACCTCCGAACCGAAGTAGTCCAGGTAGTAGCTGTCGAGCTGCAGCCCGACCGGGCGGCCGGCGTCGATGGAAGCCACCACGTTGTCCCATGCCTTGCGCGGAGAGGTGGTTTCCTGGACCAGGAGCCCCAGCCCGAGTCCGGTGGCCAGTTTTCTGGTGAGATCGAAGGGCTTGACCCGTCCCCCGAGGAAGGGGAAGCCCATGCTCTTGCCGTCCCAGTAGATGAAGGACAGACCGGATCCGAGGCCGAACAGCATGGGCTCGGACAGATCAAGTCCTTGGTGCCGCAACAGCACCCCCAGGGCCGTCGTCTCGCAGTGCCGCGTACCGCGGGCATCAATGTCTATCAACACAGTCATGCCATGCTCTCCTGGATGGGGATGATCAGCCGCGTCATCAGTTCTTCTTGCGGTGCCTCTGCCGGTCCGACGAGATACGCCTCGCGTACCGGTGCTTGCGGGCGCAATCCGCACTCGTGGATGGCAGCGAAAAGCGCGTGGTAGGCCAAAGGCAGTTGCGCGTAGGACCCAATGTGCATGGTCTGAGCGACGAATCCACCGGGCAGCACCTCAAGTTCCAGGCCGGGCGTGCCTTGTCCCTGCGAGGTCTGCGCTCCGACGGTGATCTCCATCCGCTCTTCCAGATCCAACGGGTACAGCCCCCACAGCGGCGGCTCCCACGCGATTCCCGCCTTACCGAGCACGGGCAGCAGTCTGCCTACGCACTCCTCGAACTTGCCTCCGATCCCCGCAGGGGTGCAGACCGCCCGCACCACCACCAGCCGTCGCTCCGGCTCTCTGTTCACCGTCACCTCATAGCCGGGCAGACCACCCTCCGCCAGCCGCTCCAGCATCTCCAGTCGGGCCTGGTCCCTGCTGATCCGCTCGGCCAGCCGGTCCCGCTCAGCGCGCAGGAGCTGCGCCCTGCGCTCAGGCTCGGCACCCAGCGCCTTGGCGATCAAAGCCAAGGGAAGGTCCATCTCACGGAGCAGGGCGATGGTCAGGGCATCACGCGCCTGTTCGGGTGCGTAGTAGCGGTAGCCCGAGCTGACGTCTACGCGGACCGGGGCCAACAGTCCTATTTCGTCGTAGTGCCGTAGCTGCTTGACGCTGAGGCGGCACAGGCGGGCGAAGCGCCCGATGGTGAGAAGTTCGTCTTGCACACCATCATCGTGGACTCTCCCACAGTGGGAGAGTCCAGCGCTTCCTCAACGGGCTCAAGGACGTTCTATTCGCTACGTCATCATTCTCGGGCATACGGGTCATGCATGGGGCACAGCCCCCGGTCCTGGATTACGGTCTGCGGCACTGCGACACCGCACCCGGCGTCATGGTCATGACCGCGACCATGACGAGCTGGGTGAGGACCATGACCAGAGCGCCGAGGACAACGCCTCCGCGGCCCTCGCTCGTGTCGGCGGCGTCGGCGGCGGCCGGGTTGGCGACGGCGTCGGCTTGCGCTTTCTTCGCGACGGCGCGGGCCGGGAGTAGCGGCTCGGGTCGCAGTCAGGGGGCGAGGACGAGCGCGGCCAACGCGTAGGCGATGCCGGAAAGGATGAAGGGGCCGGCGAGGTTGGGGATGCCGAGGTGCTGGGCGAAGGTGCCGGTGGGGGCGGCGAGGTTGGGTCCGGTGACTCCGCCGAGGGTGGTGGCGACCAGGACGGTGGAGATGGCCTGTGCGCGGTGGCCGGGGGCAGCGAGATCGGCCCCGGCGTAGCGGTCCTGGAGGTTGGTGGCGGTGCCGGCGCCGTAGACGAACAGGGAGAGGAACAGTAGGGCGGGGTTGTTGAGGATGGCGGCGATGATGACGCCGGCGGAGCCGAGGGCGCCGAGGAGGTAGCCGGTCGCGAGGCCGGGGCGGCGGGCGTAGGCCTGGGAGATGCGGCCGACGGCGACGGCGGCGAGCGCAGAGCCGGCGGTGAACAGGGCGCTGGGCAGCCTCGCGAGGCTGGTGGAGCCGAGCATGTCCTGGGCGAGGAGAGCGCCGACGGTGATACCCACGGCGAGCCCGGCGCCGCTGAACACCCAGGACGGATCGCGCTGCTCTTTCTCCGGCGGCCAGGGCTCCTTCGATGTGTCCGGCGTATTCGGTCGCCGTCTCGGTCGACGCCCGGTGCAGCCGCCCGTCGAGCGTCGGCCGCTTTTAGAGGGGGTGGCCGAAGAGCGAGGATCCGCCGCACCGCACTATCCCTGCCAACCGAGTGAGACATAACCATGGCGTCTCTCGAAGTCACCCTGCAGGTGACCCCGGACAACCGCGCCGCAGCCGCAGGTGTGTACGAGAAGTACGAGCAGCCCTTCCTCGACACCGTCCCGCACGAGAACTCCAGCGCCATCGGCTGGCACCTCGGCCACCAGGCCCACGTCGCCCACTTCATGATCCGTAACCTCACCGCGGCCGAGCCCAGCCCCGACCCGGAACTCGACGGACTCATGGACTCGGCCAACCCGGAGAGGTTCCGCGGCGCGCTGCCCACCGTCGAACGGCTCACCGCTGCCGAACGCGTCCACGCCCGCATCGGCGACATCACCGCCGGCAAGGTCGGCGCCCCCGCCCAACTGCGTCGTCGCCCACCACCTGCGGTCCTGTGGAGCGGCGCTGGTGCGACCGGGGTCCTTTCCTACGGCGTGGGGTGCCACTCGGCCATCACGATGGTGGCGTCGTCGGACATCTGGTGCTCCTGGTGGCGCTTGAGTTGCTGTAGGAGTCGGCGCAGGGCTTCGGGGGCGGGTTCGCCGACGGTCATGGCGCGGATGACGGTGTCGGCGAGGCGCTGTTCGCCGAAGAGGTCGCCTTCGGGTGAGCGGGCCTCTGTGACGCCGTCGCTGTAGAGCAGGATGCGGTCGCCGGGCTGGAGCCGGGCGCGGTGCGTGGTGGGCGGAGTATGGCTGTGGAAGTTCCAGCCCAGTGGCAGGTCGGGTTCGCGTTGGAGGATGTGCAGGACCTGTCCGCCGCGTACGAGCAGGGGCGGCGGGTGTGCGCAGTTGACCCAGGTGAGGGTTCCGTCCGTGACGTCGAGGTCGGCGATGATCGCGGTCATGAGCCGGTCGGTGAACCATTCGTCCAGGATCCGGTCGATCTCGGTGACGATGTCGGTGAGTCGGCCGCCGGAGCGGCGGGTGGCGCGGCAGGCCGCGAGTCCGGCTGCGCTCGCTCCGCCGGAGGCCAGGTCGTGGCCCATGGCGTCCAGAAGCACCAGATGCAGCCCGTTGTCGGTGAAGCTGTGGTCGAACGCGTCGCCGCCGACACTGTAGGCCGGCTCCAGCACGGCGGTCGAGGTCGCCTGGGCGGTGCCGATGGTGCGCGGCGGGAGGAACGCCCACAGCAGTTCGGCCTGGACGGTCATGGGCTGTCGGCGCTCGGCTTCCACGAGCAGGTCGCTGTAGGACGACTTGGACACGAGCAGCAGCGCGGTCACTGCGGCCAGTGCCTCGCAGTCGGCGACGGGCAAGTCGTGGCCACAGGCTTTGAGCACGCCAAGGCGCTCGACGCCGTCGACCATGGGGATCCACGCGGTCATGCCGTCCTGCGTCAGGTGCGTGCGCTCCATCCGGTAGGCCAGCCCGGCCAGGGACGAGTCGATGTCCAGCGTGGGCTCCCCGGCGGACACCGGCTGCGGCAGGGCGATGAGCCGCGTCTGCTGCAGGTCGGTGACGTATACACCGGTGGCCGTCAGGCCCATGGCCTGGCCGGCGTCGAAGACCAGGCGGGCAAGGTCGCGGCCTGAGATCAGCTGCGAGCGTGCCACCAGGTCGGCCAGGAAACTGTTGCTCGCCACCATGGGAAGGGCCTCCCTTCACGGGGAGCCAGGTACCGCCTGCGCGTCTTGCGCGGGCGGTCGGCGCTCTCTATCCATGAGAGTACCCACGACAGGCTCTGAACATGATCACGTCGTGCGCAGGCGGCGGTCGGCGGACGGTTCGGACTCGTGGGCGGCGGTCCAGCGCTGCATGCAGACCTTGCATGGATTTTACCCGGAACATTGCAGGTCCACGAGGTTACGCAGCCACCGGGACGGGCCCGTGGTCATCCTGTCTGTCCCTGGAGCAGCGGGAGTGGGCTGGTTGGACAGGGCTTGAGCGGCGTGCAGCACCCGGCCATGCTGCACCTCACTTCGCGACCGTGACGCCGTCGTCGGCCAGGAGCGACACGTCGTCACCGAAGGACCGCTCGGGCCTTCGCCCACTTCCACGAAACCGCGCCCCGCAAACTGCGATGCCATGCAGCCTGCGTCGTCTGCCGCCTGCTCTCAGTTCGGCCGGCCCCAGTCCAGGCGGTCGGCAAGGCCGGCGGCGCTGAAGGCGGTTTCCACCTCGTCACGGCCTTCGCTGAAGTGAGCCCAGCTGTCGTAGTGGGCCGGAACCACACGGCCGGCGCCGAGGATCCTGGCGGCCTCAACCGCCATGGCGCTGTCCAGGACGATCACCTGGCCGTCGAAAAGGCCGGGGAAGCGGGGGGCGCCGGCGAAGAGAATGGCGGTATCGACCGGAGCGAAGCGGTCGGCGATCTCCCGGACCGCGGCGAGCGAGGCGTTGTCGCCGCTGACGTAGACGGTGGGCAGGCCCTGGCCGGTCAGAACGAAGCCGACGACATGGCCGAGGATCGGCTCGACCGCCTCCCGGGCGACTGGGCCGTGGATGGCCGGGACACCGGTCACGGTGATCGTGCCGCCACCGGGGCGGTCCAGTTCGACGGACTCCCAGTCGGCCAGCCCCTTGACCCTCGCGCCCAACCGCTCGCCCAGGCGCTTGCCGCCGCTGGGCGTGGTCAGGGTGAGAGGAACATCGGCGAGCAGGGCCCGGCCGGAGGTGTCGAGGTTGTCCTCGTGCTCGTCGTGCGAGAGCAGGACCACGTCGATGGGGCCGAGGCCGTCGGGCGTCGCGGCAGACGGCGCGGTCTTGGCCAGAACCGGGCGACCGGGCTGATTGTGACCGTACTCGCCCGGGCCGTCGAAGACGCATCAAGGCGGCCCCCCTCGATCCCGATACCGCCAACTCCCTCTGGGTCACCGGCTGGAACATCGGCATGGCCGGCGGCTCCCTGCTCGGCGGCGTCGTCCTGGACGGCGCCGACTCGGGGGCACTGCCGTGGACGGCCTCCGCCCTGCTCACCGCCTCCTTGCTGACAGCCACGCTCGCCCGACGCGCTGGTTTCCCGTCCCTCAGCCGCATGCACGCCCGCGCACAGCAAGGCTCTGCCATCTCTGCCGCGCCCGAGAGATGAGGCGGGGCGCCCCGGCCGGGCGCGGGGAGGTACTGCCGCCGACGCCGTGTATCGCCGTGGCTTCATGGTGTACGGCGGGCGGAGAACTCCTGCCGAGTGTGTCTCCCGGGACGGATACCAGGGTTTCGCGCCCCGCCAGCGTCTGCGTTACCGACGGCCGCCCAGGGAGCTTGAGCCGGCCAGTTGCAGGCCCAGGTGGTCGTGGAACGCCCGGCAGCCGGTAGCGGTCACGGCGAGCGCGCGCGTCGTGCCGATCCGCGTGACCCAGCCGGCGGTGAGTGCGTGGCTGCACAGGGCGGCGCCCAGGGCCCCGGCCAGGTGGGGGCGGCGCTCGGTCCAGTCCAGGCACGCACGCACCAGCGGCCGGCGCGAGCAACTCGCAACGGTGATACCGACCTCGGCCAGCCAGGCCGTTCCCTCATCGGTCAGACCCGGCTCGGGCCCCCATGCCAACAGCCCGCGCGCGACCATCGCGTCAGTGATCGCCAGCGCAACGGATCCAGCCAGGTGGTCGTAGCAAAGCCGGGCAGTTGCGAGTGCCCGCCGGCGGCCGGAAGCCGACAACGATCGCGGTCGGGCGGCCTGCTGCGGGGCCAGCTCGGCAAGGCTCTCGATCAGCTCGATCACCCGCCGGTCGGCCACCCGAAGGTAGCGGTGGCGACCATGCCGCTCCTCGACGAGGAGTCCGCCGGTGACGAGCAGGTTCAGGTGCGATGTCGCGGTAGAGGGCGCGACCCTGGCATGACGTGCGAGCTCGCTCGCCGTCCACGCCCGGCCGTCGAGCAGCGCCAGACAGAAGGTAGCCCGGGTCCCGTCAGCCAGCAGCCTGGCCACGGCCGCCAGGTCCACACCCACATCCTGGCCTGCGCGCTCAATGTCCATATCCCCCATTGTCGCCGTCCTCGGTTCGGCGGCCGTCGAAGCGTCCACGCCTTAGCGTCGACGGATGCGCAGGGAACGCCAGCACGCCCTGCAGCTGCACCGGGCGCATGCCGCCGCTCACACTCTGGAGGAACAATGCCCGCATCCAACGCCACCGCCGGCGTGCCGCCGCGTCACGAACCCCGGACGGAGCTCGTTGCCACCGATGCCCCAATGCCTGCGGACGCCATGGTGATCTCCGACGGGCTGGACCGGTTCAACATCGAGAAGACGGGAGTCGACGACCGCAGACCGCTCGCCATCCTCGTCCGTGATCTCGAGACGCGCCAGGTGATCGGCGGACTCACCGGGCGCACCTCGCTCGGGCTGTTCTTCGTCGACCTCTTCTTCCTCCCGCCCGAGTTGCGTGGCAGCGGGCTGGGCGCGGAGATACTTTGGCAGGCCGAGGACGAGGCTCGCGCCCGCGGCTGCCGCGCGGCCGTGCTCTACACGATCACGTTTCAGGCCCCCGACTTCTATCGGAAACAAGGGTGGGAGCGCTTGGGAGAGGTCCCCTGCGATCCGCCGGGCACCAACCGCGTCTTCATGACCAAAGAGCTCACTGCACGGAGCCGCGACAGAGTTCCTCAGGCAACGCCGCGAACGTTGCCTGACACCGAGCCTCGACCCACCGGGTGACGGTTCGTCCAGTTCCTAAAAGTGGAGATGCACTCTGAACTGGGAAAACAGGTGTTCTCTGGGCTTCTGTTCAACCAGTTCGGAGGTACATCTCCGGGATGCGGTCTTCCACGCCGCCACGTGCGGTGTCCGCTGTGTTCGATGACCGAATCTGATCGCGCATGCCGGGCTGGTCCCGGTGGCGACTGGCCGAGAGGTGCGGGCTTTCGCGGCTTGTGACGCAGAAGATTAAGCCGAGCGAGGCGAAGAACGGCGCGGGCGCCGGAGCGGACGCCAAGGTCGCCGGCATCGTGGGCGGCATGGCCGCGGGCGCGGACAGCATCCCCAACGACGCCTGGCAACAATCAGTTACGCCACCGCAGTGCCCGGCCCCGCCCCCGACGCCGACCCCGAGACCGGCGACCTCATCTCCGATGCCGAAGTCGCCGAGATACCCGCATACACCGCTTTCGCGAGCCGGAAGAGAGCGGAGCGGGTCACTCCCCGGCTGATCGTGCGCCGGGTCCGTGACCTGGCCGAACCCGCCACCTGGGGTGATCAGGGCGAGCTGTATCCCGTCTGGCGCTACCCCCCTTCTTCACCGACCAGCCCGCCGCAGCCCGGCGGGTGAACATGTGGCCGATCCCTTGGAATCGGCCGGTCAGGCGTGCAGGGTTCCGTCGAGGATGGTGACCGCATACCCGGTGAGATGAACGCGGTCACCGCGCACGGCAGTCCTGACAAGCCCAGTGCGCGCGGATAGCTGCAGGCCGGTGAGCCCGCTGCGGCCGATCCGCGCCGACCAGTAAGGGGCCAGGGCAGTGTGGGCGCTGCCTGTGACCGGATCCTCGAGGATGCCCTCGGCGGGTGAGAAGAAGCGGGAGACGAAATCGTATTCCAGGCCGGACCCGGAGGCCGGGGCCGTGATGATGACGCCGCGCAGGCCTTCACGGCGGGTCAGGTCGGCTATCGCCTCGAGGTCGGGGGTCACGGCCCGGACGGTGGCCTCGTCGGGCAGGACGGTCAGCAGGTCACCGAGCGCACCGGTACGGAAGGCGGCCTCCGGCTTCACCCCCAGAGCCTCCGACAGGCCTGTCGGCACCGGGACCTCGGTGCCGGGCGCGGCCGGAAAGTCCAGGGTGATGCTGCCGTCCTCGTGTGCATGCGCGGTAAGGATGCCGCTGAACCGGCTACGGAACCGCAGCGCGCCGACACCCCCTCGCTCCCGCCGCAGCGTGTGCGCCGTGGCCAATGTGGCATGGCCGCACAGATTGGTCTCGACAAGAGGGGCGAACCAGCGAATCTCCCAGTCGGCGCTCTCGTCGCCGGGGAGCGGCCGCACGAATGCGGTCTCCGAGTGATTCATCTCGGCGGCTACCTGCTGCATCCAGGCAACTGCCGGCCACTCTCCGGCATCGAGCAGGCACACGCCTGCAGGGTTGCCTGCGAAAGGCCGGTCGGTGAAGGCGTCTACGACGTGGATACGCATCCCGCGACCATATCGGCGCCAATCACAGCCAGACCAAGTCCAATCCGAGGAAAGTGGACTGATTTGCAGTTCCGGTGCGCATCGTGAGCGCCCGGCGTGCGGCGCGTCCCGGCTGTCATGCGCCCGCACTCGCCCCTTCGGGGGCGGCCCTCACACGGCTGCGGAGCGTCCCGATGTGCTCGACCTCGACCTCGACGACATCGCCGGGGCGTAGATGGCGACCGGAGAACACGCCGGCGCCGCGAGGTGTTCCGGTGAGGATCACGTCTCCGGGTTCGAGGGTCTGATAGCGGGAGAGGTAGGAAATCAGCTCGGCCACGCCGTGGATGAAGTTGCTGGTGCGGTCGTTCTGGCGTACGTCACCGTTGACCCGGGTGCGCAGCCGCAGGTCGAGCGGCTCGCTGAACTCGTCCGGGTGACCAGGCAGGGACCGAGCGGTTTGAATGTGTCGAAGCTCTTGGCCACGCCGATGGACGCGGTCGGGTCGCCTGACATCGCGCGCTGCTGGATGTCGCGCGCGGAGACGTCGTTGGCGATGGTCAGGCCGGCGATGTGGCTCGCAGCCTCGGCAACGGAGACGGCACTCGCGGGCCGACCGATCACCACGGCCACCTCGCCCTCGTAGTCGACCTCGTCGGCTGCGACGGCCGGCAGGTGGATGTCGTCGCCCGGTGCGGTGACCGCGGATCCGGCGACCAGCTGGAAATTCGGCTCAGTGGGCAGGGTGATGTCGGGCCGCCCCATCGCGGCGAACATCTCCAGGGCCTCCGCCGCGTGGCTGCGGTAGTTGAGGCCCACGATCAGAATCTTTCCGGGCCGGGGTACGGGGGCGTGCACCCGGACCTCGTCGAGGGCGACCCGCCGGACGACCGCCGCCTCGCGTGCGGCGTCGATACCCGGTCCGTACAGGAGGGCGCCCAGGTCGGCGAAGGGCAGGTCGAGTACGGAGAGCACGCCGGGGCTCTCTTCCCTGGCGATGCCCAGGGCTGTGCTGTACAGACGCATCACGGACTCCTGCGTGTTGGTGACACATTCTCTTGCTCCAAAGCCAAGAGTGTTCTTGTTTCGGAGTCAAGAGTTCCTCGAGTGCGGAACTGTTGTTCCCGGACGCAGCGGCCGGGGGTGGGGACACGCCGCCTAGGCTGGGTTGCTATGCCAAGGAACCGTCAACAGATCCCGAAAGCCGAGCGCGAGGCCGTCCTGGTCGACAGCGCGTGGGAGCTCTTCGCCGTCAAGGGATACAAAGGGACCAGCCTGACCGAGGTCGGCAAGGCGGCCGGCGTCGCGGCCAACGCTGTGCGCTGGTACTTCCCGACCAAGGACGACCTGTTCGCCGCCGCGCTGGACCGCCTCTTCCTGCGTGAGCGGGAGCGCGTGGAGACGGATCCGGCGATCGGAGGGGATCCGCAGCGGCAGCTGGTGGCGTTCCTTGCCGACCTGGAGGCGTACCGCGGACTGCACCGGGAGGCGTACGACCGCATGGACGAGTCGCCCGCCCTCGCCGACGTCTATTCCCGCATGCGGGAATGGCTGGAGGGGTGCCTTCTCGCGGCTGTCGCGAACCGGCTGCACGAGGGGGTCGATGTGGCACCCGTGGCGGACATGGCGCATGTGCTCTTCGAGGGGCTGCTGCTCAGCGCCCGAGGGCTGGACCGGCCGACCGAGGAGTTCATCGACCTCCTCATGGAGGCGCTGGTGGCCGTTGCGGGGGCACGCTGAGGCCGATCTCTTGACTGTCATACAAGAGACTGGCTAAGTTTCTCTTGTATGGCAGCCAAGATGGCTGTCGTGCCCTCGATCAGGAGGTCGCCGTTCATGGCTTCTCCAGGCAAACTTGCCCACATCGTCCTGCGCACCGGTCGTCTGTCGCCCATGACCGACTGGTACGTACGCGTTCTCGAAGGCCGCGTCACCTTCGCCAACGAGGCCCTCGCCTTCCTGACCTACGACGACGAGCACCACCGTGTCGCACTGGTCGCCACCGGAGCATCGGAGCGTCCGACGGATGCGCACACCGGTCTGCACCACGCGGCCTTCACCTACACCACGCTCGGAGATCTGCTGGGCACGTACCAGCGGCTGAAGAAGGACGGCATCCTGCCCTTCTGGTGCATCAACCACGGGCCGACCACCTCGATGTACTTCGAGGACCCCGACGGCAATCACATCGAGCTCCAGATCGACAACTTCGCCACCGACGAAGCCCTCGACGAGTGGTTCCGGTCCGGAGCCTTCGAAACCAATCCGATCGGGGTTGCGTTCGATCCCGACGACCTGGTGCGCCGCTTCGATGCGGGTGAGTCCTTCGCCGAACTGGTCAGGCGCGCATGACCGACATCGACGCCCCGGTCGTCATCATCGGGGCCGGCCCTGTGGGGCTCGCCACCGCGCTCGTCCTGGGCCGGCACGGCGTCCGCAGCGTGGTCTTCGAGCAGTACGACGGGATCAATCCGCACCCCCGGGCCCATATCGTCAACACCAGGTCCATGGAACTGTTCCGCACCTGGGGCATCGCCGACGCCGTCCGCGCGGACGCGGTCGACCCGGCCTGGGCCAACACCATCCTGTGGAAGCAGACCCTCGCCGGGGAACCACTGGGCCGGATCGGCCTCGTCGAAGGCCCGGAGGACCAGCTCCTGCGCCGGATCCAGGCCTCCGCCGAGCAGCTCATCTCGTGCGCCCAGGACCGTGTACAGCAACACCTCCTCGACGCGGTCCTCGCCCAGGGCATGGCCACCGTCCGCTACGGCACCACCGTCGTGGAGGTGACGGACCTCGGCGATCGCGTCGACGTCACCGTGCAGGGCGTGGACGGGCGACAGACACTGCGCAGCTGTTATGCAGTGGCGGCGGACGGGGCGACCGGCGGCTTGCGCGACACGCTCGGCATCCCGATGGACAGCTCCGCGGTTCTCGGCCACCAGCTGAACATCTACTTCCACGCCGATCTGTCCCCGTGGATGAGAGAGGATCCCGCTCTGCTGATCTGGCTGATCAACAGTGCCTCCCCGGGACTCCTCATCGGAATGGACGGAGCTCACCGGTGGACTTTCCAGCGGAGCTTCGACCCGGCTGCCGAAACGCCGCAGGACTACCCGCCCGAACGGTGTGCCCAGATCGTCCGGGAGGCCGTCGGAACCACCGAACTTGACGTGGACATCCGCTCCGTGGGGCCGTGGACCATGACGGCCCGGACCGCCGAGACGTACTGCAGCGGCCGTGTGTTCCTCGTGGGGGACGCGGCGCACCAGTTCCCACCGACAGGCGGCCTGGGGATGAACAGCGGCCTCGCCGACGCGGACAACCTCGGCTGGAAACTGGCCGCCGTGCTGAGGGACGGTGCTTCCGACGCGCTGCTCGACAGTTACGAGCGCGAACGCCGTCCCGTCGCCGTCGACAACGCCCGCCACAGCATGCTCAACGCCATCAAGATGGCCGAGGTCGGGATAGGGCCCGAAACGACCAGGATCGCTGCCCGCCTCGAAAGCCCCGACCCGGCAGTCGCCGCGGCGGAACGCCGACGGATCGCAGAGGCCATTCCTCCACAGCGCCCGCACTTCGACGCGCTCAACCTAGAGATCGGATACGTCTACGGAGCAGCCCGGCACGGCGACGGCGCCCCGTTCCCGGCCACCGACTACACGCCGATCGCCACCCCCGGAGCACGACTTCCGCACGCCTGGATCGAACGTGACGGGGATCGGGTGTCCACGCACGACCTCCTCATACCGGGCTTCACCCTCATCACGGGGCCCGAGGGAGCCGACTGGGCCGACGCCTTCGCGGAGTCCGGGGAGGACGTGGCGAAGCGGACTGTCGTGTTCGGCCGGGACGTCACCAGCCCGGACGGTCACTGCCCCGAGTTGCTCGGGATCGGCGAGGACGGAGCCCTTCTCGTCCGGCCGGACGGTCACATCGCGTGGCACAGCGCCGAGGGATCAACCCCTGCCTCCGCGCTCGCCACCCTGCTCAACGCCACTGAGCAGTCCGCCTAGCTAGGGCCTGTCCGGCGGATCAGGGCCGGACAGGGCGCAGCGTCTGGTGCGGTGCATCGCAAAACGCCGGAGCGTCTTGACAGCGGAGCTATTCGGACGTTTCAGCAACGCCGCGAGGCGCCGTGCCGGACGCCGCGACCCCGACCATGACCCGCCGGACAGGCCCTGGCTAGGCGCGGGGGCGTGGGGGCGCCGGCCGCGTGCCCGGCGCTCTTCCGGCCCTCGCTCCCGGCCTCGTACGGCGGTACGCCGGTCCATCGCCCCCTCGCTCGGCGTCCCCTTCACCGCGGCGTTCCGGCTTTCCGGCGCCCCCGCCCGAAAGCCCGAGTCCGACGGCCTCGGTCTGCTACGCCCGCCTTACGGATGTCAAAGTTCCGGCCGACGACGACTGGTCCATGCCTTTTCGGTCCATGCCTTTTCGGTCCGTGCCGCGAACCGGCGCCGGCCCGCGCCGACCGTCGGCGACCAGAACCGATACGCGCACCGAGGGCCGCCCCCTGCCGACGCGGCCGTTTCGAGCGCCCGCCCTTGCCGTACCGGGCCGACTCCTCGTCCGCCTCGACGGCCACAGATGCCCCACCCGGAGGAACACAGTGGTGACCCCTCAGAAAGCAACCGGCTCCCGCCCCACGCTTCAGGATCGATACGTACGCGAAGAAGGCGTCCTTCACCTCACCGGCATCCAGGCCCTCGCCCGCCTGCCGCTCGACATCCGTCGCGCCGACCGTCGCGAGCACCGCGGCACCGCGGGATTCGTCTCCGGATACGAGGGTTCGCCACTCGCCGGGTACGACATGGAACTCGCGCGGTGCGGCCCCCTTCTCGACGAGCACGACATCGTCTTCCGCCCCGGCGTCAACGAGGAACTCGCGGCGACGGCCGTCCAGGGCACCCAACTCGCCTCGGCACAGCCGGACAAGCGCGTCGACGGCGTCACGGCCATCTGGTACGGCAAGTCCCCGGGCCTCGACCGCGCCTCGGACGCCATCCGGCACAACAACCTGATGGGCACCCACCCGGACGGCGGCGCACTGGCTCTGGTCGGCGACGACCCTGCCGCCAAGTCGTCGACCGTCCCCGGCGCCTCCGAACTGCTCCTCGCCGACCTCGGCCTCCCCACGCTCTACCCCTCCGACCCGCAGGAAGCCCTCGACTTCGGGCTGCACGGCGTGGCGATGTCCCGGGCATCCGGACTGTGGGTGGCGCTGAAGATCGTGACGGCCGTAGCCGACGGTTCCGGCACGGTCGACGTGGGCGCCGGACGGGTGTCACCGGTCGTTCCGGACCTCGCGGTCGACGGAGTACCGTACCGCCACGCCGTAGGCAGCCGGATGGTGCAGCCGGCACTCGGCGATCTGGAACGCAGCCGGGACGGCGCCCGCCTGGAGATCGCCCGTCGCTACGCCGCCGCCAACAACCTCAACCGGATCACCAGGACGGGCCCCGACGACCGCATCGGCATCATCGCGGCGGGCAAGACCTTCCTCGACCTCCGTCAGGCCCTGCGCATCCTCGGACTCGACGACGCGGAACTGGAGCGCCGCGGCGTGCGACTGCTGCATCTCGGAATGATTTACCCTCTGGAACCCACGGTCGTCGAACGGTTCGCGAGGGGGCTGCGCCACATCGTCGTCGTGGAGGAGAAGCGGCCTCTCGTCGAGACCGCCCTCAAGGACCTGCTCTACTGCCGGGGCGACCAGCCGTCCGTCTCCGGCAAGCGCACACCCGACGGCTCGGCCCTGTTTCCCCTCGACGGAGAACTCGATCCCGACATCGTCGCCGCAAGGCTCGCGCCCTGTCTGGACGAACTGGGCGTATTCCCCACCGTCCAGAGCTGGTTGGAGAAAACGCGGGCAACGACCCGACGCAGGACTCTGCCACTTCTGCCCATGCTCACCCGCACCCCCTACTTCTGCTCCGGCTGCCCCCACAACCTCTCGACCAAGGCACCCGAGGGCGCCGCTGTCGGGGCCGGGATCGGCTGCCACGCCATGGTCACGCTCATGGACCCCGCCCAGGCCGGGGACGTGATCGGCATGACGCAGATGGGAGGCGAGGGCGCCCAGTGGATCGGCATGCAGCCGTTCCTCGAACGCGACCACCTGATCCAGAACCTCGGTGACGGTACCTTCCACCACTCTGGCAGCCTCGCCATCCGCGCTGCGGTCTCGGCCGGGGTGAACGTCACCTACAAGCTGCTCCACAACTCGGCGGTGGCGATGACCGGCGGCCAGCAACCCGTCGGCGTCATGTCCGTGCCCGCGATAGCCCAAGGCCTCCTGGCGGAGGGCGTCAAGCGCATCATCGTCACAACCGAGGACGTCAGGCGCTACCGGAAGGTCACGCTTCCGAAGTGCGTCGTCGTCTGGCACCGCGACCGGCTGACCGAGGCGCAGGAGGTGCTCGCCCGGACCCCCGGCGTCACCCTGCTCGTCCACGACCAGGAATGCGCGACGGAACTCCGACGCAAGCGCAAGCGCGGCCTTGTGCCCGAACCCACCGAGCGGGTGGTGATCAACGAGCGGGTGTGCGAAGGGTGCGGCGACTGCGGACAGCAGTCCAACTGCCTCTCCGTGCAGCCCGTCGACACCGAGTTCGGCCGCAAAACCCGGATCGACCAGTCCTCCTGCAACAAGGACTACGCCTGCCTGGCTGGGGACTGCCCCTCGTTCCTCACCGTTGTCCCCGCCGGCGGAAAGCCCGCCTTCACCCCCGTCCCGATGCCGGACGACGCTGCTCTGCCCGATCCCGAGCCTGTCGTACCGGCATCCCACACCACCCGGATCACCGGCGTCGGAGGCTCCGGTGTGGTCACCCTCGCCCAGATCCTCAGCACCGCGGCCTCACTCGCGGGCCTGCACGTCCGGGCCCTCGACCAGACAGGTCTGGCCCAGAAGGGCGGCGCGGTGGTCTCCGACATCAAGATCACCAAGGAGGCGACCGATCAGGCCGCCAAAGCAGCCCTGGACGAGTGCGATCTCTACCTCGGCTGTGACCTGCTCGTCGCCGCCGAGCCCGGACAACTGACGACGGCCGCACCGGCGCGAACGGTGGCGGTCGTCTCCACGGCAGAGGTCCCGACCGGACAGATGGTGATCGACCCGGAGGTTTCGTTCCCGCCTGCCGAACCTCTCAAGGAACGGATCCGGGCAGAGTCCAGGAACGCGGTCTTCCTCGACGCACGCCGGCTCGCCAACGACCTTCTGGGCGAAGACCAGTTCGCCAATCTCTGCTCACGGGCGCGGCCTACCAGACCGGCGGGCTGCCGCTGCCGGCTCGCGCCATCGAGGAGGCGATCACCCTCAACGGCGTGAAGGTCGAGGCCAACCTCAAGGCCTTCCGTCTCGGCCGCCAGGCCGTCGCCGACCCCGAGGCCTTCGCCGACCTCCTGGAAGGGCGGGCCGACGCACCGAAGCCGGAGCGCGGTCTGTCCGCCGAGGCCCGGCGCACCCTCGAACTGGTCGAGGCCGCCCCCGGCTCGGAACTCGCCCGGCTCCTGGCGGTCCGGGTGCCGGACCTCATCGCCTACCAGAACGTTGCCTACGCGACGAGGTACGCACGCTTCGTCGAACAGGTACGTCAAGCAGAGGGCGAGAGCGTCCCCGGCTCAACCGCACTCACCGAGGCCGTTGCCAGGCACCTGCACAAGCTGATGGCGTACAAGGACGAGTACGAGGTGGCCCGGCTCTCCCTCGACCCGGAGGTCGAGCGGGGGGTGAAGGCCCGCTTCGGGGGCGGCGCGCGGATCTCCTACCGTCTCCATCCGCCCGTACTGCGGGCACTCGGAATGACTCGCAAGATCGAACTCGGCCCCTGGTTCAAACCTGCCTTCCAAGCACTCGCCGCGATGCGCCGGCTCCGTGGCACCCGTCTGGACCCCTTCGGAGCGGCACGCGTGCGGCGTACGGAACGGGCCCTGGTCGTCGAGTACCAGGCCACGATCACCGAGGTCTGCCGGAATCTCGACGAGGACTGCCACGGCTTGGCTGTCGAGATCGCCTCACTGCCCGACACCGTGCGCGGCTACGAGAAGATCAAGATGACATCAGTGGCGCGATACAGGACCCGGTCCGCAGAACTCGTCGGCCGGCTGTCCTCGGGACGCGAACGTACGGAGGCCGACACGGCGGCATCCCGAGACGAGTTGTAGAGAGTCTCCGGGCCTGCACGGACTCCGGGGGCGATGACGTACAGGTCGCCGAGGACGAGGTGACGCTCGCCGCCGGCGATGCGGTCACCTGCGCCCTCACCAACAAGGCATACGGCAGCTCACCGTCACCGCACCCGACACCTACCCCTCACCCGACGCACACCCGGCCTGGCCCCGACGCCCCGACGTCCCCGGGCGACGGCCGGTTCTCCGGGGCCTGGACGAGGCGTGTCACATGGGCCATACCGCGCCGCACTTGCGCACTGGCCTCATTCACGTTTCACACCGTTCACACGTCTTCTGCGACCCAACTGACCCTGACTTGTCAGATGGCAACACGGCACCGCTTCTCCGGCGCAAGAGGTGTGGGGGGCGGCGACGGTCACAAAGCCGGTGCAGCTCAGCGCCGGCAGTTGACGGTCCCGGTGCGACAGGTGCGGCACCATCGTTCGATCCAGTGACGGCGCCCCTGTCGTTGCCGGGCGTCGTATGTGGTTCGTCAGCGATTCGTGGTGTCGGTGATCCAGCGGGCGGCGAGGAGCCCTGAGCCGGCGGTGAGGACGGCGGCTGCGCTGACGGCTGTTTTCAGGCCGAAGGCGTCGGCCAGGACTCCGGCGACGAGGGCTCCTCCGGCGTAGCCGATGTCCCGCCAGAAGCGGTAGGTGCCCAGGGCGTTGGCGCGCCAGGCGGGGTGGGCGTGGTCGGAGACGGAGGCGATGAGGGCGGGATAGACCATGGCGGTGCCGAGTCCGAGGGCGACGGCGGACAGGATTCCGGCCAGGAGCGGAGTGTCCAGCAGGGTGAGGGCCAGGACGAGTCCGGCGGCTTGGACGAGCATGCCGGTGACAATGAGGGGTTTGCGCCCGATGCGGTCGGCAAGGTGGCCGGTGGGTATCTGACCGATCCCCCAGAGGATCGGGTAGAGGCCCTTGATGAGGCCGACTGCGGCCAGACCCAGGCCGTGGTTGGTGAAGAGCAGGGGAAAGACGCCCCAGGTCAGGCCGTCGTTGAGGTTGTTGACCAGTCCGGCCTGGCTGGCGCCGCGCAGGGAGCGGTCGCGCCAGGAGGTCCGCGCGAACGTGGCGGCCAGTCCCGTGCTCTCGCCGGTGGACAGGGGCGCGGCGTGCTGGGCGAGTTCGAGGGCGACGTGCGCGGCGGTGTCCCGTACGACGAGGGTCAGGGCGAGGCCGGCGACGACGAAGACGACACCGATGAGCTCCGGGACGGGGCGCAGGCCATAGTCGGTGGCGAGGTAGCCGGTGAGCAGGGCGGTGGCGCCGACGGCGGTATAGCCCGCTGCCTCGTTCAACCCGGTGGCCAGGCCCCTGCGGGAAGGCCCTACAAGGTCGATCTTCATGTTGACCGTCATCGACCAGGTCAGGCCCTGGTTGAGGCCGAGCAGGACGTTCGCGGCGACAACCCACCCCCAGGACGGCGCCCAGGCGAGGGCGAAGGGTACGGGGACGCCGATCAGCCAGCCGGCGACGAGGAGCTGCTTGCGGCGGAAGCGGGCCGTCAGGGTTCCGGCTGCGAGGTTCGTGAGGGCCTTGGTGAGGCCGAAGGCAATGATGAAGGAGAAGACAGCCAGGTCACTCGTCAGGCCGAAGGTATCGGTGCCGATGAGCGGCACGGTGGTTCGCTCCAGGCCCACCAGGCCGCCTACGGCGACGTTGACGACGACGAGCAGGGTGAACTGAGACCAGTTCTTCCGCAGGCCGAGGCGGACGCAACGCCCCGACGCACCGGTCGGCGCGGCGGTCCCAGGGGTGGCTTTCACAAGCGGATGTCCTTCGTGCCTTGACGAGGTGGGGGAGGCACAGGGCGTGCCCCGGCGGGCCGGGCCAGGTGGACCTGCAGCAGACCTGCGCGAGGCACTCAGTGTGTCCCGGCGGTATCAGTCCTGAGTTGCCATGCAGCCCATACCTGCACTTCAGCATACCCCTACCGGTATTTTGGACGGAGCGGTCATACGCCTGCCCCCTGTGACCCGGATACCCAGGGGGGTATTTGACTTCCTCGCGGGTGTCGCCCTACCGTCGAGTGCGTAAATACCCATGGGGGTATCGAGAAGGGGTACCTCGATGCGTGAGACAGATCTGGACGTCTTTGCGGCCGAGCTCGCCGATGGCGCGTTCGTCATCGACGTCCGCGAGTTTGACGAGTACGCGGCAGGCCACGTGCCGGGAGCGCTCAGCCTTCCGCTGTCGGCGCTCGGTGCCGCACTCGGTGAGCTGCCCGTCGACCGGCCGGTGTACGTGATCTGTGCCAGCGGCAGTCGCAGCGCCTGGGCCGCCGAACATCTCGCCGGCTTCAAAGTGGACGCCGTCTCCGTCGCAGGCGGCACCGCAGGCTGGGCCCGCACCGGTCGTCCGCTCGTGCACGGCACGAGCGTGCACGCCGCCTGAGCACCGGACCCACCCGCCCGTGGGCCTGGACTTGTAACGACCCAGTGTCCCAGCACTCTCGCACCCGTCCCGGGGTGCGCGTTCCGTATGAAGGGATTGCCGTGTTCTTCGCCCAGTACTACCTCGACTGCCTCTCCCAGGCGTCATACATGATCGCCGACCAGCGCACGGGCCAGGCGGTGGTCGTCGACCCCCGCAGGGACGTCTCCGAGTACCTGGCCGACGCCGCCGCGCACGGCTTCACAGTGGTCGGCGTGATCAACACGCACTTCCACGCGGACTTCGTCGCCGGCCACCTGGAGATGGCGGACGAGACCGGCGCCTGGATCGCATACGGCCGGCGGGCCGAGACCGAGTACCCGATCCGCAAGCTCACCGAGGGCGAGCGCATCTCCCTCGGTGACGTCACCCTGAAGATCCTGGAAACGCCCGGACACACCCCCGAGTCCATCAGCGTCCTCGTGTACGAGGACATCGACGACTCCGTCCCGTACGGCGTCCTCACTGGCGACGCGCTGTTCATCGGCGATGTCGGACGCCCCGACCTGCTCGCCTCCGTCGGCGTCACCGCCGAGGAACTCGGCACGATGCTCCACGACAGTGTGCAGAACAAGCTGATGGGCCTGCCCGACGAGGTCCGCGTCTTCCCCGCGCACGGCGCCGGATCGGCCTGCGGCAAGAACCTCTCGACCGAGAAACAGTCGACCATCGGTGAGCAGCGCGCCACCAACTACGCGTGCGCCCCGATGGGCCGTGAGGAGTTCGTCGCGCTCGTCACCGCCGGCCAGTCCGCCGCACCCGGCTACTTCGCCTACGACGCCGAACTGAATCGCAAGGACCGCGCCCGGTACGACGCGACGACGGCCCCCCGGCCGCTGACGCTCGCCAAGTTCACCGAGCTGCGCGCTGCCGGAGCGATTGTGGTTGACGCCCGCGACCCGCAGGAGTTCGCCGCCGGACACCTGCGCGGCGCGGTGAACGTCCCCGCGGACGGGCGGTTCGCCGAACAGGCCGGCACCGTTCTCGCACCGGCCGACGAACTGGTCGTCATGGCGCCGCAGAACCGGGAGGAGGAGGTCGTCACCCGCCTCGCCCGGATCGGTTTCGACCACGCTGTCGGCTACCTGCGCAATCCCGAGGACGCGCTGGAATCGCTGGCCGACGAAGTCACCCCCGCCAGCCGTCTGACCGCCGCCCACTTGCGCACCGCGCTCGCCGGGGACGCTCCTCCCCTCGTAGTCGATGTCCGCACCTGCGGTGAGCGCGAGGCGAACGGCTTCATCGAGTCCGCTCTGCATATCCCGCTCAGCGAACTCCCTGGGCGTACGGGCGAGCTGCCCGCCGACCTCCCGCTGGTCCTGCACTGCGCCGGCGGTCACCGCTCCTCGATCGCGGCAAGCCTGCTGCGATCGCGCGGCTTCGAGGACGTCTCCGACATCCTCGGCGGATACGCCGCCTGGTCGCTGTCGCTGGAGCCGGCCGAAGCCGGCGCCTGACCCTGGGCCCCGGCGAACGCCGGGGCCCCTCACACCTCCCCATATACCCCCCATGCGTATGTATCATCTGAACGGAACCCCCATGAGCACCACGCCTGCACCAGCCTCCCCCCTCTCCCCCGCCCTGCTGCACCGCCTCGTCCAGGAAGGGCGGGCACCGCGTCTGCTCGATGTGCGCACGCCCGGTGAGTTCCGTACGGCGCACATCCCTGGCTCCTACAACGTGCCCCTGGACACTCTGCGCGAACACCGGACCGAGCTGCTGGCCCACCTGGACGAGGACGTCGTTCTCGTCTGCCGCTCCGGGGCCCGGGCCGCACAGGCCGAAAAGGCCCTGGCCGGCGCCGGCCTGCCCAACCTCCGTGTCCTGGAAGGCGGCATCGTCGCCTGGGAGACGGTCGGCGCACCCGTCAACCGGGGCCCCGAGCGGTGGGACATGGAGCGCCAGGTGCGGCTCGTGGCCGGCTCGGTCGTCCTGGCCACCGGCCTGGTCGGCGTGTTCGTGCCCGGCGCGCACCTGATCGGCACCGCGATCGGCGCCGGCCTGACCTACGCGGCCGTCAGTAACTCCTGCGCCATGGGTGTCCTGTTGTCCAAGCTGCCCTACAACCGGGGGCCGCGCCCCGACATCCGCACCGTGATCGCGGAGCTGCGGAGCGCGTCGTGACCGCCCTGGTCGTCGCGGCGTCCCTTCTCATCGGCGTCAGCCTCGGCATTCTCGGTGGCGGCGGCTCGATCCTGACGGTGCCGATCCTGGTCTACCTTGCAGGGCAGGACACCAAGGAAGCCATCGCCACCTCGCTGTTCGTGGTCGGTGTCACCAGCCTCGCGGCCCTGATCCCGCACGCCCGGGCGCACCGGGTCCGCTGGCGGACCGGCCTGCTCTTCGGCGCGTTCAGCATGGTCGGTGCCTACGGAGCCGGGCGCCTCGCCGAGTACATCCCCGGCACGGCCCTCCTCGTCGTCTTCGCGCTGATGATGCTGGCCACGGCTTTCGCGATGCTCCGCAAGCCCCGGAACGACCGAAAGAAGACTCGGCCCGCACACGGTGATCTGCCTCTGAAGCACATCGCGGTAGAGGGTCTCGTCGTCGGCGCGGTGACGGGCCTGGTCGGCTCCGGCGGCGGATTCCTCGTCGTCCCTGCCCTCGCCATCCTCGGCGGACTCCCGATGGGCATCGCCGTCGGCACCTCGCTCCTCGTCATCGCGATGAAGTCATTCGCCGGACTCGTCGGGCACCTCTCCGGCGTCGCGATCGACTGGCCTCTCGCCCTGACCGTGACAGCCGCCGCGGTGATCGGCAGCCTGGCCGGCGGGCGGCTTGCGGGCCGCATCCCTCAGGACGCGCTGCGCAAGGCGTTCGGCTGGTTCGTCGTCGTCATGGGCGTCTTCGTGCTCGCGCAGCAGCTCGGCACCGCCGTCTGGACCCACCCGGTCACATGGGCGGGGCTCGCAGTCGCGCTGACCGCCGCGGTCGCCGCCCGGGTGCCGCGAGCCGAACGCCCACCGCGCCCGCATACGGCTGCCTCCGGACCGCAGCACTCCACACCGCTGGAGAAACACAGCACAGCAAAGTCCTGATATATGCACCTTGGAGCGCCGCACCAATTTGGTGCGGCGCTCCAATTGTGCCTCGGTGGAGGCATGGAAACGAGAACCCGTCGGCCTCAGCGGCGTAACCAAGTGCTCTCCCAGGAGCAGATCATTGAGTCTGCGATCGAGTTGCTCGATGCGGGTGGCGAGAGCGCGCTGACCACTCGAGCACTGACCGAGCGCCTGTCTACCGGGTCCGGGGCGATCTACTACCGGGTGGGCAGCCGTGACGAGCTGCTGGACCTGGCAACGGAAACAGTCGTCACCGCTGCGCTGGCAGCCGAGCCCGCCGCAGTCGCGGCCACGCCCGAGGACAAGATCTGCAGCGTCGCGCTGGCACTGTTCGACGCGGTCGCCGAGCACCAGTGGCTCGCGACACGGCTGACTCTGCAGATCGTCCGGAGGCCATCCGGCCCGGTGACGGTGGGGCTCTTCGAGAGGATCGGCCGTCAGGTGGGCACGCTGGGTGTGCCACAGACTTCCTGGTTCGACGCCGCCTCGACGCTTGTGCACTACATCCTCGGGGCCGTCAGCCAGAACGCCCGCATCGACGGTGACACCTCGACCGTCCAGCCCGACCGTGCCGAGTTTCTCGGAGCGACGGCGACGGCCTGGCAGGACCTCGCCTCCGAGGACTACCCGTTCATACACGCCATCGTCGGTCAGGTAAGGGAGCACGACGATCGCGAGCAGTTCCTCACCGGCATCGCCATCGTCCTCGATGGTCTGTCCCGGTTGGGCTGACCTGCCCCATCCGGCCAGGGCCCCCATCGTACGTTTTCAGGAAGGTTTCCCCCATGCGTGACGTAGTGATTGCAGGTGGCGGCCCGGTCGGTTTGTTCCTGGCCACCGAGCTCGCCCTGGGCGGCTGTTCCGTGCTGGGCCTGGAGCGGGACGTGGAGGTCACCTCGCCCTGCAAGGCGCTCCCGCTCGGATTGCGCGGCCTGAGCGCAGGGTCGGCCGAGGTGTTCTACGGCCGCGGCCTGCTCGAAGCGGTGATTGACGCTTCCGGCGCCGATGCGAAGAAGGTTGGCGCGGCCCCCGACACGATCGCGGCGCCGGCTCCCCGGGACGTGAGCCATTTCGCGGGCATGGGCCTGGACGCGGCCGACATCGACGTGTCCGCCTTCCCGTTCCGGCTGCCCAGCCCGGCAATGGAAGGTTTCATGACCAGCCTCGAAGCGGTCAGCAAGGTCCTGGCCGAGCGTGCCATTGCGCTCGGCGTGGACATCGTCCGCGGTGCTCCCGTCACGGCTGTGACGCAGGACGACCAGTCCGTCGCCGTCACGGCAGCCGGACAGGAGTACCAGGCGCGCTACCTGGTGGGATGCGACGGCGGCCGCAGCACGGTGCGCGGCCTCGCCGGCTTCGACTTCGTCGGCACGGATCCGCTCTTCACCGGCTACGTCGCCTGCGTCACCTTCACCGACCCGCAGCAGCTGCCACTCGGCTTCAACCTGACGCCGAACGGCATGTATCTGCGTACGCCCTTTGAGGGGCACCTGGGCATGATGGACTTCGACGGCGGCACGTTCGACCGCTCCCATCCGCTGACCCGTGAGCACCTCCAGGAAGTCCTGCGCCGCATCACCAATACCGACCTGACGCTGACCGATGTCCATCTGGCATCGAGCTTCACGGACCGCGCGATGCAGGTGACGACCTACCGCATGGGCCGCGTCCTGCTCGCCGGCGACGCCGCGCACATCCACTCCCCCCTCGGCGGCCAGGGGCTCAACCTCGGCATCGGTGACGCCGCCAACCTCGGCTGGAAGCTCGCCGCGACCGTGCACGGCGCCGCGCCCGAAGGGCTGCTCGACACCTACACCGGTGAGCGCCACCCCGTCGGCGCCGCCATCCTGGACTGGTCACGCGCCCAGGTCGCCACCATGAAGCCCGGCCCCAATGCCCCCGCGCTGCGGCAGCTGGTCCACGAGCTGCTGAGCACCAAGGACGGAACGACCCTCGCGTACCGGAAGACAACCGGGTTCAACTGCTACGACCTGGGCAGCGCGCAACCGCTCGTCGGCAGCACCGCCCCCGACTTCCACTTCGAGGACGGCACTCGCCTCGGTGACCTGTTGCGCCAAGGCCGGGGCGTGGTCCTCGACTTCACCCGCGATCACGCTCTGCAGCGTGTGGCCAAGAGCTGGCAGGGCCGGATCCAGTACGCGACCGGCACGGCACGCAACGACCTCGGATTCAGCGCCCTGCTCATCCGCCCGGACGGCGTTGTGGCCTGGACAGACGATCAAGCTCTCGATCTCAAGGCGTTCCGGCAAGCCGCGTGCCGCTGGTTCGGCAGCCCGCAGAAGTCGATCGCTGCGCCGGCTCGGGAGACGCGCGGAAACAACAGGTCAGTGGGTTGACCCGGCGCGAGCACGAGAAGAGGCAGGGCGGCATCACAGAAGTTGTGCGTGCCAGAACCCGAGTTGCGCCAGCAGTTGTACGCCTCACCGAGCAGCGCGTGGATGGCGGCGTGTTCGATGTTCATGGGAATTGACAGCGGCCGTGGGGCGGCTGGTCCCGGATTCACAGCCTCCGGTCAAGGACTGTGCTCGATCACAGCCTGGCGGCCAGCCAGATGGTCATGGCCGCGGTGGCGGTGAGCCCGACGTTGAATGCGATCCGGCGGTCTTCGCCGGTCAGGTGGACGGCGATCGCACCGGTCTGCAGGACGACGAAGCCGATGGCTGCGTGTTCCAGTTCCCGCAGGGCACCGACCCTGTCTGGCAGTCGTACTGGAACGGCGGCAGGCCACGCGAGGGCCCAGTGGTGCGCGCCGTCCAGGAATGCCTGCAGGCCGTGCTGTGGAACGGCACGGTCGGTCTGGCCCCGCTCGGACACGACCTGCCCGCAGAGCTGGCCGTGGTACCGCTGATCGACATGGCGCCGAGCCGCGTGGTCGCGGTGTGGAACGAAGGTGACACCAACCCACTGATCCGATCCTTCGTCGAGATCGCGACAGCCGCGTACCGCCCTGAGCCCCCGCAGGCCGTCAACCGCGCTGACGGTCACCGTCACCGGACCGAGCCGCTCTGAGGAGTTCTGCCCATAGGTGCTTCCGCAGATGTCCCCCAGCACCCTCAGCCTGCTGAGCACCCTGGCGGCCTCACCCGTGGGGTAGGAGTTCACCACGGCCCCGACCTCGTGCGACGACTGTGCGTGGCGTCGTTCGCTCGGGTAGCGGGCCGGGCACGGGGGTAGCGACCGGCCCCAAGCCACCGCGCTGACCGGCAACGACCAGAGCACCGTACTCACTTCCCACAGGTGGCTAACCTGTGGCCGCACGATCCGGCCGTGCGCGACCTCTTCGGTGATGAACGGTGTTCTCCGGCGGGGCGGCACCGATGGTGTCAACGTGGTGCGGACGCATACACGTCTCTCACATCGTCCCTGGGCCTGGGCCTGGTCCGGCCGCACGGGCCCGCCGCGAACGCGTGGAGTAGGTTCTCCGTGCTCCGGGTGACAAAAGCTCCCGTGCGGGCGTCCATACCGTGGTTGCGTCCATTCTCGCGGGTTCCCGCCATCAGAGCCTCGACCCACCGCATCGTCCCGGAGGCGAAGACTCCCGCCCCGCTCGGCACGGTGTAGTAGGCGGAGTCGGAGTAACTGGGCCTGCCCTTACAAACGAGGGGGGAATGGGCGATGATCTCGAGCGGTGTCGGAACGGGCACGCCGGGAGTGACCCGGTCGTACTCCACTCCGACCAGATGGTCGAAGGAGGCTCCTCGCTTCACGCCTGTCCCCTCGAAGAGCCAGTGGTCGCCCCGGCGGACGACATACGGGGCGTCCACGGGATAGCCCTCGTAGAGGACACCGGTCAGAGAGGACTCGGGGAAGGCGCCGGGGGGCTGGCGGAAGTCGTTGGTCGGCATGTCCGGGTGGTCGCGGAGGTACGGGTCATTACGGTAGTCGGTCTTGTAGCAGACAACAGTGCGGTCGGTGCCGGTGGCGTCCGGCTCCAACCTGACCCTGCGGAAGCAGGCGTTTGCCCCGAGGAAAGCCACATTCGTTCCGCTGTCGCGCGCCCGGGTGACATGCGCCCGTTGCTGCGGCGTCCAGTACTCGTCGTGTCCCAGCGAGACAGCTCCAGCCGCGTTGTGAAGAATTCCGGTGTCGCGATGGACGTCCAAGCCCGTGGTGTAGGCGAGCGGGATACCCAGCCTCTCCGCCAGAACCACCACCGCCCGTTCATAGACCATGAACTTCTGGGCGCCGTTGCCGTCATAGGGCCGGTCGAAGCTGACGGCGAGCGACCGCGTGCCATAGGCGCCGTTCTCGCCCTGGTAAAGGCTGTAGCCGCCCCACCGGTTGTATGCCTGCCATGTTGCCGGGGCGTGCATCAGCACGACTCTGCCCGCGGCACCTGCCGAGCGGACGATCAGTGGCACAAAGTGCTGATGGGTGTCTTCCGAGTCCAGCCGTAGAAGATACGCCCCCTCAGGCCAGCCGCTGGTACGGACAGGGAGTGTACGTTGCCAGCCTGCCCGTACAGTACGGGTGGCGTGGATGAGTTGGGGACGGCCCTGGACCGAGCCGGCAACACGGTGCGAACGCCAGACCAGTCGCGCCTGCGCCCCGCCGTACCAGCCGACACGGTAGGCCGAGACCCAGAACGCCGGGGCGGTGGTGGAGACGTACAGGCCGAGCTCCTCGCCCGGTAACACACTCACCTTGTCGGTATAGCCTTCGATGGCCCCGGGCGGTCCCAACGGACGGAGCCGCCAGCCGGGGTCCCCCGCCCGGGCGTTCTCCCTGTTCTCGGCGCGGTGGTCGACGCCGGGATGGGTGAACCCGCCAGTCCCGGTCCGCCCCGTCTCGGAGGAGTGGCAACCAGCCACCCCCAAACCACCGGCCATTGCCCCGCTCAACGCCCCAGCCAGGAAGAGCCTGCGGTCCGGTCGGCCAGGGATCCCGGCCTCCTGCCCCTCACCGTGCTTCATCTCGCCTGCCGAATCCTTCCGCAACACTGTCACCGGCCATCGTCCCCCGCCACCTGCTCGGGGTCGACGAGGCAGCGCCGAACGTCTTACAGTCCCGTTCACCGCACCCAGCCCGCCTGACCGCTCTCTGCCGCGCAGCGCCTCACCTCTCCTCAGCCGCGTTGACGGCTCGTTCCGAGCCTCTGGCTCCGTCCCGGCACGTGCGTCGGTCAGGCTCTCCGCTCCGTTGGGGCCGGGCCAGAACTCGTCGGCGTTCGGGTCGTCCTGGCCATCGTTTTCCCAGGTTCACTCGGCACAGCTCTGGAATTGTTCCCGGGCTTCCAGAGGGCTACTTGGGCGGGGTCCAGCACCCCGATCTCGCCGACCAGGACGCGGGGGCGGCCGTCGCGCTGTTCGTACGCGTCGGTGAGGGCGCGCCAGCTGCGCCACACCTCGTGGACCTCCGCGCATGGTCGGCCAGCCGGCCGCACGAGCCGTGGGGCAGCGGGACCGATGGGCCGACAGCGCGGGACCGGCACCTGATACCTCCGCAACCGTGGGAACGGGCTCGGAGATGACGTACGCGCCGACAGGAGGGCATTCCCTGTGTGATGGGGGGTGAGGTACTCCGAAGGCTCCCAGGCACACTCTAGGTGTCGCTAACCCGTTGCAAAGAGGATGGACCACACATGATTACCCTCAAGAAGGAAGACGGCCCGGCGGATCTGGACGGTGTGACTCATCTGTCCATCGGAGTGTCCTGGGATCCCACTGCCGGCAGCAGTGGCGGGGTGAAGGGGATACTCCGGCGCAAGTCCGGTACCGACCTCTCGAGTGGCGGTAGGTAGCAGATTGATCACTTTTGGCACATGGTTGGCGCGGGGTGCAGCAACGGAGCGAAGGGGCGTCCGGCGTGGGCGGCCCCCCGACCGGAGCCGTGGAACCCGGCGCCCACGTGACGTGACAGCCGGGCCACCGGCCTGACCACTACCAGCCCGACCACCCGCAACGGCCCGCCGAGGAAACCGGCAGACTGTCACGAAAGGTCGGGGCTGATCTCTTGTGGTGCGATCACGCCCGCCCCGCATGAGGATCGGACTCGGTGCGGTGGTCCGGCTGCGCCCCTGTCCCTGTCCGTGCGCGGAAACAGGGCGCTCCTCGGCGATCCGGTCTGATTCCCGACCCGAGAAGCGAATGCTGCTCGGTCATTTCGTCTTCGCGATGACGACTGGCCTTACAGCACGCCAGTTACTCGTGCGCGAATTTCTGATGTTCGGGCAGATCAGCCGGTCTGGGTGTAGTGCTGGAGATAGAGGAAGAACGAATTCAGGCCCGATCCCACGTGAACGATGTGCAGTTGCCCGCCCGACGAACCGAAGTCCCAGGCAGCGATCCCCTGAACCTCGTCTCCCGACTCGACGTCCTGGTGGAACTCGTAAGAGATGCCGCCGGAGACCGTATCGATCGAGTAGACGGACTTGGCCGAGTCATCCACGGAGGCATAGAGCCTCCCCTGCCACATCGCGGCACCCTGGATTCTACTCAGGGGCTGCGACAACGTCACGGTTTTCACCACCGGGAGCGTCGAGCCAGCCGGAAGGGTCAGTAAATCGTCCAGGCTGTAGGCGACTAACTTGTTCGTGCCATGCACAGCGTCCTGAGTCCAGGGGGCGGTGTAGAGCAGTCCGGAGGCGGCATCCACCGCAACCCACGGCACCCCGCCCGGCATCTGTTCGAGGGGCAGTTGCACATAGCGGCCCGTGTAGCTCAGGTCACTTGCTTTGTACAGCGCCAACAGCGGGTGCTGATAGCCGTCGCCGTCCTCGATCGGGGCGACCACATAGCCGCCGTAGTACTCCACGTCCCCGATGTGGTCACTGCCATACTTCCCGCTCAGCTCCGACGGAATCGGGAATGCCGACGACGCCACCTCCGAGTCGTTCGCGACAGTAGCCTTCACCATCCCGCCAGGCCCTGCGTAGTAGAAGTACGTCCCGTCCGTCGCCACCCCCTGTCCGCGCTCCAGCGCGTTGAACCCGGTCCAGCGCTGGTAGTCCGCCGTCCGTGTCCAGGCCGCTGCCATCGCGGGAGACGCTGCGCTCCCGATGAGTGTCGCGACCGCGAGCATCGCACCCGCAGCCATCCTGCCCAGCTTCATCCGGTCGCCGCCCTTCTCTTGTTCCAGTATTTGCCGACCGTGTTTCCTCATGGAGAAAGGATTACAGCGGTGCGGTTGACGAGCGTCAATGCCGCGAATCGGCCTCAGCCACCGTCTCGCTGGTGGCCTTCATCGGGTCTGTCGCTGATCTCGTGACGCGGTCGGACCCGGTTCCTCAGGAGGACTCGAGTGTGGAGGAGGTCGAGCTTGGCCCGGGGGCGGTACCCGGCCGGGGCCTGGGCCAAGAACCCGGGATTCGCCGCCCGGACCGCGGACACCAACGCGCAGCGCCGGGATGCCGACCTCCCGGTCGAACGCGTTGGCCGAGGCGCGGTTCCCTGCGTCGGAGAAGATCGATCCGGGGTGGTGCCCGGCATGGGACACGGCGACTCGCCCAGCAGTGTGTCCAAGGGCGGCGGGGCCGTGCCCGTGACCGCGGGCGAGGCGGTCGTCCGGGGCGAGAGCGTCGGACGGTGGGTGAGCACGCAGCCAGGCATCCGGCACCACCGCACCGACCGTCACCAGTACAGCCCCCGACGGCCGCGACCGGCTGCTGAGCGACACCCTCGTCTACTCCCTCACCCGCGCCGAAGCACGCCTGGAAAGCCGGACTCAGGGCACCGCCCGCGACACGCCTGCCGAACGTCTCGCGATCTCATCGGCTTCGGACTCCCACGCACCCAGGACGACGTCCTCGAATGCCGCCTGTGGAGCGCACTGGAGATCCGCTCCGCCGGATCCGGCGAACTCACCGCCGCCCTCACCGAACTACGCCGCCGCGTCCCGACCCCGCTCGTCGCCGCTGTCGAAGACCGCCTGGATCGCGGCGACTTCCACGACTGCGCCCCGACGACGTAGCTACCGTCGCAACGGCGCCCCTCGACGGCCTGACCAACCAGCTCCTCACCGACCCCCGCTGCCGCGCCCCTCGACGACGCCCACCGCCTGGCCGGACACGGAACGGCCGGTGAAGCAGACGCAGGCGTGAAGTGGGCGGTCAGCCTCCTGGCAGCAGCCCGGCAGGTCCACACACGTGCGGCTCAGCGCGGAACGGCGAGCCAAACTCGACGGGCTCGGCATGCGCTGGCAAGAGGCAGGCAGCGGCGCACGGACGGAGGGCATTCACGGGGCGAACAGTTCGCCGAACGGGGGCGTGCTGGCATCGGACGCGGGACGCGCGAGATGCAGTGCGGTGTGGAAATGGCCGGCCGATTCCTTGCCCTCCGGGTCCTGCCCAAGGGAGGTGACCGCGTCTATGGCGTACTGCTGCTCGGCAGCGCCGGTGAAGCGGCGTTGGACGAAGGTGCGCCCGGCGTACGTCTCGGTGGTCAGACCGTGACCGGCCAAGTGCGCGGCGATGGGCGCGTAGGAGCCGGTACGCAGTACGAAGGCGGCGACCCACGGCAAAGTGCGGGCGCTCTCCAGGAGTGGCTGGAATGTGGCCTGGGACAGGAAGCTGGCACCACCCGTGATGGTGATGAGTCGGATGCTCCGAACCGCGTCCAGCAGGCCTTGGGTCGGCTGGGTGGTCTCCAGATTCTCGGCGAATCCGTCGTCGAGCAATCCGACCGCTCGTGCGTAGGCGATGGCGTTGGGCGCGATGTCGAGACCGATCACCGGAACGGCGTCCCGTCTGCGGCGGGCGCGGAAGAAGGACCTGTCGTGCTCGGCCAGTTCCTCCACGCTCATGGCCGTCGCCCGCGGCGAGGTGTAGTGGGCATACAAGTCGTCCAGGGTCAGTTCGTGGTTGAGCAGGGCTGCGTTGACGCCGTACGAACAGCACAGGTCCAGCACCGCTTCCCCCGGGGCTCGCAGCCGGAGTGCCGCCAGGCGGCGGAAGATGCGCTGGGCGTGATGCGGTGTCCGGTAGCCGAACGCGCCGAGTTCACGGAAGAAGGCGCGGGGATCGGCCCGGTCGTAGATGTCGTCGAACGCGGTCATCGTGCGCTGTGCGGGCTCCTCCGCGTCGTCTTCCCGTACCTCGGCCATCACATGCTCCGTTCTGCCGGCCGGGCCGTCGTCCGTGGTCGCCAAAGCCTCCCGCACAGGGCGGGCCGGGGAAACAGGCCGCTGACGGATCCGGCCATGTCCGGAGGAACAACGGTGGGCAGACTTCAAGCCGTTCTGTGGTCACGCCCCAGGCTCCGGCCACTTCGCCACCTGGTGCGACGAAGAGACCCGTGCGACCGCACTCGGCCACTACCAAGGCATCTACGACGTCCACTGACACAGGCCGCACCTGCATTGCAACCTCACTCCATCCGCTGCGAACCCACAACCGCACGGCTTAGCTGCTCGAAAGGGGAGGCAAGGCCCCCACGTTCGATCCCCACGGAGGCGAACAGGTTGGGCTACCGTGACGATGCGGCACACCGCCCGCCCGGGACCCCGGCACCTGCACCCGTCGCGACGAGACACGCCTGGTCGGGTTCGGCATCTGACCCCATACGGGCCGCTCCCCTTGTGTAGTCCACATACATCCCCTCCCCTGTCGCCCCTTCCCTAGTGTGTGCGTCGCATCGGCGTCGTGGCCAAGGAGGCAGGGACATGCGGTACAGATGGAACGCTGGGCGCCGGTGGTGGCTGCTGCCCGCCCTGCTCCTGGCAGTGGCGGCCGGGCTGCCGGTCACCGGCGGAAGCGCCGCGGCCGCCGCGGCACCCGCGTATCTCACCCTTGAGGCGAGCTACGGAGCCGGCACCGTCACCAACGGCTGGGAGCGTGTCGACCGCTATCTCGACACCACCAGCGGCTTCCGCGCCGAGGGCTACCCCTCGGACGGACGAGGCGACCAGGACGGCAAGCGAGTCACCTACTTCGGTGGCGCCTCCCGCCCGTCCTCGGACCGCTTCCTCCTCTACTCCGCCCCCGGCTGGAACACCGGATCCCGCACCACGCCCGTCCTCCTCGTCCACGGCGCGAACGACACCGCGGACCGCGCCTGGGCCAACCCGGGCGAGTCGGGCGGCTACGGCTGCGGAGCTCTGTCCTGCCCATCGACCGGGCTGATGCAGTCTCTGTCCGCGCGCGGCCACCGCGTCTTTGCCGTCGGCTTCGCGCACAAGCAGGGTGACAACCTGATGCAGGCGCAGATCGTCGGCGACGCCATCGCCGTCATCAAGGCGAAGCTGGGTGTGAGCGAGGTCGATCTGGTCGGCTGGAGCAAGGGCGAGATGTCGACCCGCGCGTATGTGTCGTCCGTTAAGCCGAACTGGGGGCGGGCGTACGCCGGCGACGTACGGAAGCTGATCACGCTCGGCGGTCCGAACGGCGGCTACGACTACCCGTACGCCCACGGCTGGGCCCACGACTTCTCCATCTGGCCCGAGTGCGGAGGAAAGATCAACGCCCCCTCCCCGCACTCCCACATGACCTGCTATGGCCAGTACACCGCGCACCCCGAGTTCTCGATGACGCCCTCCGGCGGATACGACAACTATCCCGGCCAGCGCCAGATGCTGGCACGCTGGGACGGTACATACGGAGTCGACGGCGCCGCGCAGGACTGGTACACGACCTATTACGGCGGCCAGGGCTTCTACACCGCGGGCAGCGGCATCCAGGCCGCCATCGACACCGGATCGCTGATCGCACCGCTGCACAGCGCCGGAATACCCGCCTCCGTCACCACCTATCTGCTGGCCGGCGGGTCCCCCGACATCGTCGGCATCTTCAACGAGAACCGCGGACCCAGCGACGGCGTCGTCTTCATCTCCAGTGCGCTCGACACAACCGGCATCCCCACGATCGGCGGCAAGGCCACCATCACCACCGCCAACCACCTCGAACTGGGCTGGCACAGCGCAGCCACCTCCCAGGTCGCCACCTGGCTCTCCTGAAGGACCTGACATGGCCTCAATCCGCACCCGCCGCGTCTCCACCGGCCGGCTGACCGTCCAGATCCTCGACGTCCGGGACGAGGGAGAACCGGTCGTCTTCGTCCACGGCAACGTCTCCTCCTCCGCCTTCTGGCGCACCGCCCTGCTCACCCTCCCGCAGCGATACCGGCCCATCGCAATGGACCTGCGCGGCTTCGGCGGCACGGACCCGCTGCCGGTCGACGCGACACGCGGACTGCTCGACTACACCGACGACCTCGCCGCGCTGCTCGCCGCCCTCGAAATCGACCGGCCCCACCTGGTGGGCTGGTCCATGGGCGGAGGGGTGGTCATGCAGTACCTGCGGGACCACCCGGCCGCGGTGCGTTCACTGACCCTGGTCAGCCCCGTCTCCCCGTACGGCTTCGGCGGGACGCACGGGCCGGACGGCATCCTCAACTCCCCCGACGGGGCCGGATCGGGCGGCGGCACGGCCAACCCCGAGTTCGTCCAGCTGCTCGCCAAAGGCGACCGCACCGAGGACTCGCCGCTCTCGCCCCGCAGCGTCCTGGCGACCTGCTACGTCAAGCCGCCGATGCGCCCCGAGCACGAGGACGAGTACATCGAGTCCATGCTCACCACACGCACCGGCGACTACCACTACCCGGGCGACAGCGCGCCATCCTCCGCCTGGCCGGGAATCGCGCCAGGCACCCGCGGGGTACTCAACTGCCTTGCGCCGACATACTTCCGCATCGGCGACCTGCACATGATCGATCCCAAGCCACCGGTGCTGTGGGTACGCGGAGAGGATGACGTCATCGTCTCCGACACCTCGATGTTCGACCTGGCACACCTGGGCTCGATCGGCGCGGTGCCGGGCTGGGACGGGACCCCCGCCCAGCCGATGGTGGCGCAGACCCGTCATGTCCTGGACCAGTACGCGGCAGCCGGCGGCTCAGTACGGGAAGTCACCCTTTCCGGAGCGGGACATTCGGTGCATTTGGAACGCCCCGAGGAGTTCGGCGCAGCACTGTCGGGGATCCTGTCGGCATAACAGTGTGCATCACGTGTCCGGGCGCCGTCCGAAGCCGCCGGGCCCCGGACGGGCCGGCGACGGGGTCGTGCACGACAACTCCGTCGCCGTGATCACGGCGGCGCTCGTGCGTGGGTGCCCAGCGGCGTCGGCTGCCCTGGGCCCCTTGCCGCTCAGATGGCCAGAATGCCGCCGTCCACCGCCACATGACTGCCGGTGGCGAATGAGGAGCGGTCGCTCAGCAGCCACAGGGCCGCTTCCGCCACCTCTTGCGGCTCGGCCATCCGCTTTTGGATCTGGCGTGCGACGAATGCCTCCTCCAAAGCCGGGTCGGCCGTCACCGCCGAGTTGATCATTTCCGTCCGGGTGGTGCCCACGATCAGCGAGTTGACGCGGATGCCGTACGCCCCGTATTCGGCAGCTGTGGCCTTCGTCAGGCCCAGGACGGCGTGCTTCGCCGCGACGTAGGGGGACGGTGCGCCGGTGGCGATGAGGCCCGCCGAACTGGCGGTGTTGACGATCGTCCCGTGGCCGGCGTCCAGCATGACGGGGATCTGACGGCGCAGGCAGTTCCATGTCCCGGTCACGTTGACATCCATGATGCGGTCGAAATCCTCTTCCGGCAGTTCGTGCGATCGGCCGAATGTGGAGCCGGCGTAGCCGGCGTTGTTGAAGGCGCCGTCGAGGCGGCCGAAGCGTTCGATGGCCGTCGCGACGGTGCGCTCGACATCGTCGGCCCGCGTCACGTCGCCGACGCTGCAGGCTGCTCGTCCGCCGGATGTCTCGATCTCATGGGTGAGGTCCTTGAGCCGGCCTTCGCGACGGGCCATGAGGACGACGGCCGCGCCTTCGGAGGCGAAGAGCCGCGCTGCGGCCTCGCCTATGCCACTCGACGCTCCGGTGATCATCACGGTCCTGCCGGTCAGCAGGCCAGTGCTGTGCGCTGGGGGTTTCCTATCGTTCATGATGCGAGTAAATCTGAAGCGGCGGTCCGTCACACGACTTTCACCGGGCGGGCGTTCGATTCGGTGATGTGGCGCGGCTCGATGGCGCATTGCGTCCTCAAGGTTGATGAGGCAAGTCCGGCAAGTAGCGACATGGGAGGTAGGCGCCGGGCTCCTGGAAGACGAAGCCGGACTCCGCCGATCAACGAGGCAGACGGGGAATGCAGGCGATCAAGCCCTCGACCAGCGTCGCCAGCACGCACTCGGGTCGTCAGGCCCGCACCTGTGGGCGTCACGGTGCCGCAAGTATGCGCCGTACGAGGGCAGGAAGAGTCGACAGGTCCGCCGGGCAGGTGCCGCGCCAGGCGATGTGTCCGTCGGGGCGCACCAGGAGTGCGACGTCCTCGTGTTCGGAGCCGATGAGACGTGCCCACTGCCCAGGCTCGCCCTCCCGCTGCGCGGTGGTGCGGAGGATGAGGGGGATGCCCGCCCGTTGTACGGCTTCGGCCTGCCGCTGCCATTGCGGGGTCTCATGGGCTGCGATCAGGGTGAAGCCGGGGCCGATGAGGTCGAGGGTGGATGTCACGTGCGAGGGGCCTCCGGTGAGGCGGACGTGGGGTACGCGCTCTCCGGGCCGGCCGCCGGGACGGGAGCCGGACGTGTTGAGGGTGCTGGGGTGATCGGCTTCCTTCGGGTCGGAGATGACGGCGGCGGATCGGTAGGCGGCGGTCAGCAGGAGTTCGTCATCGATGCGGTAGCCGGTCCGGCGCGCCGCGTTGGCGGTGGAGATGTCGATGACCTGGCGTGCGAGGGGGCGTCGCTCGGTCTCGTAGGTGTCCAGGAGGGCTTCGCCGGCGTGGCCGGCGGCGACGGCGGCGAGTTTCCAGGCGAGGTTGTCGGCGTCGCCGATACCGGTGTTCATGCCGTGCCCGCCGGTCGGCGGGATGACGTGGGCGGCATCGCCCGCCAGCAGGACGCGTGAGTGGCGGTAGGTGTCGGCGAGTTGGGCGTCCATGCACCAGGTCATCGTGTCGCGGACCGTCACGTCCAGGTCGGGGATGCCGGCGGCCGTGCGGACCAGTTCTGCCAGGAGTTGGTGGTCCGTCGGATCCACCTCCGCGCTCGCATCTGCGGCAAGGGGGTACTGGTAGATCCAGTGGCGGTCATTGTCGACGGCCATGAATCCGCCCCGCCCCGGGGCGGTGAGGAAGTACGAGGCGCTGGCGCGGCCGGCCACCACCCGACCCAGGGGTGCCTCGAAGCGGATGCTCAGATACCGCCCCAGACCGGTTGGGCCTTCCATCCTGATCCCGGCCCCGGCGCGCACGGTGCTTGCGGCGCCGTCGCAGCCGACGAGCCAGTCCGCCCGCAGGCGGTGCCGGTGGCCGGTGGCCCGTTCCTCGATGACGGCCTGGATACCGAGGGCGTGATCGGCGAAGGAGGCCAGGCGAGTACCGAACCGGATCCGGGAGCCGGCCAGCTGCTCGGCGCGCCGCAGCAGCAGGGGCTCCAGAGCGTCCTGGGAGCAGATGAGGCCCGGCGACGGTGTGCTTTCGGGGCCCTCGCCGGGATCCCGGGCAAGGCCGGTGCGGACGTACTCGGGGTCGACCAGGTCACGACCCCGGTAGAAGTGGACCTGGTCGGCCGACAGCCCCGCGGCGCGGACCGCTCCCTCCAGCCCGATGCGCCGGAAGATCTCCATGGACCGGGCCGAGACACCCCGGGCCTTGGGATGGCGCGAGGTGGCGGGGTGAGCCTCGATCAGGACGTGGTCCACACCGTGGTCCGACAACAGACAGGACAGGGTCAGCCCGACGGGTCCGCCTCCGACGACCAGCACGGACGTATGCGCCTCGGACACGGCGAGCCTCTTCCTGCCTGCACGATCAATCGCGTAACGACTATGAACAATTTAGACGTTACCATGGTGGGGTGATGCCAGCTCACCGAACGGAAGAGCCCATGGCCCAGCAGTTCACCGACGACAACCCGCGCGGCCTCTACTTCCTCGCCGATCTGATCAATGCCGTACAGGACGGAAGCGGAGCCACGCCGGCCGGCCTGGAAGCCGTGGTGGCAGCACACGGCGGCCCGCCTCTACGACTGACCGGGACCACCACGGAAGAGGTGCGCGAGGCGGTGGCGGTCATCGTCAGCATCTTCAATACGAAGGACGAGGACAGCGCCGCCGAGGCGATCAACACCCTGCTCGACCGGTACCCCGCCCAACCTCGACTGGCCCGCATGCCGGATCGTCGCTGGTCACTCCATACCCAGGCCCCCCGCGACGCGCAGCCGGCCCAATGGCTGCTGTCCACCGCCGCGCTCGCCCTGGCACTCTGGCTCAGCGAACGCGGATACTGCGCATGGGGCCGCTGTGCCGCACCCGGATGCGACCGCTACTTCATCGACACAGGGCGCCGCACCCCGCAGCGCTACTGCTCGACCCGCTGCGGAACCCGGGTCCGAGTCGCCGCCCACCGCAATCGGAGCCAATGACCTGCACCGGCGCCACTGCCGACGCCGACCATCAGGGCCTCGCGGCGCAAAACCGGCCGACCGACGACCCACCGCACGAAGGCACTCGCACTGCCCACCACACCCGGATGGTGCAGCCCTGCTCGGCCAGGAAGGGCTGGACTTGGTGAACGGCCCTGGTGAGGGTGCTGCCGTTGACTCCGAAAGCTGGGCGAGCAGGTCGGTCCGGCCGGACCGAAGTCTCAGGTCGGACAGGCGCTTCGACCGAATCACCTTCCGCGAGGGCCGGCCGACGTTCTCGAACGAGAGTCCACGAAATGGCTCGGCCGAACCATTCCGGTATCTCGCGGACGCTCGGGAACGGGTCGATCCAACGAGCCTCGCCAGCCGAAGAAGAGCCCCGGCGCCTCGGGCGCTTCCGATACCCGGTCAGCTCCTCCCCCGCGGGTCCGCCGCAAAAGGTCCCACGGATCCGCTGACCGGCCGCATCGCCCAGAAGAATCCCTCACAGGCCCGGCCTTCACCCCGCGCGCCCTGACACAGCCACCTGAAACCGGATATCAAGCAGGCCGTCGTGCCCTCTCAAGCGCGGCCTGGACTTCCGCGAAACGTTTCGCACCCTGCACTTTGCCCGCGTATCCCGCCATGCCGCTGAGGGCATACGCGGTGGTCTTGAACCCGTCAGTACGGTGGAACTCGGCACCCCAGTTGCCGAGCGTCACATGCGTGACCTGCTCCACGGACAACCGCTGAGTACCCCACGGGTTGACCGCGACAACCAGCTCAGGACCAATCTCAAGCCGGACTCGCAATATCACCCACCAGAAGAAGCAGCAGGCACCCACTGCCAGTCCAGTCCACACGCCTGCGAGCCGGACACCAGCCCACGTCGGTGCCAGCACCCACCAGAACCAGCACCGAGCGGCTACGAACACGACAACGGCCGCCATGACATACACCGCGGCACGTGAACCCCCTGCGACGCGCCACGCCGCGACTCCTTCCCCACCCAGGTCTCCCGTGGCCCCATTGTGGCTCCCACCAGCGGTCAGCGGTCCCCATATACTGAAGTGGTACTTGGCCCTCGTCCTCGACAATGTGTAGACGCGCTCGGATCGTTCTGCGCCCGACGATACTTTCAGCGCTTGACCTTGACGCAACGGCAGCGTTTCTACTGGCGGCATGCGAATCGGAGAGATCGCCGCGCTCGTGGGGCTCACCACCCGGGCGAGCCGGCACTACCACCATGCCGGGCTGCTTCCGGAACCGGAGCGGCGCCCCGACGGCTACCAGGCCTCCAGCGTCCGTGATGCCGTGCTGATCGCCCAGGTGCGCCGGCTCACCGAACTCGGCCTCAGCCTCGATGAAGTGCGTTACGTCCTCGCCGACGGGCCGGCTCATGGACGCGTTCATGGAAAGGGGCCGGGGATGAGCGGCCGGCCAAGGGACATACGAGCGGCGCGGGTCGCAGTAGCCGCTGTGCTGCCGGGGGAACTGGCCCTGGCAGCCTGCCTGATGGCCGGGGTCCGGCCTCCCGGATGGGCACTGGCGGGCGCCGAAACGCTGGTGCTCGCGGTGCTGCTGATGGAGGCCTGGGTGCTGCGCTCACTGTACGTTGCCGCGCGCGCCCGCGGCGCAGACCGCCGGGCGGCGCGGCGGGCTGCCCTGCAGGAGGCGGTGCCGGTGACGGTCCGCCGCCTGGTTCTCCACGAGCTGCGCGCCCTCGCCTCCCTGGGGCGGTGGGTCCGGCGCGGCACGCACGGGGTGCGCCCCGGGGACCTCGCTGCCACGTACACCGGGCCCCAGACCGCGATGATGTACGGGCTGCTCTTCGTGATGGTCATCGAGACGGTCGGTCTGGCCCTCCTCATCCCTTGGCCGGTGCTCCACCGGGCGATCCTGGTACTCGACCTGTACGGCGTCGTCCTCGTGCTGGCCCTGCACGCCGCCTGCGTCACCCGACCGCACGTCGTGCACCCCGACGGCTCTCTGCGGATCCGCTACGGAGCCCTGTTCGACCTCGCCGTACCGCACGACGCGGTCGCCTCAGTACGGGTCGACCGGCGCTACCCCGAGGGCCGCCTGATCACCCTCTCCGAGGACGGGGTCCTCGACCTGATCGTGGGCAGCCAGACCTCGGTGACCCTGGAGCTGAACCGGCCACTCCCCTTCACCCGCCCGCTCGGCGCAACGGAAAAGGCCCGCACCATCCGCTTCCACGCCGACGACCCGCGCGCACTGGTCAGTGCACTCCGCCGGCCCACCTAAGACCATGCCCTATGTGGTGATTGCTCGTTGGGCTGTTCACGGGGCGGGATACGTGGAGTCCACGACGGCGTCCCAACGAATCCGTTCACGTGCCGTACCGCGTCCCGGCCTGTCAGCCGGGCACCGGATCGCGGCCGCCCCTCCGCTGGGCAGCTCCCGGCCTGCACCGCAGAAGGCGCCCCAGAACCAGCCGGCCACCACGCAGCGCACCATGCTGGTGCAGCGCCTTGACTGCGTAGGTGGAGCAACTCGGCGTGTAGGGACAGCAGGCGGGCAGCAGTGGACTGGCCTTTGTGCGGTAGCGCCGGACGGCTTCATACAGCGCGCCCGCCGCCCGACCGCTCGGGCGGGGCGCCGCCGGGTCTTCACCAACGGACCTCGGGAGTCCGGCCGCCCGGGACAGGACAATGAGGAGAAGGGAGACGAGCCACAGGTCGGGGCAGCACGTGCGGCTCCAGAAGCAGCTGTCGGCGCACATGTCGCCGCAGTTCTCCTTTCGGCCGCTGCCCCTGCTGCCCTTGCGTCGCCCTCTCACCTGACCTGCCCCTTTCTTCGACTGCGCCATGATCCTACGGACGACTGATGACGCGCCAGAAGGACCCTGGCGACCCTGGCGGAACACGTTCGGCAAGCCCAGCCCGCCGCAGCGCCCCGACGCGTTCCGGGGCCGGGTACGAACGGCAGGAAACCATCGCATTACCAGACCTTCGAGGTGGGGAGGCTCGGACCGCCATTAAGACGGTGTCCTATGTGGTGATCACTCGTTGGGCGCGGGAAACGGATCGGCGTACGCATAGCCCGCAAAGGAATCGAGTCCGGCGAACGGCTCGGACGCCGCAGTTGGGTCATCGAACGGATCATGTCGTGGCTGACCGGCTACCGCAGACTCGACCACCGCTACGAACGCCACCCCCGCAACTACCTGGCCTTCCTCATCCTCGCTGCCGCCCTCTGCTGCTGCAAACGGCTCCTCCGACTCAGCACGTAGGACGCCGTCTAAGCGAACGCGCCGCGAGGACAACGACACTAGGATGCCGCGGAGTTGCCCAACGAAGGAGATCACTGTGCGAGCGACGCACCGGCACGTCATGCATCTGGCTCTCGTGGCCGTGCTGACCGGTTTGGCAGGCTGTTCCGACGGCGCGTCCGGGACGCACGCGGACGCCGGGGCCCCGGGTGCGGCCTCCGGCGCCGAACCTCCGGCCGCGGCGAAGGCGAAGGCGTTCGATCCTCCGGCGAAGTTCGGCAAGGAGATCGCGCTGCCCGTGGACGAGGACATCAAGGACTGGGGGTTCGCCCTGCTCGGGCCCACGCTGTACCACCGGACCTCCGAGGCCCTCGACGCCTACGACACCCACTCCGGACGCAAGCTCTGGTCGTCCTCCCTCGGCCGCAAGGACTGGTACACCGGCAAGGAGGGCGTGCCGAACGACGACCAGACCATCCCCCCGGTCCTCGCCCAGCAGGACGGGCACACGGGCGTCCTCTTCGCGTACGCCGACCACACGAAGGGCTCAGGCACCGAGCCCGACCGGACCGACGTCTACCTGCGTTCCGTCGACGCGGACAGCGGCAAGGTGTCCTGGACGGCACGGCTGCCCGCGCCGAAGGGGGCGACCGTCGGCGATCTGGAGCCCGCGGTGATCGGCGCCGAGGACGGAACCGCAGCTGTCAGGGTCCTCACCAGCACGGACGATTCCGGCAGTGACGGCGGCCAGAGTGCCACCACCTACGCCGTCGATCTCAAGAACCACCAAGTGACCTGGCAGAAGGACGGATTCGCGGGCGAGACGCTCGACAGCGGTGTCGTCATCGGTGCCCAGCTCGGCGACGAGGCGACCTTCCAGGCAATCGACGGCTGGCACTCCATGGACGAAGACCTCGCTCTCGCGGGCCTGGCACTCACGGACGGTGCCCCGCGCTGGAAGCAGGAGGGTCGCACCGCCGTGGAGGTCGAGCAGGTGGGCGGCGGCTTCTTCGTCGCCGGATCGCTGCGCGACAGCCGTACCGGCGAGCCCGTCCCCAGTGAACCGAGCGGCAGCTTCCTCCACTGCTTCAACGACCAGCGGTCCGTGATCGTGTGCGACACCAAGGAGACCGCACGGGGCATCGACGCCCAGAGCCGCAAGGTGCTCTGGACCATCTCCGAGGACGACCCCTCACGGAAGAAGCCCGAGGTCGGAAACGCCTTCCACGGGGCCGTCTACGCCTCCGCGGGCGCCGACGGCGTGATCCTCGACGCCCGGACGGGCAAGGACCGCAGCCTCTACGACAACGCGAGCACGTACGTGATCAACGAGTACGCCGCGGTGGGCATCGACATGAACGTGTACCCCGCAACCGGATGAGCTGGGGCTTCGGTCGATCTGCGGCCGGTGCGCCGATGCGGCCAGCCTCAACCCGGGACCGCCGCAACTACCTGGCCTTCCTTGGGGTCGCCGCCGCTCTCTGTGGCTGCAAGCGCCTCGCCCGCCTCACCACATAGGACACGGTCTAACAGAAGGCGGACTTCGAGATTGTGCTGCAGGAGCTCCAGAAGGAGTGGGCCGGACAGCTGGAGGCCCAGCCGAAGCCGGTGACGGGCGGGCAGGAAGCGATACGCCAGCAGTACCTGAAGGTTCTGGAGACCGTCCAGGCAGGAACCTCCGGGCTGCGCGAGGAGAACCGGGGAACTGCGCCGCCGCCAGGAGCGACTGATCTCGGACGTCACCGAAGCACGACAAGGGGTGTCAACAGTCCGCACCGAACTCGCCCAGGCGCTGCTTGCCCGCGCCTACCCCCGCCGGAGAACACCGCCGCACCGACGGCCGAGACCCGCTCCCTGCCTGACACAGAAGCGCCTGCCGAATCCGGCCGGGTTGCCACCGAGCTCGACACTGTCGGCAGGGGAACCCAGCACAGGGTGCGTATCACGCTCGACGACGGCGCACCTGTTGCACAGCCCGAACCGGCCGGGACCGGCTCGGAGACAGGCACACCAGACAAGTGACGGTGGCGGGGCGGTGATGGAGGGAAGTGGTGCTCCGAGCAGGGGCTGTTCACGCTGCCACGGCCGTAGCCACTCCCGCGGGCCGCAACCAGCCTGCTCAGCCCAACCGAAAGGCCCAACCGGCATCACCTCAGGTGTCGCCCTCCGGGGCGGGGCGCTCGGTCGCACCGATGAGCGCACGCGTCTGCCGGCCCACCGAGAAAACCCGTTGCGAGTGACCCGCGTCGGATGTCTGATTGATCGGTCACCGGTCAGGAAAGGGAACATGAGGACGTCGCTGCCCACCCCCTCGTTGCACACCGCTCGCCTTCGACTGCGCGCCTTCGAAGACGCTGATGCGGACGACCTCTTCGCACTGCACAGCAGCGCCTACGTGCTGCGCTACTGGGACGCGCCACCGTGGAGCGAACGCGTCCGCGCCGAGAAGTTCATCACGGCTTGCCGGCAGATGGCACAGGAGGGCACCGGGGCGCGGCTGGCCGTAGATCGTGTCTCCGACGGGGCGTTCATCGGCTGGTGCAGCCTGAGCGGGTGGAATCCGGACTACCGCAGCGCGTCGCTTGGCTACTGCTTCGACGATGCAGCGTGGGGCCACGGCTACGCGACCGAGGCCGCGCGCGCTCTGCTGCGGTGGGCATTCGACACGCTGGACCTGAATCGCGTCCAAGCCGAGGCCGATACACGCAACGTGGCTTCTGCCCGCGTGCTGGAGAAGCTCGGCTTCGTGCGTGAAGGGACGTTGCGGGAAGACTGCGTCGTCAACGGCGACGTCTCTGACTCGTGGGTCTACGGGCTGATCAGGCGGGAGTGGCAGCCGTCGTCCGATCCGGCCCCCGCCCGCTGAGTTCCGTCGATCGGCACCCGGTACCGGCCAACCCCTAGCAACTGATCACTGCGCCTCGTCCACACGCAATGGCGAACTGGATAAAGAGTTACATGCCGTCCGCCAAGAACTCGTAGCACGAGCTTGTTGAGGTTTCCTGGTTGGGTTTGTCCAGTGTGACGATACGGCTGTTCGTGATGCGGTTACGCTGGGGTCGTGATGGTCAAGGGGCAGGCGGAGGGTGGCTGGCCGCCGCACTGGCCGCGTCTGCGGTACTCACCTCAGGGTGTACGGACTCAGTCGACACCGAAAAGTCGCCCGGCGTTTTTTACTCCGGCCCCGCCGACTTCAGTGGTCGATGGGAGTTCGTCGACAGCAACTCGTCCAGCGACTGCATCCATCTGACGGTCGATGACGGTGGACCCGGTGAGACCGACGCATCCAGCCCTGCACGAGCAGTCGAGGGACGGTGGAGTTTCGCACTCCGGACAAGCCGTCGTCCCTGGTGCTCACCAGGGTGGCCGCGACGTAGATCCTGCGGCGCGGGCACCGGAGGCCGGTGGTAGCTGGTACCTCTCGATCTCCCCCAACCGGTTGCGCCATGCCCCCGGAAGCATGCTGAGCATCTGATGGAGAGAGGACGGCCTGGGCGGCCCGTCAGGACGGCGCTGCCGGGGGTGGTCTATCTCGGCACGAGGCTCGACAACGTCCGCAAACACGCCGCAAAACTCCCCGGGCAGCGTCCGGCGGACCTAGATGAGCTCGGGATGCCTTGGTAACCGAGCTGGAGCGGGGCGGTCGGGGGCAGCGGGCGTGGCCCCTGCTGACTTGTCCTTGAGCCGCGCCCATGCACACCTACCGGCGACGGCCAGCGCCACACTGCGCCGGCCCAGCTGCGGGCCGGGCCGGCGCAGTGTGCGTTACGGGCGCGGTATCTCTGTGGTGACCTGGTCGTACCGGACAAGACGAGGAGTGAAGGAATACGACGGATGTCTCTCCTGGAGGCGTGCCGTGGCATCGTCGAGATACGCCCACATGTCGGCGGGGTCGGCGCCGACGCCGAACGTCGCTTCGTTTAGCACCTCTATGTCAGGACTCGCGATGTATGCCACGTACTTGAGGGTCTGACTACCGCTGGCCATGGTTGCCTTGGTCTCCTTCGAAGTGCTGTGTGGTGTGTTCCCGTCGTTGCCGCCCGTGGTGTCTGCGGCCTGTGCTGTTCCGGTTGTCGTGAGAACTGTCGATGCGGCAACTGCGCCGGTAGCACCCAACAGTGCTCGCCGGGAAATGTCTGACACAGTCCCTCCCCTGGCTTGATGGCCCTCCCCGCGAGGGCTCACGGCTGACGTTACAGCCACGTCTTCGCGGTGGAAGGATCATTGCGGTGACTAGGGTCCCTGTGCCGAAGCTCCCTTGCGGGGGCGGGCCCTTCGGTCTGCCCAGGATGCCGGAGCCGTACGTCGTCACGGTACCTGTCACGGAATGCGGTGAACGTTAGAACCCGACGACTTCGTCCGGACCACGCCGGTGTCGTGCGGATAGACGCTGCACGCGTAGCCGGCCGGCGGCGGCGAGCCGCCTGGCCCCGCGTACGGACCCATGCGGACGTCGCCGGACATCGGGCCGACAGTATGAATCGCCCGCCCCGGGACACTCCCAGCGCGGGCGAGGACGATGTCGGCGAGGCTCTGCGGCCGTCGTTCGTCGGCAGGGCTGTGCCGTGGCGAAGGAACGGTCTCCACAGCTCACCCCCAAGGGGGCGGCCTCGACTCCGCTGCGGCAGCCGTCTTCGTGGAATCCTCAGCCATGGTAGGCACCTGCGAACAGGAGCCCGAGCCTCCTGGATATCCAGGACCTGCCGGTCACTCGGTCCGCTCAGGTATTCAGCAGCCGGTTGAAGAACGACCGGTAGCGTTGCAGAGCGACGCGCAGTTCCTCGGTCGCCACTTCCTCGCCGCGCTGCCACTGGCCTTCGAGCCCTTGCTTGTGGTCGGAGAAGGTCCGGGCGAGTGCCTGCATCACTTCCGCGACCAAGGTGTCGGCAGCGCTTACCGCTTCGCGGGGGTCATCCACGAAGTCGCCCTGGATCCGCTGCCACCGGGCGCGGAACGCCTCCTGCTCCTCGCCGAGAAGCGGCTCACTCCCGTCCCCGTCTGCGCCGGTGGCGGCCGTGTCGGGCCCGGCGGTGGCCGCCGGTGCGTGCCGTGCCTCGCCATCACCGCCCGGGAGGTCGCTGGGGTCAGCCGTCGTGGCTTCCCCCGGGAAGGTCGGTGGAACTTCGGTCGGGGTATCGCGGGCTTCCGGCGCCGGGGCACCCCCACCGCCGCGTAGATCGTCAGTGGACAGTTTGCCTGCATCGGACCCGCGAGGGTCCCGAGGTTCCGTCGCCATTGCTTCCTCCATCCATTACTCCCGCGGCCGCCCGCCGTTGTGAAGCAACTCGTCGAACAGAGCCCGGTAGTGCACCATCGCGCCCCGTAGTTCTTCCGTGGTCGCCTGGTGACGGCTGCTGCGGTCGCTGACTTCGTGGGCGGTGCGGTAGCTCTGCAGAGTACGGCCGTGCTCGACCGACAGGTCTCTGGCCTGCTGCTCGAACCCCTTGGTCGGATAGCCGCGCTCGCTCATCAGCGCGGTCACGAGCCGGTCGGCTTCGTGGACCGCGTCGTCGGGATGGTCGACGAACCGCTCCTGCGCCTGGCTCCAGCCCTGGGCGTACTTCTCACGGTCCGCCGCCGAGAGCGGCTTGATCTCCAGAGCGTCATGGCGCTGTTCCCGTTCCCGCAGTTCGTGTTCCGCGGCCGGACGACTCTGTTTCTCCTCCACGAGCCGCTCGTACTCCGGGCCGAACTGTTTCTTCAGATGGCGCCTGCGCGCAACCTGCCATGCCACGAGGGCGCACACCAGCAAGACGACCACTACCGCAACGATGATCGCTATGAGGGTTCCGGTCGACATGGCTCCTCCGCTCGCCGACTGCCGAGAAACGAAGAATTGGGCCAGAGACGCCATGCCCCCGTCACCATCTCCGGCGGAAACCGCCGATGGGAGAAGCCGGCCGGCCACCGGTAGCCACACGAGCCGTTGCCCGGTCGTTCTACCAGTAGTGCCATCGCCGGGAGACCGCTTTCAACTCGTCCCCAGGCCCGGATCGGAACGATAGCTGCACACTCCCATCTCGTGTGTGCTCCTCTTCAACTGTGTCCCCCACGAGCCGGTGCGGCAACTGCCGACGGTACGTCGTGATCGCGTCCGGGCGTCCTGGTGTGCCCGCTGCGCCTGGCCGTGAAGAAGTCGTACCGGTAGCCGCACTGTCTGGTGGCGAGGAGGCAAGCGTTCGGCCTCCGGCCCACTGATGGGGGCAGGCCGGCCGAGGAGGCCGGTACCTCGCCTCTGCCGCGGCGCACCGTTCCGTGCACGCGGCTCAGCCCTTCGTATGCGTGGACTCGTTTGCGTGGAGCGTCTGGTGAACCGACCAGAGGACTGACACAAGCGGTACCGCCACCACGGCTCCGAGCACTCCGGCCGCGATGGCGCCGCCGATCACCGAGAGCGCGACCACAATTGGGTGCAGGCGAACGGCCCAACCCATCACGAGCGGATGCAGCAGATGGCCCTCGATCTGGCCGATGACCACGATCAGGACGAGGACGATGGCTGCCACGATCGGCCCTTTGGCCGCCAGTGCTACCACGGCCGCGACCGCGAGGGCGATCGGTGAGCCGATCAACGGAATGAAGGCGGCGAAGAACTCCAGCAGCGCCAGCGGCAGAGCCAATGGCACTCGGAGTGCGAACAGGGCCAGTCCTACGAATACGGCGTTGGTCCCTGCCACCAGGATGATGCCGTGGGTATATCCGGTGAACGTACGCCAGGCGGCCCGGCCCGCGATCGCCACCCGGCCCTGGACCTTCTGCGGGAGTTGACCGCAGAACCAGCCCCACTGCCGGTCGCCGGAGTGCATGAAGAAGACCGAGCAGAACAACGCCAGGGCGAATACCGTCACGACCTCGACCAGTCGGCCCACACCACTGACGGCGGTGCTGAGGAGGGTGGAGCGATGGCTTGACAAGTACCGCCCGATCCGGGACTGGAGGTCGTCGAGCGTCCTCGGACTCAGCCGGAACGGCGGCCCCTCCAGCCAGTGTTCGATCCTTCTCAGCCCCTCACCCAACTCCCTTTCCAGCCGGGCTCGTTCTCCGGCGACCGCCTCGCCGACGAGCGTCAGGACACCGAGGACGAGAACGATACTGACGAGCAGCGCGACGGCGACGGCGAGCGGCCGCGGCATCAGGCGGGCCAGGAGGTCCGCGACCGGGCGCAGCACCGCGGTCACGACCAGGCCGAGGAAGACGGCTACCGCCACCTCGTGGAATCGCCCCAGCGCCGAGAAGACCGCGTACACGACGGCTCCCACCGCGAGGATCCGCCAGGCGTAGGCGGCGGCCGTCTGGAGCGTGGGGTTCACATATGGCGTGAACCGCGGGTGGAGCGGCGCCTGTCGTGCGCCCGGGTTCCGGGCCGCGGTACCGGTCATACCGCGCAGTGCCCGACGTGACGCGGCGCGGATCCGGTGCCGTCGTCCTTCGGACGGAACGCCGGGGTCCGTACGGTCGGGCTGCGGATACGAGGGACTGGGCATTCCCTGCTGTTACCAGGAAAGGCCGCGTCGTTCCGGGCTCCCGGTCCGGCATGTGCAGGATTTCACCCCATGGGCGGAGGAGTCGACTATTCGATCCACTCGCCTGGACTGTCGGGCTCGTAATTCCGCGTCGGCGATGAGCGCTTGACCACGCAGAGGACAGATTCGCTTCTGGCGGGCTGCCAGGAGAGGCTGATCTTGTCCATCGGTGGCGGTGTGCGCGTTCGGTGGCGTTGACTCCAGAAGTCACGGAGTTCGGGGTCGTCGGGTGACGACTTCAGGCATCCGCGAACCAGGAGCGGCCCTGGGCCCAGTGGGTCACCCACCCCGCGAAACCGGGCGTGCCCGGCATCAGGGAAGTGTCCGGCCGGGTGCCGAAGGGTATCGCGCCGTTCTCGTCGATCAGCCAGACGTGACCGCGCTGCGAGCCGGTGACGATCAGGTGCCAGTACCTGCCGCAGCCGTCGGTGCCCAGCAGCAGTGAGCCGTGGTCGAACACGGAGTCCATCCGGGCCTCCAACTCCTGTTCCGGCAGTGCCTCGTCGTCCTCTGCTTCCTCCTCCCACAGCCATGCCGCCATGAGCGGAAAAGGCTCGGCAAGGAGGCGCTCGGGGCGGTCCGAGCCCCAGTCCGAGGGCGTTCGCGCGAGGGGCAGCAGACCGTAGTAGGGCGGTCCCGCGCGCAGTCCGTCGCAGATCTCCGCCACGAACGTGCGGTATGGCTCCGGGAGCACGATGCCGTACTCCGTCTCGAAGGACCGCACCGTCTCCCAACCGGCCGACGGCACCGCCTCGGGGCGGGACGTGAAGATCTCGCGTAGGGCAGACAACTCGGCTGGGTCACAGGTTTCCGTGTTCATGCAGGCCATCATGCAAGATCCGAAGGAGGCCCAGGCCCCGCCAGTCCTGGGAGGCGGCATCGGCGCCGATGCCGCCGGGATGTGCACCCACGCCGTGGACGTTGTGGCCCTCAAGCTGGGCACCCGGATTACCAGGTCAGACCAGGCGGGCCGGCCGGGCTGGTGCTGGTCTCGTCCTCGACGGCATCGACGTCGGCGAGCCATGGAGAAGCAGGCCCGCTGCGAGATCCTGCGCGGCGGGCCCTGTGGGTGTAGACCGGGCTTATGGGCTTCAGACAGCGGCTTCCGCGCCGACAGCGCCCTCGGCAAGCGTCCGATGCCCTGCTGGCGGTCCCGCTCGGGCTGATCGTGACCATCGTGCTGGCCGATGTGCTGAGCCCGCGCGGTGTGCCGCTGGGGCCGCTGCTGATCGTGGCGCCCGCGATCACGGCGTCGTTCGCCGGTCCCGTCCCGACCGGGGTGATGGGTGGTATTGCGGTGGCGGCGCTCCTGGGCATCGGCCTGGCACACGAGAACCTCCTGGGGACGCTGTACTTCGATTCGCAGATCATCGCTCTGCTGGTGGTCTCCGTGATCGTGACCCTGTTCCGGTACCTGCAGGTGCGGCACGACCGTGAGCTGATGCAAGTACGGACGGTGTCGGAAGTCACGCAGAACGTGGTCATGCGGCCTCTGCCACGCCGGATCGGCCCACTACGGGTGGCGTCGATGTACCTGGCAGCGCAGGAACACGCCATGATCGGCGGCGACCTCTACGCCGCCGTCCGCACCCCTACCGGCACCCGGCTGATCATCGGCGACGCGCGGGGCAAGGGCCTGACCGCGATCAGCGACGCCGCGCTGCTTCTGAGCGCCTTCCGCGAAGCCGCGCACCGCGAGGCCACGCTGCCCGCCCTCATGTCCTACCTGGAGCACAGCGTGTGCTGGAACCTGGCTGAGCCCGCCGAAGCGGAGACAGCCGGGGAATGCTTCATCACCGCCGCCGTCCTCGACATCCCCGACAAGACCGCCCCGGCACAGATGGTCACGTGCGGGCACCCACCGCCCTTGCTGCTGCACCACGGGCAGGCCACCGCGCTGTCTGCGCCAAGCCCCGCGCCGCCGCTGGGCCTGGGCGGGCTGAGCCGCCCCGACTACCGTGTCGACACATTCACCCTGGAGCCGAACGATGTGCTGCTGCTGCACACCGACGGCCTGACCGAGGCCCGCGATGCCCGGGGAGTCTTCTACCCGCTGGCCGAGCGCGCCGCCGCGTGGACGGACGAGAGCCCCCCGGCACTGATCCGCCGTCTGCGCACCGACCTGCTCGCCCACGTCGGCGGGCACCTGGCCGACGACGCCGCCGTGATCGCCCTCCAACACACCCACAGCCAGTTCCCCACCGAGTCGGACCGGCGCATACACGAACCTCACCCGAGCGAGGAGACAGCGACGACGGTCCACAGAGGAATCACTACCCTTTTACGCGCGTCAGGTCCAGGAGCGCCGAAGCAGCCGAAGGACCAGCGCACCACGGGGAGCCGGACGGTGCGGCAGCGGTGGGCTGAAGCCGTAGCGGATCACCGCTGTCAAAACTTCTGAGGCAACGACGGTGTTCCATTCCTACGGGCACGGCCCCCGACGACGCGGCGCTGAACCGGGCCCGCCCGGCGTCCGTCACGAGCTCGGCGGGGCCGACCGGACCGCCGGTCCGGCAGCCTCGGGTGGCCGGGCAGGCGTCGAGGCTGCCAGCCGGTCGGCTCATATGTTCTGCAGGCGTCCCGCAGGGACATCTCTTACGGTCCTGTGACGCGCCGTGCCCGAACCGGTCATGTGACCCACCATCTGCCTAGCGTGGGCACCATGCGCGTACTGGTTACCGGCGGAGCCGGATTCATTGGGGCGGAGATCGTCCGTACCCTCACGTCAGCCGGGCATCAGGCGGTCGTGTTCGACGCACTGCTGCCTTCGGTACACGGTGCGGCAGCAGGCTCTGCGGACTGCGACACCGGACGAATCATCGCGGACGTTCGCGATCGGGAGGCGGTGGACAAGGCCCTGCGGGGCATCGACGCTGTGTGTCATCAGGCAGCGATGGTCGGCTTGGGAAGTGACTTCGCGGACGCACCTGAGTATGTCGGGTGCAATGATCTCGGGACAGCAGTGCTGCTTGCGGCGATGGCCGAGGCGGGTGTGCGAAGCCTGGTCTTGGCTGGTTCGATGGTGGTCTATGGCGAGGGACGCTACGAGTGTCCCCTCCACGGCACGGTCCGGCCTGGACCGAGGGCGGTGGCCGACCTGGACGCGGGCCGGTTCGAGCCGCGCTGTCCGTGCTGTGGTGCGGAGTTGACGCCTGGCCTGGTCACCGAGGAAGCATCCACGGACCCGCGTAATGTGTACGCGGCCACCAAGCTCGCCCAGGAACATCTCACCGCGGCCTGGGCGCGCGCGACGGGCGGGTCCGCGGTTTCGCTGCGTTACCACAACGTGTACGGACCGGGAATGCCGCGCGACACACCGTATGCCGGTGTCGCGTCCTTTTTTCGGTCGGCTCTGGCCCGTGGAGAGGCCCCTCGTGTCTTCGAGGACGGTTGCCAGCGGAGGGATTTCGTCCACGTACGGGATGTCGCCGCCGCGAACGCCTTGGCGCTGGAGGCCGTCGAAGGACGTGGGCCGGGCGGTTTCACTGTTTACAACACTGGGAGCGGGGATCCCCGCACCATCGGCGAGATGGCCTCGGCACTGGCTTCAGCACATGGCGGCCCTGTTCCTGAACTCACCGGCGAATACCGACTCGGTGATGTACGGCATGTCACCGCGGACTCACGACGGCTGCGTGACGAGCTGGGCTGGAAACCACAGCACGGGTTCGCCGAGGGAATGGCGGAGTTCGCGACGGCTCCGTTGCGAGGAATGCGCCCGGGCACCGGGACGCTCTGAACATTTCGCTCCGGTCTGGTCCTGCCCGGATGCTGGAGGTGTCCAGAACCCGGCTCATCTCCTTGCTGTCGACCTCCACGGGAACGGCATCGATACGGCTCCCGATCAGCCGCACACCGTGCTTGAGGGCCAGCGGGCCGGTGCCCGCGAGGGAGTCTCCGACCAGTTCGTGGACAAAGGTGCGGGCGGGGACAGGGCGAGCGTTCCGGCGTGGATCCGGGAGCGTTCGAAGAGATCGCCGACCATGTCATTCATGCGCTCCACCTCTGTGCGGATCCGCCGCAGGCAGCGCCGGGAGGCTGCGGCCATGCCGTCCTCCAGCGCCTCGGACATGGCCCGCAACCCGGCGAGCGGGGTTCGCGGGAGTAGTGAGTACCTGGGCCTGAACCATCCGGGATGTTCTCCATCTCACCACCCTGGCACGCAGGTGCGGCGCGCGTGGGCCCGGTCCGCTGCCACCGGGCCGACGTCTATTTTTCGTAAGAGAATGGAGCCCGGAATGCGGGATTCTGCTCCGTAGGGTGAGCGGCGTGACCGACTCCCCCCTGACTGGCCCTCCCGATGCCTGTATCCCTACGCCGAGTGCCGATGTGGTTCTGCCCTGTCTGGACGAGGCCGCGGCACTGCCCCGGGTGCTGGGCGCCGTCCCGGACGGCTGGCGCGCGATCGTCGTCGACAACGGCTCCACCGACGGATCGGCCGAGCTGGCCCGCTCGCTCGGCGCCACCGTCGTGCACGAGCCGCGGCGCGGTTTCGGTGCCGCCTGCCATGCCGGACTGCTTGCCGCCGAGGCGGAGTTCGTCTGTTTCTGCGACTGCGACGGCTCGCTCGATCCCGGCCTGCTCCCCGCCTTCGTACGCCGGATCGCCGACTGCGAAACCGACCTGCTGCTCGGCCGCCGCCGCCCCGCGGGCCGTGGGGCTTGGCCGCTGCACGCCCGCGTCGGCAATTTCGCGCTGGCCCGGATGGTGCGCCGCCGCACCGGGTTGCGGTTGCACGACCTCGGCCCGATGCGCGCCGGGCGCCGGGCGGATCTGCTGATGCTCGGTCTCACCGACCGGCGCAGCGGCTACCCGCTGCAGATGGTGGTCCGCGCGGCGGACGCCGGGCTTCGGGTCTCGGAGACCGACGTCCCGTATTCCCCGCGCAGTGGTAAGTCGAAGGTCACCGGCACCTGGCGGGGTACTTGGCAGGCGGTGCGCGACATGCGCGCGGTGCTGCTCCAGTCACCGGCCGGTACGGCTCCCGGACCAGTGCGTCCGGAGGGGCCCCGGTGAGCGCCCCGGCCGGTCCCGGTGCGGCCGAGGACTTGTCGGGCCCTACGACCTTGCTGGTCATCGCCAAGGAACCGGTGCAGGGCCGGGTCAAGACCCGGCTCACCCCGCCGTTCACGCCCGCCCAGGCCGCCCGGCTTGCCGAGGCGGCGCTCGGTGACACTCTGCGGACCGTGGGCACCCTGCCCGCCCGGCGCCGCGCCGTCGTCCTCGAAGGACAGCCGGGACCGTGGCTGCCGCCCGGCATCGAGGTGTGGCCGCAGGGAACCGGCCGTCTCGACGAACGGCTTGCCGCAGCCTTCGCCCGCTGTACCGGCCCGACTCTCCTCATCGGCATGGACACCCCCCAGATCACCGCCGCCCATCTGGCCGCCGCGCTTCGTCCTGCCGCCTGGGACGGCTGCGACGCCTGGTTCGGACCGGCCGACGACGGCGGCTTCTGGGCGCTCGGGCTGGCGGTCCCCGCCCCGGAACTGCTGCTCGGCGTTCCCATGTCCGTGCCGGAGACCGGCGCGGTCCAGCGCCGGCGCCTGGTCGACGCCGGGCTGACCGTGCGCGACCTTCCGCAGTTGCGTGATGTGGACACTGCGCAGGACGCCGTCGCTGTCGCCGCCGCGGCGCCGCACGGCCGGTTCGCCGCGACGCTCGCTCTGCTGGCCCCGGCGGAGGCCCGATGAACTCGGTCCCTCACCGCGGCAGGCTGGTCGCGGCACCCCCGCCTCCCGGCCGTGGCGCCACGTCCTGGGGCACCGATCCGTACGCCGACGCACTGCGCAACGGTCATGGACCGCTCTTCCTCCGCCGTACCGACGGCTGGCTGTTGCCCCTGGACGTCGAACGCTGGTGCGCGAACGCCGACGCCGCGGACCTGACAGCGCTGGACCGCTGTGAAGGCCCCGTTCTGGACGTCGGCTGCGGGCCCGGCCGGCTGGTCGCCGAGCTCGCCGTCCGCGGTCGCCGCGCACTCGGCATCGATATCAGCGCGACCGCTGTCGCCCACACCCTTCGACTAGGTGGCGCGGCTCTGCGCCGCTCCGTCTTCGATCCGCTGCCGGGCGAGGGCCGCTGGGGCACCGTCCTGCTCCTCGACGGCAACATCGGCATCGGCGGGAACCCGCCTCTCCTCCTGGGCCGCACGACCGGCCTGCTCGCCCCGGGTGGTCTGCTCATCGCCGAGACGACACCGCAGGACATCGACGAGAGAGTCCTGGTCCGGCTGGACGACGGATGCGGGACGGCGGCCGCCGACACCGGCGTGTTCGGTCCCGCGGCCGCCTCGCCCTTTCCCTGGGCCCGGCTCGGCACACCGGCCCTGCTGCGGTACGCGCAGATGTGCGGCTGGCAGCCCGTCGATCAGTGGGAGGCGGACGGCCGCCCCTTCGTGTGCCTGCGCCGCGACCGGGCGGTACGGAGGACGAGCAACAGCGCCGAGCCCGCGAAAAGCAACCCTGTGATCAGCAGCCAGTTCCCCAGGAAGACATCGAGGGACAGCCCGCTGTAGGGCTCGTACCGCACCGCGTGCCGGGTGATCAGCGGCCACCACATCAGCAGGAGCAGGCCGCAGAGGAAGGCCGGTACGCGGATGTAGTTGACCAGCCGGGTGCGAGGTTTGAGTGCCCGGCGCAGGACCAGGTCCGCCGACGCGTACAGCGGCAGCAGCACGAGGTCGTGCAGGAGCGCGGAGCCGATGAACCACACCGCGATCGCGAACGTGTCGCCGGCCAGCAGACGTACGCCCGCGTAGCCCGCGAGGGCGAATGTCGCCACCAGCAGGAGGAGATGCAGCGGCCCCTCCCCGTACCAGCGCCTGAGAAACACTCGTGGATCCACCCGGTTGCCCGCCTTCCCTCTCACAATGCCTCGAACGTCAGCCGGGCGACCCATTTGGTGTTGAGCACGCCAGGGGCCGCCGGGACGATGACCCGGGCCGGATATCCGTGGTCGAGCGAGAGAGTCTCGCCGTTGACCTGCAAGGCCAGCAGCGCGCGCGGGTCGCGTACCTGGTTGTCGCGCAGCGCCACCTTCCGGAACGCCCCGCTGTGCTGGGCGGACTCCACCAGCACTCCGGGCGGCCGGTCCGGATACCCCGCGAGGGCCGCCAGATCGCTCAGACGCACCCCGCGCCACCACTGGTCCGACGTCGACCAGCCCTCCACGCACGCGATCGGCAGCGCGGCACTGTACTGGTCCATGGCCAGCAGCTGTGCCCTGCTGAGCCGGATCTTCCCGGCGGGCCCACTGACGGTCAGTCGCCAGTCCCGTCCCGTGTCGGCCGCCGTCACTCCGGCGGCTGCGGCCGTCTTGTTGATCTGGAAGCCGTTCGGACCCGGGCCCGGTTCGGCCGCGCCGCGCGGGGTGAGGAGGGCGACCTGCCGTAGCGGCCCGTCGAAGCTCCGGCCCGCCGACGTGATCAGCAGCAGCAGCGATCCACCGCCCGTCATGGCGAGTGCTCCGCGCCGGGAGATGGTCGGCACAGCGGGGTCGGGTGCGGCCAGTTCATCCGCCTCGCCCGGCGCGGAGCCCTCCAGCCGGCCGCCCCGCAGCACCCGCACGGCCCGCGGCAGCTTCAGCCCGGTATGGGCGAGGAACGCGGCGAAGAACACCCACGCCCCGTAGAAGTGCAGCGGATAGAACGACCCAGGGAACACGTACTCCAGCTGGATGTTGAGCAGTCCGGTGATGAACTCGAACAGTGCTCCGCCGACGAGCAGCAGCAACGACAGCCGCTCCAGCGCATGCCCCGCCGACCGGGCCGGCGGCAGCGCGAAAAGTTTCGGGATCACCGACCAGAGCTTCGCCAGCAGTACGGGGACGAGGGCGATGCCCACCGTGACGTGCAGGCCCTGCGTCAGCCGGTACAGCCAGTGCGGGCCGGTCGGCCAGGCGAAGAGATAGAACCCCAGCAGCCCCTTGTCCGGCGTCTTGTCGTTGACCGGCGCGAGGTCCGGGTTGTACGCGGCGTACGACAGCAGGCCCGTCACGAACAGCAGGGTGAGCCCGGCGAGCAGAACCAGCCCGAGCACCGCCGTGAACCGGACGCCGCGCACCGGGCTGCGCCAGAACCCGGGAGCGGAGGGAAGCCACCTGGCAAAGGCCGTGCCGCGCCCCGTTGCCGAGTCCGGAAGCGAGGAGGGGGAGCTTTTTACGAACCGTCTGTCACCCATGTCCCGAAGTTATGCCCGTGACGCCCGAACTCAGGTCGTACGACTCCTGACGAATCTCCGACGTCACACCTTGGATCGGGCAGCCGGAGCAAAATCTGACGGCTCGGTGACGCGATTCTGCGGCTTCACACGCAACCGCCCTGCTGTGCGTAGCGTGCCTGCGTGAAAACCGAGGACCGCACAGAACACCCCGCCATCAACGAAACCGGGCACCGCACCGGCCGACGCAGCGACTTGATCGCCGCCGCGGTGGGCGTTCTGCTCGTCAGCGCCGCCGTCCTCGTCGGCCGGTCGATCCAGGACGCCGACGGAAGCCTCTACGTCCACTGGCCTCCCCTGCTGGCGTCCTGGTACCCGCACACCGGCCCCGGCACCCCGGCCGCCGTCGCCGTGGCAGCGGCCGTCATCGCGTACGGGCCGCCGCTGGCCGACCGTATCCGTCACCGGGCGCTGCTCCCGGGCGCCTGGGCGGCGTCGCTCGCCTGGGTCTTCTCACTGGCGTTGATCGACGGCTGGGGCCGGGGCATCGCCGGACGGCTCACCACCAAGCATGAATATCTCCAGGCCATCGACCGTTTCCAGGACATCGGTGCAGCCCTGCGCGGCTTCGACGACCACATCCTGACCGGCTCGCCGGACAACTGGCCCACCCACGTCGCCGGTCATCCACCGGGTGCCACACTCACCTTCGTCCTGCTTGACCGCATCGGGCTGGGCGGCGGGTCCTGGGCCGGGAGCTGGTGCATCGTGATCGGCACCTCCGCCGTCCCGGCCGCCCTGACCGCGCTCCGGGTCCTGGCCGACGAACGCCTCGCGCGCCGCGCAGCCCCGTTTCTGGTCCTCGCACCGGTCGCGGTGTGGACCGGCGCCTCGGCGGATGCATACTTCGCCGCCGTCGCCGCTTGGTCCGTGGCATTCCTCGCCCTGGCCGCGACCCGTTCGGTCCGCCTCCCCATGGCCGCCGCATTCGCCTCCGGTCTGCTGTTCGGGCTGACCTGCTACCTCAGTTACGGTCTGACGCTGATCACGATTGTGCTCCTGGCCGTCCTCGTCCTCACCCGTAACGCCCGCCCTGTCCCCCTCTTCCTCGCCGGAGCGCTGGTCGTCCCGGTCCTCTGCACCCAGGCGGGCTACGACTGGTGGGAGGGTTACCGTCTGCTGGTCGAGCGCTACCACCAAGGAGCCGGCGGCATCCGCCCGTACTCCTACTGGGTCTGGGCGAATCTCGCCTGCACGACAATCGCTGCGGGCCTCGCCACGGTCGCCGGACTAAGCCGTGCCACGGCCGGCGCTCCCGGAGCCGTGAGCGCCCTGCGCACCAACACCACCCATGCGTCCCAACGGCTGATTCTGCTCACTCTGATGGCGCTCCTGGCACTCCTGGCCGCCGACCTGTCCGGGATGAGCAAGGCGGAGACGGAGCGTATCTGGCAGCCCTTCATCCTCTGGCTGCTGCCCACCACCGCCCTGCTGCCCACCAGCACCCGGCGCGGCTGGCTGACAGCGCAGGCTGTCGTCGCCCTGCTCGTCAACCACCTGCTCCGGACTGAGTGGTGACGAGAAAGGGCCGTTGAGCTGTTCTGTCGGCCGCAGCCGCCTTGTGACCGGGTTGTCCCGCCCGAATGCCGCCCGGCGGACGGAAAAGGCCTGGTGAACCTGACCGGAACCTCACCCTCGACGAGTTCGGTCCTTTGGGTGTCCGCCCCACCGCCGGGACCTGCTGTGCCCGGAAGGGCAGGCCCGGGACGCAGCCGGTGACCTTCAACCGCACCGACGGGGTGACGTGCTTCCACGCGCTGCCCCACGATCCGCCGTTGGGCGGCGAAGCAGAAGGGCGGCGTTGGTGGTGCTGCAGTGACCAGCAGGGCCGCGACAACTCCTACTGGTTGACGGACCGTGGCTCATCGGAGTCTCGGTCCAGGCCCGCTTTCCAGCGACGTTGCGCCTCGAGCCAGTGGACGTAGCGCGACGATCGCTGAGGACTTCGCGCTCGAACAACCGCTGCTGACGAAGCTGTCCGGGCATACGTCTGTCCGCAGCCTCGCGAAGTACGTGCAGGTGTCCAATGATGGTCTCCTGAACTCCCAGGCCGACACCGATCCCGCCGCGCGTCGCCATCGTCGGCGACCGGACGGAGTGTCTGTGGCCGGAGACGAACATGATGAGTATGGAGACTCCGTCCCGTTGCGCGAAGCGGCATTTCGTGCCCTGCTCCAGAGGCCAATACGGTCGGTTTCATGGAGTGGAATTTTCAGACGGCCGAAGAACTCGTGGCTGCCTTGCGTGCCGGTGAAGTGACCTCGGCTGAACTGACTGACGAGGCGATCGTCCGCATCGAGCGGGACGACAAGGCGATCAACGCGATCTGTGTGCCGGACTTCGACCGTGCACGGGCCGCGGCGCGCGGTGCCGACCAGGCGCGCGCCCGCGGTGAGGACCGTCCGCTGCTCGGTATTCCGGTGACGGTCAAAGAGTCCTACAACATGGCTGGGCTGCCCACGACCTGGGGCATGCCGCAACACCGGGACTATGTGCCGGCCCAGGACGCGGTACAGGTGTCGCGGCTCAAGGCCGCGGGCGCGGTGGTGCTGGGCAAGACCAATGTGCCCTTGGGGCTGCAGGATATCCAGAGCTTCAACGAGATCTACGGCACCACTAACAATCCGTGGGATCGCGATCGCACGCCGGGCGGATCCTCCGGCGGATCAGCGGCGGCCCTGGCATCCGGATTCTGCGCGCTGTCCATCGGCTCCGATCTCGCCGGTTCGCTGCGCACCCCCGCGCATTTCTGCGGCATCTATGCACACAAGCCGACACTCGGACTGGCGGCAACCCGCGGCATGGTCGCGCCGTCGGCACCGCCGTTGCCGGTCGACCTAGACCTCGCCGTCGTCGGTCCGATGGCGCGCACTGCCCGCGACCTCACGCTCCTGCTCGATGTCATGGCCGGACCGGACCCGCTGACGCTCGGCAAGGCGCACGACTTGACGCTGCCGCCCGCGCGCCACGAGCGGCTCGGCGACTTCCGGGTCCTGGTCGTCGAAGAGCATCCGCTCATTGCGACCGGGTCCGCCGTGAGGGCGGGGGTGAACCGGGTGGCCGACGCGCTTGCCGACGGCGGCGCCCGCGTCGAACGGCACAGCCGGTTGCTGCCCGATCTGGCCGAAGCCGCGATGCTCTACACGCAGTTGCTGTTCTCGAGCTCCGTTGCACGATTTCCCGTCGAAGCGTACGAGCAGTTGCAGACCCGCGCCGCCGGACTGAGTCCGGACGACCGGAGTCTCGATGCGGCGCGGCTGCGCGGCATGGTGTTCAGCCACCGCGACTGGATCGAGGTGAACAGCCGTCGTGAGCTCCACCGCCAGGGCTGGCGGCAGCTCTTCGCCGAGTTCGACGCCGTGGTGTGTCCCATCACGCCCACTCCCGCGTTCCCGCACGACCACAACCCCGATCCGATGCAACGCCGGCTCGACATCGACGGCGTCGGGTACGCGTACTTCGATCAGCTCGTCTGGGCCGGTCTGGCCACCATGCCCGGCCTGCCCGCCACCGCCGTACCAGCGGGCCGGTCCCCCGAGGGTCTGCCGGTGGGAGTGCAGCTCATCGGTCCGATTTTCGAGGACCGCACCCCGCTGCGGCTGGCCGAACTGCTCGAACAGAAGATCGGCGGCTTCCAGGCACCGAAGTAGGGCTTACTACCTGGTATCCGTCGACCAACGCTCGATTGACCTTGCCAAGGTCGGCGCCGTCCAGTTCGCCCTCGGCCTGGGCATCCCCCGCCCCGACGAAGGCGCCGGGGTTGTCAGCGCAGACCAGAGCCAGCGTGCCGAACTTGCTCACACAGACGAAGATCCGGGTGCCGCATACGGCCGCGTCCCCGGGCACGACGACGCGGCCGTACTCGCTGGAGTCCTGGGTTTCCTGCTCAGCTGTGCAACGAGCCCCGAAGTCACCTTCGAGCCGGGTCACCAGACCGCCGAAGAGGGCTGCGGTCTCATCGCGTTTGTAGCGCTGCGGCCACTCCAGCCACTCCGGATCGTCGAGCCCGCGCAGCAGATCCGCTTCGCTCCCGGTCATGCCCTCATCCTGACGCGACAGCCCCACGCGGAGCTGCTCGGGGTACTCCCACGCCCGCCGTGCCCGGACAACGCCCGTTCAGGTTCTGTAGCGGGCCGAGCAGGTACCGAATGGTGACGGACCTATGTCGGGTGCGTGCCGGTGGCCGCGTCGAAGGCGAGCAGTTGGCCCGACGTGGCCACATACACCAAACGGCCGTGGACGATGGGGTGGTTGCCGTCCGCGGTGAGCCCCACCCGTTCGCCGGGACTGGCGCTCCACACTTCGGAGCCGTCCTTGGCGTCCAGTGCCAGGACGGGTGGGGAGAATTCTTCGCGGTCGGCGACGTATACCCGCCCGTCGGCGACGGCCGGGATGGTCCCCTCCCGGTCTCCGGCGACCCACTTCCGCTTGCCGTCGGCCGCGTCCCCACGGCCGCCGCAGGTGGTCCGTCGCATGGCTGGGCCATTCACGAGCGACCTTCTGCATGCGCTTCGGCGGTATCGACTGGACAAGGCCGGTAATAGCCTCGGGGGGCCGAGCTGTCTCGGCGAACCGATGGGTAATCACCAGAGCGGCGATAGCAGGGGCGGACATGTGGCTGAACGTGTCGAACGAGGAACTTCCCGCGCAGGAGCGGTTGCCCTTCTGGGCGGACATGCTCTCCCGCGAACTGGTTCCTCTCACCGTGAGCAGCGCAAGAGCCGATGCCGACTTCCCCGCAAGGGGCTGCCTGCTGGATCTCGGTCTCGTACGGGTGGCCGCGTTCGACAGCCCGCCTGCGCACCTGAAACGCACATGGGCCGACGTCCGGCAGGCCGATCCGGCCACGTACCAGCTCACTTTCGTCTCCGGCACGCCCCTGTGGATCAGCCAGCGGCGCCAGGACTCCGGGCTGGTGTGCGACGACATGGTGCTCTGGAACAGCTCGCACCCGTTCGAGGGTGAGGTGCCCGACCGGGGCCGGAACGTTCAGTCGCATATTCTGCAACTGCCGTGCGAGGAGCTGCCGCTCCCACCCGACAAGGTCGACCGGCTCCTCGCCCGGCCCCTGTCCGCCCGTACCGGCATGGGAGCGATTCTCTCCCGGTTCGTGACAACTCTGGACGCCTACGGCCCCGAGTGCGAACCGCGCGATCTGGGCCGACTGGGAGCGATGGCGCTCGACCTGGCAGGCGCCTGCCTGGCGCAGCACATCGATGCTTACGGCGACCTCCCGGCCGAGACCCGCCGGCAGGCCCTTCTGGCCCGCGTCAACACCTTCATCGACCACAACCTCGGTGATCCGGAACTGAGCCCGGCGGACATCGCGGCGCACCATCACATCTCTCTGCGATCCCTGCACGCCCTCTTCCGGCAGCAGGAGGAGACCGTGGCGGCCTCAATACGCCGGCGTCGGCTGGAACGCTGTCACGCCGACCTCACCGATCCCCGCCTGCGACGGCGCCCGATCAGCGCCATCGCCGCCCGGTGGGGGTTTCTGCGCCCGCCGGAATTCAGCAGGGCCTTCCGCGCGAGATATGGCGTGCCTCCCAGAGAGCTCAGGCAGATGGCACTGGGCAGTGTGCCTGATACGGAAGGGTCGCGCTGAGCGACAAGTAACGTGGCGCGGATCGCCAACTCGCGGATGCCACCGCACGCCACGATGTCAGGGACGGGGGGCACTGGGCTCCGCCATCGGGCAGAGCCCAGCTCGTCCTCACCCGTCGCAGTGGTCAATCTTCCGTGGCGACGAGGAAGTGTGCTGCCGGCCGCACACGATCGCAATGACATGGCGTGCACGAGCATTGGAGGCACGCCCATGAGTAGTCCTCTTCTGCAGTTCCTTCTGTGCGTGACTGTCCATCCCTGGGTTTTGCGATCGTAGTGGCGGTGCAGGCGGGGGGATCCGGCGAGCCAGGACGCCGTCCTCTCGACGGCCCAGCGGTGGCAACGCAGCCGTGCGGGAGGAGCCGGCGCCCTTGCTGGCGAGGGGGTGACGGATGCCCCTCTTGCGCAACCGTCGCAGCCGGGGTTGGCGGGGTCGAGTCCGTAGCGGTCAGCGAAGGGCCGGCCCGGGGACGTGATCGAGGACGAGGGGGCTGCGCATGGGGCACGGTGCACCTGCCACATACGCCGTCGCCATGAGTGCCAACCGGACTCGAAATCAGATGGCTTGCACAATCTGGGAGAGTGAGGGACCCGCATGGAGATTGTCGTCCTGACGTTGTGCGTCCTGGCCGTGTACGGACTTTTCCTGAAGACCCGGACCGTGCTCCACGCCTGGCGGCTTCCCGCCCTGTCCATCAACATGGATCGGTTGGACATCTACCAGAAGCAGGCGTTCCAGGAGATCTGCCGAAGATCCCCGAGCCTCGGCACCCGAGTCCGCCTGGCACCGTACTTCGACGAGCAGCAGTGGAACCGCGCCGACGCACTGCTTGTCCTCGCCGAACCCGTCAAGCACAGACTCGTGCGTATCGAGGGATGGAAGTTCGGTTCCTACGCCCTCACCCGCAAGGGCTGGCTCGAGTACCGGAAGCACTTCATGTGGACAGGGATCAGTGACGAATCCATGCATATAACAGCTTCTGAGGGCGGCCTCGCGGCAGTCAACGTCAACAGCCCTCACGGGGTGGCCCAGAGCAGCGGGCGTGACAGCAGCGCCGACCTGTCCGGCATCTCGTACCACCAGCTGGCCACCGCTCTCATGGCCGACTCGGAAAGCGCCCCGTCCGAGGAGGCGGTCAGGGCGCGGGAGTATGCCGAAGACCTGACGGACGCGGCCGGTGCGCAGGACACCGACCGGGCCAGCCGCGTCCTCGGCCGCGTCAATACCTTTCTCGCAACTGCGAGTTCCGCCTTCACCCTGACGAGGAACCTACTGCCGCCCGGCAACTGAAACCGGAGACATCGCGCGCGGCTCGGCTTTCGGAGGTCGGTGATAGCTGGTGCGAGCACGGCGTCTGCGCCGTCCTGGATATCGCCGTATTCGATCCGGGATGGCGCCCAGGGCGGCACCGTTCAGGTGAAGTGTCCTGGTTGACCAGGTGATGCCAGGGGTGATCAGAGGTTTTCTGCGTCCCGCCGCCTTGCGGCGCACCTCAGTCGGGCCAGGGCGGAGCAGGGCCTGGCACACGGCGGGACGGCGTCGCCGCCATGTCCCGATGTCCGGCCGTCCGGTCGTCAGTTGTCCGATCGGGAACCGTGCGGTGCGGCTGGACAGAGCGATCGAGGACGGGTGGACAGGCACGCCAAGCTCCTGGTGGAAGCGGGTGCAATCGCGTGAGAGACCGCCCAGCAGGAGCTTCTTCGTTGCGCAGGAGTCCAAGTCGCGATGAGCACTGCGAGGTCGGGAAAGGCCGCCCACCGTCCCCGCCGGTCATCCGTTCAGGATCTGTGGAAGTGGCTGGAACCGTGGTGCCGTGAGGCTGCTGACGTCAACCGGCAGGCTTCGGTGGCGTGATGCTGCCCTGCCGCTTCAGGACCGTCGCCCGCCGAACTCCCAGTGGTGCACCTCGATTTCGGCGTACGCGTCCGGGGCAAGGACGGCGCGTGCCGCGTCCGGGTCCGGAGCACTGAGCAGCACCGCAGTACCCAGCCAGGTGTCACCGTCGTCGGACAGCAGCGGACCGAACGCAATCAGTTCGTCCCGGTCGCGCGGCAGGACGAGATCGGCGGGCTGACCCGAGCCGAGGCCGAGTACCAGGTACCGGTCGTCACCGGTCGGGCCGCCGTGGAAGTCCCACATGGTCCTTCCGAGCATGTTGCGCCACCGGCGCAGCAGCACATCACGGTACGCGCCGGCCTGGTAGTTGGGCTCATTGAAGGCGAATGCGCGGGCAGCGACGTGATCCGGCAGGTCGACGATGTGCACGCTGCCGATGGGCGTTTCGCCGTCGGCGGCAAAAACCGGGCCGCGAGCGATCATCTCCCTGGCGTACTGGTCCATGTACGACCAGTGTTCTTGCAGCAGTTCGTTGCGCAGGGCGAGGGAGTCGGGCCGGTCGCGGTGGTAGCAGAAGAACTCCATGCCCATGACCTTCTCCGACGTACGGCCGCATCACAACAGGCTTTCACACGACGCGCGGCGCCGCCTGCGGCGCGCGCCAAGGCGCCGCGCCTGGGTCGCCCCGTCCCACGCACGCGCCCGTCATGTCCGGGGCGCCCATGCGCTCCATGATCTCGAACACAGGTGTGCGAGCACCCGTTTCCGGGGGGTGCTCCTCCTCATTTCCCGGGGATGGCCCCGACAGGGACTTGGCGTCGCGGGCTCGTATCCCTAAGTTATGAGAAGAACATGAGTCCCGCTCACATTTAAGGATCTACGCGATGACCATGATTCAACCTCCGCGCCACAGATTCAGATCCCTCACGGTGGTGTCACTGCTCCTCGCCGTGATGACCCTGGTACTCGGCCCGGTGCCCAGCTCCGCGTCGGAGCTCAACTGGTGGGATCCGACCGCCCGGCCCACACCCGACTCACAGATCAACGTCACGGGCGAGCCCTTCAAGGGCACCGACGCCCAGGGGCGCGTAAAGGGCTTCGTCGACGCCCACGACCACATCATGTCCAACGAGGGCTTCGGCGGCCGACTGATCTGCGGCAAGCCGTTCTCGGAGCAGGGTGTCACCGACGCGCTCAAGGACTGCCCCGAGCACTACCCCGACGGCACGGGCGCCGTCTTCGACTTCATCACCAAGGGGGACGGGAAGCACGACCCCGACGGGTGGCCCACGTTCAAGGACTGGCCCGCCCACGACTCACTGACCCATCAGCAGAACTACTACGCCTGGATCGAGCGAGCATGGCGCGGCGGCCAGCGGGTGCTGGTCAACGACCTGGTCACCAATGGAGTGATCTGCTCGGTCTACTTCTTCAAGGACCGCAGCTGCGACGAGATGACCGCCATCCGTCTGGAGGCGCAGAAGTCGTACGACATGCAGGCCTTCATCGACAAGATGTACGGCGGCCCGGGCAAGGGCTGGTTCCGTATCGTCACCGACAGCGCGCAGGCACGCGAGGTCATCAAGCAGGGCAAGCTGGCCGTCGTCCTGGGGGTCGAGACCTCCGAGCCGTTCGGCTGCAAGCAGATCCTGGACATCGCGCAATGCAGCAAGGAGGACATCGACCGCGGCCTCGACGAGCTGTACAAGCTGGGCGTGCGCAGCATGTTCCTGTGCCACAAGTTCGACAACGCCCTGTGCGGGGTGCGCTATGACTCCGGCGCCCTCGGTACGGCCATCAACGTGGGCCAGTTCCTGTCGACCGGCACCTTCTGGAAGACGGAGACCTGCCGCGGCCCGCAGCACGACAACCCCATCGGCAACGCGAAGGCACCCCAGGCGGAGAAGCAGCTGCCGGCGGGGGTGGCCGTCCCCTCGTACGCCTCGGACGCGCAGTGCAACACCCGCGGACTGACCGACCTCGGCGCGTACGCGGTGCGCGGCATGATGCAACGTCACATGATGCTGGAACTGGACCACATGAGCGTCAAGGCCGCCGGTCAGGCCTTCGACATCATGGAGTCGGAGTCGTACCCGGGCGCCATCTCCTCGCACAGCTGGATGGACCTGGGCTGGACCGAGCGGCTCTACAAGCTCGGCGGGTTCGCCGCCCAGTACATGAGCGGCTCCGAGGCGTTCAGCGCGGAGGCCAGGCGCACGGACGCGCTGCGTGAGAAGTACCAGGTCGGCTACGGATACGGCACCGACATGAACGGTGTCGGCGGCTGGCCGGCCCCGCGGGGCGGGGACACCCCGAACCCGGTCAAGTACCCCTTCCGCAGCACGGACGGCGGCTCGGTGATCGACAAGCAGACCGCCGGCGAGCGCACATGGGACTTCAACACCGATGGCGCCTCGCACTACGGCATGGTCCCGGACTGGATAGAGGACATCCGGATCGTCGGCGGCCAGGGGGTCGTGGACGACCTCTTCTCGGGCGCCGAGTCCTACCTCCGCACCTGGGGCAACACCGAGCAGCACAAGTCCGGGGCGAACCTGGCCTCGGGCGCCACCACCTCGGCGTCCTCGTCGGAATGGTGGAACCCGTTCGTCAGCTTCGCGCCCGGCAAGGCCGTGGACGGCGACAACAGCACCCGCTGGGCCAGCGAGTGGAACAACGACCAGTGGCTGCGGATCGACCTCGGATCCTCGAAGCCGGTCGACCGCGTCACCCTCGACTGGGAGGCGGCGTACGGGAAGTCGTACCGCGTCGAACTGTCGGAGGACGGCACGACCTGGAAGACGGTCTGGTCCACGACCGCCGGTGACGGCGGCCTGGACACGGCACGTTTCGCCGCAACTCGGGCGCGCCACGTCCGAATCACCGGGCAGGAGCGCGGCACCCAGTGGGGCTACTCGCTTCGCGAGGTCGGCGTCTACGCCGACTGACCCGCCCATGAGGCGGCGCCCGGGGCCGGGGCCGGCCGGATCAGCTCTCCTGATCCGGCCGGCCCCGGCTGACTTTCCGGCGCGTTCGCCGCCCGGTCCGCACAGAGCGCGGGGAACCACCTGCCGCGAATTTCGACAGCCACCGTCAGGGGGCTTGGCGTCGCGGGTTCACATGCCTAACGTATGACCAAACATGAGCCCTACTCACGTTTGAGGACTTGCGTGATCACTCACCACTCCGAAGCCCGCCTCTGGCTCCTGAGCTCCCCTGGCGCCTCCTACGCCTTCCGGCTGGACGCCGACGACACCCCCCGGCATGTGCACTGGGGCCGGCCGCTGACCCTGGAGCAGGCCGTCGTGATCGCGGCCGACCTGCCCGACGAGGACCCCGGCGGCGACGACCCCGGGGGTGAGGAGTACGTGGTCGAGGGCGGCCTGCGGTTCGGGGCGCAGTCGCTGACCGTCCGGTTCGACGACGGTGTCCGCGGCTTCGAGTGGCGGTTTCTCTCGCACACGGTCGAGGACGGTCTGCTCACGCTCTCCTTCACCGACCGTGTCCGCTCCCTCGGCCTCGACCTGCACTACCGGCTCCGGGACGGCCATGACCAGATCGAGCGCTGGGCCGTACTCACCGCGGACGAGCCGGTGGACGTCCTGCGCTTCGACTCCGCCGCCTGGACGCTGCCCGCCCGCGACGACTACCGCGTCAGCCATGTGGTGGGGGAATGGGGCCGGGAGTTCCAGCTCCAGCGCGACCGGGTGCCCGTCGGGGAGACCGTGTTCACCAGCCGGCTCGGCATCACGGGCCAGCACGCCGGGCCGTGGCTGATGCTCGACGCGCAGGACGCCGCCGAGGAGCACGGCGAGGTCTGGAGCGCGGCCCTGGCCTGGAGCGGCAGCCGCCGGATCACCCTGCGTCGCGACTCCTACGGCCGCGCCTCCTGGACGGGCGGGTTCGGCCACGAGGGCCTGGTCTGGAAGCTGGCCGCCGGCGAGCGTCTGGAGACCCCCGTCTTCACCGGGCTGTACGCCCCCGACGGCTTCGGCGGCACCAGCCGCCGCTGGCACGCCTACGTCGAACGTGAGGTGCTGCCCGCCCGCCCTGCCGAACGCCCGTTGATCTTCAACTCGTGGGAGGCGACCGAGTTCGACATCAGCGAGAAGCAGCAGACCGAGCTGGCCGGCCTGGCCGCGGGTCTCGGCGTCGAGGTCTTCGTCGTGGACGACGCCTGGTTCGGCGCGCGCACCAGCGACATGGCAGGGCTCGGCGACTGGTGGCCCAACCCCGACCGCTTCCCGAACGGCCTGGGCCCGCTGGCCGACCACGTCCGCGCGCTGGGCATGGACTTCGGCCTGTGGGTCGAGCCCGAGGCGGTCAACCCCGACAGCGACCTCTTCCGTGCGCACCCCGACTGGATCCTGCGCCAGGACGGCCGTACCCGAACCCAGCGCCGCCACCAGCACGTGCTGAACTTCGCCCGCCACGACGTCCGGGAATGGGCGGTCGACTGGCTGGTCAGGACCGTCACCGAGCTGGACGTGGTCTTCCTCAAGTGGGACATGAACCGGCCCTTCAGCGAGGCGGGGCAGCCCGGTGCCGCCGACCCCGACCGAGTCTGGATCGAGCACACGCGCGGGGTCTACGAGGTGATGGACCGGCTGCGCGCAGCCCGTCCCGGCCTGTACCTGGAATCGTGCGCGGGCGGCGGCGGCCGGGCCGACCTGGGCGTGCTGGCCCGCGCCGACCAGGTCTGGACGTCGGACAACACCGACGCCGCCGACCGGGTCGCGATCCAGCACGGCCACTGCCAGCTGCTGCCCGCCCGGACCATGGGCGCCTGGGTCACCGACAGCCCGCACAGCTTCACCGCCCGCCCGACCTCGATCCGGTACCGCTTCCATGTCTCGATGGCCGGGGCGATGGGCATCGGCGGCAACCTGCGGAACTGGAGCGAGGAGGATCTGGCCTGGGCCCGGATGCTGGTCGAGCAGTACAAGCGGATCCGGCCCGTGGTGCACGGCGGCGTCCAGTACCGCCTGGAGCACGACGCCGTGCAGTACCTCAACGGGAACGAGGTCGTCGTTTTCCAGTTCCAGCCGTCCGCGCTGACCCGCTCGGTCGCCCGCACCCGGCTGAAGGGCCTCGACCCCGACGCCCGCTACCGGGACGAGACCACCGGCGCCGTCCACGAGGGCGCCGTCCTGCTCAGCCACGGCCTCCCGCCGCTGCTGCCCTTCGACTGGACGAGCGAGCTCGTCCACCTCAAGAGAGTGTCCCGATGAGCCTTGCCCCCGAGCTGCCCGAGCGCCCCGAGCGCAGCCAGCTGTCCGAGCACCCCGAGGCCCTCGCCGAGCCCGTCCGGCGGGTCGGCCCCGGCTGGGTCGCCCTGTACGTCCTGGCCAACGTCGGCGTGTTCATCCCGATGCAGGTGCCGACCACGTTCCTGATGCCCGAGCAGATCGCCCAGATAGACCCGGCGGGGAAGGTCGGCAGCTACGCCTGGGTCAGCATGATGGGCGCGATCTCGGGCATCGTCATCGCACCGCTGGCCGGCGCGCTCAGCGACCGCACCACCAGCCGGTTCGGCCGCCGCCGGCCGTGGATGCTCGTGGGCTCGCTCGTCTGCATGGCGACGCTGGTCTTCACCGGCCTCCAGACGACGGTCGTCGGGGTCGCGCTCGGCTCCCTCGTACTGTCCGCCTCGTTCATGATCATCGGCGCCGGACTCTCGCCGGTGGTGCCCGACCAGGTCCCGGTCGCCCAACGCGGTGCCGTGCTGGGCTGGGCCATGGTCCCGCAGGCGGGCGCCCTGATCGCGGGCGGGCTGCTGATCGGTCTCGTCACCGGCTTCGCCTCGCAGTACCTGCTGATGACCGTACTGCCGCTCCTGATCCTGCTGTTCGCGACCACCATGAAGGATCCGCCGCTGCCCCGCCTGCACCGCGAGCCGTTCTCGCTGCGCACCTTCCTGGACGGCTACCGGATCAGCCCTCGCGCGCACCCCGACTTCGTCTGGGCGATGAGCTCCCGCTTCATCATGGGTCTCGGCTACGGCATGGGCACGCTCTACCTGCCGTACTTCCTGGACGACGTCCTGCACTACGAGAAGTTGTTCCCCGGCCGGTCCACCGAGGACGGCCTGCTCATCGTGATCGGCATCAACTGCCTGGCCACGATCTCGACGGTCGTGCTCAGCGGCTGGCTCTCCGACAAGCTGGGCAAGCGGCGCATGCTGGTCTTCCTCGGCGGCCTCACGATGGCCGTCGCCGCGGTCCCCCTCGCGCTGTCGCCCACGTGGACCATGACGCTGGTCGCGGCCGTCATCCTGGGCCTGGGCTACGGCGTGTACCTGGCCGTCGACACCGCCCTGGTCACCGAGGTGCTCCCCGCCTCGGCCGATCGCGGCAAGGACATGGCCCTGGCCAACCTGATGACCTCCCTGCCCTACGTGCTCGTTCCCGCGATCGCCTCGGTCGTGCTCAGCGGTCCGGGGGGCTACAGCTCACTGTTCCTCTGCTCGGCGGCCCTGTCCGCGCTGGGCGCGGTACTGGTCTGGAAGGTCAAAGCCGTCCGTTAGCACCCGGGCAGGGCGGCGGCGGCATCCCCCGGCAGATCCAGGGCATCACACCCGGCGTGGCTCGCGACAGCGCCCGGGTGGTCCCGCCCATTCGTGCCTCCGGCCGCGAAGCACGCGTCGGGCACTGCTGGTCGCCGGTCACCGGCGTCGGTCGTTCAGATAGCTGTTGAGGACTCGTTTGCACTCAGCGATCAGCTGGGCATCGCCCTGCGGATCGACACGGAAGGCGAGTTGCAGCACGCTGTCCGCGCACTCCAGGGCAACCCGCACCGCGATCTCGAATTCGGCGTCGTCCTGGACCCCTATCAGGGAGGCGGTCAGCGAGCGCAGCCTTCCGGCGACCGCGGTGTTGTTGTCCAGGGTCGGTTCCAGGATGTGGTCCTGTCCCACCGCGCCGAAGTCGACCACGCCGAAACCGGTGATCGTCCGGCGCATGGTGACGAACTCGTCGACGGTCACATCCACGATGCCCGAGATGCCTTCGGGCTCCTCCTGCTCCAGCCGGTCCGTCACCCGCCCCAGGAAGGACTCCAGATTGCGGGCGGCGAGCGCACCGATCAGCCCCTCCCGGTCGGAGAAGAACTGGTAAAGGGTGCCGATGGGCACCTCGGCCCTGCGGGCCACCTCCTTGGTGGTCAGCCCTGCGTAGCCGACCTCGTCCAGGAGTTCGGCGCAAGCGTCCAGCAGCCGTTCGAAGCGTTCGGCGCTGCGCTTCTGGACCGGCAGCCGGCGCAGCGTCCCTGCGGTGCGATCTTGATTCACGCTTCCATCATCCCATCGAGCGGGTTAACGTGAGCCCTGCTCATGTTTTAGGAGGTTAGACGTGACACTGGACCATCTCCCTGCGGACTTCGTCTGGGGCGCCTCGACGGCGTCATATCAGATCGAGGGTGCCACCGAGGAGGACGGCCGCGGACCCTCGGTATGGGACACCTTCACCGCGCGGCCCGGCACGATCCGCGACGGGCACACCGGTGACGTGGCCTGCGACCACTACCACCGGTACGAGGAGGACATCGCACTGATGGCCGAGGCGGGCCTCACCGGCTACCGCTTCTCCATCGCCTGGCCCCGGATCCAGCCGACCGGCAAGGGCGAGGTCAACGCCAAGGGCCTGGACTTCTACGAGCGACTGGTCGACGGCCTGCTCACACGCGGCATCGAACCCGTCCCGACCTTGTTCCACTGGGACCTGCCGCAGGCCCTCGAGGACGACGGCGGCTGGCTGAACCGCGACACAGCACACCGCTTCGCCGAGTACGCCGCCATCATGGCCGACAGGCTGGGCGACCGCGTCCAGAAGTGGATAACGCTCAACGAGCCGTTCATCCACATGGTCTGGGGCTACGGGCTCGGCACTCACGCACCGGGCCGCACCCTGCTCCTGGACTGCCTGCCGGTCGCCCACCATCAGCTGCTCGGCCATGGCCTGGCGCTCGGGGAGCTGCGGGCGCGTGGCCTCCAGGTGATGATCGCCAACAACTGCACCCCGGTCTGGCCCGCCTCGGACTCCCCCGCCGACCGCGCCGCCGCGCGAGCCTATGACAACCTGCACAACCGCCTGTTCAACGACCCGATCTTCACCGGCGCCTACCCGGACCTGTCGGACTTCGGTGCGGACGTGACCCTCGACGGCTGCGTACGGGACGGCGATCTCGAACTGATCTCGGCCCCTTTGAGCGCGCTCGGCATCAACTACTACAACCCGACCCGGATCCAGGCGCCGGCGTCCGAGGGGCTGCCGTTCGAAGAGGCTCCCATCGAGGGCTACCGCCGCACCTCCTTCGACTGGCCCGTCGTCCCCGACGGCCTGCGGGAACTGCTCGTCGGCCTCAAGGAGCGCTACCCGGCACTCCCGCCGGTCTACATCACGGAGAACGGCTGCTCGGCCGAGGACGTCGTCAACGCTGACGGGGCCGTCCTCGACCCCGACCGCATCGACTACCTGGACACCCATCTCCAGGCCGTCGACACCGCCGTGGCCCAAGGCGTGGACGTGCGCGGCTACTTCACCTGGACCCTGATCGACAACTTCGAATGGGCCGAGGGCTTCCACCAGCGCTTCGGTCTCGTCCACGTCGACCACGACACCCAGGTCCGCACCCCGAAGGCGTCCTTCGCGTGGTACCGCGACCTCATCCGCGCTCAGCGCGGCTGAGCCGCCCGCCGGGCTCACGTCGCGGATTCCGTACGTGCTCCGGCGGACCCGGGCGCCGGACTCGCACCCGAGCCGGACAGGCGGGCAGACAGGCGCTTCGCATCCTTCTGCCCCAGTCGTAGGACCTCGGGCCTGCGTCGACGAGACGCCTTGACGGCCGGGCCGCAGCGCGGTCGTCTCCTCGATCAGGTCCCGGCCCGACGGGCCGGGCCGACGGGGCGGTGAGCCCGGGCACATCACGCCGACGCCTCGTCATCCTCCGGGTGTGCGCCCCTCCGTCCCCGACGGAGGGGCACAGGTCTCACACGGTTGCGATGCCCGGGTCGCTCACGCCGACCCGACCGTTCTCGACGTGCCCGGCCAGGCGTCGCAGGTATCCGGCGTTGCCCTCGACGACGATCGTCAGGTCGTACCATCGCTTGGTCGCGCACAGGTCGATGCTCTGCTCGACGGTGGCGCCGGCGCGGACCGTACAGGTCTGGCGCCGGCCTCCGTACGCGTTGGTCACGGTGAGGTGTGCGTCGACGGTCGACGGGTTGGTCAGGGTGAGCTTCAGGTTGCCGGCGTCGTGGCGTGCCGTCACCTCCGGCTCGGCGGCCTTGTTGTTGCCCTTGAAAGCGCGCAGGAACCCGTTCGGGCCGTGGGCCGTGAGGTCGTAACCGCCGCCGGAATAATACGAGTTCCAGCTGTCGGAGACGGGCTTCCCGGCTGCCGCCGTGTACGTCCACGGGCCGTCGGTGCGATTCAGGGAACGTACCTGGAAGGCGGCGCCCGCCTGGTCCCCTGCGCTGAACGTCAGCTTGTACTTGCCGGTCGAGAGGTCTGCGGCCCCATCGACGTACGGAGCGTAGGAGAGCGGGCGGCTCGGCCGCGCCCCCGCCTCCTGCCGGGGCAGGGCCCCCTGGGCGGGTGGCCGCGGTACGTAGCTGTTGTGTCGGTCACGGTCCGGCGGGGCGTAGCCCGCGGTGTCCGGCAGGTCGGCCGGGTTCGTGTTCTTGAGGGAGAAGTCGAAGGCGGATGTGAGGTCACCGCAGATGGCGCGCCGCCATGGCGAGATGTTGGTCTCCTTCACCCCGAACCGGTTCTCCATGAAGCGCAGGATCGAGGTGTGGTCGAAGGTCTCGGAGCAGACGTATCCGCCGGTGGACCATGGCGAGACAACGATCATCGGGACACGCTGCCCGAGGCCGTACGGGCCTGCTGCGTATCCGATACTGCCCTTGTAGTGGTCGAGCGTTGTATCGACGGTGGACAGGCCCTGGCCGGCGGAGGCCGGCGGATAGGGCGGCACGACGTGGTCGAAGTAGCCGTCGTTCTCGTCGTATGTGATGAACAGGGCGGTCCTGCTCCATACCTCGGGGTTCGAGGTGAGCGCGTCAAGGACGTGCGAGATGTACCAAGCGCCATAGTTCGCAGGCCAGTTGGGGTGTTCGGAGAACGCTTCGGGGGCGGCGATCCAGGAGATCTGCGGCAGCCTGCCGGCCCTGACGTCGGCTTTGAGGATGTCGAAGTATCCGTCTCCCGCCTTGGCGTTCGTGCCGGTGCGGGCCTTTTCGTAAAGGGGGTCTCCGGGCTTGGCATTGCGGTAGTTGTTGAAGTACAGCAGGGAATTGTCGCCGTAGTTGCCGCGGTATGCGTCGTTGATCCAGCCCCAGCCGCCGGCCGCGTCGAGGCCGTCGCCGATGTCCTGGTACACCTTCCAGGAAATGCCTGCCTTCTCAAGGCGCTCGGCGTACGTCGTCCAGCCGTAGCCCGCTTCCTGATTGCCGAGGACCGGTCCGCCGCCGGTGCCGTCATTGCCGACGTGTCCGGAAAGCATGTAGTAGCGGTTCGGGTCGGTCGCACCCATGAACGAGCAGTGGTAGTCGTCGCAGACGGTGAATTTATCGGCGAGGGCGTAGTGGAACGGGATGTCTTCCCGGGTCAGGTACGCCATGGTGCCGGTTCCCTTGGCGGGGATCCAGTTGTCGTACTTACCGTTGTTGAACGCGCTGTGCCCACCGGCCCAGTCGTGGTCGAGGCCTGCGATGAACTGCATGCCCAGGTCGTCGGCGTCCGGGTGGTACGGCAGAGTTTCCTTGCCGAAGAAGCTTGCCTGATGCCATACCGGCTTGCCGCTGGGCAGTGTCACCGGGCGGGGGTCGCCGAAGCCCCGGACGCCCTTCATCGACCCGAAGTAATGATCGAAGGAACGGTTCTCCTGCATGAGGACGACGATGTGTTCGACGTCCTGGACAGTTCCACTGCGGCGCGCCGCGGGGATGGCTGCGGCGCGGTCGATGGATCCGGACAGAGCGGTGAACCCCGCGGTGGCTCCCGCGATTTGAAGGAAGCGACGCCGGTTGATTTCGGTCATGGCTGTGGGGATCCTCCTGTTGCTTCAGTGATTTCCGTCCACGATGAGCGGCAGACGGAGTATTCAAGAGAACCCGGGCTTATGGAAGGAGGGCCGAGGTGACAGTCACGCAAAATATGGGTGGATAGTGCGCGGGACGTCGGCGCACAGCCGCAGATCGTCCCACAAGTCCCATTCCGCTGCCTTCGGATCGGCTTCCGTCCCGTAGGCGCGGGCGTCACCTTCGTCGTACGCAACCGCTTCTCCGAGCTGCCGCAGACGTTCATTCATGTCCGATTCACGGGCGGCGGACAGGAGTTCGCGCACCCCCGCCGCGAGGAACTGCCGCCCCGGGTTACCGGCAAGGCGCGGCATCCCGTGCACCGCGAGCTCCTGCCGACCCGCAGAGTGTGTTCGCCACACCGGATCCCGGAGTTCACCGGAGGGGTGATCTGACGACCCGGAGCTGAATTTCCGGCCGCCGACGGAAGCGTCCTCGCCCGCTACGAGGACGCCCTCCCCCGCGACATCGATTCGCTCCCGGGGACAACAGCATCGTCAGGGTACGTACGGATTCCTGTCCGTGGGGCCGGCCCGCGACCACTCCTTCGGGGCCGATGCCACTGGCGTCGATGCCGGTCAGTACCAGCTGACGTTGTTGCGAACCGGGGAGTGCACCGGTGCGGCCGACCCATGCCGAACGGATGGGCGGTCGGCGGTGGGTGCGGTGCCACGCCGACGCGCGGGCGGCGCCGCACCGGATCCACGTGACCGTGAGGGGCTTGCGCATACCGCCCACCCGCGCCGGGCCGGTCGGCCGTCTCGCTGGGAAGTAGTTGCGCTGAACGTCTTGCCGGGTCGTCCCGATCTCTCTACTGTGAACCTTCAAATTCCTGAAGATGCGTGTATCGAGCTCTGTTAGGTCATTCTTTTGAACGATCAAATCTGTCCGGCACCCGAAGCCGCCACCCCCGCGATCTCCGGTCCGGCTTCCGCTCACGGTCCGAGGGCGGGCTACCTCGACTACGCCAGGATCGGCCCGCTCTCCCGCCCGGCCGCCGCCGCGCTCGCCGCCACGACCGCGCTCGCCGCCCGCCTCGACCCCACCGACCTCGACCGGCTGTTCGCCCTCAGCGATGCCGCCCAGACTTCGGCCGCCAGGCTGCTCGACGCCCGTCGACACGAGATCGCCCTCGCCCCGTCCACCAGCAACGGCCTCTTCACCGTGGCCGCCGCACTCCACGGCCCCGGTACCGTCCTGGTGCCCCGCGACGAGTTCCCCGCCAACCTCTACCCCTGGCTTCGCTTCGCGGGCCGCGGCGGCCCCGCCGTCCGCCTCGTCGACCCGGACGGGCAGCGGCACATCACCCCCGACCTCCTGCGCCGCCACCTCACTCCCGACGTCACCGCCCTCGCCGTCAGCGCCGTCGACTCGCTCACCGGCCACCTGGCACCGCTCGCCGCCCTCAAGGAGGTCCTCGGGCCCGGCCGGCTGCTGATCGTCGACGCCATCCAGGGCCTGGGTTCCGTCCCACTCGAAGTGGACGCCGCAGACGTCCTCGTCAGCGGCGGCCAGAAGTGGCTGCGGGCCGGCTGGGGAGCCGCGCTGCTACTGATCCGCGACCGGTGCGCCGAGCGCCTGGCTCCCGGGCTCGGTGGCTGGGCCGGCGTCGCGGAGCCCTTCGCGCCCCGGCATCCGGCGCCACCGCTGCCTGGGGCCGCCGCCCATCTCGCCACCAACCCGGACTTCCCGGCCGCCGCAGCCATCGGCGCAGCCATCGACGACCTGTTCGAGCAGGGCGGCCCGGCCGCCGTCGGCGCCCGTATCCGCGTCACCCTCGCCGAACTGCTCGACCATGCCCGGCGGGCCGGCGCCGACATCCTGCTGGACGGACCCGGTCCCCACGAGCGCGCCGGCATCGGCACCTTCCGCCTGCCCGGCCACGACCCCGCCACCGTCCACCGCACCCTCGAAGCGGCCGGCCTGATCACCACCCGCCGTGACGAGTGGATCCGGCTGTCTCCCCACATCTCCACCCCGGACGCCGCGACCGACCTGTTCGCCGAGGCACTGCACACCCTCACTCACCGCACAACCCACTATCCCCAGGAGCCGACATGTCCCATCAACTGAGCCGCCGCCGGCTGCTCCAGATCGCCACCGCCTCCGCCGCCGGACTCGGCCTGGCCGCCTGCGGCGGCAACGGCTCGGGCAGCGGCACCACCGGCGGCGACGGCGACAGCGGCCGGATCACCGTCTGGAGCTGGACCACCGCGGCCGAGGCCCTGCGCGGCGTCGTCCCCTCATTCGAGCGGGACAACCCCGGCATCGAGGTCGATGTCCAGGACGTCGGCAACCCGGCCATCTGGGACAAGATCACTGTCGGCCTCGCATCGGGCGGCAAGGGGCTCGCCGACGTCCTGCACATCGGTGTCGACTACCTGCCCGGCTACCTGGAGAAGTTCCCCGACGGCCTCGCCGACCTGTCCGGTCTCGGGGCCGACCGGTACAGGACAGATTTCGCCCAAGGGTTGTGGCCGACCGTCATAGGCAAGGACAAGGCCGCCCGTGCCCTCCCGTGGGAGGTCAACCCGCTCGGTCTGTTCTATCGGCAGGACTACTTCGACAAGGCCGGTGTCGATCCCGCGGACATCAGCAGCTGGGACGACCTGATCGCCGCCGGACCGAAGATCCTCGCCGCCACCGGCGCCCGACTGCTCGGGCTCGACAAGCCCGGCACCACCCCGGACATGGACTTCTTCCAGAACCTGATGCAGCTTCAGGGGGCTTTCTACTTCAACCAGCAAGGCGAGATCACACTCGCCTCCCCGGAAGCCGTCCGGGCCCTCACCATCATCAAGCGGCTCGACGACGGCGGTCTGCTCGCCGACACCGCGGGCCAGGGCACCAGGAAGCGCCTGCTCGGCCAGGGCAAGCTCGCCACGTCACCGGACCCCGCCTGGGCGGTCGAGTACCTGGCGGCCAAGTTCCCCGACCAGAAGGGGAAATGGCGTGTCATGCAGCCTCCCGCCGCTGTGCCCGGGGGCGGTCGCAGCGCCATCGTCAACTCCACCTACCTGGCTGTCTCCGAATCGAGCAAGCGCCGCCGGGCCGCCTGGCGATTCATCGAATACGCACTCACCAAGCCCGTCGAGATCAACCGGATGTTCACCTCCGGTGGCGTCTTCCCCGCCCTCAGCGCGGCGTACGACGATCCGAAGTTCAGCGCGCCTCACCCGTTCTACGGCGGTCAGAAGGTACTGAAGACCTTCGTCGACACGCTCGGCTACGGATCCGAAGCCACCAACTTCACCGCCGATTACACCCGAGCTCTCAAGCTCGCCAGTGACGCCCAGAGCCAGGTCCTGGTCAAGGGCGCCGATCCGGGCAACGCTCTCAAGGCCGCCGCCGAACGGCTCGCGCAGCAGACCGGCCGGCAGCAGGCGGCCTGACCACCATGTCCCTCGCCCCGCCCGAACACGCTCCCGCCACCGCCACCGCCACCCCGGCCGGCCGCGGCACCCCCACACACACCGACCGCGCCCGCCCGGGCCGACGCCGGCTGCTGACCCGCGATTCCGTCCCGTACTTGTTGATCACGCCCGCCGTCCTGGGATTCGCGATCTTCAAGGCGTACCCCATCGTCTCCTCGCTCTGGATCAGCCTCACCACCGGCAACGGCGACAGCCGGCACTTCGCCGGAATCGCCAACTACCGGCGTCTGCTGGACGATCCGCTGTTCTGGACCGCGCTGAAGAACACCGCGCTGATCCTGGTCGTCCAAGTGCCGCTGATGCTCGGCCTGGCCCTGCTCGTCGCCCTCGCCCTCAATTCCACCAAGGTCCGGCTGCGTCCGCTCTGGCGACTCGGCGTCTTCGTCCCCTCGCTGACCGGACTGGTCGCCGCGGGCGTGATGTTCTCCGTGATCCTCAACCGCGACGCCGGGCTGCTGAACTGGGTACTCTCCCTGTTCGGCGTCGACCGGGTGAACTGGCTCGGCAGCCCCTTCTGGGCGCGCGTGGGCGTCGTCCTCGTCATCACCTGGCACTACACCGGCTACAACGCGGTGATGTACCTCGCCGGCCTGCAGGGCATTCCCCGGGAGTTGTACGAGGCCGCGATGGTCGACGGCGCGGGACCGGTCCGCCGCTTCGTCTCCATCACCCTTCCCCAGCTGCGGCCGATCCTGCTCCTCACCGTGGTGCTCTCCACCATCGGCACCCTGCAGCTCTTCGACGAGCCGTACGTCCTCACCGGCGGCGGCCCCGACAACGCCACCTTGACGGTCACCATGTACCTCTACAACAACGGCTTCAAGTACTTCGACTTCGGCTACGCCTCGGCCATCGCCTACGCGCTCGCTCTGATCGTGTCCGTGCTCGGCATCCTTCAGGTCCGTCTGATGGGAGAGCGCCGGTGAAGCCCCGAGGCCCCCTGCTCACCCTGCTGCTCGCGGGCGCCTTCGCGCTCTGCGTCGGTCCGTTCTACTGGCTCGCCGTCGCCGCGACCCAGGAGGACAAGGACGTGTTCTCCTGGCCGCCGAAACTGCTGCCCGGCGGCCACCTCATGGAGAACCTCCGAGGACTCGAGGAGTCCATCGGACTCACCCGGGTCCTGCTCAACACCCTGCTGGTGGCGGGCGTCCAGACGATGGGTGCCGTCGCCGTCTCGGTCCTGGCCGGATACGCCTTCGCCAAGTTCGACTTCCGCGGGCGCAACCTGTTCTTCGTCCTGCTGCTCAGCACCCTGGTCATCCCCGACACGGTCATGCTGATCCCGATCTTCCAGATGATGATGGAACTGGGCCTGATCGACTCCTACCAGTCCATCATCCTGCCCGGACTGGTCACCCCGTTCGGCATCTTCCTGATGCGGCAGGCACTGCGCTCCATGCCCGACGAACTCCTCGACGCCGCCCGCGTCGACGGCGCCGGCGAACTGCGGGTGCTGTGGCGGATCGTCATCCCGGTCAACCGGCCGGTCATCGCGGCACTCGCGCTGTTCGTCTTCCTCGGCAGCTGGAACCAGTTCGTCTGGCCGCTGATCGCGCTGCGCAGCCCCGAGATGTACACGCTGCCCGTGGCCACCGCGACCTTGCAGGGGCTGTCGACCACCAACTACGCGCAGGTCCTGCTCGCCGCGGGCATCGCCGCCATCCCCGTGATGGCCCTCTTCCTCGTCCTGCAACGCCAGTTCATCTCCGGCCTGTTGGCCGGGGCCACCAAGGAGTGACCACCATGACCACCGCACCACGCCCCGTGGGCGAGCACACCGGGAGTCCGCACGTGCCCGCCGAGCCGGACGCCACCCCGCAGCAGCCCGTCCCGGTGTGGCGCCCGAACACGCCGGCCGGGGCCACTCCCGACACCACCGGCCACCGGCAGCTCGCCACCGGCCTGTTCGACTCCACCGGAGCCCCGCTCGACGTCCACCTCACCGGGCTCGGCTGCGACCGGCTGGAGACCGTCGTCACCCCGGTCGGCGACGGCGTGGCCCTGATCGAGGTCACGACTGCGGCCGCGGCCACCGTCCGTGCCGAATGGCGGGTTCCCTGCCTCGGGGCCACCGCCTACTGGACCCCGGACACCAACGCCTCCCACTGGCTGCCGCCGTCCTGGATCGCCCCCCGGACCGTCTCGCTCGCCCTGGGCGCCCCCGTCGCCAGTCTGGTCGGCGCCGACGACCGCGCCCTGTGCACCGCCGCCGCCGACGAGACCTCGGCACCCGTGCGCGTCGGCGCCGGCGTGGTGGAGGAAAGCAGCGAGTTCGCCTTCACCGTGGAACAGGACCTCACTCCGGACGGGCCGCCGCTGCGGCTGCGGATCGATCTCAGCGGCCGGCACTTCGCCGCCACCCTGCAGGCCGTCACCGCCTGGTGGGCCGAGGGCCTGCACCACCCCGGTGTCTCCCCCGCCGCCCGGATGCCCGCGTACTCCACCTGGTACAGCCTCCACCAGAACGTCGACGACACCGCCGTCGAACGCCAGGCCTCCCTCGCCGCGGCCGTCGGCTGCGAGAGCATCATCGTCGACGACGGCTGGCAGACCACCGACCGTGCGCGCGGCTACGGCCACTGCGGCGACTGGGAGCCCAACCCGGCGGCCTTCCCCGACCCCGCGGCCCACGTCGCCGAGGTCCACCGGATCGGTCTCGCCTACCTCCTGTGGTACGCACTGCCGTTCATCGGGCGCCACAACGATGCCTGGGACCGCTTCAAGGCAACGGTCCTGCGCGAGGAACCCCTCCTGGACGCGGCCGTGCTCGACCCCCGCCACCCCGAGGTCCGCGCCTACCTGGTCGAGAAGGTCTCCCGCGCCGTCGAGCAGTGGGACATGGACGGTGTGAAGCTCGACTTCATCGACCGCTTCGCCGTCCCCGATCCCCCGCCCGCCCCGGCCGGTGCCGACCGCACCGCCGTCCACGAGGGCGTGCTCCAGCTGCTCTCCGACCTCGACGCCCGCTTGCGCAGCACCCGGCCCGACGTGATCGTCGAGCACCGCCAGCCGTACGTCAGCCCCGGGCTGTGGCCGTACGCCACCATGGTCCGTGCCACCGACTGCCCGCTCAGTCCTGCCGAGAACCGCCAGCGCACCGTCGACTGCCGCCTCACCGCGGGCCCGCTCGCCGTCCATTCCGACATGATCACGTGGAACTCCGCCGAGACGCCCGAGTCCGTCGCCGTCCACCTCGTCAACGCGCTGTTCTCGGTGCCGCAGATCTCCGTCGACCTCACCACCCAGAGCCCCGACCAGCTCGCCACCCTGCGCTTCTGGCTCGGCATCTCCCGCCGGTACGCCGACGTCCTCCAGCTCGGCGTCCTGGAACCCGCCCGGCCGGACCTGGGCTACCCCCTGGTCCGCGCCCGCGACCACCGCACCACCGTGGTCGCACGCTACGCGCCACTGCCCGTCGCCCTCCCGGACCGGCACGCCGCGGACGGCCCGCAGACCCTGCTCGTCGCCAACGCGGACGGCGACCCCGCGGTGCTCCTGACCTGCCCCCGACCGGAACAGGCCCTCGCGCGCGTCCAGGACTGCCGTGGTGAGATCCTGTCCGAGACCGTGCTCGACCTCGTCGCCGGGGTGAACTCGGTGACCGTGCCGACCGGTGGCCTGCTCACCCTGACCCGCGAGCACTGAGAACCGCGGGCTGGGGGAGGCCACCGCCACCCCCAGCCCGCCGACCACAGAGGAACGATGACCGCTCGACAGGTGACCATCGAGGACGTCGCACACGCGGCCGGAGTCTCCCGCCAGACCGTCTCGAACGCCCTCAACGCACCTCACCGGCTGCGCGCCACCACCCTCGCCCGGGTCACCGCCGCCATCGACGAACTCGGTTACCAGCCCGACCAGTCCGCCCGCAGCCTGCGCACCGGTACCCGCAAGATCATCGGCTATCCCGCCCCCGCCGACAACCCTGCCGACCCCAACCCCCTGATGGGCGGCTTCCTCCAGGCGCTGGTGACCGCCGCCGACGCGGTCGGCCACCGCATCCTGGTGTTCCGTTCCGACCCCCAACAAGGCACCGGAGCAGTCGCCAGGTCCTTCAACGGACTGATCGCGGCCCGCCAGGTCGACGGGTTCGTCCTCTCCGACGTCGTCCACGACGACCCCCGTGTCGACGTGCTCACCGAGGCCGGTTTTCCGTTCGCCGCCTTCGGCCGCACCGCCCCCGGCCGCCCGCAGAACTGGGTGGACATCGACTCCACCGCCGCCACCGCCGCGCTGGTCGGGCTCCTGCTGGACCAGGGCCACCGACGGATCTGCTACCTCAACTCCGCCGCATCCCTGCCCTGGCTCGCCGACCGCAGGGCCGGCTTCCTGCAGGCAGCGGCCACCGCACCCGACGGCGCCTTCGAGGTCGGCGTTCCCGGCGACGACCCGGCCGCGCTTTCCCACGCCGTCCAGCGCCTGCTCACCGGTCCTGACCGCCCGACCGCCCTGGTATGCGCAAGCGACTGGCTCGCCCTGACCGCCTACCAGGCCGTCCGCGCGGCGGGCCTCACCGTCGGCCACGATGTCGCCGTCACCGGCTTCAACGACATCCCGCTCTGCACGCTGCTCCAGCCCGCCCTCACCAGCGCGCGCCTGCCCCTGGCCGCCATCGCGCGCGCCCTCGTCGACCAGCTGATCGCCGCCGTCGAGGACCCCGCCGCCACCCCGACGAGCGGGCTGCTGCTCCCTGCGGAGCCGGTCGTGCGCGACAGCACGCCCGGGCGGTAGCGGCGGCCGGCAGCGCACTTTGCCCGGATGTCTCCTCGGTCATGTCCGCCTGGGCGGGTTCCGCCCAGGAGCGCAGTCCGGCGGCGAACGAAGGTCGTAGCCGGGCATTCTCGCCCCCCCTGCCCTTCACGGTGTGTTCTGTCGTTGGACAGTGGGCGGAGCGGGCTGAATCTGCGGCTGATGGCTGACCTCGGTCACCTCGACCGGCGCGATGCGGAGAGCGTCCACGCTGACACGGGCAGCGCAGATCCGGGGGTTGTCCCCACCCCTGGAGGGGGTCCACCCACCTCGACGCCCGTTGTGGTGGCAACAAGGATCTGGATCTCCAAGGACGCGCACGTCACGGCTGCCGGCCGACCGGAAACCTGGGGATAGAGACTACGACAAGCGCACCACCGGGTACTCCACTGTGCACCGCGACTACTCCCTCCTCGCCGATGACGCGCTCGCTGCGCTCCGCTTGCTGGGCGACCGACCCGGAGCCGACCGGGCCAGGACCGGGATGTGGGGACTGTCCGAGGGGGCGTGGGCGGTGTCCCTGGCGGCGAGCCGGCGGCGGACGTGTCGTTCGTGATCACCGCGGGAGCGGTCGGCACGGAACCTGCCCGGCAGCAGGCATGGGCCTATGGTGAGTACCTGGCTCATGCGGGTGTCTCCGGCTCGCTTCCGCACACCGTGCGCCTCGGTCTTCTGCTTGCCGCGGGGATGGTCTTCGTGCCGTGGGGGGTGTACTGGGGGCTTCTCGTCCCTTGAGTCGTCGGGAGAGCCGCGCTGAGGGGTCGGCAGGTCACACGTGAGGGTGCGGGCCCCGCATGCCGGGGCCCGCACCTTCGGGCGTCCGCCCGTACGCTCACTGCGCCGGCGGCAGGAGGGAGGCGAGTCGGGACTCGCGCCCCTTGCTCACCGCGCGCAGCCGGTCCGGTCGGATCGATCGTCGCGCGAGCCGTCTTTGGCGCTGGGGTCTTTCGTCTGGATCAGGCCGGATCAGGGAGCGGGGGGCGGTGCCGTGCATCGCAAGGCGAAGGACGAAGTCGGATGCGTACGCCGGCATTCCCGTCCCCACCGGCATCGGAGCGAGGGGTCGCACCTGCCCCAGTCCGGTCCCTCGGCCGCGATCCTTTCACTTCCGGTCGAAGGAGAGCCATGTACCGGCGAGGTCCTGCTGACCCGCGCCGGGCTTGGACCAGTCGCAGACACCGTCCCGGAAGATCGCCTGCAGATCCTCCAACTGGCCATCGGTCACCGGCACCCGGTAGTCGGAGCGGGTCACGGGACGCTTGCGGCACTTGACGATGTCGTTGGCCACATCGGCTCCGGCGACCATCCGCGGCGATGTCCACACCGGGTAGAGGGTGTTGCACTCGGTGTTGTCGATGCCCTCGACCTGGGGCTCCGCGATCTTCTTCGCACCGGTGCCACGCGTCCAGCAGGCGTCCGTGAGACCCTGCGGCCGGTGGCGGACGATCTTTTCGATGGGAGCGTCGTCGCCGGAGTCCCCCTTGATGCCGGTGAGCCACTGGTCCATGTCGGACAGCATCCCGGCGAGGGTGAATCCGTGCCCGCTGGAGCGGGTGAGCATCACCTGGTTGGCGTGGGTGCCGTTGGCCTTGTCCAAGCGGGCCCGGGTGGAGAAGGAGTGGAAGCGCATGTGCATGTCGCCGGCGGCCGCGTCGTCGGTGTAGTCGCGGTAGTCGATGATCGGGACGTCGGCGAGGCCACCGCCGCCGTTCAGCATGCGGCCCGTGCGGTAGGCGAGCCGTACCGCCTTGAGATCGGCGACGGTGCGCTCCGCGGCAGGCTTGGCGTCGTCGTCGAGGCCGCCGATGCGCCGGTTCAGGTCGATGAACTGGTCCATGTCGATGGCCCCCTTGTTCAGGGCCTCAAGTCCGTACTGGATACCGGTGTTGTCGAGCGGTCTGCGCGCCTTCCCGGTCTCCGGTACCTCGCCGTAGACATTCACGGTGTGGCTGTAGACGTCACAGCGGGCACCGTCCGGGTTGGTGCCGGGGTCGTAGCGCTGCCCCGCGGGCAGCTGGGACGGGCAGTAGACCGTGGGGTCGATCCGGCCGGCGGCGCGGGCCAGGCTGCCGATGCTCTCCCACTTGCCGAACCCGGAGACCGCCCGCTGCTGCTCCTCGGTGAACGCGTCCGGCGCGACATCCTTGAAGTAGTGGTTCAGAAGCTGGGCGTCGCTGAGCGTCTGAATCGTCCCGAAGCCGACGTCGGGGAAGCTGCAGCCGGAGAGGATGCCGTCCAGCAGACCCGGGTAGTTGTCGGCGATCTGGTGGGTCTGGTACGAGCCGCCGGAGCAGCCGTTTCCGATGGTGAAGGCCGGGTCGCCGTACGTCTCCACGAAGCGTTCCTTGACCATGCTCATGGTCTCCGCGGCCAGCAGGTCGTTGCAGTTGTTTCCGAAGACGTTCAGCGTGGACGATGCGACGCCGTAGCCCTTGCTCAGATACGTGTCGTTCATGATGCCGACGGTGTTGCGGCCCTGGACGTACCAGCCGCCGTTGCAGCCCCCGCCGAAGCCGTACACGAGGCGCCCGTTCCAGCCCGGCCCGCGTTGCAGCGGGTCGGGGGCGGCGGACTGCGGATCGTGCAGCACGGCCGTCTCGTAGATGGCTCGGTTGATGGTGCCGGTCTCGACGCGGACGATGTACGGCACCTTCTTGCCCGTGCTCGTCGTGGCCGTGGCCAGGTCGGCAGGTCGGGCACTCTCGTCGGGCAGCGGAACGAACTTGCCGGCCGTGGTGCGGTACATGTAGTCGACGCGGGTCCTGACCGAGCAGTCCTCGTCGAGCGGCTGCCCGAGGGTGCCGCCGGTCACCGTCTTGAACTCGGCGGTGTCGCAGACGAACGGCTGCTCGTGCGGCCCGGCGAACACCGGCCCCGTGATGGGGTGGTTCTTCAGGGTCAGCTGTCCGGCGTCGGCGCCCGGAGCCCGGGCCGTGAGCCTGTTGTCGCCCTTGGACAACTCCTTCACCACGCCCATCAGCGCATGGTCGCCAAAGGCCCGGAAGCTCGACGTCACGTCCCGGCCCGCCACCTCGACCCGGACCCCGTCGGCCGCCACGGAGGCGGGCACCTCGACGCGTATCAGGGCATCGTCTCCCGACACCGTGCCGGGCCGCGACGACACGGCGCTCACCTGTAGCTTCTCGCGTTCCTGGCTGCCGGCCGGCGTCGCCGACGCGCCTATCAGCACACCCATGAACGCTGTGCCGGCAAGGACCAGTTCGACCGGTCTCGCGGCTCGTGTGAATGACACCACGGAGTTCCCCTCGCTTCTGAAGTCTGAGGTCGTGCTCGGAGGTTGTGCTCGGAGGCCGTGCTCTGAGGTCGTGCTCGGAGTACGGGCGCGGGCTCGGGACCGCGCGACCGCCCGGAACCGGCCGGATCCGCCCGGCTACCAGTTGGTGAACGCCCCGTCCGCCGTGCGCAAGTGCGGGCGCTCGGCCGCCGCGGCCTGGTACCGGCGCGCCGCCTCCAGGTCGATGTCGACGCCGATGCCGGGCAGTTCGCTCAGCTCCACCCGCCCCGGCAGGATCGTCGGCCGCGCGGTGAAGAGGGCTGCGATGGCCGGGTCGGGGTCGGTCTGGTGCTCCTGAATCGCCATATTGGGGCAGGCCAGGTTGAGCTGGAGCGAGGAGGCGGCGGTGACCGGGCCGAGGGGGTTGTGGGTGGCGAGCTTGATGTGGTGGGTCTCCGCCATCGCCGCGATCTTCTTCGCCTCGGTCAGGCCCGCGGCGACCCCGACGTCCACTCGCGCGTAATCGATGAGATCATCTTCGATGAGTGTCCTGAACTCCCATTTGGATCCGTACTGCTCACCTGCGGCCAGCGGTACGCCGGTACGCGCCCGCAGCATGCGGTAGCTGTCCGGGTTCTCACAGCGCAGCGGGTCCTCGACGAAGTACGGGCGGGCCGCCTCGATCTCCCGGCACAGGGTCAGCGCCTCCGGCGGATCCAGGCGGGTGTGGACGTCGAGGATCAACTCCACCTCGTCGCCGACCGCATCCCGGACCTCGTGGAAGAGACCGACCGAGTCACGCAGGCAGCGGCGGGCGTCGAGCCTGCCGTCGGCGTCGTGCGGCGAGGCGAACCGCAGATGGCGCCAGCCCTCAGCGACCAGGCCGCGGCAGCGGTCCAGGAACCACGCGCGGTCGTGGTAGCCGTCGCCGACATGCACATAGGCGGGTACGTGATCACGCACCCGACCCCCGAGGAGTTCATGCACCGGCACGCCGAGCGCCTTGCCCCGGATGTCCCAGAGCGCCACGTCCACTGCTGCGATGGCGGCGCCGAGTATGCGGTCGGCGGGAAAGAAACCGCGCCGGAACATCACCTGCCAGAGGTGCTCGATCCGTCGCGGGTCCTCGCCGACGATCAGCTCCGCCAGGTGCTCGAGACCGCCCGCGACCGCCCGTTGGCGCGACCTGATGCCGACCTCGCCCAAGCCGTGGATGCCCTCGTCGGTGTCGACCACGACCAGCATCATGCTGTCGCCGTGGTCGGGAAGAGTCAGCACTTCCAGGCTGGTGATCTTCATGCCACTCCTCTATGAAAACGTTCCCGCAATTGCAGTGCCGTTCTTGAGAACACATCATCAGCAGCAGTCGAGCCGAAGCACAAGTCCCGTGCACCCAGCGGATTTTCCTCGATGAAATAGTTCTGACACACGTCTTGACACGTCCCGGGAACGTTCGCAAACATCAACCGCATTCGCAGGGTCCAGACGCGAGACGATCGGGATCCCCCGGATCAGGAAGACCGGGGTCCCCCGGGCTCAAGACGACGAGGAGGCCGTCCGTGGCAGTCACGATCCGGGAGGTGGCGAGCGCCGCGGGCGTCTCGGTGTCGACGGTGTCCCGCGCGTTCACCGCACCCGACCAGGTGCAGCCGACGACCCGGCAGCGCATCCTCGACGCCGCGGCCGAGCTCGGCTACTCACCCAACCCGGCGGCCCGTTCACTGCGCGGCGGCGGCACCGGAACGCTCGGCCTGATCGTCCCGGACATCGCCAACCCGTTCTTCCCGCCGATCATCAAGGCGATGCAGGCCCGCGCCCGACACCTGGGCTACACGGTTCTGGTCGCCGACAGCGACGAGCGCGAGGCCGACGAACTGGCGGCCATCGCGGCCGTCTCGAAGCGGGTCGACGGCCTGATCCTGTGGGCCTCCACCCTCACCGAGGACCGGCTCCATGAACTCGCGGGCCGGATGCCGCTGGTGGTGGTGAACCGTCACGTCCCGGGCATCCCCGAGGTCCGGATCTCCCTGTCCGCCGGCATCTCCCAGGCCGCCGAGCAGTTGAAGGCGTACGGTCATCGGCGCTGTGTCTTCATCAACGCGTCCCGCGCCGAGCTGAGCCGCGGGAAGTCCATCCAGGAGTCCTTCGAAGCACTCGACCTCTCCCTGTCCGAGCTCGGCCCGTACGAGCCGCGGTTCGAGACGGGCGTGCACGCCGCCACCCTCGTCGCCGCGCACGACGCGACCGCCGTGATCGCCCACAACGACCTGGTCGCCCTCGGCGTGCTGCACCAGATGGCAAACCTCGGCGTGAGCGTGCCGCGCGACGTCAGTGTCATCGGCATCGACGACACACTGCTCGCCTCCGTCTCCACTCCCAGCCTCACCACGATCAGGATCGACCCCGAAGAGATCGCCACGCGGGCGGGGGACCTCCTGATCGAGACGATCGCGAACACAACAGGCCGCACCGGACGGGGACCCGATGCCGCTTCCCCCATCGTGGAGATCGGCTCCCGCCTGATCCCCCGCGCCTCGACGGGCCCCGCACCCGCGCACTGACCACCCACGGCACACACCACCACAACGAGCAAAGCACCGCACAACACCGCGCTACACCGCACCGCACCCACTCCTGCCCTTCTTGGAGCCGTTATGCCCAGAAACTCCCGCTGTGCGGCCATACTTGGCTGCATGGCGCTGACCGCGACCCTCGCGGGCTGTTCCTCCCTCACCCCCAGCAGTGCCGGCGGGGACGGCGATCTCCTGCTGCGGGTACAGGGCATGCCGCCGGCCACCGACAAGCCGGGGCTCGCCCTTTTCAAGAAGCAGGTGACCGACTTCGAGAAGGCCAATCCAGGCATCAAGGTCAAGGGCTCGACCACGGTCTTCGATCCGCTGACGTTCTCCGCGAAGCTGTCCGGCGGCAATGTCGAAGACGTCATCAAGGTGCCGCTGACCGAGCCGCAGCGGCTCATCCAGCAGAAGCAGGTGCAGCCGATCACCGGGCAGCTCAAGGAGTGGCAGCACTTCAAGGAGTTCAACCCTCAGGTCCTCCAGCCGCTCACCGACAGCGCCGGCGACGTGTACGGCGTACCGCAGAATCCGTACGCCCAGGGTCTGGTCTACAACCGCGAGCTCTTCGAGAAGGCCGGCCTGGACCCGGACAGACCGCCGACCACCTGGGCGGAAGTCCGCACAGCCGCCAAGAGGATCAGCGACAGCACCGGCAAGGCGGGCTTCGTCCATGAGTCCAAGGACAACCAGGGCGGCTGGCAGCTGACGATGCTGTCGTACGCCTTCGGCGGCGAGCTGGAGAAGGAGCAGGGCGGCAAGTACACCGCCACGCTCACCGGGGAGCCGACGAAGCAGGGGCTGCGGCTGCTCAAGGACATGCGCTGGAAGGACGATTCGCTCGGCAAGACCCTGCTCAACAATCAGAACGACGTGATCAAGCAGTTCGCGGCCGGTCAGGTCGGCATGTTCATGGGCAGCCCGGGGACGTACCGACTGGCGAAGATGCAGTTCGGCATGGAGAACACCGACGCCTTCGGTGTGGCTCCGATGCCGCAGTCCGGCGGCGATGCGACACTCACCGGCGGCGACATCTACATGGTCCCGAAGTCCGCCGACAAGAAGCACGCGGCAGCGGCCGTCAAGTGGCTGACCTTCGCCTACGCCAAGCCGCAGTACAGCACCGACTTGGCCGCCGAGCAGGCCAAGGCGCTCTCCGCCGACCCGAAGTCCGCGGTGGGCGTGCCGACGCTGCCGGTCTTCGACAAGGATCGGCAGGCCGAGATCGATGCCGCGATCAAGCCGTACGTCAATGTGAAGCTGCAGAACTTCAAGCCGTACATCGACGGTCTCTCCGCGCTGAGGCTGAAGCCGGAGCCGCCGTACCAGGCGCAGAAGCTGTACACCGCGCTCGACCCGGTGGTCCAGGCTGTGCTCACCGAGCGCGACGCCGACATCGACTCCCTGCTGGCCTCGGCCGAGAAGGACGTCAATGCCAAGCTCGCCGCGGACCAGAAGTAGCCGGCCCATGGCTCTGCTCACTGCGTCCCGGCGCCCGGCCCCTGTGGCCGGGGAGCCCGTGCCGCGAACCTTGCCCCGGCGGCGTGGCACCGGCTCCCGCAAGCAGTTCACGGCCTGGCTTTTCCTCGTCCCCGCGCTGCTGGTCTTCGGGCTCTTCGCCTGGTGGCCGATCGCGCGCAGCCTGCTGCTCAGCTTCCAGAAGACCAACCTCGTCGAGCCCGCGGTCTGGGTCGGCCTGGACAACTTCCGTACCCTGTTCGACGATCCGCTGCTCGGCACCGCTGTCGGGAACACCCTGTTCTTCGTCGTACTCGGCCTGCTGATCGGCTTCCCGGCGCCACTGATCCTGGCCGCGGTCATGTCGACGGTGCGGCGCGGCGCGGGCGTCTTCCGCTTCCTCGTGTATCTGCCGGTGGTCATCCCGCCAGTGGTGGCGATCCTGCTCTGGAAGTGGTTCTACGATCCCGGGAGCGGGCTCTTCAACAACGTCCTCGGCAAGTTCGGGCTCGGCCCGTACCCGTGGCTGGAGTCCTCCGGCAGCGCCATGCCCTCGCTGGTCCTGGAGGCCACCTGGGCGGGCATGGGCGGCGCCGTCCTGATCTACCTCGCGGCGATGGTCGGCATCCCCGGCGAACTCTACGAGGCCGCCGAGGTGGACGGCGCCGGGATCTGGCGGCGTATCCGGCATGTGATGCTGCCCCAGCTCCGTTCCGTCATCGGACTGTTGCTGCTTGTCCAGCTGATCAACACGGTGCAGGTCTTCACCGAGCCGTACGTCTTCACCGGTGGCGGACCCGAGAACTCCACTCTCACGGTCCTGCTGCTGATCTTCCGGTACGCCTTCCAGGACGGCGAGTACGGCCAGGCCGCCGCGCTCTCCTTCCTGATGGTGCTCGCCCTCGCCCTGCTCTCCGCGGTGTATCTGCGGGCCACCCGCAGCTGGAGCAAGTCATGACCACGCTCACCACCTTCGTCTCCGCCAACGACCGCCGACGGCCCGGCGTACGCGCCGCCGTGCGCTCCGTCCAGGTGCTCACCCTGATCCTGCTGCTGCTCATCGGCATCGGACCGCTGTACTGGATGGTCAAGGGCGCGGTGTCGACGCCCACCGAGCTCACCACCCAGCCCCTGGCCCTCTGGCCGGACCGGCCGGCCCTGGGAAACTTCTCGGCGGCGTACACCGATCTGGGTGTCGGCCGCTATCTGATGAACACCTTCCTGGTGGTCGGCGGATCGTGGTTCGTGCAGCTCTTCGTCTCGGCCACGGCGGGCTTCGCCCTGTCGGTGCTCAGGCCGAAGTTCGGGAAGGTCGTCTACGGGGCGATCCTCGCCACGATGTTCGTGCCGTACACGGTGAACATGGTCAGCCTCTTCATGACCGTGACCGATGTGCCGTTCCTCCACCTCAACCTGGGCGACACCTACTGGGCGATCTGGCTGCCGGCCGGCACGAACGCCTTCACGGTGCTGCTCGCCAAGCAGTTCTTCGACGCCCTGCCGAAGGAGCTGTTCGACGCGGCGCGGGTCGACGGTGCGAGTACCCGGCAACTGCTCACCAGGATCGTGCTGCCCATGAGCAAGCCTGTGCTGGCCGTGATCAGTCTGCTTGCGGTGATGCACTCCTGGAAGGACTTCCTCTGGCCGCTGGTGGCCATCACCGACCCCGAGAAGCAGCCGATCAGCGTGGCTCTCGCCCAGCTCACCACGCAGGCCCCGCAGGACCAGCTGATCGCCGCGATGGTGCTCGCCGTCGCCCCGCCGGTGCTCGTCTTCGTCGTCTGCCAGAAGTACATCGTCGCCGGGCTCGGCTTCACCGGAGTCAAGGGCTGAGTCCCGCCGGCGCCGACGGCCGGGCCGTCGACTCCCCACCACACCTTCCGCTTCGGAGCCTGCTCAGCCTTCGGAGCATCCGGAACACCCAGACCGAGAGAAGGGCACCTCCATGTCAGTCGCCCGCCGCAGATTCATCCAAGGCACGGCCGTCGCCACCGGCGCCGCACTGTTGCCGGCCGTTCCCGCGCACGCCGCGGACCCGGTCACCATCGAGGCCGACGGCATCACGCTGGTCGGCCGTGTCGACGGCAGCATCCTCGTGCAGGACGGTGCGGGCGCCGACCGCGTCCTGCTCAGCCACTTCATGATCAAGGACACCGCGCTCGGCCAGCAGCGCACCTTCGGCGGCACGCCCGCCCGGATCACGCTCGCCGACGGGCGGCCCGCGATTCAGGTCACGTACACGATGGCGAGCGGCGCGTCCGGAGTCACGGTACGCGGCACCTTCGACGTCACGGCTCGCAAGGCGCACATGAAGTGGGAGGTCGGCGGCTCCGGCACGCTCACACCGGCCGGCTTCATGTTCTCCCGCACGGTGTACGGGGCGAGCGCGGCGGAGTCGTACGAAGCGCTGACCGTATGGGAGCGGGACGCCCGGGGCGGCATTCCGTACGAGGTGAACGCGGGCGGCGCGTACGTGGAGACGTGGGCGGGCTCGAAGGGCTTCTTCTGCCTCTCGTCCACCGTCCCGGCGAGCACGAACGCCACATGGATCCATTCCCCCGGCACCTCGACCGGTGCGGGCACCGCGGTCACCGAGGCCGATCTGGTCCTCGGCGATCTGCGGCCGCGCGGGGCGGGAGCGCTCGCCGCCAGAAGGCCCCTCGGGGTGGAGGTGTGGACCGACCAGCCGTTCAACCTCTACAAGGCGGCCGGACAGACGATGACGCTCAGGGCGCAGGTCGTCAACGGCTCGGCCGCGACCAGGAAGGTGACGCTCACCTGGTGGGCGCGGGACTTCGGCGGCAAGCGGATCGGTGGTGGAACGCTCTCCAGGAGCCTCGCGGCGGGCGCCGCCTGGAACGCCTCCTTTCCCCTGACCTCGCCCTCGCAGAACATCGTGTTCACCGAGGTGGAGGTGGCCAGCGGCAACGACAGGGCGCTGGCCCGCACGAATCTGAGCGTGCTCCCGGAGTTCACGTACAAGGCGGGCAAGGAGTCGATGTTCGGCCTCGCCAACTACCCCTGGCTGCTCGTGCCCGGAAAGGACGCCGTGCTCGGGCTGGTCAGGACGCTCGGCATCAAGTGGATCCGCATCGCCTACGCGGGCGCCCCGGGCATCGACACCGCGACCCTGGACGCGAACGGCATCGGGCACAACGTGGAGCTGAGCGGCATCCCCGTGGGCGGCAGCCCGGAGCAGATCGCGGCCTGGGCCGACACGAATGTCGCCAAGGCCCTGGACGCCGAGGCCGCGTACTTCGAGGTGAGCAACGAGGTCAACCAGCCCTGGATGTCGGGCCGCGGCGCCGACGCCTACGTCCGGGACGGTCTGCGCCAGGTCACCACGCGCCTCGACGCGGCGGGCTCACGGATGAAGGTCATGAACGCCGGCCTCGGCGGCATGGACTACATATGGACCAAGAACTTCCGTGACGCGGGCGGCTGGGACCTCATCGACGCCTTCGCCTTCCACCCCGGCCGCGGCAACTTCACGCCCGACTTCGCGCCGCCGCCCGAGGAGTGGACGCAAGGGTCGTCCGGCTCGTACTGGAACTTCCTCGGCGCACTGCGCAAGGCGAACCAGGTCCTTCAGGAGTACGGCGGCGACAAGGAGCTGTGGCTCACCGAGGCGTACGCTCCGACCCGGCCCAACGCCTGGTGGAGCGACACCTACCGGCACGCCGCCGAGAACACGCTGCTCACGCTCGCTCTCGCCAAGTCCGAGAAGGTACGCGCCGTCAACTGGTACCAGCTGCACGACTCGGTGATCCACCACCCCCAGGAGGCCGACCCGGCCAACCCCGAGTACCACTACGGCCTGATGAACCGCGACACCAGCGCCAAGCCCTCGCTGCTCGCCTTCGCGACCGCCGCCCGGGTCCTGGACGAGGCCGAGTTCGTCCGGCATCTCGCCTTCGCGGACCAGGACATCAAGGGGCTCCTGTTCACCACACCCGGCGGTCCGGTGTCGATCATCTGGAGCCGCAAGGACGGGTACGTCCTCAACTCCGAGCACGGTGAGGATCCCTGGTACGCATCGCCCGAGCCATGGATCGACACCTGGACGACCAGGACAAAGGTCGTGGCCCACTCGGGGACGGTCGACGGAAAGGTGCGGGAGCTCAACTGCATCGGCCAGGAACGCTCTCTGAAAGCCTCCAACGGCAAGGTCACCCTCACCCTCGACGGCGCCCCGCGCATCTACTACGGCCTCGCCACCGATCCCGACTGGAAGTAAGTGACGCACGACATGAGGAATGAAACCGCACGGCACGACATCACCGTCGTCGGCGGCGGCCTGGCCGGGGTCTGCGCGGCAATCGCCGCCGCCCGGCTCGGCCGGAGCGTCGCGCTGATCAACAACAGGCCGGTGCTCGGCGGCAACGCGAGCAGCGAGGTCCGGGTCTGGGTGTGCGGCGCGACCGGCCACGGCAGGAATCACCATGCCCGAGAGGGCGGCATCATGGGCGAGTTGCTCGTGGAGAACCAGTTCCGCAACCCGGACGGGAACCCCTACTACTGGGATGCCGTGGTCCTGGACGCCGTACGCGCCGAGCCGGGCATCACGCTCTATCTCAACACCGACGTGCGCGAGGTCGACGCCGAAGGTCCGGACGAGGCCCGGCGGATCACCTCGGTCACCGGCTGGATGATGGGCTCGGAGCGGCGGATACGTTTCGAGAGCCCCCTCTTCCTCGACTGCACGGGAGACGGCCTGATCGGCCACCTGGCGGGCGCGCACCACCGCATCGGCCGGGAATCGCGCGCCGAGTACGACGAGGCATGGGCTCCGGAGACGGCCGACGACATCACCCTGGGCTCCACGCTCCTCTTCTACACGAAGGACGCCGGCCACCCGGTCAAGTTCGTGGCGCCCGGCTTCGCCAAGGACATCACCGGGACCTCCATCCCGCAGCGGCGCATCATCAAGGCGGGCGACAACGGCTGCGCGTACTGGTGGATCGAGTTCGGCGGCGAGCTCGACACCGTCCACGACAACGAACGCATCCGCGACGAGCTGTGGTCGGTGATCCACGGCATCTGGGACCACATCAAGAACTCGGGCGAGTTCGACGCGGCGAACATGACCCTGGAGTGGGTGGGCTCGGTCCCCGGCAAACGGGAGTACCGGCGCTTCCTCGGCGACTACGTCCTGCACCAGGGCGACATCCTCGGCCAGACCGAGTTCGCCGACCGGGTCGCGTTCGGCGGCTGGTCGATCGACCTGCATCCGCCCCAGGGCATGTATGCCACCGGGGCAGGTGCCAGACAGCTCTACGCGGACGGCATTTACCACATTCCGTACCGCAGCCTCTACTCGGTGAACACCGAGAACCTGCTCTTCGCCGGGCGCAACATCTCCGCCAGCCATGTCGCCTTCGGCTCGACCCGGGTCATGGCCACCTGCGCCACGATCGGCCAGGCAGCCGGCACGGCGGCGGCGCTCTGCGCCACCCGGGATGTCACCCCGCGCGGACTCCCCGTGCCCGAGCTGCAACGGGCGCTGCTGCGCCAGGATGCCTCGCTCATCGGCCTCGCCTCGACGGACCCGGAGGACCTGGCCCTGCGGGCGACGGTCAGCGCATCCTCCGCCTTGAGCAGCTTGGCGGTCGAGGAGTCCGACGAGCCATGGCCGCTCGCGGCGGACGCCGGAATCGTCCTCCCCGCGGACCCGGGCCTCTTGGGGGTGGAGCTGCTCGTCGACGCCGACCGCGACACCGAGATCGTGATCGATCTGTACGACCCCGAACTCGGCCAGAACTACGTCCCGCGCCGCCTGGTCACCTCCACCACCGTGCCCGTCGCCGCCGGTGCCCGGCAGTGGATCAGGACGGGCCTGGACTGGTCTCCCGAAACCCCTCGCAACGCCTTCCTGGTGGTCCGCGCCAACGACGCCCTCACCCTGCACCGCTCCGACCGCCCGGCCCCCGGCGTCCTGTGCTTCACACGCGTCCCGCTGCGCCCGTCGGACGAATCGCCGCAGCCGCTGCGCGAGTGGACGGACACGGGCCTGCTTCGCCGCACCTTCTGCCTCCGTACGGGAGAGACCGCGGCCTACTCCCCCGCCAAGGCCACCGACGGCTATGCCCGCCCGTACGCGGGACCGCACATGTGGGTCTCCGCACCACTGGCGGACGACCCCTCCCCATGGCTCGAGTTGGCCTGGCCCGAACCGGTCGCCCTGGGCCGGATCGAGGTCATCGCCGACGACGACGTCAACGAGGACCTGATCAACCTGCACCACCACCGCACGCCCTTCGACACCCTCCCCACCCTCCTTCGCGACTACCGCGTCGAGGCACTGGATACCGACGGCACCTGGCGCGTGATCGCCCGTTCGGCGCAGAATCGGCGGCGCCGCGAGACGTACACGCCGGCGGAGCCGGTCACCACATCGGCGATCCGGGTCGTCGTCGAGACCACCAACGGGGCGGCGTCGGCGCATGTCGTCGCCGTGCGCGCCTACGCGTAGAAGCACCGACACGGGAGAGTGACTGGATGGTCAGAAGAGCGATGGTCACCGGGGCCGCCGGGCGGATCGGGCGCGCGGTCCTCGCGCTGCTCGCCGAGCGCGGGATCGAGGCGAACGCCCTGGTCCTCGAGGATCCCGGTGATCTCGCGGGGGCGCGCCTGGTGGTGACCGGTGACGCGGCCGACGCGAAGACCGTGCGGGCGGCTCTGGAGGGCGCCGACGCGGTCATCCACCTGGCGGCGATCCCGACTCCCGCGCGCAACACCGCGTTCGAGGTCTTCGCGGGCAACAGCCTCTCCACCTTCACCGTCCTGGAGGAGGCCGGCCGGGCCGGGATCCGGCACGCGGCGGTGGCGAGCTCCTGGGGTGTCACGGGCCTGCCCTGGACGGCCGCCGAGGATCCTCATCCGCCGTACGCACCGGTCGATGAGGAGATGGCCTCCCAGGTGGCCGATCCCTACGGCCTGTCCAAGCAGGTCGACGAGCTGACAGCGCAGATGATGGCGCGGCGGCACGGGATGAGCGTGGTGTGCCTGCGCTATCCGTACGTGGGCGGATTCGAGGAACGGCTGTACGCGCACGCCGCCCGGCTCACGGCCGACCCGGCCGCGGGGGCGAGAGAGTTGTGGACGTACCTGGAGGTCCACGACGCGGCGAGGGCCGCGCTGCTGGCCCTCGACGTGCCAGGCCGTGCGGCGCACGCGGTACACCTCTGCGCCCCCGAGATCATCGTGCCGTACCCGACGGAGGAGTTGCTGCGCCGCTTTCACCCCACGACCGTGCTCCGGCGCCCGCTGCCGGGTCGCGCGGCACCCGTCGACACCTCGGCCGCGCGCAGGCTGCTGGGGTTCACGGCACAGAACCTCCTCGGTCACGGGGCGGTCCTGCCGAGCTGAGATCACGACGACCGCCCGTCCACCGCAGACGGGAGAGAACGGGTCCGGACTTCCCTTCCCCGGCGGCAAACCCGTCGCAGCGATTTGGCGCGGCCCTGCGGGCCGCGACCGCCTGGGCGTACTTCGAGGCCGTCGGGCACGGCGGGAAGGACAGCCCCGCGGACGACTACTGTTGATCCCCCGGTCCTACAACGCCCAGGCCGGCGGGGCACCGCGCACTCCCGGCAGCGGGTCCGGGCGCGGTGTCGGCGGTCAGGTCCCCCTGGTGAACAGTCGGTCGAGGTGCCGGTCGACGGCGGTCAGGGCCTCCTGGGGCTCGATCACGCTCGGCTCGATGAGCGGGGTCAAGGCGGTGAGTGCCGCGAGCAGGTCGGTCTCTGTCGCCGGGTCGTGGCCGGGGCCGATGTGGCCATCGGTGATTGCCTGGCGGACGATCTGCTCGATGAGGTCGCCGGTGGACTTCGGCGATGCCACGCCGAGGCTGCCGGCCAACTCGCCCAGGCGGAAGCCTTCTCGGCATCGAGCTGCAGGATTATGTCACCGTGGTCGGTGGCCAGCCGGACCTTGGACATGACGACCTCATTGTCTGTGTACGTACGACGACTGAACGATCAAGAGCATTGTCACGGCCCCGCCCGGGCGCGGCTCGCCGCACGGCAGACGGGGCTCGTGACCGCAGCCACCGAGGGATGATGCGGCTGCCCACCGTGGCCGATTCGTGCCAGTGACGCTCCTGGGCACCGAGCGGGCGCGGTGCGGGATACCGTCCGGGAGCCGCCGAACGGCGGTGGCGGCGGCGAGGTTACCCGAGCCGTGCCGGGAGGCCACCGTCACCACCGAGGAGGAACGTGACGCCGAGCTCGAAGAGGCGTTCGGCGATCTCCGCCTCGTCATGGCCGACCGGGAGGTCGCCGAACTCCGCGAGGCCGCGGAATCCACCGTGCGCGGATTCACCGACGGGGCGAGACCGTGGACGATCCCGGTCGGCACACGGGAAACGGCAGCCAGGTCATCGGCCCGCGCGCGGACGTCCCGTCGCGAGGCGGACCGGATCCAAGCCTGAGCTCCGAATCGGCGGAGCGGCGCCGACCCGTCCGGACGAACTCACCGTGCCCGACGAGTTCGTCGACGCCGCTCGGATCCGGCCGGCTCACACCCTGCGCTCACCAGCTCCGTGGAGGACCTCATGACCATCCACCAGGTACTCACCACCGACTACCACACCGGTGGTGAACCGTTCCGCATCGTCCCCGACCCGCCGGTCGCCATCGAAGGCGCCACCGTCGCCGAACGCCGTATGTTCGCCATCGACAACGCCGACGTGGACAACCTGCGGAAGCTGTTGTGCTTCGAACCGCGCGGACACGCGGACATGTACGGCGGGTTCATCACCCCGCCCGATGACGAGGGTGCTCACTTCGGCGTGCTGTTCTGGCACAAGGACGGCTTCTCGACAGCCTGCGGCCACGGTTCCATCGCGCTCGCCGTCTGGGCCGTGCAGACCGGCCGCGTCGCCCGCGACCCCTCCGGCATCACCACCGTGGTCATCGACGTCCCCTCGGGCCGGGTCACCCTGCGCGTGCAGACCGCCGGTGAACAGATCACCGGAGTCGACTTCGTCAACGTCCCCAGCTACCGGCTCGCCGAACACATCACCGTCGCCACATCCCGCGGGGACATGGTCGTCGATGTCGCCTACGGCGGCGCCATCTACGCGCATCTGGAAGCGGCAGGCGCAGGACTGGCAGTCACCCCCGAGCACTACTCCGACCTCATCGCGATCGGGCGCGAGGTCAAATGGGCGCTGAACGACAGCGAGTACGCCCGTCACCCTGTCGACGACCGCCTCAGCGGCATCTACGGAACCATCCTGTACGACGACCTCGGCACCGACGAGAACGGCAACCCGCACCAGCGCAACGTCACCGTCTTCGCCGACGGCCAGGTCGACCGTTCCCCGTGCGGCTCCGGCACCTGCTCCCGCGTAGCAGTGCTCGCAGCGACCGGCCACCTCGAGCCGGGGCGGATTCTCGTCCACGACTCGATCGTCGGCACCCGTTTCCACGCACGGGTCGTCGCGGAGTCGGCCGCCGACGGCTACGCCGCTGTCATTCCAGAGGTCACGGGGATGGCGTACCGGACCGGCGAGCACCGCTTCGACCTCGATCCCGCGGACGGACTCGGCACCGGCTTCGTCCTGCGATAACCGCCCGTCGACCGCTGGGGATGCGCGTGCGCGGTGCTGACGTCCCGCGTACGCCTCTCACTCGGGAGTCAGTCTCGGCCCGTGCTGCCCGGTCGACCGCACGGCGTCACCGTCGACGGAACCAGCCTCGGCACCACCGAGAAGGTCCACCGCTGATGGCCGGTCCCACCTGACGCCCGGACGTGACTGCGTCCTGACGGGAAACAGGCGGTATCGGCCTGTTGGGCCGCAAACCGCATTCATCTTCTCATGCAAGGTTGCGCCCGGAAGGGCCGCGTGGTCGACGTACTGACCACGCGGCCCGTGCCAGGTGATTACCGGACGTCGTAGGCGCGGATGACCGTCTGGGTGACCGCGTTGCCGTTGGCGTCGGTGAACGTCGCCTTCGTCGTGACCTGCTTTCCGGAGGCTCCGGTGTGGTCGAGCAGGGCCGTCCAGCGGCCGTCATGCTGTTCGGTCTGCGCCTGGGTCCAGGTGGTGCCGCCGTCGTAGGAGTAGGACAGCGTGGCCGCCGTGATCGCGCCCGGCGTGTATCCGGCGTGTCCCTCGACCGACAGGCCGACCTTCAGTCCCTTCTCCGCAGGAAGGGTGTTCATGCCGTCCACCGGTACGTCGTACGCCGGGAAGAGGAGCGGCAGGCCGCGCGAGAATACGTCCGCCTCCCGGTGGGAGCGGAAACTCCACGTGGTGGTGACGGCGCTTGAGCGCAGCCAGTTCCGGTCGGAGGTGGGGATCTTCTCCATTTTCTGGGTGAGTTCGTAGGCGGAATCCTCGTCCGGCACCGTGAACACGTCGTACGGGTAGGTGCTCCGGCCGATCTCCTCGCCGTTGCGCTTCAGCAGAAGGTTGCCGATGTCGCCGAAGGACCCGCCGGGGGACCAGTGGTCGCCGGACCCGTCGAGCCAGAACGCGGTCTGGATGCCCATCAGGTCGCCCTGCCGTTCGGCGGCGAGCACGGGCTTGCCGTCGGTGTCACGCGGGGCGGCGGGCCGCAGCACGCCGCGGTACCACTCCTCGGCCCGGCGCTGTCCGGTCCGGTAGGTCCGCTCCTGGTCACCCATGAACGCGGCGAACGGGAAGCTGCTCATCGCGCCGTGGTACCAGACGTCGTCGCCGGTCGTGTAGTAGGCGGTGCGGGTCGTGGGCACGTGCACCGCGCCGTACGGACTCACGGGGATGTAGCCGCTGCCGTTCTCGGGGCGGCGGACGAACATCGCGTCGAGGTAGTCGGCTTCCTTGCCCACGGCGTTCCAGGTCTCGGTGACCTGCGCCATCCGTGAGTCCTTGGGCCGGTAGACCTGGTCGGAGTGGAGCGGTCCCGAAGTCGGGAACGTCAGGTTGTAGACGTACGGCGAGCCTCCCTCGGAGCCGCTCGCGCGCCAGGTGGGCCGGAATTCGAAGGTACCGTTCGTGGCGCGTCCGTCGATGTCCGCGTAGACCTTCTGGGCGGTGCCGGACATCGAGACCGAGCCGGAGATCAGCCAGGTGTCGTCCCAGGTGCGGGCGTAGCTGATCGTGCTCAGGTCCACCGTCGCCGGCCGGTCGGTCTCCAGGCTCAGACGGTGGGCCTGCCCGGCGTCGAGAACGACCGTGGTGTCCCGGGTGATCCGGAGCTGCGGCCGCGCGAGGTAACTGACCGATTCGGCGGCGCCGTTCGCGTCGTACGTCGACACGAAGCCGCTGATGGAGTAGTTGCCCGGACGGACACGGTACGTCTGCTCGGGCGCCCCGGAGTTGCTGCGGCGCTCTCCCTTGTCGGTGTCCAGGCTGACGAGATCCACGGAGGAGCTGCCGGCCGCCGGCTTGCCGTTGCGGTCCACGGTCTTGACCCGGAGGGTGACCGTCTCCGGCTGGACGTACAACGTGACCGGAACGGAGACGTGCACGTCGCCGCCGGTGGCGAGGATCCGGCCGGTGACCGCACCGTACTGGGAGTCCTGGAGACGGGCGGTCGGGTCGATCTGCATTGGCACCTGAGCGGTGGCCCCGGCGGGGATCGTCACCCTGCGCTGCTCCAGCCTGACGACGTCGGAGTGGACCTCGCTGCCGTCGTTGCCGTGTACGCCGCTGACGCTCAGGTTCAGGGTCAGGTCGCTGCCGCTGTTGTTGGTGAAGGGCACCTTCACGGATGTGCGGTCCGACGCGTCCTGCGGCCAGTTGTAGTTGCCGGCCTGAACGGCGGGCGCGGAGACCACCTTCTGGTTCACCGCGGCGAACACGTCGAGCACGCCGGCGCCTGTGTGGTCGGCGCCCTCCACCTTCCCGCCGGTGCGGGCCGAGGAGACGAGCGCGGCCTTGATCTGCTGAGCGGTCCAGTCCGGGTGGGCCTGGCGGAGGATGGCCGCGGCGCCTGCGACGTGCGGGGTCGCCATGGAGGTGCCGGACATCGACCGGTAGGCGTAGACGCCGCGACCGCCCGCGCTCGCCGCCGAGATGTCGACGCCGGGGGCGGCGATCTCGGGCTTGAGGGTGTGCGTGACGGCGACGGGGCCGCGGCTGGAGAACTGCGCGGTGCTGTCGTCCCGGTCCACGGCGCCGACGGTCAGCACACTGGGCACGCACCCGGGCGAGGAGACGGTCTCGGTGCCAGGGCCGGCGTTGCCCGCCGCGACGACGAACAGGGTGTGCGTGTTCTGCGCGAGCTGCTTCGTGGCCTGGGCCACCGGGTCGGTGCAGTCCTTGACCGACGGGTTGCCCAGGCTCATGGAGACGACGTCGGCCTTCTGGTCGACAGCCCACTGCATCCCGGCGATGACCCAGGAGTCCAGCCCGGATCCGCCGTCGTTGAGAACCTTTCCGATGAGCAGTGAGGCGCCGGGGGCCACGCCCTTCTTGCGGCCGTCACTTGCGGCTCCGGACCCGCCGACCGTGGAGGCGGTGTGGGTTCCGTGCCCGACACGGTCGTCGGTGGTCTTGGAATCCGTGAAGTTCTTGGAGGTTGCGACCCGGTCCACGAGGTCCGGGTGCTCGGCGTCCACGCCCGTGTCCAGCACGGCGACCTTGGTGTTCTTGCCGTCGTAGCCGGCCGCCCAGGCCTCCGGCGCGTGGACCTGCTTGGTGGAACGGTCCAGCGTGGCCTCGACCTTGCCGTCCAGCCACAGCTTCTTCAACGCGGAGGCGGAACGCGAACGGGAGTCGGTGACGTCCCGCCAGAACGTGGCGGCGGTGTCCTTGTCCGCCTTGAGCGCGACGCCGCCCACGGCGGGAAGCGACAGGCCCCGTTCGGAGCCACGAGGTGCCTCCGGTGCGTTCTTGGCGACGTTCACACTGTTCCCGTACGTGGCGATCAGCGGGAGCGAGTCGGTGTGCGCGTCGTCATATCCCTGACGGATGAGCCCGGTGACGTTGAACAACTGCTCATCGACCCTGCCCTCGCCGACCGCCTGGGAGGCGCCCTCGGGGTAGACGTAGAGGTCCTTGCCCGACTGGTAGGTCTGGAACATCGGCTGCGTGCCGTCCTGGCGTGGCAGCACCGCCGCGGAGCTTCGGCCCGACTTGTCCGTGGTCACGAGGACCTTGTCTCCGGTGACGAGCGTGACCGCCGTCTGCTTGCCGCGGTCCTGCGCGGTCTCGCTGCCGACGACGGGGTTCTTCCCCGAACCCGGTGCGGCGTCATGCGGTGCATCCGCCGCCCCGGACGGCGTGACTGCCGTGAAGGCCAGGGCCGCGGCGGACGCCGCGCCCATGGCTATACGTGTGATGGGGCGCATGAATCTCCCTACTTGATGCAATGAAATGCCGTGGTGCGGCTGCAGCCTGGCAGACATGCAGATGGCGTAGGGATGCCTGCACATGACGGGTTTCCCGCATGTCGGGTTTCCGTCAGACGCTCACGAGGGAGAGCCGGTCACAGCCAGCCCGCGCGGGCGGCGTGCCAGCCGAGCTGCAGGCGGGAATCGGCTCCCGCGAGGTCCATCAGGCGGCGCGTCCGCCGCTCCACGGTCCGGATGGAGACACCGAGCTGCGAAGCAGCGCGCCGGTCGGAGATCCCCGCCAGCAGCAAGGACAGGACTTCGAGTTCGCCCTCCGTCGGCCATTGCTCCGCTGCCGTCTGCGCCCGTACGCCCGAGGCAGTGGGGTACAGCGGCCGGGCCCGGTCCCATTCCTTCTCGAACAGGTGCACAAGGGCGGTGAGCAGACCGCTGCGGTGCACCACGATGGCGCTCGGCTCGCCACAGGGACCGGCCATCTCCAGCGGCACCATGGCGCGCTCCCGGTCCGACACGACCATCTTCAGCGGCAAGTCGTCGACCAGGCGGAGTTCCAGCCCAGCGGTGATGGCCGCCCGCATGTCCGCTGCCACCTCGTGTCCGTCGAGGTAGTCCTTCGTGGCCACTACCCGGAATTCGACGCCGCGGTCGAGCGCGGAACTCTCCGCCATGTCGGTGTCCTCGCGCGGCACCGCCATCGGCGAGCCAACCAGGAACACGAGCAGCTCCCGCTGCGCGCCGAGCTCCAGCTGGTGGAACCGGTGGGCTACCTGCTCCACGCCGACAACCACCTCCACGACACTGCCCGCAGGGTGTGCGGCGGTGCTCCGGTACTGCTCGGTCAGCACCGAGAACGCGTTCTCGGCCCGCTGCAACGCGTTGCGCTGCTCGACGAGAAGCGGGGCGAGGGCTACGGAAGGCGGCGTGAGCCGGTACCGGGCGGCGGGTCCTCCGTCGGCTCCTTGGCCGGCCGGGGCAGACACCTCACCGCCCGCCTCCGACACCACCGCGACCAGGCCACGTGCCGCCAGATCGAGCAGGACCCGGGCGATCTCGGCCCGCTCCAGTCCGGTCTGCCGGACGAGTTCCTGGGCCGAGGCGGACGAACGCGGCAGCAGAGCGGTGTAGACAGCCTCTTCGGCTGAGCCCAGTCCCAATGCCTGCAACATCCGGTTCCCCCCTCGGGGAGACCTTATCCCCGCCGCCCGGCGCACCGTGCGCCGGGCCGGAGTACCGGCCGCCGAGTGGGTGCCGTCGTCCGGCGGGGCGCGGCCGCCCCGCGGTCGGGGCCTGCTTACTGTAAACAGAAATGCCCCATCTGCCCCGGAGGTCCCGTGGTACGTAAGCATTCGAAGAGGCCGGTGCGTCCGGCCGAGGCCATCGAACCGCCGAGCGGGGCCGAAGTCGTGATCGTCGTCGCCTCGGTCACCTTGCTGGTGCTGGTTCTGGGGGCCCTGTCGCAGTCCCCGGTGTGGCTTCTGGGCCTTCTCGTCTTCCTTCCGGCGGCGGCGTCGGCACTGTGCACCGTCCGCCAGACGAAGTTCGTGTCCGCCTGGACCGGACTCGTCGTGATCGTCACCATGCTGGTCCGGCACGGGGACGGGCGGCCGTGGCTCGACAGGATCCTCATGATCCTGCTCACCCTCGTACTGGGTGCGGCCTCCGTCTACGCGTGCCACCGGCGCATCAGCCGTGAGCAGGAGATGATCGGGCTGCGCTCCACAGCGGCCGCGATGCAGCGGCACATCCTGCGCCCACTGCCCATGCTCACCGAAGACGTCCTGGTGAACGGCGTGTACGAGCCCGTGCAGGAGGACCGTCTGGTCGGCGGGGACATCTACGACGTCGTCGACTCGCCGTGGGGAACCCGGGTGCTGATCGGCGACGTCCAGGGAAAGGGTCTCCCGGCGGTCGGCGCCGCGTTCGCCGTCATCGGCGCGTTCCGTGCGACGGCCCACCGGGAACCCACCCTGACCGCGCTCGTCGACGCCCTGGACGCCTCCGTGGTACGGCACAACTCCTATGCCTCACAGACCGGCGACGACGAACGGTTCGTCACCGCGCTCATCCTCAACATCGACGCGGGTGCGGAGGTGCAGGCCATCAACTGCGGTCACGTCCTGCCACAGGTGCTGCAGGACGCCACCGTCACGACACTGGCCCTCACGTCCGGCGTCCCCCTCGGTCTCGCCGAGCTCGCCCACGAACCCGCGACGGTCGACTGGTTCGTCTTCCCGCCCGGCGCGACCCTGCTCCTGACCACGGACGGACTCACCGAGACCCGCGCCGCGGACGGTGCGTTCTACCCGCTCACCGAGAGCCTCACCCGGCGCGTGTCGGTCTCCCCCACCGAGCTGCCGCGTGCGCTGTACAACGACGCGCGTGCGTTCGCCGGGGGTGGCGGCCAGCACGACGACGTGGCGGTACTGACGGTGCGCCGGTCACCGAGCCGCTGAGCGGTCGTTCGACGTACCTCGTCATACACGTGATGACCCGTGCACGGCAGAGGCGTACTCGCTGTCCCGCTGCTGCTCGCCGTCCCCGCCGTCCGCGCACTTGCCGCCCCCTCGCCCGCAAGAAGCCGGCGGACGCCCGAGTCCAGACCGCCTACGAACAACTCCGCACGGCATGGGCCACAGCCGGGTACCAGTGGATCCGGCCTTCAGCAGAATCTGATTCGCCTGATCACTCGTCCTGGACACCCCGTGGGCGCGGTGCCGGACGGAGCGGTGGGAAGGGTACGCGAGGAGCCGGCCGGCCTTGACTCGGGACCGGGCCCTCGCCGCGCTCGCGGTGCTGACGGCCGGCGCCCGCCCGACTGGCGAACGGTCCAGTCCAAGCCGGCGCCAACGCGGCAATGACGACACACAGCGGATCAGCGCAGTCCGGCGAAGAGATCGTTCTCGGGTACGGCGGCGCCGGCGGCGCCCTTGACACGTACGAAGGTCTCCATGCCCATCAACTCGCCAAACCTCTCCTTGCCCATCTTGAGGAAGAAGATGTTCTCGCCCTGACTGGCGTGCGCGGCCAGCGCATCGAACTTCTGACCGCTGAATGCGGTGGTGTCCACCCACGTGGTGATCTCATCGTCGGGCAGGCCGATCTCGGCCATCGCGGCGGCCTCGGCAGGATCCGGCTCCGGCATGTCCCCACGAAACTCGCGCATGGTCTCCCCGAACCGCTGCATCATCGAGCGGGGCGCCGTCGTCCAGTACACCTTCGGTGTCAGCGCGGTCATCTCCAGCGCCGCCATCGTGATGCGGTGGGCCTGAATGTGGTCGGGGTGGCCGTAGAAGCCGTTCTCGTCGTAGGTGACGACCACATCGGGTCGGTAGTGCCGCATGAGTTCCGCAAGTCGGGCAGCGCCTTCCTCCACGGGGGTCCGCCAGAAGGATCCAGGGGCGTCATTGCTCGGCCAGCCCATCATCCCGGAGTCGGCATACTCCAGCATCTCAAGATCGCTGACCTTCAGGATGTCACAACTCTCCTTGAGTTCTTGGCGGCGCATCAAGGCAACGGCCGCCGGATCATGCCCGGGATCGCCCGGCTTGACACCGCCCGGTCCATCACCGCAACCGCCGTCGGTACACGTCACGAGAACCGTGCGGATGCCTTCCGCCGCGTACCGCGCGAGGACCCCTCCGGTTCCGGTGGCCTCGTCGTCGGGGTGGGCGTGTACTGCCATGAGCGTCAACGGCCGGTCAGTCATGAAACGGTCCTCCTGCAGAAGTACGTCTTTGTCCGAGTGCGCGGCGGGCGTACCGCGACCCTGGAATCCGGATCCTGGCGGGGCGGATGACCTTTCAGTCACCGTGTTCCCCGCCCGTACGGCGCCGGTCCCTCGGTCGATGCAACCGTGCAGACCGGGCCGGCTGTTCCCGGCGCAGCCGATCGGCCTTCCAGGCGTCGGATTTTCAACGCGAACACGGTACAGGCGCGGCCTTCACGTCGCAGCGCCACGTCGGCCTCCGCCCCGCCGCACCAAGCCGCCGGTCAACCCGGCTCATTCCCCCAAATTCGACCCGGGTCCGAAGCCCGCCGGTCGAAGGCTCATGTGGACTGACTCTGCACCGGCACCAGCACCCGTGGAGAACAGCCGGTGGGCGGCCGGCCGCCGAGCGGCGCTCAGCTGCGCAGCCCGCGCGACGTTGAGCTGGAAGAACTGCGAGCCAGGTCGCATGTCACCCGCTCCGCCATCACCCACCCCCTGGTTGCGCTGCGGCTCCTCGTGCCCGACCCGACTGTCCACGCCACCGCACAGGCGATGGTCATCGCCACCTACGACATGGTTGATGCCGCCACGAGCATCGAGGAGCTCACCACAGCGCAGGACACCGCACGAGCCGCACACGACCGCTTCGTCGATGCTGCCACTGCATATTTCAGCGCCAACACATGAGAGTGCCTATTTCCCGCAGCCTGAAGTGACTTGCTCCATACCGACGGCGAGCAGACACGAAGATCACGGTCTACAGCCGAAGTATGGGCGCTCCAACCGGACTTCTTCATTCGCACTGGTCAACGGCTTGGACGTGGAGAGTGGAGCTGTCATTGCCGGGGCACCCCGCCCGAACGCGTGGGCGCGCTGCTTGCAGGGGCAACGGCGGGCGCGTGCTCGGTGGCGGCGACGCTGGTGGAACCCACCGTCGCGTGCAGACAAAGGCGGTTGCGTGATGTTGGGCGGGAACACCACGGAACGGAAACTCCGTTACAAGAACCCGGTGACCGAGCCAGCGTCGGCTGACGAGCCCACTCGTCTCCTGCGGGCCCCTGCCGGCGATCTGGCCGGCGTGGTCTGCCGAGGTGGTTCGCGCACCGCACCACGCGCCGTCCGACCTTGCATCCAGCACGGACCGCACCCCAGGAGGGGACACCATGGGCAAACAGCGCATCACCGTCTGCCTGCCGCCCGTCGGCCCCGCCGGGCTGAAGCAGGCGATCGGGCAGGCCATGGCCCCGTTCTGGTACGACCGTGAGGACCGTCCCAACTCGGACTGGGTGGGCGAGTGGAGCTACTGGTTCGTTTCCGGGGCGGGCTGTCTCTTCGACGTACTGCCCGGCCACGAGGACGACCCCCGGCTCGTGCGATACGACCACTGGACCGAACCCCCCGAGGACCTGCCGCCCTCCCGCTGCCACGGCGGCCCGCGCGGCATCCTCGCCCTCGACACGCCCCGCGCCGCCGAGGCCCGCCGGGCAACCGGCACCTGGACGGCGTACCGCGCGTTCGCTGGCCGGAGCTGAATCCACCACGAGTTCGGCGTCGGCAACGACGGTCAGTCCGGCCGCGAGGCCGCCGAGCAGCGGGTAGGACGAGACGAGCCAGTTGAGGGCGCGGTCCCGGGGACGCTGGGCGACGCGCTCACCGGTGAGCCGGTCTCGGCGGCCGCCCGCGACGTCCATCGCGGCGGAGACCGTACGGGTCAGGGCGTACGCGAAGGCGAGTTGCCGGTCGGGCAGGACGGTGTCCCAGCGCGGCCATTGGGCCAGCAGCTGGTCGGGTTCGCCGTCCGCGGTGCCGCACCGCTCGTGGACGCCGGTCTTGCGCCAGCGGGCGGCGAGCTGCTCCTCGTCGCCGTCGGGGTAGCTCTCGGGATGGTGTCGAGCGGGCCTCTCCGGCGGACCGTTCCGCACATTTGCCTAAAAGTATTAGGTAAATGCATAATGATTATCGCCGAATGAAGGGAAGGTCATGGTTCGCATGGGTCTGACCACGGAGCGCCTGACGCGTGCGGGGGCGGAACTGGCCGACGAGGTCGGCTTCGACCAGGTGACCGTCTCGGCGCTCGCCCGGCGGTTCGATGTCAAGGTCGCGAGTCTGTACTCGCACCTGAAGAACTCTCAGGACCTCAAGACCAGGATCGCCCTGCTCGCACTGGAAGAACTCGCCGACCGGGTCTCCGCCGCGCTGGCCGGGCGGGCCGGCAAGGACGCCCTGGTCGCCTTTGCGGATGCCTACCGCGACTACGCCCGCAAGCATCCCGGCCGCTACGACGCCGCCCGTCTCCGGCTCGACCCCGAGACCGCGGCCGCCAGCGCCGGGGTGCGGCACGCACAGATGACGCGGGCGATCCTGCGCGGCTACCACCTGACGGAGCCGGACCAGACGCACGCGGTCCGGATGCTGGGCAGCGTCTTCCACGGCTACGTCAGCCTGGAGATGGCCGGAGGCTTCAGTCACACCGCCGTCGACTCGCAGGAATCCTGGGCCTGGATCCTGGATTCCCTCGATGTTCTGTTGCGGAACCGGGCCAAGCCTTGACCAGCGGGGGCCGCGCCGCCGGAGACGGGCCGCCGCTCACCGGCACAACCGCGCACCTGAACATGCCGAGAATCTTGATCAAAAGGCTGGGACAGTGAACACCGAACACGACTGGATCACCACACCTGTCACCGCGGACATACTGCGTGGATTCCTCGACGTGGAACCGACCGCACACGGCCTGCTGCCGCATCGGCTGCCCGCTCGGGCCCGCCGGCAGATCCCTGACAACCAACTGGCCGTGGCCGAGGCCCAGCCCTCCGGCGTACGGCTGGCCTTCCGTACCCGGGCCACCACCATCGAACTGGACACCCTGCCCACCAAGCGGGTCTACCGAGGCTTCCCGGCCCCGGCGGACGGCGTCTACGACCTGCTGGTCGATGGCCGACTCGCCGCCCAGGCCACAGTGCCCGGCGGTAACGTGCGCACCATCACCGACATGGTCACCCAGTCCGCCGAACTGCTCGAGGGGCCCGCCGGCACCGCCCGGTTCACCGGTCTGCCGGCGCGTGAGAAGGACATCGAGATCTGGCTTCCGCATACGGAGATCACCGAGCTGATCGCTCTGCGTACCAATGCCCCGGTCGAACCGGCGCGGGACAGCGGGCGCAGGGTATGGCTGCACCACGGCAGTTCCATCAGTCACGGCTCGAACGCCGCCCACCCGACGGCGATCTGGCCTGCTCTCGCCGCGGCCCAGGGCGAAGTGGAGCTGGTCAACCTGGGGTTCGGCGGCAGCGCGCTGCTCGACCCGTTCACCGCACGCGCGATGCGAGACCCCCCTGCGGACCTGATCAGCGTCAAGATCGGCATCAATGTCGTCAACTCCGACGTGATGCGCCTGCGCGCCTTCACCCCTGCGGTCCACGGCTTCCTCGACACCATCCGCGAGGGGCATCCGCCCACACCGCTGCTGGTCGTGTCCCCCGTCCTGTGCCCAGTACAGGAGGACACTCCCGGGCCCCTCGCGCCCGACTTCGACGGCGGGACATTGCGGTTCAAGGCCACGGGCGATCCTGCCGAACGCGCTGCCGGACGTCTGACGCTCAACGTCATCCGCGACGAACTCGCCCGGATCGTCGAACAGCGCACGGCTGACGACCCGAACCTGCACTACCTCGACGGCCGTGACCTCTACGGTGAGGAGGACTACGCCGAATTCCCGCTGCCCGACGAGGTCCATCCTGATCCGGCAGGCCACCGCCGCATCGGCGAGAACTTCGCGCGGCTCGTCTTCGGCGATGGCGGTCCCTTCGCCGCCGGGACCGGCTGACCTCACGGTCACGCAGACCGTGATCATTGCGTGGCCTTGCCGGGGCTGGGCAGTCCCCCGCCCGCGCGGCCGATGCCGGGCCCCGGACCTCACGCACGGGCACAGCGCGGACCCGAGCGCAGGAGGCCGGCTGCTGTCCCGGCGAGTTCTGGCCGACCGGAGCGACTGGCGTGCCGTGCGCCGGCTGGTGGCCGCGAGTCGGCCTACGGCATCGGTGAAGAGCGTCCGGTGCGCGAGAACAACTGCTCGGGCCAGGTGAGTCGTACTCCGTCGGCGTCGGTCCGTCTCCGGGAGGCAACCGGGGGCACTGTGCCATCGTCCTCAACGGCGGGTCGTCTCAAGGAGGTCATGCGGTGGGCAAGCACGCCGACATCGTCAAGCCACTGCCGGAACTGCTCGGGCGCCACGCCCGGCGCCTCGGAAACAAGGTCTGTTTCGAGGACCGGCTCAGGCGTTTGACCTACCGGGAGCTGGAACGGAGGACCGCACGGCTGGCCGGTCATCTGGCCGGACTCGGTCTGGAGCGTGGTGACCGGGTGGCCGTGCTGCTCGGCAACCGCGTCGAGGCGGTCGAGAGCCTGCTCGCCGTCACCCGGGCGAGCGGCGTGGGCGTGCCGCTGGACCCCGGGAACTCGGTGGAAGAGCTGACCCGCCTGCTGGACGACAGCGGGGCACGGGTGCTCATCACGGATGATGCCTGCCTGGCGCGGCGGCGACCGCTGCCGTTGCGCACCGGTTTGATCGTGGTGGTGGCCGAGGGCGGTGCCGAGGACGGGGGCGGGAGCGGGGGCTCGGATTCGGGCGCGGAACTCACGGAAATCGTGGAGCCGGCGGGCGAGGTCGGCGAAGTCGGGGACCGGCCCACCGGGGTGGCGGGTGCGGGTGCCGTTCTGCGGTTCGAGGAGTTGGCGGCTACGGAGCCGAGGACGCCTGCCCGGGACGATCTCGCGCTGGACGAAGTGGCCTGGCTGCTCTACACCTCGGGCTCCTCCGGTGTGCCCAAGGGCGTGCTGTCCACCCAGCGCAACCGGCTCTCGCCGGTCGCGACGGGCCTGGTCGGTGTTCTGGGCCTGTCCGAACAGGACCGTGTGCTGTGGCCGTTGCCCCTCCATCACGCGATGAGCCAGATCGTGTGTTTCCTCGGGGTGACCGCGGTGGGGGCGAGCGCGGTGCTGCTGCCCAGGTTCTCGGTGGTGGGGGTGCTCGGCGAACTGCGTCGTGAGGACCGCTCGTTCACCTTGCTCGGTGGGGTTCCGACCACGTACTCGGCACTGCTCGACGCGGTCCGGGGCCAGAGCGGCGGTCAGGACGGCGGCGGCGGTCTCGGCGGCCCCGCGCTGCGGGGTTGTGTCAGTGGTGGCGCGGCGGCTGGGCCCGGGTTCCACGAATCCTTCGAGGCGATCTGCGGTGTGCCCTATCTGGAGCATTACGGCAGCACGGAGGCGGGCCCGGTCACCATGTCGGCGCCGGGCGGGGCGATGGCGTCCGGGGCGTGCGGGCGGGTGCTGCCCGGGACCCGGGTCCGGGTCGGCGGGGGGCCGGACGGCCGGGACACGGGCGAGGGCGAGTTGTGGGTCAGCGGGCCCGGGGTGATGGCCGGTTACCACGGCAGGCCGGAAGCCACCGCGAAGGTACTGCGCGACGGCTGGTTCCGCACGGGTGACCTGGCCAGGATCGATGGCTTCGGCGCACTGGCGATCACCGGCCGGGCGAGCGATCTGATCATCCGGGGCGGGGTGAACATCCACCCTTCGGAGGTGGAGGCGGTACTGCGGCGGCTGCCCGGCGTCGCGGACGCCGCCGTGGCCGGACGTCCGCACCCCGCCTTCGGCGAGGTGCCGGTCGGCTATCTGGTTGCCGAGCCCGGCGGCGTAGTGGACCGGGGACGCGTCCTCGCCGCCTGTCGTGCGGAACTGTCCGGCTCCAAGGTGCCCGCCGAGCTGTTCGAGGTGGAGGAACTTCCCCGTACCTCTTCCGGGAAGATCCTGCGGCAGGATCTCGCCGGTCTGCCCGCACGGGCGCTGGGCGTGGAGGCCACCGGCAACGGGAAGCGGTCGGAGGACCTGCTCGCCCTGGTGCGGAGCGAGGTTGCGGCCGTGCTCGGCTGCACGGCCCGGGCGGTGGAGCCGAGCACCGCGCTGCGGGACCTGGGCATGGACTCCCTTACGGCCACGTTGTTGCGGGAGCGGTTGTCGGCGGTGACCGGTCTGAGGCTCTCCGAGGCCGTCGCCTTCGACTTTCCCACGGCCGAGGCACTCGCCGCCCACCTCGGGGAACGGAACGCCGTCGCACCGGCCGGTGCCGGGCCGGTGGACCGGAGTGCGGCCAGTTCGGACGACGATCCCGTGGTGATCGTGGGGATGGCCTGCCGCTACCCCGGGGACGTGACCTCGCCCGAGGAGCTGTGGCAACTGGTGGCCGAGGGGCGGGACGCCGTCGGCCCCTTCCCCACCGACCGGGGCTGGGACGTCGACGCGCTCTACGACCCGGACCCCGGGCGGCCCGGGAGGACGTATGTGCGCGAGGGCGGCTTCCTCTCCGGTGCGGACCGCTTCGACCCCGCCTTCTTCGGCATCTCGCCCCGCGAGGCCCTGGCCATGGACCCGCAGCACCGGTTGCTGCTCGAAGTGGCGTGGGAGGCCTTCGAGTACGCCGGTCTCGTCCCGGGCACTCTGCGCGGCTCGGAGACCGGTGTGTACGTCGGGCTGATGTACAGCGACTACGCGCGCCGTCTGGCAAGGACACCCGAGCAGGTCGAGGGGTACCTCGGCCTCGGGAACGCCGGAAGCGTCGCCTCGGGCCGCATCGCGTACGCCTTCGGCCTCGAAGGCCCGGCCCTCACCGTGGACACGGCGTGTTCCTCGTCCCTGGTGGCCCTGCATCTGGCGGCCCAGGCGCTGCGCCGGGGTGAGTGTGCCTTCGCGTTGGCCGGTGGCGCCACGGTGATGTCAGGGCCCTCGTCGTTCGTGGAGTTCAGTCGCCAGCGGGCGCTGGCGCCGGACGGCCGCTGCAAGGCGTTCGGTGCGTCCGCCGACGGCACGGGGTGGGCCGAGGGTGCCGGAATGCTGCTGCTGAGCCGGCTGTCCGAGGCACGCCGGGCCGGGCTTCCGGTACTGGCCGTGGTGCGCGGCTCGGCGGTGAACCAGGACGGGGCGAGCAATGGGCTGACCGCGCCGCACGGGCCGGCGCAGCAGCGGGTGATCCGGCAGGCGCTCGCGGACGCGGGTCTGAATCCCGGGGACATCGACGCGGTGGAGGCACATGGCACCGGCACCCGGCTGGGGGACGTCATCGAGGCGGAGGCCTTCCTCGCGACGTACGGGCGGCAGGAGCGGGAGCGTCCCCTCCGGCTGGGCTCGGTGAAGTCGAACATCGGTCACACCCAGGCCGCTGCCGGTGTGGCCGGGGTGATCAAGATGGTCCAGGCGATGCGGCACGGTGTGCTGCCGCGTACCTTGCACGCCGACGAGCCGACGCCCCGGGTCGACTGGTCTGCGGGGCGGATCGCGCTGCTGAGCCGGGCGGTGGAGTGGCCCGCGACGGACCGCCGGCGCCTGGTGGGGGTGTCGTCGTTCGGGATCAGCGGCACCAATGCCCATGTGGTGCTGGAAGAGCCTCCGGTCGACCGGGAGGCCGCGGCGCTGTGTGCCGGGGCGGGCGGCGGGGCCGCGAGCAGCGGCCGTGTCGGGCCCGGGGTGGAGTCGGAGTGTGCGGCGCGTCCTGGGCGGGCCGCAGTGGCCTTTCCGGTGTCGGCGAGGAGCGTGCCGGGGTTGCGGGCCCAGGCCCGACGGCTGTACGACCACGTGACCGCCGCTCCTGACGCGTCCCTGGTGGACATCGGGTACTCGCTCGCCACCACGCGTGCGGCCCTGGAGCACCGGGCCGTGGTAGTGGCCCGGGACCGTGCGGAGCTGCTCGGCTCCCTGCGGGCCGTGGCCGAGGGTGGCAACCGGTCAGGAGTGCATACGGGCACGTCCCGCCATCACGGCTCGACGGCCTTCCTGTTCACCGGTCAGGGCAGTCAACGTTGCGGCGTGGGGCTCGAGTTGTACGAGTCACCGGATCTGTACCCGGCCTTCGCCCGTTCGTTGGACGAGTGCTGCGCCCTGCTCGACCCACTGCTGCCGGTGCCCCTGCGGGACGTCATGTTCGCCGGACCCGGCACGGAGAAGGGCGCGTTGCTGGAAACGACCCGGTTCGCGCAGCCGGCGCTCTTCGCTCTGGAGACCGCGTTGTTCCGGCAGTTCGAGGCGTGGGGAGTACGCCCCGGTCTGGTGGCCGGGCACTCGGTGGGCGAGGTGGCGGCGGCGCACGCCGCCGGGGTGTTGTCCCTCGCGGACGCGTGCACGCTGGTGGCGGCCCGGGGCCGGCTGATGGACGCGCTGCCTCCGGGCGGCGCGATGGCGGCCGTGGCCGCGGGCGCGGACGAGGTGGCCGGCCACCTCTCCGGGGCCGGGAGCGCGGTGGAGATCGCCGCGGTCAACGGGCCTGCGTCGGTGGTGGTCTCCGGTGACGAGTCCGCGGTGCGGGAGGTGGCCGCGCACTTCCGGGAGCGGGGCCGTTCGGTGACGCCGCTGCGGGTCGGCCACGCCTTCCACTCCGCCCGGATGGAACCCGTGCTGGCCGAGTTCGCGGACGTGGTCGGGCGCCTGGCCTTCGCAGCACCGCACCTGCCCCTGATCACCGCAGTACCGGGCCGGGCGGCCACCGCCGAGGAGGTGGGCGCACCGGCATTCTGGGTGGACCATGTCCGCCGTCCGGTCCGCTTCGCCGATTCGGTGGCGTACTTGGGTGAGCAAGGCGCGGCACACTACGTCGAACTGGGGCCGGACGGTGTGCTCACCGGCCTGGTGCGTGATTGCCTCGCCGTGTCCGGGCCGGGCACGGAAGCAAACGGCACGGACGGCCGCCCGGCCACGGGCGAAGCGGGCGATGGCGAGCGGGGCCCGGCACCGCTGGTTCTGCCGACACTGCGCAGGACGCGGCCGGAGGCGGATGCCCTGCTCGACACGCTGGCCGCGCTGCATGCCCACGGTGTTCCCGTCGACTGGCGGGCCGCCCTCGCCGGGGGCGGCGGGCGGCGCGTGGCGCTGCCCACGTACGCCTTCCAGCGCCGCCGGTACTGGCTGGAGGCCGGCCCGGAGCTTCCGCCCGCCTCCCGGGCGGCCGGGGCCGCCCATCCGTTCCTGCGGTCGTACACCCGTACGGCCGACGACGACGGGTTGCTGCTGAGCGGGTTGCTTTCGGTGCGGGACCAGCCGTGGCTTGCCGACCACGTGGTGGCCGGTGAGATCCTGCTTCCTGCGACCGCCTACCTCGAAATGGCCGTCCACGCAGGCGAGTTGATGGGTGCCGCTGTCCTGGACGAGCTCGTTCTGAGCGCACCGCTGCCGTTGTCCCCGGACGGTGCCGTCGCCTTGCAGGTGAAGGTGGCGGGGGCGGACGAAGCGGGGCGGCGGGCTGTGCTCTTCCACTCCCGGCCGAATACTCCGGCGGGTGACGGTCCCTGGCTCCGCAACGCCGTCGGCACTCTTTCGCCGACGCGGCCGCCCGAGGACCGGACAACGGCGGCAGGTGAGACCGGCGGCGGGCCCCTGCCCGACGCATCCTGGCCTCCGGAGGGGGCGATGCCGCTGCACGCCGACGGCGCGGGGACGGGGCCGTATGAGCGACTGGCCGCCGACGGGCTGCGATACGGCCCCGCCTTCCGGGGCATGCGTGCCGCCTGGAGGCACGGGGAGGAGTTGTACGCGGACGTCGCTCTGCCTGAAGCTGTCAGGGCCGCCCACCGGGAGACGGGCGGCCCTGAGTTCGTCCTGCATCCCGCGCTGCTCGACGCGGCGCTCCACGCCCTGGCCCTGGACGGCCTGGTCGCGAACGTATCCGGGGCGGCCGGTCCGGTGGACGGCGGGTTGTCCCTGCCGTTCGCTTTCAGCGGGGTGCGTGTGCACATCGCCGGTGGGCAGCGCTTGCGGGTACGGGTGGCCCCCGGTCCGGACGGCCGGCCCTCGGTGGAGCTGACCGACGAGAAGGGCTCGCCGGTGGCGACGGTCCGTTCGCTGGCGCTCCGGCCTCTTCCGCGTACCGAAGCCGGCTCCGGCTCAACGGCGGCGGGCGCGGTCGCCGGTGCCCTCCACCGGACGGACTGGGTGGCGATGGCCGAGCCGTCCGCGCCCATGACGCCGCCTCGCTGGGGGGTTCTGGGCGCCGCGGGCACATGGCTGGTGGATGCTCTCGCGCCGCCCGGTTCCGGTGTCCCGGTGTACCCCGGCCCGGCGGCGTGCGACGCGTCTTCGGCCGTCGTCGTGGCGCCGTGCCCACTGCCCGGCGCGGCCGGTGACGGACAGGACCAGGCTGCTGGTCTGCTGCGGGCAGCGGACCGGGCACTGAGGCTCGTGCAGGAGTGGCTCGCCGAGCCGCGCATGTCCCGTTCCCGTCTCGTCCTCGTGACGTCCGGTGCCGTCGCTCCGGCAGATGACGGATTCCCCAACGACGATGCCGCCGGTCGCGGGAGTGACGGCCGGTCCGGCGAGGCAGGGTCCGTACCGTTGCACGCCCCGGTGTGGGGTCTGGTCCGCTCGGCGCTGCGGGAGAATCCGGGCCGCTTCGCCGTGATCGACGTGGACGAACACCCCGATTCGTGGAGCGCCCTTCCCGGCCTGCTGGCCGCCTCGGTACCGGAGGCGGCCGTACGCCGGGGGGCGGTGTACGTACCGAAGCTGGTGCCGCTGCCGACCGAGGTGGCACCGAAGCCATGGAAGGGGCGGACGCTCGACCCGGAGGGCACCGTCCTGGTCACCGGCGGCACCGGTTCCCTGGGGATGCTGGTGGCTCGGCACCTGGTCACCGCTCACGGCGTCCGGCACCTGCTGCTCGCCGGCCGACGCGGGCCGGACGCTCCGGGGGCCCGTGAACTCGTATCGGAGTTGTACGAGGCGGGCGCCCGGGTGACCGTTCACGCCTGTGATGTCGCGGACCGGACCGCGCTCGCGGCCCTGCTCCACGCGGTGCCGGCGGCCCACCCGCTGACGGGCGTCGTGCACACCGCGGGAGTGCTGGACGACGGTGTCGTCGCGGCGCTCACCACGGACCGGGTGAGGCGAGTGATGCGCCCCAAGGCGGACGCCGCCCTCGCTCTGCACGAACTGACCCGGAGTCATGACCTTGCCGTTTTCGCGTTGTTCTCCTCGGTGGCGGGTAGCTTCGGCTCCGCGGGCCAGGCCAATTACGCCGCGGCCAACTGTGTGCTCGATGCCCTGGCGCGGCACCGCGGGCGGCTCGGGCTGCCGGGCACGTCGATCGTCTGGGGCCCCTGGCGGCAGAACGACGGCATGATGGCGCACCTCGGCGACGCGGACCGGCAGCGGATGGCCCGTTCCGGGTTCGGCCCGCTCGGGCCGGAAGAGGGCCTGGCGCTCTTCGACGCGGCGGTGGCCGGCGACCAACCCGTGGTGGTGGCGGCCCGCCTCGCCCCGGCCGCTCTCCGCAGCGGTGACACGGCGGCGAACCGGCTCCGATCCCCTGCCGAGGACGGAAACCACGGGGGCGACGAGGGCGGGGATCAGCACGGCCGGTTGCCGACGGCTGCTTCCCCCGGCGAGATGGGCAGTGTGCTGCTCACGAAGGTCCGGACGCTGGCGGCCCGCGTCCTGGGCCATCGGGAGGACGCGAGCGAGATCGACGAGGACGCCCTGCTGGCGGACCTGGGGCTGGATTCCCTGGCCGCGGTCGATCTGCGCAATGAGCTCGCGGCGTGGACGGGGCTCGCCCTGCCGTCCACGCTGCTGTTCGACTTCCCGACGCCGCGCGCGCTCGCCGTCGAGCTGACGCGGCGGTATGCCGCCGAGGCGCCATCTGCGGGTGCCGCGCCCGACGCCCGGGCACGGCCCGGGACCGTCGGCTCCCTGAACTCCCCGGAAATTTCGGGGCTTTCGGGGCTTTCGGCGGACGATGATCCGGGAAGCAGTGCAGGGAACCCTCCTGGGACGGGCGCTCCGTCGAACGTCCGGGGGCGCACCGAAGCACCGCACGCAGAGGAGTCTCCCGACTCCCTGGGCGCGCTCTTCCGTACCGCATGCGCCCGGGGCCGGAGCTGGGACGGCATGGTGCTCCTCACCGTCGCCGCGCGCTTGCGCCCGGTCTTCGACGGGACCGGGGCGCGCGGCGCGACGCACGAACCCGTCATGCTCGCGACAGGCGGCACGGGAGCCCGGCTGGTCTGCTCCCCCGCGCTCAGCGCACTTTCCGGCCCGCAGGAGTACGCGCGGCTCGGTGCCGGGCTACGAGGGCTGCGGCCGGTTTCCGCGGTGCGGCACCCGGGGTTCGAGCCCCGCGAGGCGCTGCCCGCCACACTGGACGCGTTCGTCACGGCCCAGGTCACCGCTGTCCGCGCGGCCTCGGCCGAAGGCCCTCCGGTACTGCTGGGGCGGTCCGCCGGTGGCTGGGTGGCCCACGCGGTGGCCGAGCGTCTGGAGTCCGAGGGTGCCGCCCCGGCCGCCGTCGTCCTGGTGGACACCTATCCCCCCGGTCACGGCGACCGGGGGCAGGTGCTCTCCGCGATGACATCGGACATGCTGCGCCGGGCGGCGGAGTTCGCCTCCGCCAGTACCGGCCGGCTCACCGCCATGGCCGGATACTTCGAGCTCTTCAGCGGCTGGAAACCCTCTCCGCTTGTCTGTCCCACCCTGTACGTACGAGCCCGGGACCTGCTGCCCGGCGCGGATCCCGCCCCGGACTGGAGCCTGCCGCACGCCGAGGTCACCGTGCCGGGGGACCACTTCACCATGCTGGAGGAGCACGCCCGCAGCACAGCGCTCGCCATCCACGAGTGGCTCGGCAGCCGGTTCTGAGGGGTCTTGGGAACCGCAGTCGAGCCATCGGGTGGCCGGCTGCCCGATCCGGACTTCGACGTCCGGCGGCAGCATTCGTCCCGGACGAAGCCGACGTCCCGGCGCGGCTTCCTGGAGCGCTTGCCGAGGCCTCATGATGCAGTCATGAGGATTCCCGACCGACGGATCGAACTCTTCGCCGGTACTGACAGCGACAACCGGTTCAGCGGCCCTGCGACGGGAGGCGAACGGCCCATGCTCACAGCCATGCTGGACGCCCAGCGCGCCACCCTGGAGCTCAAGTGTTCGGCTCTCGGGCCGGAGTTGGCGACGCGATCCGTTTCCCCGTCCTCGCTCTCGCTGCTCGGCCTGGTCCGGCATCTCGCCGACGTGGAGCGCCGCTGGTTCCGGGCCGTGCTCGCCGGGCACGACGTCGAGCTGCGCTTCTCCTCGGCGAACGCCCCGGAGGGCGATTTCGACGGTGCGGTTCCTGCACCTGAGGTCGTCGCCGCCTCCTGGCGGGCCTGGCGGGACGAGGTGGCCTTCGCGCGCGAGTTCGCCGCCGAGGCCCCTCACCTCGACATCCAGGGCCGTGACGCCTGGCGAGGCGCGGTCTCCCTGAGGTGGGTACTCATCCACATGATCGAGGAGTACGCCCGCCACAACGGACACGCCGACCTGATCCGTGAACGGATCGACGGAGCCGTCGGGGTGTGACCGAGGGCGAGCCCGGCCGGTCCACGCGCTGTCGGTCCGGGTCCAGTTGCAGCGGTTCACCCGCTGTGCATGGCGAAGCGACTGTCCTCTTCGCCGCACTCAAAGAATGGTCATGACAGCTGTGTGCCACCCCGGCATCATGGACGCCATGGACACGCCGATCAACGACTGGATCACCATCGCGGCCTACGAGAATCTACCGGGCCGCCCCCGCCCGATCGAGGCTGTCCGCGCTTGACTGCGCGATCGCGGCATCGACTGGATGCCCTTCTGCCTGGACGAGATCCAATGCGGTCTGGCCTGCGGCATCGGTGCTGACGGCCACTGGCACGGTTGGTTCCACGTCCATGTCCGCGCCGACGCTCTCCGACGTCTCGGGCTCCATCCCGACCAGCCCACCGCCTAGGTCACCGGCACATCTCCACCCGGCTGGTGGCACGCCGCCGCGGAACGCAACCCGCGCTCGTGGGTGTCCTGCCGACCAAGCCGGGTCAGCCGGCGGTGACTTGCGCCGCGAAGCTGAGGCCCCGCGCGTTCGAGGGCTCGCCCACGTGGCGGCTGTGTCTCCACGAAAGGCAGAAGTCCCGGCCTGTCCCCAGGCGTACGGCCCCGCCCGGCTCCGTTCCTCCCCCTGGCCCTGTTCATCGGCGCCCTCGCCGCGATCCGCCCGGTGAGGCGGACGGCTCGTCGGCCCGGGCGCCGTCCCGTGCGAGACGGTTCGGGCCCGGATCCGGTCCTTCGTGAGCCGGTGGAACTCAGGGACATCCCCAGGTCGACGCGATATGCTGATGCAGATTGTGCAAGCCATTTGCAAAATGAGGAGGGTCATGGCCACGCGGGCGACCGATGCCGGGACGAACCAGAGCGTCGAACGAGCGGTCTCGGTGCTGCGCGCACTCGACGCCGGCCGCGCCGAACTACGCGTCTCCGACGTCGCCGAACTCACCGGGCTGGGATCTTCCACCACCTCTCGGCTCCTGTCCACCCTCGAACGGCTCGACATGGTCGAACGCGACCCGGTCAGCAACCTCTACCGTCTCAGCCTCGGGATTCTCCCGCTGGCCGCCACCGCGACCAACCGGCATCCCGTCCACCGCGCGGCCCGCATGGTCCTCCAGGACCTCGCGACCCGCACCGGGCTGGGGGCCAATGTCGCGGTCCGCCGGGGCTCCGAGCTGATGTTCCTGTGCAATTTCGAGGGGCACCGCGCCCCGAAGTCCTATACGCAGGCCGGGCACACGGCACCGCTGCACGCCACCAGCATCGGCAAATGTCTCCTCACCGGCCTCACGCCCAAGGAGCGCCGCAAGCTGCTTCCCGAGCCGCTCGTGGCACACACCGACTACACGACCACCAGCCACGACCTCCTCGACGCCGAGATCGACACGGTCCGCCGCACCGGTTACGCGATCGAAGCCGAGGAACGCGCCCTGGGCCGTGCTTCCCTCGCCGCGCCCGTCCGCGACGCCTCGGGTGACGTGGTCGCCGCCATCTCCCTGTGGGGCCCGGCCTCCCTCCTCGGCAACCACGCCGAGACCAACGGGCAGCGGCTCGCCCTCACCCGTGAGGTCATCGAAGCCGCCGACGCCATCAGCCAGGCACTCGGCGTCCTCTGAATCACATGGCGAAGGGGCCCGGTGAAGGTTGTGCGACCTTCACCGGGCCCCTTCGCCGTGCCGCTTACGCGCCGTACGCCTTGAACGCGATCACGTGCGCGTGCCGCGCACCGTGCGTCGCATCCACCACGAGCCGCAGCGCATCGGTGCGCAGGGGCCCGCCGTCCGCACCGTTCAGCGGGTGCACGCGGTGGCGGCGGCGGTTGCCCTCCACCGTCAGCAGCGTGCGCCAGGTGCCGTCGGCCTCGCGGCTCTGGAGACGGTAGTCGCGGACCAGTTCCGGCATGACCTCGAACGGGGTGCGGTGGCGGTGCAGGTTGTTGAGGTACTCGTCGACGTCGTCGTCGAACACCACGCGTGCCTCGGTGAGCTGCTGCTTCTCGTCCCAGTCCAGGCTCAGCCACTGCCCGGCCCGGTCCGGGTCGGGCAGCAGCTCGGACGACCACATCTGCGGGCCTCCGTAAGCGCGCTGGAATCCCCCGACGGCCCGCTCGGGCCGGAACGCACCGGTGTCCGGGGCCGCACGGAACCCGAAGCTCCGGCGGCGCAGCCCGCGGGCCTGCCATTCCAGGACCAGTTGGCCGTCCTCCTCCGGAATGTCGTGGTCGACGGCCGCGTCCCCCTCGACCCTGCTGCGCAGCGCCAGGACACCGTCGGTGCGCTCGGGGACGAGGACCAGCGCGGCACCCGGGCAGGCGCGCACGATCAGGACGACGTTCTCCGGGGCGTCCGGGCGGTGGCCGAGGCGGGCCGTGACCCAGTGGGGGCCGTCGGCCGGCACGGCGACCGTGGTGGTGAGCAGGTGGTCGACCGGGACCGCGTTCTCGGGGCGGCCGGTGCTCCACAGTTCCACGCTGAGCTCGCTCGCCGGCCCGCCCGGGACGCCGTGGACGAGCAGGTCGACCGTGTCGAGTGCGGGGTCCACCGGCAGCAGCAGCGCGAGGTCTCGGGTGAGCGGGTAAGGCTCGCCGGGTGCGGTCCGCGTGGGCTCGGCGGCCAGCCGGCTCAGGTGCGAGGAGGCGCTGACGCGGGCGGTGCGCGCCAGGTTCTCGGGGTCGTCGTCGTACAGGCCGATGACCGAGGCGTCCTGCCGCAGCAGGGTGCGGCGCACCAGTTCAGGGTGTTTTGCGGCGAGTTCGCGCGGGGTGAGGCCCTCGGTGACACAGAGCGCGGCGGCCGTGCCCGCGGCCTCACCGAGCGTGGCGCAGGTGGCCATGACACGGGTGGCGCCGAAGGCGATGTGGGTGGCGGAGATGTTGCGCCCGGCGAACAGGAGGTTCGTGACGTTCGCCGAGTACAGGGAGCGCAGCGGTATGTGGAAGATGCCGTCCGCATAGCGCTGGCGGGCGCCGGGTTCGTCGGCGTACATGCCCTGCACCGGGTGAAGGTCCACGGACCAGCCGCCGAAGGCGACGCGGTCGGCGAACTGACGCTGTTCGAGGATGTCCTGCTGGGTCAGCATGTGGTCGCCGAGGAAGCGGCGGTACTCGCGTTTGCCGGGGAGGCTGCCGACCCATTCCAGGGTCAGGCTCTCGGCGTCCGGGAATTCGCCGGAGTTCTTGATGTGGTCCCAGATGCCCATGATCACGGACTGGAGCTCGTCGCGGATGCGTTCGTTGTCGTGGACGGTGTCGAGTTCGCCGCCCCACTCGATCCACCAGTAGTCGCAGCCGTTGTCGCCGGTGCGCAGGACCCGGTTGCGCAGGATGGGCGTGGTGGTGAGGTCGCGGGCGCTGGCGGGCGGCACGAACTTCACGGGCCGGCCCGTGTCCTTGGTGTGGAACAGGATCGTCGACCCGAGCAGCGCCTCGTCCTCCTCCTCGGGTGCCCAGGGCTCGCCGAACTCGGCGCGCGCCTCGCGGCCGATGCGGTGGTGGGCGCCGGCGAGGTGGCCGAGCAGGCCGTCGCCGGTGCAGTCGAGGAACTGGTGCGCGTGGAAGGTTATGCGCCGCTCGGAGCCCATCATCCAGCCGGTGCAGGAGTGCACCTCGCGTGCGTCGTCCGGGCCGCTCGCCTCGACCTCGCGTACGTCGGTGTTGAGGTACAGGTCGATGTTCGGCTCGGCGCGGACCGCGTCGAGGACCACCTGGTCCCAGTAGTACGGGTTGCCTTCGGGGTTGCGGAACTGGTTCTCGGTATACAGCTCGCCCATGATTCCGGTCTCCCGGGCCCAGCGGTGCACGCCGTGGGCGGTGGCGCCGCAGACCCAGACACGGACCTCGCTGCTGGCATTGCCGCCCAGGACGGGCCGGTTGTTGACCAGCGCGACGCGTCGGCCGAGCCGTGCCGCGGCGATGGCCGCACAGGTCCCCGCCAGGCCACCGCCGATGACGGCGATGTCGTAATGGACCTCTTCTTCCCGCACGGTGCGGCCTCCTTGATGTGAAGCTCGGATTCTCTCCGCCACAGCGGAGCGGCCTTGAACGTACATCACATCCATATTGTGCAACCACTGTTCAGCCAGTGGGATGTGTTGTAAGTTTCCAGCGCAGCCGACGACACCGTCGCCGCGGGCCGACGGACCAGCTCATGGCAAGTGCGGCGACTTCGCCGGTCCCCCACAGAACCGGCGATTCACTCACCAGCAGGGTTGACGCCGTCGCACGATATGGAGAACGATCCCGCATGCTGCAACTTGCGTTCAATGGAGCATGCAATGGCATTCACACAGGGCCTCCGGCGAAACAGGGGACGGGGCGAATCACCACTCGCGCCCGGCCGCGTCACATCCGGCTGCCGGTGCACGGCCTTCCGTGCCACGCCCTGCAACACCGCTCCCGCCCCGTTTGAGAGGACACACCCATGAGTACGGCCGCACCTCCCCAGAAGGCCGCTCCACGCCGCGAGCGGGCCGGTGGGCGGCTCTCCAACGGCGCGTTCGCACTGCTGCTGACCGCCCCGGGGATCGCCCTGTTCGCGACGATCATCGTCTACCCGCTGGTCTCGGCCCTGTTCACCGGCTTCTTCAAGCAGGATCTGCGGCTGCCGGGCCGGGAATTCGTCGGCCTGGAAAACTTCTCCTACTGGCTGGACGGCGACTTCCTCACGATCCTGAAGCAGACGCTGATCTTCACCGTCGGTGCGACGGTGGTGCCCTTCGTGATCGGCTTCGCGCTCGCGCTCGCTCTCAACTCGGGTCTGAAGGGCAGCGGCTTCCTGCGCGGCCTGTTCCTGTTCCCGTGGGTGATCCCCGGTGTAGTGATCTCCTTCCTGTGGATGTGGATCTTCAACGCGAACTACGGCGTGCTGAACGGCATCCTCATGAAGGCCGGGATCATCGAGGAGTCCATCTCCTGGCTCGGCCAGCCCGGCACCGCCATGCTCGCCGTCATCATCACCAAGACCTGGGCGAGCTTCCCCTGGATGATGGTGATGCTGCTGGCCGGTCTGCAGACCGTTCCCAAGGAACTGCACGAGGCGGCCTCCATGGACGGGGCGGGCTCGATCCGGCGCTTCTTCGCCGTCACCTGGCCGCAGGTCCGCGGTGTCGCCTCGATCGTGCTGCTCCTGGAGTTCATCTGGAACTTCCAGCACTTCGACACCATCTACGTGCTCACCGGCGGCGGCCCGGCCGGCTCCACCGAGACCTTCGCGACCGCCGTGTACCAGACCGCCTTCAAGGGCTTCGACATCGGCCGGGCGACCGCGCTGGGCGGACTGTGGATGCTGCTCCTGCTCGTCCTCGTCGCCGTATACCTCAGGATCACCGAGCGGAAGGGCGACGCCCGATGACCTCCACGACCTCCACCCCCCTGTCCGGCACCGAGCGGCTGAGGCCGCACACCGCGTCCGCCGGGCGCACCTCGCGACGCCGGGTCCGCAAGGACCTGCTGCGCTCGCGGATCGCCGCCTGGACCGCGGTCCTGGTGATCGGTGCCTTCGGCATGCTGCCGATCTACTGGCTGCTGGCCACCGCCCTGAGCAGCCCCGAGCAGACTTTCCAGTTCCCGCCGAAGCTCATACCCACCGAGATCACCTTCAGCAACTTCACGGCCCTCGCCGAGAACGAGCAGCTGATCAAGTACCTGGTCAACTCCCTCATCGTGGCCTCGATCACCGCCGTGCTGAGCGTGGTCGTCGCCACGTACATGGGCTACTCGTTCTCCAAGTTCCGCTACCGCGGACGCCGGTCGCTGATGCACCTGGTGCTGGCCTCCCAGATGTTCCCCCAGGCGGTCCTGCTGGTGACGCTGTACGCCGTCTTTTCCAGCTTCGGCCTGCTGAACACGTACACCGCCCTGGTGCTGTCCTTCACCACGTTCACGATGCCGCTGTGCGTCTGGATGCTGAAGGGCATCTTCGACACCATTCCGGACGCCCTGCTGGAAGCCGCGTCCATCGACGGCGCGTCCCGGTGGCGGACGCTGCACTCCATCGTGGCGCCGCTGGCCGCGCCCGGAATGATCGCCGCCGGCCTGTTCGCCTTCGTCCGCGGCTGGAACGACTTCATCTTCGCGGTGACGCTGGCCGACAAGGAGAAGCAGACCCTGCCGCCCGGCCTCGTCTCCACCTACATCGGTGAGTTCCAGACCGCCTGGCCGGAGCTGATGGCGGCCTCGCTCGTCGTCTCCGTCCCCGTGGTCATCGCCTTCATGTTCCTGCAGCGCTACCTCGTCGGCGGCATGACCGCCGGTTCGGTCAAGAGCTGAGACCGCGGGATCCTCCCGCACCCTCCCCCCACACTCTTCCCTTCCGCCCACTCCCCCATGGAGAGACCATGACCACCTCTGGCATCAGCCGGCGCGGCGCGCTGCGCATGTTCGGCATCGGCGCGCTCAGTGTGGCCGGAGCCGGTGCGCTGGGCGCCTGCGCACCATCCGGCGCCAGCAGCTCCTCGAACGGAGGCGACACGAAGTCCAAGGACTTCGACTTCACCTCCTGGTCGCTCAACGAGGAGGCCGCCAAGCCCTCCATAGAGAAAATCATCAAGGCGTGGGAGAAGGCCGAGGGCTCCAGGATCCGCGCGGTCTCGTACCCGTACAACGAGTACCTGAGCCAGCTCACCCTCAAGCTCGGCGGCGGCGAGACGACCGGCGCGGTGCACCTCGACATCGCCTGGCTCGCCGCGGTGGCGCAGATGGGCAAGCTCGCCGAACTCGACACCGTGGCCATGAAGGGCGGCTACACGAACGTCGCGCTGAACAGCGGCATGTACGACGGCAAGCAGTACGGCCTGCCGTGGAACACCGGCTCGATCGGCGTGATCGCCAACTCCAAGCTCCTGGAGAAGGCCGGCATCAAGAAGCACCCCACCACCATCGAGGAGTTCGAGGGCGCGCTGCGGGAACTGAAGGGGCTCGGCAACGGCATCGTGCCCTACGCCGCGGCCACCAAGGTCGCGCAGCTCAAGGACATCTTCCCGTGGATGCAGACCTTCGGCTGCGTACTCATGGACGGCGACAAGGTGACCATCGGCGACGACGCCTCCGTCGACGCGGTCACCTGGTACAAGAAGCTGCACGACGAGAAGCTGATCGCCGCGGACGTCGACCGCTTCGACGCACGCGCCCTGTTCGGGCAGGGCAAGGCCGCCTTCTACGACGACGCCATCATCGGCAAGGGCGTGACCTCGGCGCAGTCCAAGGACAAGACGCTGGCCGACGCGATGCAGCCGATGAAGCGGCCGGTGCTGAAGGCCGGCGACACGCCACAGGCGCTGCTGTGGGGCGGCGTGATCGCGATCGTCAAGGGCAAGGGACAGGACGCGGCGACGCAGTTCGCCCTGCACACCACTTCCGACCGCGCCACCACCACCGAGTACTTCGCTTCCCGCGCCCTGCCGCCGTCCACCACGGTGGGCCTGTCCGACCCGAAGGTCGCCAAGGACACCTTCACCACCGAGTGGACCGAGAAGATCACCGACACGGCGACCGGCAGCCCGTTCTGGCAGTTCGCGCAGAACGCCCAGATCGAGGAGGCCGTGGCCAAGCAGGTCCAGGCGGTCCTGGTCGGCAAGTCGGAGCCGAAGGACGCGATGAAGAAGGCCGGCGAGGAGGTCGCCGCCCTCATCAAGCGCTGAGCCGGCGAGCGGCGCTCCGGGCCCGGTGAAGGTCGAAACGGCCATCACCGGGCCCTTTGTCATGCCGCACACATCATCCCTATGACGTATTCAAGTTCCGCATTGTGCAACCTCTGTTCATGATCTGGGAACTGCTGTAAATTCCGGGCGCAGCGGAGGGGGTGTGCCGACATGCGGGGACACTCCCGTTCGCCTCACCGCCTCACCGCCACGAAGGAGTTCACCTTGCGACGTCCCAGTGCACGCGCGTACGCCGCCTCGGCCGCGTCCCTGGCCGCCCTGCTCTCACTCGTCCCGGCCGCCGCCCGCGCCGACGACACGGGCCGTGCCGCGACCGCGGCGGCCGCGGCGACGGTGATCGAGAAGGTCCCGTACGCGATGGACTCGTCGAACCAGGCCGCCTGGTGGGCGCCGGTCGCCACGTACAAGGGGCGCGGTCAGTACACGTACTTCGCCTTCAACGAGCCCGGACCGACGGCCGCCACGCACCGTCCGGCGATCGCGCGGCGCGACCCGGACGGGGTGTGGAGCCGTCTGCCGCTGCTCGACAAGAGCGGACAGCAGGCCGAGTTCCCCGACGACAACGGTCACAACCAGTCGTCCGTGGCGCGCGACGGCAGCGGCCGTCTGCATGTGTTCGCCTCCATGCACGCCGACCCCTGGCGCTACTTCCGCACCGAAGCCCCCGGCGGGGACGTCACGGATCACGCGTCCGAACTGCCCGACCAGGGCGTGGGCATCACCTACCCGGTCGTGACCACCGCGCCCAACGGCGATCTGTACCTGGCCGCCCGCGTCGGCTCCGGCTCCGACAAGCGCCCCGGCAAGCTGTACCGCTGGGACAACGCCGCCGCACGCTGGAGCGTGGTCGCCACGTTCGCCGACGCACTGAACCGCTCGGTGTACCCCGACGACCTGACGGTGGACGCCGACGGCCGCGTACATCTCCTCTACGAGTGGGCCAAGGCCCCGGCGACCGGGTTCCGGCACCAGCTCTCCTACCTGAGCTACGACCCGTCGACCGGCGCCTTCGCGGACAGCGCGGGCGCGAGCGTCACCACTCCGGTGACGCCCGACACGTCCGACGTGATCCAGGAACTCACCACAGGTGAGGAGTGGAGCATCGACAACGCCTACACGGGTCCGGCGGTGCAGAGCGCCAAGCTCACCCTCGACGGCTCCACCCCGAAGGTCGCCTACCGCTACCGCTCGGCCGACAGCGGCGGCAACTTCCGTGTGTACTACGCGTATCCGAGCGGCAGCGACTGGGTCCGCAAGACCGTGTACGCCGGTGGCCAGACAGCCGCGGCCCTCGGCATCACCTGGGACGAGACGGACACCAAGCGGATCTACTACGTCGCCGGCTCCGGCACCGACCGCGTCTTCGCCGCGACACAGTCGGCGGACGGAGCCTGGACCGCGGAGTCCGCCGCACCCGGCGTGAGCGCGGACCGGCTCGCGGTACGGCGGGACTCGGACGGCAACGACGTGCTGTACCTGCCGGACACGACGCACAACTCGCTTTACTACGGGCTTCGTTGATTACCTGAGACAGCGGCGGGGAGGGGCGGCGGACGACGGACGCCGCCCCTCCCGCCCGTTCAAGGCCGTTGGATTGCGCCGCGTACGTCCAGTGCGCGCTGCCGACGGGCGGGATACCTCCACCGGCTCAAGCAGGCAGGTTTTGCTGTGGATCTGATGACAACGGCCGTGCTCGGACTCAAGAATGCGGGAAGTCGGTGATTGCAGGGTCAGAGGGATTCAGGGGGAAGAGAACGTGCCGCAGGCTGGGGATGTACTGGACGGGCGTTACAGGTTGGACTCCCGGCTGGGCGCCGGAGGATTCGGCACCGTCTGGCAGGGCCGTGATCTGCGTATGAACCGCGACGTCGCGGTGAAGACCGGGGTCCCGGACACCGTGGAGGAAGCCCGCCGGTTCGTGCGGGAGGCGGAACTTGCCGGCTCTCTCGCACATCCCAACATCGTGACCGTCCACGACTTCGCCCACATCCACTGGGAGGGGCGGGAACTCGTCTATCTGGTGATGGAGTTGGTGCGCGGAGAGAGTCTCGCGGACGTGCTCCGACGCGGCCTCCCCGGCTTCCACGACGCCGTCGGCTGGGCCGGGGGGATCTGCTCGGCTCTGGAAGCGGCCCACTCGGCGGGGATCGTGCACCGCGACATCAAACCCGCGAACGTGATCATCGGAGCGGCGGACACCCTCAAGGTCCTCGACTTCGGCATCGCCCGGCACCAGCTCTCCCGAACCGATCTCACCGGGAACGGCGTCATCGGCACCGCTCTGTACATGGCTCCGGAACGCTTCCGGGGCGCGGCGGACGCGCGCTCGGACCTGTACTCGCTCGGCTGCCTGCTGATGGAGATGTGGACCGGCCGACTACCGTTCCCCGGAACGTCGTGGCAGGAGCTGTACGCCCAGCACATCGGTGCACCGCCGCCGCGGCCGAGCGCGTTCACCCCCTCGCTCTCCCCCACCGCCGACCAGCTCGTCCTCGATCTCCTGGCCAAGGACCCGGCCGGCCGGCCGCCGCACGCAGCTGCTGTTGCGCAACGCCTGACGTTGCTGGCCCAGGTCACCGAGCCCACCGCGCCGCGGCCGGGCACGACGCCTCAGCCCCCTCTTACACGCCCACGGTCCTCGACGAGGGTGCGGAGCCGGTGCGTGCCGCTCTGCGTCGTCGACTGGGCCAGATCATGGCCCTGCCCGATGACTCGGACATCGGCGAGTTCCAGGAACTGCTGGGTGCGCTGATCCCCGAGGCCCAGCGGGAACTGGGCCCGGACGACCCGCTGACCACGGAGGCCGTCCTCGTCCGTGCCCGGCGGTTGTGGCGCCGGGACCCGACCGACCCGGCTCTGGCCCGGACCGTTCCGAAGTTGCGGAGGGTCTTCGGCGAACAGGATCGGCGGACGATCGAGGCACGGGCAGTGCTGCTGGGGCACCGGCTTCAGTCGGAGCACGCGGACAGGACTGCGGTGACGGCCGAAATGCGCGAGGTCATCAAGATGGCGCAGCATGTACTGGGCCCCTTCGACCCGGTCACTCTGCACGCGCGCGCCGAGCTGGCCACGGGCCTGTGCAAGGGGCTGTCGCGGGACAGGTTCGAGGATGTGAAGCGGCGAAGGGCCGTGTTGGAGCACCTGCTGCCCGACCTCGTCCGTGGACTGCCTGCCGAAGACTCCCATCGCCGCGACATCCACCTGACCGTGGCCGACGACGCCTACCTCATGCAGGATTACGAGACGGCCGCGCGGTACTACGACGAACTGGCGGCCCTCGGTGACGGCGAAGACCGGGGATGGCCCGCGAAGACCCTCTTCGCCCACGCGCGCAGCCTCGGTGAGTCCGGTGAGTTCGAGCGCGCGGCTGCCATGTTGGCGCAGCTGGGAAACACACTGGCCGACGAGGGGAACGCCCGGAGCTACCTCGGGAGCGAGGCGCGCCGACTGGAATCCCGCTACAGGCGACGGCTGCGCCGCCGGACGAATCAGCCGCGCGGCTGGTTCACACGCGGCTGAGAAGCCGGCCTCCATCCCCCTCCGTGTCGGCCGGTCTCGCAGGTCGCCGCCCCGGCCGCCGGAGGCGTTCCATAGGATCCCACCGTGACAACGGGGACAGGAACAACGGGTACGGGTACGGCGGAGACAGCGGCACCGTGGGCGGACTGGTCGCCGCCGACCGAGACGGAACGGCTGGTCCACGAGACAGTGGTGACCGGCAGCCGGGATGCTTTGCTGGACGTCCTGGCCAGGAGCAGGCTCTTCGTACTCGTCGCCCGGCTGTACGCGGACACTCCCGGCTTCACCCCACCGCTCACGGCGCAGCCGGATCCCGCGTCGGGCCGGAGGTGTGTCACAGTGCTGACATCCGGCGCGCTGCCGCCCTGGCACCCGGACTGGGTGTTCGAGGCGACCGGTCTCGACGATCTCGCTCGCCGTTGGCCGGACGGAGTGCGGTGGCTGGGAATCAATCCCGGCACACCGTATGCGGTCACTCTTGAGGCCGGTCCGGGACGTCGCCGGGCGTGGCTGAAGGCCCACGAGCGGTCGGGCGGTCCGCAGCCCGGCCTGCTCTTGACCCATCGGGCCGGTCCGCTGCACGGACCGGTCGCACACGGGCTGGCTCTCGGAGCCCATCTCGCCGTGCACAACGGCCTCGTCTGGAACGACCTCGGCGCCGCCTACGAGGGGTACGCGACGGATCGCGTCCGGCTCCGCAACCCCTGGTGCGTGCAGGACCGCGCCGCCTACCGGGAGACTCTCGAGGCACTGCTGGCCGCCCGACTCGTCGGCCGTACCTACGAGTCGGTGCTCGGGATCCGTCGCACCCTCGCCGGGCGGCTGGGCCGCACCCCCACGGTCCCGGAATGGTCTGCGGCGCTCACCGACGCGCTGGCGCGCCGCCGGTCCACGCCCTCCGACGCGGACGAGGCCCATGAGGCGCTGCGGCTGGCCGCCAAGTACGAGGACAGGTTCCGCGCGGACGGCGCCCTCGGCCCCGGCGAACGGGTCGACACCCTGTCCGCATTCGACTACGGGCGGGCGGTCAACTTCGTACGGCTCGCGCTGGGTGCCCGCCTCTGCGATCCACGCGAAGCCGAACAGGCCGTGCTGCGTATCGGCGCCCTGGCCGGGCAGGCGTACGGCTCCTGGGCACAGTTCTCCCTCGGTTACTCTCTGGCGACGAGGACGATCCGTCCGGAGTGAAATACGGGCAGTCGCTCGCACAGCACCGCGTCCTGACCGAGGACCCCGACAGCCCCTACCGGAACATCGCATGGTCATGAATCCGCTACCCCCTCACCCCGGCTTCCCTGCCCCCGGCGCCCCCTGGATCCCTCCGTCGATGACCGAGCACCTGCTGCTCGAAGCGGGCGTACGCGGTGACACGGAGGCCCAACTGCGTGTGCTGGCCGGCGAGGAACTGTTCATCGTCGCCCCGAAGGCCGAGGTGGACGCGGCTCCCGACATGGTCACCTGGCGCCCGTACCGGGACCAGGGCGGGCGAAGCTGCCGTCCGGTGCTCACCCGCGGGATGCTGCCGCCCTGGCACCCGGAGTGGGTGTTCCACGCCGTCTCCCTCAAGTGGGTGGCGGAGTTCACCTGGCGCGACCCGTGGCAGCTGCTCGTCGTCAACGCCGGCACTCCCGCACAGTCGGTCTTCCCTGCCACGCCTGCGCACCGTGCGCTGTGGATGCGCTACCACGCGGAGAACGACCGTCCGAGGAACGACCGGCTGATCGCGTTGCGGCACGGGGCCCTGCACGGCCCACTGGCCTACGGGCTGGCGTGCGGGGTGCATCTGGCGGTCGGCAACGGCGTGCCCTGGAACGAGGTGGGCACCGCGTACCACGACTACTCGCGCGAGCTGGAGCTGCTCCGCGACTCATGGGGCATCACCGAACCGACCCGCTGGCGGGAGCAGTTGGACATCCTGCTTGAGGCGCGCAACAGTCCGCCCGAGCCCGATTTCGTGCTCCGGGTGCGTGAACGGCTCTGGGCCGGGCTCGGCGAGCAGCCCACCGTGGAGCTGTGGCGCGAGACGGCCGCCGGGCACGCCCAGGACATCGGGGTGGGCCACGGCACGGTCAAGGACATCGAGGATTTGGTGAGGCGCATCGTCAGGTACGAGGCCCGGTTCCGCGCCGACGGGCTTCTGCCGCCGGACGGCCGGGTCAGCACTACGGTCGCCTACGACTACGGACGTGCCGTGAACCTGGCCAGGTGGGGATTGTCCGCCCGTTTCTGCGCCCCGCACGAGGCGGAGCAGGCCATCGTGCACGCCGGCGGCCTGAGCAGACCGGCCTACCGGTCCTGGGAGGAGTTCTCGGCGGGATACGCGCTGGGCCGTGTACTGCGGTTCGACGGCGAGGAATACGGCCACTACTACCAGAGCAATGTCACGGCGCACCGTCTGCTGACGGAGAGCGAAGGCAGCCCGTGGCGGAACCTGCCCTGGCGCTGAACCCTGCCGCGTCTCTCCGCCGACCTCGCTGATCCGGCGGCGGCGGAGCGCGAGTTGCTTGTATGATCACTGGCGGGATAGGGCTCGTAGCGCAGAGGTCGTCGCGCCTTCACCGCGTGTGGGAGGACGCCGGTTCGAATCCGGTCAGCCCCATCCCGCCTTCCGTGGTCACGCGGAGTGGACACATCCCTGACATCGACGGCAGACACGGCAGCCGCCAGATTCCGTCCAAGGGCGAGCCTCTGGGTTCAAAGGCTCAGCACGATGGCGGCGCTGATGCCGCCCACGAACAGCGCGAAAGCGGCTTCCGGCCAGCCGCCCCTCCCCCAGCGGAACGGTCTGTCGAGGGCGAACCGGCCGGGACCGATGGCGGCGACGGCCAGTGCCACGACGGCGATGCACACGTTGTACTCGACGCCGCCTTCCGTCTCCCACAGGCCATGTGCCGCGGTGACAGTCGCCATGGCATTGATCATCACGCCGATCAGGGCAGCCGCTGCCAGTGGGGTGAACAGCCCCAGTGCCAGGCCCAGCCCGCCCAGGAACTCGCAACCGCCGCCGATGGCGGCATAGACCGCTCCTGGGCGGTATCCCAGAGCGGCGAAACCCCTGCCCGTTGCGTCGAGACCTTCACCACCGAATATTCCGAAGAGCTTCTGTGATCCGTGCCCGGCCATGAGGAGGCCGAAGGTGATCCTGACAAGAAGCAGACCGCAGTCACCGGCGGAGACCATGCTCCCTCCCGGAACGCGGGCCGCCTGCTGGGGCGGAGCGCGCAGCTTCTCATCGATGAACTTCATCGCAGACTCCTTCTTCGCTCCGGACTGCCGCGGAGATTCAGTTGGCCTGCCGCCCCCACCATCGAGCAGATGCGCGTTCTCGCATCGAAGTGCGCGAAGCGGATTGCCTTTCCATCGTTACCCCTCCTCCCACCGGTATCGACCCCGGAGCGGTGGAGTGTGCGCGGTATCAGCAGGCGAAAGCCCTGAGGTCAACATGATTCATCGTGCACCGATCCGTCCGATCGCTGTCGGTGACGCCCCGGTCGTGCCGGGGATCCACACGTCGCCGCCCGGTGGACCCCGCCTTGTCATGTCAGGGGGCCGGAGCGTCGGCGATGCGATAGCCGACCCCGGGTGTGGTCGTGATGACTGACGGGCCGCCCAGCTTGCGGCGCAGTCGGCCGATGGTGACGGTCACGGTGTTGGTGAACGGGTCGGCGTTCTCGTCCCACACCTGTTCCAGAAGACCCTCGGCGCTCAGGAAGCCGGGAGCGGCGCGCAGCAGGGCCTCCAGGACGGCGAACTCCTTGACCGACAGCTCAAGCGGGCGGCCGTCGCGCAGGGCGGTGCGGCGTACCGGGTCGAGTTCGAGGCCGGCGGCGCGCAGCGTGCGGGACCGGGCGGCCGGTCTGCGGCGGGCGAGGGAGTGGATGCGCAGGATCAGCTCCGGGAAGTGGAAGGGCTTGGCGAGGTAGTCGTCGGCGCCGAGGGTGAGGCCGCTGACCCGGTCGCCGGGTGTTCCGGCCGCCGTCAGCATCAGGACCATCGCGCGGCCGTCCCGCTCGCTGATCATTTGACAGAGCGTGTCGCCGTGGATCCCGGGCAGGTCACGGTCGAGGACCACGACGTCGTATGCGTTCACGTCGAGCCTGGCAGCGGCGGCCAGGCCGTCGTGCGCGACGTCGACGGCCATTCCCTGGTCCCGCAGCCCCTCGGCCACGACCTCGGCGAGCGACCTCGCGTCCTCCACGACCAGAACTCTCACCGCTTCACTTCTCCTCTCCGGAAACCGACCGCCGTCGGCATCGCCGCCGCGACACGCAGGCCGCCCTCCGGCCGGGCCAGGAGGGTGAGACGGCCGCCGTGCGCCGCGACGATCGCTGCGACGATGGAGAGTCCCAGCCCGGAACTGCCCTCCGGTCCCGTCCGGTCGGCGCCGAGCCGCTCGAACGGCTGCGTCAGCCGGTCGACCTGGGCCTGGTCGAGAACGCGCCCACCGGTCTCGACGACGAAGTGTGTTCCGGCGCCGTCGCGTTCGGTGGCAACCCGGATCCAGCCGCTCCGCTCGTTGTGCACGATCGCGTTGTCGAGCATGTTCTCCACCATCCGGGACAGCAGTGGCCGACTGCCCCGTGTCCAGGCGTCCCGCCCGACGGCGTCGTCATCGACGGTCAGCTTCTTCGCGGTGATGTCTCCGGCTCGTCCGGTCAGTGCCTCCCGCGCCAACTCGCCCAGCGATACGGGGGTCCGGTCGGCGAGGGTGCCGTGCTGGGCCCGTGCGAGGACGAGGAAGCCGTCCAGCAGGTGGTCCACCCGGTCGAGTTCGGTCCGAAGCCGGCCCACGAGTCCGATGGTCTGCGGCGCGGGCTCCGGTTTGGCGGCGGCGACGTCCAGCGAAGCCCGCATCGTCGCCAGTGGCGTGCGCAGTTCGTGCGAGGCGTTGCCGACGAACCGGCGCTGCGCGACGAACGAGGCTTCGAGTCGCTCCAGAAGGCCGTCGACCGTGTCCGCCAGCTCCTTGACCTCGTCGATGGGCCCGGTCACGGCAAGGCGCTGATCCAGGTTCTCCGCGGAGATCCGCTGTGTCGCCGCCGTGATCAGCCTCACCGGTCGCAGGACATGGCCGGCCAGGATGCGGCCGAGCAGGAGAGAGACACCTGCCATCACCAGCAGTGCGATCAGCGAGCCGACCAGCAACCGGTGGCTCTGCTGCGCATGCACGTCCGCGAGTCGCCTCTCCAGATCCTGGATCTGCTGTTCGGCGGCTGCTACGTCGAACGGGCCGGCCGGGGGCTGTTCGGGAGCGGTGCCGGACACCCGGCCACCGGACATCAGATACGTCAGTGCGAGCAGCACGATCGCGGACCCGAGGAACCCGGCCGCGTACAGGATCGTGAATCTCCGTCCGACGGTCCAGCTCCATGGCTTTCCCACGTTCCTCACTCCCCTTCTTCCTCCTTCTTCCGTTTCCGTCCGCTGCGGGTCCGGCAGCCGGACCCAGACTGCCGCACGGCGCCTAACAGCGGGATGACAGAGGCGGTTCGGACCATGTCATGGGCCGAACCGTAGAACCAATGCCATGCTCACGACCAACAAACTGCTTCGACAGGTTCGACAGGAGTGGACCGGGTTCCGGCGTCCGGGCCGGCTGAGCGCGATGGCGGTCGCGGCTCTGGTCGTCATCGCCCTCGGTCTCCTCCCCGCGTTCGGCAACCACACATCCTGCGACGGCCCGTGCCCGGCCGAACCGACCGGGCCGGACGGCTCCCACGTCAACGACCAGTTCTCCTTCCTGCATCGCGATCTGGACGAGAACGGCAGCATCACGGTCCGCATGACATCCCTGACTGGCACGATCACCTATCCGCCGCCGGACCATGACCGGATCGTCCCGGGCCTGGTGCCGTGGGCGAAGGCCGGGATCATCGTCAAGGACGGGCTCCGCCGGGGATCGTCGTACGCGGCGTTGATGCTCACCGGCAGCCACGGTGTGCGGATGCAGTACGACTACCGACACGACATCGCGGGCAGCCGCGGTGGGGTCTCGGCCCGGTCGCCACGCTGGCTGCGGCTGACACGGTCTGGCGACTCCGTCACCGGCTACGAGTCCGCCGACGGCCGGCGGTGGACGAAGGTCGGCACGGCGCAGCTGTCCGGGCTGCCCAGGACTGTGCAGGTCGGTCTGTTCGCCACCTCTCCCGGCGATCTGACACTGCGGCCCGTCGGCCTCGGCGGCGCGACGGAACAGGTGCGTTTCACTCAGGCCGGCGGTTCCTTCGACAACGTCGTTCTCAGCGACGTGCCCTCCTCCGCCGAGGGCTGGCGCTCCGACACCGTCGGAGAAATGAACCGGACCGACTGGGAGAAGTACCACAAGGCATCCGGGGCGGTGGTGGATGGCGGCACGATCACCGTCACCGGCACCGGCGACATCGGGCCGGGAGGTACCGAGGGAGGAGACCGCCCGGTGGAACGTACCCTCGGCGGCCTGGCCCCCGGGCTGCTCATCGTGCTCGTGGTCGCCGTGCGGTTCGCCCAGTCCGGGTCCCGCCGTGATCCCGCGCGCGGCACTCCGGTCACCCGCCGGGGGCTCGCCGCGAAGGCGGCCGTCGTCGGAACCGTCACGTTCGTGACCGGTCTCCTGGCCGTGGGGATCGTGATCCCCATCGGCACGGCGATCCTGCGCGAGTACGGGACCACCGTCATCGCGGTGTCCGCACTCACCGGCGTGCGGATGGTCGTCGGGACGGCCGCTGTGCTCGCCCTCTCCGCCGTGCTCGCGCTCGCGCTCGGCGCCCTCCTTCGCCGCATCTGGCTCGCGGTCCTCGCCGCCGTACTGGCGATCGTGGTCCCGTACGTGGTGACCTCCGTCCCGCTGCTGACCGACGGTCTCTCGCAGTGGCTGTTGCGGGTCACTCCGGCCGCCGGCTTCGCCACCCAGCAGACCCTCGTCGAATATCCGCAGGTCACTGCCCACTTCGTGCCCTCCACCGGGTACTTCCCGCTTCCGTGGTGGGCCGGGATCGCCGTGTCGTGTGCGTACGTGGTTGTGTTCCTGGGGCTTGCTCTGAGCAGCCTGCCGCGAAGCGACGGGCGGGCCGGGCAACCGGGACGCTGGAGGTGACCGTCGGCGGCACGGGGCCACGTACCGGAGTACGCCGGAGGAGACCGCGGTGACCGGCTCCTGGCCGACATCGGCATCGCATCGGCCGAGGTGTCCGACGCGCTGGAACGAGCCATGACGAACGGACACCTCGGCGAGCCGGACCGGGCCTGGGCCGCGGCAGCGCTCTCACGGCTCGGCCGGATGGATGTGGTGGCGAGGCAGCTCGACAGCATTCCGCCGGATGTGGCGGCGCAGGGCCTGGCCGCACCGTACACATCGTTCCGCGACCACGGCGCCCACGGTCCCCTCGACTACGCGCCACTGGAAAACGTTCTGACGGCGCATCCGGACCGTCATGCCGCCGTACTCCACCAGCTCGCCCCCGGCAGAGGCCTCTGCGCCATCGGCGCGGAGGAGGTCGAAACAGCGCTCACCGCACTGACTTCGGCTCTGCCCGTCGTACGGCGCCACGCGCTCGTCGTCCTGTCCGGCGCGCCGCTGGACGCGGAGCAGCGTGAGCGCTACACCGCCCGGCTGCGACACCTGCGTCAGGACGACCCGGATCCGTCGGTACGCAACGCGGCGGCCACGCTCGGCGGATGACGGTACACGAACCCGGGGTCCGTCCGGTGGCGGGTCACGGAACAGCCCTCAGGACTGGCGACGTGCAAAGAGGACAGCTCCTGGCCGGCTCCCGTCGAGATCGAGCAGCCATTGGGCCTCGACGGTGAATCCGGCATCGCGCAACCAGTCCGTCATCCGGGCAGGCTGTCGTCGATGGACGTGAACGTTCATCGGGTGGCCGCCGTAACCCTGGGTCTTCAGTCGCGACTCGTCGCCCACGTGAAAGCCGAGCAGCAGTGGTCCACCAGGGCGCACGACCCGTCGGAAATGGCCGAGGACCGCAGGGATCTCGTCGTCGGGAACGTGGATCAATGACCAGAAGGCGAGCAAAGCGGTGACGGAGGCGTCGGCGAGGCGGAGGTCCGTCATCGTTCCCACCTCGAACCGCAGGTCGGGGTGGTCGCTCCGGGCCACGTCGATCATCCCGGGCGACAGGTCGATCCCGAATGCGTCCACACCCAGCTCATGCAGGTGAGCGGTGACATGACCGGGTCCGCAGCCCACGTCCGCCACCGGCCCGCCGCCGGCTGCATGCGCCATGTCGGCGAACAACGCCAGTGCCGCCCGAAGGTACGGCTCTCCAGCGATGGCCTCGCGCAGTTGGTCCGCGTAGCTGACCGCGACTGTGTCGTACGAATTCCGGGTGTCTGCCAACCATCCGCTCACATTCATACTCCGCCACGGTAGTCGACCAACTGTGCGATGTTGTCCTGACGGCCGCGGGAGCACACGGCACGAGGCGGCCTGGCCCTCGAATGGTCAGTGACAGCATCCATGTCTCATGGTGCCCCCGACCCGCCAGTCCCAGAACACCCTGCTCAGCCGAGCCTGCCTGCCCGGGACAGCGCTTCCCCGGCCTGTGCGGCAAGGGTGCCGACCAGGCCGAACGCGGACGGCAGGTCGTCGATGAGGTCGATGGCCTCGCTCGCCCACCGGGGCATCGGGGGGATCTCGCCCCGGACCACGGCTTCCTGGTACGCCTGTTGCGCACGCGGGGCAGCCGCGAGCTCGTCCTCCCGGCCCCGCCATGCGTCGAGGTAGGGGTGGCCGAGAGTGCGAGCGGTGTACTTCGACGGCCACCGCGAGCTGCGGGCGATGTCCAGCACCCTGTTGCGCTCGGTGTCCTCCCCTCGTCCCTCAACGATCGCCTGGGCGGTCCCGGGAGCGAGCAGGGCCTCGGTAGTGGCCTGGAAGCGGGTCCCGATCAACGCTCCCTCGGCCCCCAGCGCCAGGGCGGCGGCCACACCGCGCCCGTCGGCGATCCCACCGGCCGCGAGTACCGGGACCGGCGTCGCCAGGTCCACCACGGCGGGGACGAACGGCAGTGTGGACCGCCCGTTCCGGGCTCCGTGCCCGCCGGATTCGGTGCCCTGCGCCACGATCACATCGGCGCCCAGGTCCACCGCCCTCCGGGCCTCCTCCATGTCGGTGGCCTGAATGATCAGCACCGCCCCCGCGCTGAGGATGTGCTCCACGAACGGACTCGGGTCACCGAAGGACAACATCACCGCAGCCGGCCCGTGTTCCAGCGCTCGGGCCACCACTGCGACGTCGATCGCGCACGCCTGGAATCCGATGCCCCACGGCTTCCCGGCGGTCTCGTCGACCAGGACAGGGAGCTCGCGGGCCAGCCAGTCCTGATCGCCGTTCCCACTGCCCAGCAGTCCGAGCCCGCCGCCACGCGATACCGCCCCCGCCAGAGCCCCACCGGCCGACCCGCCCATCGGGGCCAGCGCGATCGGATGTTCCACACCGAACATTTCCGTGAATGCCGTCGACAGTCCCATCAATCCCATGGTTTCAGTCCTCGCCCATCTGTCCTGTCGGCAAACGGCGCCGAGCCGTACACCGGAAGTGAACCAAGTGGGGTCAAGCAGATCAGGCGGATCAGGGCGAACCGGCAAGTTCGACGAGGTGCCGGGCTGTTCCCGCAGGATCCACGATCTGATGGAGGTGTGCACCGGGCTGATGTGCCACGCGCCAGCCGCGTTCGCGAGCCTCGGCGGCGCAGTCCTCGTACGGAGGGCCGAACAGCAAGTAGGAGCACGGGTGGTCGTCCCAGCCTTCGGGGACCGGGATGTGCTGCTCGTAGTAGGACAGCGGAAGGCAAGGCTGCTCCTCGATGACCTCTCGCCTCACCACCGGATCGGAGAACATGGGGGCGACGTCCGCTTCGTCCCACCAGTCGGTCCAGCGCGGCAGCCTGCCGTTCACCGCCATCGGGCGGAGGAATTCCAGAAATTCGGGAGAGGCGACAGGCGTCGGTCCCGTCCGGTCCGGCAGCGCGGCATCGACGAAGACCGAACCGGTCACCGGATGATCGAGGCGCGCACGGATCGCCGGGAGGAACAGTCCTGCGTTGCTGTGCGCCACCAACGTGACGGGGCTGTCGGCCGGAACCTGCCGGAGGTCGTCGCGGACGGCGTCGGCCACGCAGGGCCAGAAGGGCGGAGCACCGGCGCCGATGTGCAACAGGGACGGCACCCGTACCGGGTAACCAGCCGCCGTCAGGCGTTCGGCCACGGGGTGCCAGGTCGAAGGACCTACGGACGGGCTGTGCACAAGAACGAAGATCGGCTGCATCTGACGATCCTGTCGCCCTCGCCTGGAAGGCGCGACCGCGTCAGCCGACAGCAGAACGGCTCCCTCGCAGCGGCTCAGCCGGACTCCGCCGCACGCCACACGACTGGATGAACCAGAAACCCGCGCCCGTCGACCGCGCCGGCCCGACCGTCCTGCTGCGCACGTTCCTTGGGCACGTCCGGGGGCCCGGCCGTGTGCGGGTGCTCGCTTGCCTGGAGCTGCACCGCGAGGCGACGCGGACTTCGTGGCCGGCGGCGCCGATCGACGCCTTCGCGGCCGCCGATTTCGCGTACTCCGAGCACGCCCAGCGCAGTGCGGGCCTGCCCTCCGTGACCGTGCGGCGCGCCGCCACCGTCACGCTGGCCCTGCATGCCGCGCTCCCCCACCTGGTGGCCGACAATCCCACCACGCAGGCGGCAGCCGGACTCGACGGGTACGTCAACGGCCTCCTGGACACGGTGTACGGGACAGCGTGAGGGCGCCCGCCCCCTGCGCCTGCGGACCGGTGGTTCCGCAGGCGTCTGAGGCTCTGGTGGACTCACCCTCATGACGACACCGCTGTCCGCATCGTGCGAGCACTTGATCAGTTCCACGCCACCCACTCCTGGGACCACAACGCCCACTACCACCGATGGATCCTGCTCCGGCTCCCCAGACGTTTCGACAGCGCTCTGGACGTCGGAAAGCGGTGACCTCGCCAGGCTCCTGGCCTCACGGGCCGGAGCAGTGCACGGCATCGACGTGGACCCCACCATCCTCGCTCGCGCGCGGGAGCTCACAGCCCCGACAGCCCCGGTGACCTTCTCTGTCGGAGACGCACTGAAGGAGGTACCGCCCGGCCCCTACGACGTCATTACCTGTGTCGCCACCATCCACCACATGCCGTTCAGCGACGCCCTCACCCACTTCCGACAGCACCTGGCGCCCGGCGGAACTCTGGTCGTCGTCGGCCTCTCCCGCCCGCAGTCTCGGAGCGATCATCTGATCGATGCCGTCGCCATCCCGTCGAATGTCGCCATGGCCTGGATCAAGAACAAGGGCCGCAAGGCGCCGCGACCAGCCTCAATGACCGCCCCGACCCAACCGGCGACCATGACCTTTGCAGACATCGTTCGCGACGCCCGCCGGGCGCTGCCCGGCGCACGGCTGCGCCGGCGGCTGTTCTGGCGCTACACGCTGGTCTGGCACCAGCAGTAGGCGCTCGGCCTCACGGCTCGGCCGGGAACGGCCCGTCTCAGGCCGGGGCCTCGGCTCCCCAGTCCCACAGGGCGTGGAGGACCGGGCCGAGGCGGTGTCCTCGCTGGGTGAGCGCGTAGCGCACTCGCGGAGGCCAGCCCGGGTGGCGGTCGCGTTCGACGACTCCGGCCTCGCCAAGGTGTGCCAGCCGATCGGACAGCACCTTGTCCGACAACACGGGCGGCACGTCTACCGCAATGGAGCCCTGGCGCTGCTGGTCGTGGACTGGGCCATCGACGGGACCGACCGTGACGGCAAGACGGTGCACGTCGAAGGCACAGCTACCGACGTCGCCCGGCGGGGCCCGGACGGCCGCCGGCGGTACGCCATCGACAACCCCTTCGGTCTCCGTTCGCAGCGGGTCGCCACCGAGGACGCCGCAGATCCGACGTCCTGAATCGGCACAGCTGGTCGAGCGTCTGCTGTCGGCAAGAGCGAGCAGACGGCTTCCGCCATCTCCGCGTCCGCCCGGACAGTGCGGCCGAGGCCCTTGATCGGATCGGTCGGCCGAGCCGGTTTCCGAACACCCCCGAGGCATCACCACGCTGGGCGAAGACACCTTGCGGACCCGCGAAACAGGTGCTGCTGGAAGTGGAGAATCAATCCAGTGGGACGCGCGGCGCCTTCTTGTGTAGCTTCTGCGGATGAGGCAATTCGCGGGCACCGAAAACCTGTCGGAACTCGTGCGTGATGCGCTGGGAACGGGACGCCGCGTTGTCTCGGTGGACCGGTTGCGTGGGGGAAGCCAGAAGGGCGTGTACCGGGCTCGCCTCGATGGCCCCCGTACAGAGAGCGTGATCGTCTACAGCTGGGCCGAGGACGAGAACTACTGGCCGAGCACAGGAGAGGCCGATCCCGCCGATCCCTTCGCGCCCGCGTCAGGAATGGTCCAGTTCCTGACTGCACAACGGACCTTGCACGGTCTCGGGGTACGGGTTCCGCGGGTGCTCCTGGCGGATGGCAGCCGACGCCGCTTTCCGGCCGATTTCGCCGTGGTCGAGGACGTTTCCGGTGGCACGCTCGAGGCTTTCTTCGAGACGGATCCCGCGCGCGCAGCAGGGACCCTCGGCGGCCTTGCCGAGATGCTCGGCGTGATGCACCGTGACCGGTCCCGGAACTACGGCGGCGTGGGCCTGCGGGAGCACGGCGACTGCGTCTCCGAGCTCCCGTGCGAGCGACGGGTCCTCGACCGTGCCCTGGGGCACCTCAAGGAGGCGGCGGCGCGTGACGGCAGCATCGCGGCGGCCGAAGCCGCTTTGCGCGACCGTCTTGAACAGCTGGCGGCACGCGTGAGCCCCCGCCAGGAATACGGCCTGATCCACGGAGAACTCGGACCCGACCACGTCATGGTGGATGCCGACGGGCGCCCCGTCCTGATCGACATCGAGGGCCTGATGTACTTCGACATCGAGTGGGAGCATGTATTCCTCCGGCTCCGCTTCCACGAGCGGTACGCCGCGCTGTCCCGGTCCGATCTCGATCCCCGACGACTCGACCTCTACATGCTCGCGATGCGGCTGTCACTGGTGGCCGGCCCGCTGCGTCTCCTCGACGGTGACTTCCCCGGTCGGGCGTTCATGCAGGGAGTCGCTGTCCACAACGCCAAGGAGGCACTGGCGCTTCTGCCGCAGGCGTAGCCCTCAGGGGTGTCCAGCCACCTGCCGGGGGCAATGGGGTGAACTGCCCTATCCAGTAGGGACATCACGGCCAGTCGGCGGGGCGGACCCGGTCGTCGACGGTCGGAGTTCGGCGCGTCGTAGCACGGGGACGGCCAGGCCGAGCACCGCGGCGGACAGGCAGATCGCGCCGCATCCGGCGAAGAACGCATCCGCTCCCCACAGAGCCACCGTCACGCCGACCGCCGGGAAGAGCGCGGGCGCGAGGCCCAGCGCACACAGGGTCGTGACCGAGGTGACCCGGCCGAGGTAGCGCGGATCGGTCTCCGTCTGGATCAGGGCGCCGGTCACGACCGTGGTGAGCCCGCTGGTCAGGCCGATCAGGGCGCCGAACCCCACGGCAGCGGGCAATGAGGGCGCCTGCCCCAGCGCGACCGCGCCCGCGGCGGTCACGAGCAACGACCCGGACATCGCCAACCCGGCACGTGGGATCCGGGGCGACACGGTGAGACTCAACCCCGCCGCCGCACCTCCGACACTGAACGCACTCGCGACCCAGCCCATCCCCGACGCGCCCCAGCCGCGTTCGTCCGCCAGGAGCACCAGACCGGTGGCGACCGGGCCGCTGAAGCACATCTCGCTCAGCCCGACAACTGCGACCAGGGATGAGAGCGTCCGGTGGCGGCGGACGTATCGCAATCCGTCACCCAGCTCACGCCAGACAGAGGCTCGCCGAGGCAATTCGGTCGGGGTCGCGATCCGCACGGTGAGCAGAACGGCGAGCGAGCCGGCGAAGAGAACCCCCGCGGCCGCGAACGCACCGGCCGCACCGCCGATGGCCAGCACCGCCCCCGCCAGGAGCGGGCCGACCGCGTTGCTCAGCCGGATCGACAGCCCGCGCATCCCCTGGACCCTGGCGAGTTGCCCGGGCGTCGTGATGCGCGGCGGCAACGCACCCACCGCCGGCATGAACACCGCGTCCACCACACCGAAGATCAACGCCACCGCGACCAACAGCCACACATCCGGCGACGCAGACATGACTGCCGCGGCCACGGCGAGGATCACCACGCAGCGGACCGCATCGCTGACCACAGCGACCCGGCGCGGCCCGAACCGGTCGGCCACCACGCCTCCGCCGAGCATGAGTACCGCCCGGGGAAGTGCCCCGGCCGCGACCACCAGGCCCGCCTGCGACGGCCCGCCGGTCCGGGTGGCGGCCCAGGACAGGGCGAGGAAGTACACGACGTCGCCCGTCACCGAGGCGGTGTACGCGGCAAGCCAGCGAAGGACATTGACGTCCCGGTGAGCGGGCCGCGCGAACGCTGCCATGCCGTGCGTACTCACGCGTCACCGGTCGGTCGCAGGGCCGCACCGGGCACCGGAAACGCCTGCACTTGCAGGACTATCGGAGAGGAACCTTCAGGCGCCCTGCGTACCTCGGTCGCCCCGCGCACCTCGGTCGCTTCAGGTACTTCGGGTGCTTCCCCGGCTCCGTGGCGGTAGCGGGCGATCACCTCGAAGAGCTCGGACCTCATCCGGTCCACGTCGCCGGGCGTCAAGCACAGGAGGAAGTCGCTGTAGACGGCGACGTCGAGCCATTCCTGAGGAAGCAGGGCCACCTCCTGCGCCGCCCTGCGCAACCGGTCCGCGGCAGCCACGGCGACTGTCTGCGTGTATGCGCGTCCGGCCTCGCGTTGCTCCGTGGACGCTGTCGCAGGATCGTGGATGGACTGGCGGTGAAGGGATTTCCACCATCGTTCCCGCCCGGTTCCCCGGCCCGGCTCGTCCACGATCAGCCCGCCCGACGCGAGGCGACGCAGATGGTAGCTCGCCGCACCGGGGTTGATGCCGAGTTCCTCCGCGATGCGGGTGGCAGTGGAAGGACCGCGCTCGCGCAACAGGGTGAGCACGTTCAGGCGCAATGGATGAGCAAGTACGCGCAGGGCGGCGGTGTCGAGTTCGATGTCCCGTTCCGACGAATCGATGTCTCGGTCCGAGGGATCGGCGGGGGCGGCGGAATCGGAGGAAGAAGCGGCCATGCGCCGAGGATAGACCTACAACAGTTGTTTTGAAAGAGATGTTGTGAACCATGGCACGACAAGCCGAAGCTTTGCTGAGTGTTCGTCGACTCAGCCTGCACCGGCTCAGTTTGCTCCGGAATGTTGATCACCGCGGTGAAGCCGCCGATGTCGACGAACGTGACGCCGAAGTCGGCAATGCACGTCACGGTGCCGGTGACGAGCTGACCGCGCCGTAGGGACTTCAGGATGGCCCAGCCCCGGTCGCTGGGCGTCGATTCGCCGATCTGCGGTTCACGGACCACCAGTTGGTCGATGCCCGTGTCCTCGGCGAAGGCGGCCACTGCCATCAGGTAGGCGGCCTCGACCGTTCCGTGGTCGCTGATCTCGGACTCGGCGCCGGTGTAATGGCCGTGCTGGTCGCGGTCGGCGGGGTCGTGTTTGGTGACCCGGTGGACATGAGGCAGCACGTCACTGCCTGCCAGGGGTCGAAGGCGATGCTGGGGACATGCCTTCAGCGTGGGCCGGTCTCCCCTCTCTTGCGCGAACGGCCTCTCTCCCCCATGTCGGAGAGGCCGTTCAACGTCTTCGTCTGGGCGGCCCCGCCGAGTGGTCGGGCGCGGCCGTCTCAGTGGGCGCCAGCCGTCTCGTCGAAGAAGCGGACGATGCGTGGCAGGGCCTGCCTCACCGAGTTGCCGTGGTCGTAGTCACCGACGTCCGTGAGCCGGTAGTCGGCGCCGTTGTCCCTCAGCTGTTGCGCACAGTACGCGGAGTGGGAGTAATCGACGTCCTGGTCACCGCGGGCGTGGAAGAGGCTCACGGGTACGTTCGACTTCCAGTCACAAGTGGTGTCCAGCGCATGCAGCCGGTACTTGAGGACACCGCTGGGTGTGCGGACCCTTTCCAGGAAGTCTTCGGTGAACAGGTCCTTGGACGTGGGCGGAAGCGCACCGGCGATCTCCTCTGTCGTGTGATCACCGTCGAAGAGCCCCTCCACGATCCGGTCGTAGGGTGCGCGGAAGGCTTCGCTCGGCGAGCCGTAGAGGCCGTAGGCCTTGTTCCACGCAGTCGCGAAGTAGGCGAGATAGAGTCCGGACTTGGCGATCCTGTCGTTCGCCGCAGCCGATTCGAAAGCGGACAGATGGAACGGACCGGCGACCGGGGCGAGCGCCCCGAGCCTGAAGTACCGGTCGGCTCCCCCCTGGAGGGCCCGGCCGACGGGCATGGTCGCGGGCCCGCCTTGCGAGAACCCGCTGACGTGGACCGTACGGTCGAGTTCCCGGCCGTCTCGATGGGCGAAGGTACGTGCCGCGCGCAGCCCGTCGACGGCGGCGGCGACGGTGGCCCGTGGATCGCCGTACGGATGGAAGCCCTCGCCCGTACCGAGGCTTACGCAGCCGGGCGCCGAGACCGCGCGTCCGGTCGAATCGGGGCGAGGTACGGAAGCGTTGTGAAGTCAGGTGTGGATCTTGCCTGTTGACGGGTTCGCAATGACATGAGGCCAACGGCTCGCTCCGCGTAGGGCCAGCCCTACAGGGATTCCCTAAGGGCTGTCCGGTGATCCCGGGTGAATCAGCGTGCGGCGTTCGGACGCGGTGCATCGCAAGGCGGAGGGGCGCCCGAATACTGAATGTATTCGGGCACTCCGACAACGCGGCGAGGGATGGGGGCCTCCCGTGCACGAGCGCAGCCGAGAGTTTGGGGTAGTGGCTGTCGTCGCACGCCCACCAGGGGTCCCGGGAAACCACTTAAGGGTTTGCGCGTGGAGGGCAGGCACGGGGCGTCGGTCTCGGGCAGCCCTTGCTCCGCGACAGGCCCGTAGCGATCATGGGGACTCCAGGCACTTGGCTGTACGGCTCGCTCCACTGCACACCGATTGCCGATCGCCACTGCCAATCGATCAACGGAAGGTCGTCCGTGCGCAAGCTTGTGTACTACATCGCATCCACTCTCGACGGTTTCATCGCAGGACCGGACAATACAGACCCCTCCGGTCCGGACGGATTCTGGCCGATCCCCGAGGACTACATCCAGCACCTCATCGCCGAGTACCCGGAGACCCTCCCTGCCCCGGCGCGTGCCGCGCTCTCCATCACAGCCGACGGCACGCATTTCGACACCGTCCTCGAAGGCCGGCGCTCCTACGAGATCGGCCTCAAGGCCGGGCTGACGAATGCCTACCCGCACCTGCGCCATCTGGTGTTCTCCAGGACGCTGACCGAGAGCCCGGACCCTGACGTGGAACTGATTGCCGACGATCCGGCCGCGACGGTAAGGGAGTTGAAGCAGCAGGACGGCAAGGACATCTGGCTGGTCGGCGGTGCCGAGCTGGCCGGAGCTCTGTACTGCGAGATAGACGCGCTGATCATCAAACTCAGCCCCATGACCATCGGCTCAGGAATTCCGCTCTTCTCCCACAAGGCGGTGTTCGACCCCCGCACCTGGGAACTCACCGATCACACTGTTCTGAAGTCCGGGACAGCGTTCCTCACCTACGCCCGCAGAACCCCCACCGCGTAACGGCTCGAGAGCGGGTACACCTCTGACCCAGCCCGGTTTGAGGACGTACGTCCTGCGGCTTCATCCTTGGGGTGGGCCGGAGCTTGCCCCGGCCTCGGCGAGTCGGAGCCCTTGGCCGCAGTCGACGGGACGATGTCGGTCTTCCTCCTTCATCGTCTTGTCGATCCGGCCCGCGTGGGCTGAACGCGGAAGGTTCCCGCCGTTGAGGCGTGGTGTCGGCGGTACGTCGGAGCGCTGTCGGTCCGATGTCGACGAGGCCTGGCACCCTTCGAGAGGTCCTGCGTTTCCTCTCCTCAACCGAGTCCAAGGAGCCCACGTGTCGATCACTGTCCGGCCGGGAAGCACCGTGATGTTCACCGGCGATTCGATCACCGACTGCCAACGGCGGGAGAGCGAAGACGGTTTCGGGTACGGCTACCCGTTGCGCGTCGTGGGCGAGTGGGGACTCCGGTACCCGGACCGGCCCGCGACCTGGCTGAACACCGCGAACGCGGGCGACAAGGTGAGGGACCTCGAAGCCCGCTGGAAGACCGACGTACTCGACGCGCGCCCGGACGTGGTGTCGATCCTCGTCGGGGTCAATGACATGGGCTGGCACACCCTGGCCCCGAAGGGGCACGTGATCTCGGCGCAGGAGTTCGAAGCGGGCTACGACCGCCTGCTCGCGCCCCTCGCCGAGGCGGGCACGCAACTGGTCCTCATCGAGCCGTTCCTCCTGCCGATCAACGGCGTCATCGAGGCCGGTGCCGCGCGCATCGGGGAGGAGGAACGGAGGCAGTGGCGCAGCGACCTGGATCCGAAGATCCAGGCCGTGCGCAAGCTGGCCCGCGCGTACGACGCCCATCTGCTCGCCGCCGACGGCATGTTCGCCGAACTCGCCGCGACGAACGGCCCGGAGTACTGGGCCGCGGACGGTGTACACCCGACACCGGCCGGTCACGCCGCACTCGCGGCGGCCTGGCTGCGCCTGGTCGCATGACCGGTCGGCGGGATCGGTGACGGCGAGCTCATGCACGTAGTCGACTGTCAGCTACACATTCAGGGGCGAGCTGCGCATCGCTCCGGGGTCAGGCTCAGCAGAACGGCATGGTTCGCACATAGCCGCCGCTCCGGGGCCGCCGACGGCCCGGCCCTGGAGGGGCGCCGGAGGGCGTCACCACTCTCCGAACTCCACTGACCGATCCATTAGTCGGCCTCGTCCGCGGCCGGTGCAAGGATTGCGGGATGAACGATCTACGCTTCCGTCTCGCCGATGACACCGACCTCCCCGCTCTCGTTCGTCTGCGCGACGACGCCGCTCGCTGGATGCTCGCCCAGGGCATCAACAACCAGTGGCAGCCCGGCGAGCTGGACGAGGCGCATTTCCGCCGGGTCATGGCCGGTGGTGAGGTCTGGATCGCCGCGACCGGCGGCAGGGTGGCCGGGGCCTGGGAGCTGTGGTGGACGGACGAGGATGCCTGGGGGCCGCAACCGCCGGTGGCCGGCTATGTGCACCGGTTGATGGTGGACCGCAGCAGCGCCCGTCCGGGTACCGGGCGGCAGCTGCTACGAGCTGCGGAGCAGCGGGTGGCCACGGCGGGACGGACGTTCGTCCGTCTGGACTGCCTGGCCGGGAATGCTCGTCTGAGCTCCTATTACGTGCACGACGGCTACCGGATCGTCGGCCACAAGGCGGGCAAGCCGCAGCCGGGCGGTGTTCCCAAGTCGTTCACGCTCCTCGAGAAGGACCTGCAGACCGTCCACGAGCGCTGAGCAGCCGGGGCCCGACCCGCCGAGGACGACCCTGGCGGACTTTTCCGGAGCGCGCGGTAGCGGAGCGTGCCACGCCAGCCGCACGAACACGCGCCGCGCAACTCGGTGGCGACCGGAGCGCCGGACGTGCCGTCGTACACGTACCAGTCAGTGCTCCGGTGCACCGTCGGCCCGCTTTCGGTGTCGAAGTACACCGGGCCCGGCTCGGTGCCGTCGGCCTGCAGGACGCCAGGTCGGCCCTCGTGCTCGCCACCGAACTCCTCGGTCTCCCACATGCCGGGCTCTGCACCGGTCGCTCCCGAGGTGTTCGACCAGCGGTACCAGGCTCCGCGGAGCCGCTCGTCAGAATCACGGCCAGTCGTTGCCGCGGTCGATCGCGGGCGCCGCCGCAGCCGGCCGGTGCTGCTGAAGAATGCTGCTGGGGACCGGAGGATCGGGATGGCTGTCGAGATGGACCTGCCGCTCGGCGAGATCGCCGGTGCTGGTGCCGATTCCGATGACCATGCCGCCCGGCTCGCTGCCGAGCTCACCGAGCTGGGGAACGAACGCTTCCTCCGTGCGGCGCTGCCCGGTACGGCACGCTTCCACCACCGCAGCACCGACCGGCTCGTCGGTTGGCCGACGACCGCCCCGGAGGCCGGCGAACCCACCTCCAGTCTCCTCCTGCGCGCCATCCATCTGTGCTTCACGGCTCACTTGCCCCTGAGCCTGTCCCCCGACCTGCTCTGGTACGCCGTCGTGCACGAGACGGCCGTGCACATCCGCCTCAACTCCCTGGCGTACGAGGGAGTGTTCACCGAAACACCGGGGAAACAGCAGCTCATCACCGTTCGCGACGACCTGGCGGCGCTTGACTGGGAGCGCTCGACCAACCTGGTGCAGCAGCCGCTGCGGGCCCGGATCGGCGACGACGTGGCCGATCTGTTCCAGCCCACGTTCTCCACCACCACTCCTGGTGACGCCACGGCCGCGCTGGTGGCGCTGATGGACGTGGTCAGCCCGTACTACCGCTTCCAGTGGGTCTCGCTCTGCGGAATCCCCAGGATCAGACTGGAGGGCTCGGGCCGGGACTGGCGGCTTCTGGCCGCCCGCGTACGTGAACTGGAAGGGTGGTTCGAGGGCCTGCGGCCGTGGTTCCAGGCCCTGCATCCCGTGCTGGACGCGATCTGCGCGACGGCCTCGGGGTGGGGAGCGGACCGGGAGTTCTGGCGTTCGCTGTACAAGTGGGAGTCGGCGTCCGGCGGCGATCGTGTGACGGGCTGGATCACCACCTTCTTCGCCCACCGGTACACCGACGACGGCCCCGTTCCCAAGAAGTCGTTCGGCGCGGGGGCCACTGTGGAGGAGGACTTTCCCTCACATCTCTCGCGCGTCCCGTTCCGCTGGGAGACGCCGGCCGGCGACCTCCGGATGGCCTTTCTGGGGGGGCGTTCTCGGTATCGACCGCGACGGTGAGTGGGTCCGCCCCCTGCTCGGTCATGCGGTGGTGGAACTGACCGCGGATCACGCGGATTGATCCGGCGTACGGTTCGCTGCCGGGCGGCCGGTCAGCGGTCCTGCGACAGCTCAAGGAGTTCGGCGAAGGTGCCTGCCGCGTGGACCAGGTCCTCGTACCGGCCCTGTTCGGTGATGCGGCCGTGCTCCATCACGACGATGTGGTCGGCGATCTTGGTGTTCTCCAGCCGGTGGGTGACCACGACCGTGATGCGGTCGCCTGCAATGGCCTTGATCCGCTCGAAGATGCCGTGCTCACCACGCGGGTCCATCTGCGAGGTGGGCTCGTCCAGGATCAGCAGCGAGGGCCGACGGTACAGCGCGCGGGAACAGGCCAGCCGCTGCCACTGTCCGCCGGACAGCTCCGCGCCGCCGAAGAGCTCGCGGGCGAGGAGGGTGTCCAGACGCTCCGGCAGTTCCTCGACCGCCGCACGCATTCCGACCGCGTCGACCGCCTCCCACACGGGTCCGTCGTCGGTCGTGCGGGGCTGGCCGAGGGTGATGTTCTCCCGCACCCGCAGCGGCCACTGGGCGAAGATCTGCGGGACCAGCCCCGTGCGGCACCAGACGGAGGCCGGGTCGACCTCGGCGAGATCCGCTCCGTTCCAGGTCACTCTGCCCTTGTCGGGCAGGTTGATTCCGGTGAGCAGCCGGGTCAAGGTCGACTTCCCCGAGCCGTTCGTGCCGACGATCGCGACGATCTGGCCGCGCCGCAGTGTCAGGGAGACGCCCGCGACGGCCGGTTTCTCCTTCCCCGGGTACTGATAGACGACTTCGTCGAGCCGGATCTCGTCGACCGGACCGGTGACGGCGCGATCCCCTCGCCTGGGCGCCCGCGCGGCGGCGGCGTCGAGGAATGCCTGCATGTCGCCGAGGTAGAGGCTGGTGTGGAAGACCGCGGCTCCGTTGATGACGACCTGCGACAGGGAAGCCAGCGTGGTCTGCACGGCCAGGACCGCGGTCGCGGCGATCGCGAGCCCGATCCGACCGGTCACGGCCAGCCAGGCCAGCACGGCCCAGGTGAGCACGAGGAACGCACCGCCGGCCAGTGAGGAGAGCAGTGCGATGCGCAGGGTGCGCGGGGCGGCGGCCAGGGTCCGCCGGTCGCACCGTTCGGACAGTGACCGGTACCAGAACAGCAGGTAGTCGGTCATTCCGTTGGCGCGTACCTCGTCACCGTACTTGGGCGTGGTGGACCACCAGCGCATCATGCCCCGCACGTTGCGGTCGGCGACGTTGGCGTAGTGGATCTCGTAGTCCACGCGCGCGGACAGGACGGCTCCGATCCCGGCGGGCAGGACGGCGAGGAGCAGAAGCGGCAGCATCACCGGGTTCAGTACGGACAGGACGCCGCCGGCCGTGACCATGCGAATCAGGGCGGAGATGAGCCTCTGGGCATCGGTGACCATCACCTGGGTGCGCAGCACGCCCATCTCCGCGGCCTCCTGACGGTCGGCGAAGCCGTGTTCCGAGTAGGCCGCGGCCTCGACCCGGCAGACCGCCTCGACCAGGGCGGTGTCCGTCTCGGTGGTCAGCCTCGGGGTGATGCGCCGCTCGGCGTACGTGGCCGTCGCGCCCGCCGCTCGGGCGAGGGCGGCCGCGACGGCCACGAGAAGGAGCGCCGGCAGGGCGTCGCGCAGCCGTTCGGCCACGGCGCCGGTCCCGAGGACGGGTTTCATCGCCCGTGCCGTCGCCGTGAGAAGGACGGCCGCGGACAGGCCCGTCAGCAATTGGCACCCGATCAGCAGCCGCACCGCATTGCGGTCGGTACGCCACGACAGCCGGGCGATCCGGTGCAGGACCGTAGGGATCTGCCCGCACATCTTCCGGAAGGAGACCTCGGCGAGCGGGTTGACCGCGTACTGCCCGCTGTAGCTGAACTCCGCCGGAGGCGGTGGCGGCAGTTGCGGTGGCGGCATTGGCGTCGTGAGCTGATGCTTTCCTGTCTCGGTCGAGGTCAAGTGAGCCTCCTGGTAGGTCGCTTGGGCATGTCACGGAGCTCAACGACCGGGCCGGACCATTCGAACACATGTATTTGAGCCGAGGTGGATTCCGTACGGCAGAGCGAGAAACGGAGCGTGCGGGATGCACCGACCGTTGCCGGGTACGGGGGCGGCTCGGAACGTCGTTGGCCGAAACGCCGACGGGCCCCGCGAGAGCCCGGGATCAAAAGCCGAGCCAGGTCGCTCGCGGACTCAGCCGCCCCACTCCCGGCCGGGCGCCGTAAGCATCGCCCCGCGGTCACCCACCGAGGCCGCACCTCTTCCCCACTCCGCCGCAGTGGACGACACTCGTCCCAAGATCACAGCACTCTGCGACGGGGGAGATCGGAGTGGGTACATGCGGGGTCTCGTGCTGCGACTTGCCGGGCTCAACGCCGGGGCGGAGAGCGCCATGCAGCTCTTCGGCTTCTTCGACACCCTCGTCGAGCAGCGGCTCGGCCTCGCCGGGGTACTGGGGATGGCGGCCCGGGTCGCCGAGTGTCCGGTAGGACTGTCCGGGCCCGGTTGCGACGGCCTGGCGGCCGGGCCGGACGGCAGTACCCGGCCGGGCGAGTCTCCCCCGGGCGCGGCCGTACGGGAGCTGCGCGGCGGGCAGTACGCCTGGCTGGCACGCGAGGGTGGACCGCAACCCTTCGACGAGCTGCTCCTGGAGCGGCTGGCGCTGGCCTGCGACACCGTGCTGAGCCGTCGCGGCAGCGAGGCCGTACCGCTCGACCCGGCGCTGTTGGAGACCGTCATCAGCTCCACCGCGCCGCTGCCCGAGCGGGCGCGCGCACTGCGACTGCTGGGTTTCGCGCCCTCGGGCCCACTCACCGTCCTGGCCGTCGACGGCGGGCGGGGCCCGCAGGGAATGGCACCGGTCCTCGAACGGCTCCCTCCCGCCCCGGCGGGGCGCCGCCACGGCCACGCTCGGCTCGGTGCACGCGGTGGCCGTGGTGGGTCCGCTGCCCGAGCGGCTGCTCGCCCCGGCGGGCTTCCGGATCGGGGTCGGTCCCGAGGTCACCGCGACCGAGGCGCCGCGCTCCTGGGAGGGGGCGGTGCGGGCGCTACGGTTCGCGGGGACGTCGCGCTCGGATGTGGGGCCGGCCCCGGTCGCGGAGGAGCCCGCGATCTACCACTCCTCGCTCGGCGTCTTCGAGGTGCTGGCGAGGGAGCTGTCCGGCCCGGCCATCGCCGGCATAGGCGACCTGGACGTCCTGGACGCGCTCGCGGCGGAGCCGGGCAGCGGCACGGAGATGCTGACCACGCTCGAGGTCCTGGTGCAGGCGGGTTCGCTGCGCGCGGCGGCGCGGGAGTTGCACCTGCACCACAACTCGGTGGAGGTTCGGGTCGCGCGGGCGGAGACGGCGCTCGGATACGGTCCGGGCGAGACGGTCGGCCGTTTCCGGCTGGCGCTTGCCCTGACCCTGCGGCGCCTGCGGGACAACCCGGCATAGCGCGATTGCGGTCACGGAGCCGGTGGCGCGGGCCGGACGCGTGACGGGTGGGGCGAAGGACGTTGCCGAATGGGCGGGGCCCCTCTCCCCCGCCCGCCCCACGAGCCCCGCCCCGCCGGACAAGTCGCGCCCTCTCCCCCGCCCGCCTGACGAGTCGCGCACTTGTCCCCTCCGCCCGCCGGGCGCAAGCCGCCAACCGGCGCGGACGGGGGCGGATCGCGCGCCACCCGGCTCATGACCCGGTCGGGCCCGCGGACACAGACTGGCGACGTCAGCAGCGGTTCTCCCGGGCGGTCCTGTTCCGTCCGGTGCCGCTCCGTGTCGTCCGCCGGAGGCCACCGTGCCCCTTCCCCTGCCCGTCGATCCCGAACTCGCCCCCTGGCTGGCCCTGCTGCCCGCCCTGGATGTCGGTGACGCCGCCGCCGCGCGGGCCACCGTCGAGGCGATGGGTGCCGCCGCGCCGACGACCTGGGAACGGAGACGGACGGCACCGGGAGCGAGGACTCGGGCCCGGCGGCGCAGGTCGTCGAGGAGATCCGGGCGGCGGGCGGGACGGCGGTCGCGAGCACCGTGGACGCGAGCGGTATCGAGGGGACGCAGTCCCTGATCGATCTCGCGTGCGCCGAGTTCGGCTCCGTCGACGGGATCGTGGCGAACGCCGGGATCTACCGGCCCGGGCTGCACTTCACCGACATCGACGAGGCGCTGCTGGAGCGGATGACGGCCATTCACTCCCTCGGCGCCTGGCGTCTGGTACGGGCCGCCTGGCCCCGCTTCACGGAGAGCGGACGGGGCCGGGTCGTCCTGGTCACCTCGGCGGCCGGCCTGTACGGGATGGCCGGGAACGCGGCGTACTCCCTGCTCAAGGCAGGGATCGTGGGGCTGACGCGGACGCTGGCCGACTATGGCGCCCGCCACGGTATCCGTGTCAACGCGGTGGCTCCGGTGGCCTGGTCGCGGATGTCGGCGGCGACCGAGGGCGTGCCGGCGGAGGTGCTGGAGCGGCTGCGGGAGCAGGCGCCGCCCGAGGCGGTCGCGCCGGTGGTGGCCGCGCTCCTCGCGGATGACGTACCGGTCACGGGCGAGGTGCTGAGCGCGGGGCGCGGCCGTGTGGGGCGGGTGCTGACGGGTGAGACCCCGGGCATCCGCTCGGCGGACGGCGGACCGCTGCTCGCCCAGGACCTCCCCGAGCGGCTCGACGAACTGCTCTCTGTGGACGGGGTCGTGTACCCGGCCTCGGCGCACGAGACCCCCTGAGCGGAGTTCCTTCAGGGGCGCCCCGCGGGCGGCGGGGACGCCCTCCGGTGGACGCCCCCGTCCATCTGCCTCAAGCCGCCGCGGCGAGGAACCGGCGGGCACCGCGCAGCGTCGTTTGCAGCCTCCGCCGGGTGGTACGGCTGTCGAGGCGGATGTCGAGTCCCCCGGGAAGTGCGCTTTCGGACCGCAGACCCGCAGGCAGGCGGGAGGCGTCGAGCCCGTCGCGCCGGGCGATGAGGATGCCGAGCTCGTGACGGCTCACGGCGTCGGTTCCCGCCAGATGGTGAACACCCTTCGAGTCGTTGTAGGCGAGTTCCAGCAGGGCGGCGGCCAGGTCGGTGACATGCACCGGGCATCGGATGTCGTCGGTGAAAAGGACTCCGTCGCGGGTCCCGGCCGCGAGGCCGTGCACCGCGCGTACGTGCTCGGAGCGTCGGCCGTCGCCGATGATCAGTGAGGTACGGGCAATGACGGCATCGGCGTGCAGGAGGCGGACGCCCGTCTCCGCCGCTGCTTTCGCCGCACCGTAGGGAGTAAGAGGGTCGGGGAGGCAGGATTCGTCGTAGTGGACACGGTTGCCGGAGAAGACCGCGTCGCTCGAAACGTGGATCAGGCGACTGCCGTACTTCGCCGCGGTCATTGCCAGCCGGACAGGGCCCTCCGCCGTGACCGCCCAGTCGGATCTGCTGCTCGTCGCGTTGATGATCACGCGCGGTCCCACCTCGGCCACGACCGCTTCGACACGATCGGGGGCGCGCAGGTCGAGGGCGTGCCAGGTGGCCTCCGCGGTGCCGCCGGGGCCGGTCGCGAAGGTCGCGGCCGTCGTGTGCCCCGCCGCCACCGCCCGGCGGACCAGCTCGGCACCCAGGAAGCCACTGCCGCCGATGACCAGGAGTGTCATGACGCGACACAGTAGAGGATCATTCGGTAGGCCGTGGCCACCGGAGTTTCGCCGTAGCACCCCGATTCCGCCCGCTCGCGGGCACCACAGGGCCGGGTCTGCGAACACCCGAGAATAATTTTGCGCAGCACGCAAACTTGCATAGCATGCACTCCATGAGTGCCGACCATGCCGACAGCGCCGACGACACGGCCCTCGGGCTGCGCGAGCGCAAGAAGCGCGCTACACGCAACGCACTCGCGGACGCGGCGCTGCGCATGGCCGCGGACCGCGGGATCGAGAACATGACCGTGGAAGCGGTCACCGATGCGGTCGGCGTCTCCGTGCGCACCTTCTTCAACTACTTCCCATGCCTCGAAGACGCGATCACCCGCCCCGACCACGACAACGCCGAGCGGACCCGTCGCGCGGTGCTCAACGCACCGGAGGGACTCACGGCACTCAACGCCCTGCGCGAGGCGGTCGGCCAGGAGCTCGCCCATATCGAGGAGGACCACGAACGCTGGGAGCTCCAGATGGCCGTGCTCAGGAAGAGTCCTGCGCTGCTGTCCGGATTCCTGGCCGCCCGGGGCGCGGACGAACGCGCGCTGGTCGCAGCCGTGGCCGAGCGCCTCGGCCGGGACCCCGATACCGATCTCCGCCCCCGGCTGCTCGCGCTCGCGACGATCGCAGCCGTGCGCGCCTCCGTCGAGTTCTGGGTGGCCTCCGGCCGTACCCGCACGTTCCAGAGCATCTATCGCGAGGCGTTCGCCTCGCTGGCCGCCGGTCTGAACGACTGAGGCACATCCGAAGGCCCCGCCCGGGGCCGTTCGACCGAGAAATCAGAGAATGAGGAACGCCAGCCGATGAGCGCTGCCGTCACACCCGAAGCCGGCACGGCCGGTGCGCCCGAGGGGGCCGCACCAGCCATGACGCGTCGTCAGATACTCCAGGCCATGTCGGGCCTGATGGCCGGCATGTTCGTGGCCATCCTGGCCTCCACCGTGGTCTCCAACGCCCTTCCCCGCATCATCGCCGACCTGCACGGCACCCAGTCCTCGTACACCTGGGTGGTCACCGCGGAGCTTCTGGCGATGACGGCGACCGTTCCGATCTGGGGCAAGCTGTCCGACCTCTACGACAAGAAGCTGCTCATCCAGCTGTCCCTCTCGATGTTCATCGTCGGCTCGCTGGTCGCCGGCTTCTCGCACAGCGTCGGCCTGCTCATCGTGAGCCGTGTGGTGCAGGGCATCGGCGCGGGCGGCCTCACGGCGCTCGCCCAGGTCGTGATGGCGGCGATCATCCCGCCGCGTGAACTCGGCCGCTACTCCGGCATCTTCGGTGCCGTGTTCGCCGTCGGCACCGTCGCGGGACCGCTGATCGGTGGTGTGCTCGTGGACACCTCCTGGCTGGGGTGGCGCTGGTGCTTCTTCATCGGCGTGCCGTTCGCGCTGCTCGCGATCGCGCTGCTCCAACTGACCCTGAAGCTGCCCACGGTCCGCCGGGAAGTGAAGATCGACTATCTCGGTGCCGTCCTCATCATGAGCGGGGTCAGCTCCCTGCTGCTGTGGGTGACCCTCGCGGGCAACCGGTTCGACTGGGCGTCGTGGCAGACCGCCGCCCTGGTCACCGCCGGTGTGATCCTGCTGGCCGCCGCGGTGGTGGTCGAGTCCAGGGTCCAGGAACCGATCATCCCGCTGGACATCTTCCGCAACCGCACCGTGACGCTGACGACCGTGGCGAGCCTGCTGGTGGGCGTGGCCATGTTCGGTGGCACGGTGTTCCTCTCCCAGTACTTCCAGATCTCGCTCGGCAAGACGCCGACCGTCGCCGGTCTGATGAGCCTGCCGATGATCCTCGGTCTGATGATCTCCACAACGGTCGCCGGGCAGATAATCTCCGCCCGGGGCAAGTGGAAGGGCTTCCTGATCGCGGGCGGCATCATCATGACCGCGGGCATGGGCCTGCTGTCCACGATCAGCGCGGACTCCTCGTTCGGGCTGCTCAGTGTGTACATGGTGGTGCTCGGCGTGGGCGTCGGCATGCTGATGCAGAACCTGGTGCTTGCGGCCCAGAACGACGTGCCCGCGTCGGAGCTGGGTGCAGCGACCTCGGTGCTGTCGTTCTTCCGCAGCCTCGGTGGGGCGATCGGCACGAGCGCGCTGGGCGCCGTGCTCAGCCACCGGGTGGCGAGCGAGATGGCGAAGGGCTTCGGCGGGGCTGCGGACAACGGGGGCGCCGGACACGGCGTTCCCGACCTCTCCACGCTTCCGGAACCGGCCCGGCAGATCGTCGAGCACGCGTACGGGGTCGCGACCGCGGATGTCTTCCTGATCGGAGCGCCCTTCGCGTTCCTCGCCCTGATCGCGGTGCTGTTCATCAAGGAGAAGCCGCTCAAGACGCAGAGCGGCATGGAACGGCTCGCGCAGGAGAACGCCGCCGGCGGGAAGTCGCCGGCCGCCCCGGCGCACTGACCCCAGCGGGGCAATGAGACCAACGGCCACACCGATCAGCCGATCGGTGTGGCCGTTGGTCTCCGCGGGGTCAGCGGGCGGGAGGAGCGGGCCAGGCGCCAGGTTGCGCCGGGCGGTTCGGTCTCTTCCCGGCCGAGCGGTTGCTGATGAGCGCCTGCCGGATCTGCGCGGCGGTCGCCCGTGCGTGCTCCGAGGTGGAGATCGCCTCGGCGGTGGCGGGGACGAAGCGGTGGGCCGGTCGGCGGCAGTACGGGCAGGGCGCTCCGTCGGCGAGGAGATAGCCGTCCTCGCAGACCCGGTTCGAGCAGTTGGTGGGACTTACGAGGGCCTCGGCGATCTCCTGGGGTGCCCAGCGCCGGCGGTTCTCCTCGTCGCGTTCGTGGATCGCGTGGGACCAGCGGTTGCTCCAGCGCCTTTCGATCCGGTCGAGGAGCTGGGCGGCCGTCCGGAGCTTGAGCTCCTCGTACAGGATGTCGTGCAGGGTGCGCGGGACGCGGTGCCCGAGTGCCTGGAGCAGTGGCTGGGGAAAGCCCTGCATGATGAAGCGGATCGGGTCGCTGCCTGGGCTCTGCTTCCACTGCTGGCAGTTGCAGATTCCCCCGTCGGGCAGCGGCTTGTGGCAGCGGGTGCACAGGCCGCGGCAGTCCACGCAGATCCCGTCGTTCAGCCCGTCCAGATGCGGCGCGGGGGCCCGGCCGCATTCGCGGCAGCAGGCCGCGCACAGCCCGCACAACCGCTCGTTGCCCTGCTGAGTCGTCCAGTTCCGCTGCTGGCAGCGGCAGCACAGACTGGTGTTGCAGTAGTCGCTGTGCTCGCCGTTGTGCCGGCCGAGGGGAGCGAAGGACATGGTGCTTCCTCTCTTCGTGCCCGCGCACGGTCTTGCTCCGTACAGCGTAAGGGCTCTCCCTTGCTCCCCGGCGGACAAGGCCCGAACCGGACGGCACGGCTCGCAGGAAGTCCTCGTGGCCGCATCGGCGGAAGCCCGCCGGCCTCTCGCTCTCAGCCGTTCGTCTCCTCCCCTTTCATGAACCGGCGCAGTTCGTGGGCGAGCGCCGACGGGTTGTCCATGGGGACCAGCGTTCCGGCCCCGGGGATCTCGACGTATCGCCCTCGCGGCAGCAGTTCGGCCAGGCGTCGGCCGGTCTCGGGCGGCATCATCCGGTCCTCCGCGCCCCAGCGGATCGTCGCTGCCGCCACCGAACTCTTCCGGCACCAGGGCTATGCGGCGACCGGCAGGCGCTGGGGTCCACCGAACAGTGCCGGGCCGCCCCGTGACGGCCCGGCCCCGGAAGCGCTGATCGCAGCGCTCGTTGTGTCGTCGAGGCTGTCCCGATGGTCTACGAGTGGAGCCCGGTCCGCGGCGACTGAGCGCCTGCGGCACGCGGACGGCTCGGCACCGCGCGACGACCGCACGCACCCGGGCGGCCTCTCCCCGACGAAGTCGGAACGTGGCAGGGCGACGTCCGATTTCCGCCAGCTCCGGTGCGGACGTCCGCGGATGCTGGAGCCATGACCACGACTTACGAGGTGCGGGCCATCGACTCCGCCGTGCTGAAGCGACTGCGGGAACGGGACGACGCCGGTCGGACCCGGACTCCCCTCACCGATCCGGAGGGCGGTGCCCCGCTGCGCTGCTGTCTGCGCCACAGCGAGGCGGCTGAGCGCATCATGCTCGTCTCCTACGCGCCATTGCGTCGCTGGGGGGCGGAGACGGGTGCCGATCCCGGCCCGTACGACGAGTGCGGTCCGGTCTTCGTCCACGCCGAGGAGTGCGGCGGACCGGCTTCCGGCTCCGGCTATCCGGCCGAGCTGCACGGTGCTCGCCGGGTACTGCGGGCCTACGACGGCCGGGGGCACATCCTCGGCGGGCGACTGATCGAGATCCCCAAGGAGCGGGCCGCCGAGGTGGACGACGCACTGCACGAGGTCTTCGCCGATCCGACAGTGGCCCTCGTTCACGTCCGCGCGGTGGAATTCGGCTGTTTCATGGTCGAGGCGCGCCGCCGGTAGCCGAGGTGGGGCAGGTCCGGGTTGCGGCGGCCGGACTCATGCGCCTGCACCGCCGACAGCGCGCACACGCCCCCGGGGCCGCCGGGGAGATGGGAGCACTCGGGTCTGCGACAGCCTCGTCCACCAACGCTGCGCAGTGACTCCACCTCCCCGGCGGCACGCCAAGCCTGCCCCACCCCACAGTGCCGCGACGCGCGTTGAACCGCAGGTCAGTCACGTATCTGTGCCGTCGGACCCGTCTCACCCCGTTGGCGTCGGCAAACGTACCGGTGGCGGAACGGGTATACGTACGGCTGCGGGGCAGCCGGGGCGGGGCGCCGCCACGGGACAGCCCTCAGGGGCTCAGCACGGACTCGATCTCCGTGCGCGAATCGATCGCGAGCTTGGTGAGAATGCGCTCGACATGTGTGTCCGCGGTGCGCTTGGAGGTCACGAGCTGCTCGGCGACCTCCCGGTTGGACAGCCCGCTCGCGAGCAGCGTGGCGACTTCCCGTTCGCGTGGGGTGAGTACATCGGCCGGCGTGGACCCCTGCCGGCTGCGGGGCAGGCGCCCCGCGGTGAGCGGGCTGTCGGTGTCCGCCCGTACCGCGTGCAGGATCTCGGTGCCCGACAGCCGCGCCCCCGCGCCGTGCCAGCGTTCGTACTCCATGTCTCCCAGCACTTCCCGCACGGAGTTACGGGTCGCCTCCTGCTGGTCCAGCAAGGACGCCAGCATGGCCACGGGGTCGCCGCTGAGCCGCCGCGCGCGGCTCGCCGCGTGAACAGTTCCACGGCGTCGTCCACGCCCAGCGGGGCGCTCGGCATCGTCCGCTCGTCGGCCACATCAAGGGGCTGCCGACTGGTGGCCGGTACGCACACCTCGGCGGCCTCGCGCAGCAGGACGTGACAGAGAACGGCGCAGGCGTCAACCATGGGCTCGCAGGTGTCGAGCACGATGAGCAGCTGCTGTCCCTTGAGATGGGCGACGACCGCGTCCAGGGGTTCCATGCCGGCCTGGTCCGGGACGCCCAGCACGCTGGCCAGCGTCGCGGGTACCGGTTCGGGGTCGGACAGGGCCGACAGTTCGGCCAGCCACACCCCGTCCGGGAACCGTTCCCGCAGGCCCTCCGCCGCGCACGGAGCGGTGGGGCTCTTGCCGACACCGCCGGGGCCCACCATGGTGACGAGCCGTACCTCGTGGAAGGCCTCCTGGATCAGCGACACCTCCTCGGCACGTCCGACGACACTGGTCCGCTCGGCGGGGGGGTTGCCCGCTGCGCCGCTGCCCGAAGCCGAATGCCATGGCGTCCCCCAGGCGGGGGCCGGTGACCCGGCAAGGGAATTCGGGCCCACCGGACCGCAGTTCAGCGGGTGGTTGCCCCGGTGGACGGACCGAGGCTGTGCATGGTGGGTGCGAGAGCTGCTGTCAGGGGCCGGAAACGGTGAAGAGCGCGCCGTCCGGGTCGCGGATGACGAAGGCGTCCTTCGACGGGTCGTCGAGTGCCGGAACCAATGACGACTCACCGCCGGAATCGGCGGCGGCGGCTGCGGCACGTGCGCTGTCCTTGACGCGGAAGTCGACGATCCAACGGGGCCGGATCCGGGGATCCGCAGCGGCTTCGATGCCTCCGCCGCGAAGGGTGGCAACGGTTCGCCCGTCGAGCTTGACGAGAACGTGGTCCTGCGCGTATTCGACCGTGCAGCCACCGGGCGGTTCGGCCCAGTCGAAGATCCCCGCGTAGAAGATCGCCGCCTCGAAGGCGTGGCGAGTCTGCAGGTCCAGCCGCGCGGGAGCGCTGCCCTGCCCCACCGACCAGGCAAGGGCGGTGCCCTCCCAGAGGCCGAAGACGGCCCCGTCCCGGTCGGCGGCGATCGCCGCTCGGCCATCAGCCAGTTTCACCGGTCCGACGGCGAGTGTGGCGCCACGCTCCCTGACCCGGTCCGCGGCATCGTCCGCGTCGTCCACGGCAAAGTACGGGGTCCAGACGGCGGGCGGACTGGCGGCGGGGCCGCAACATCCGATCCCGGCCACGGGGCAGCTGTGCGCCAGGGCCACGGAGAAGTTGCTGCCGAGGCCGCTGGCCACGAAATCCCAGCCCATGACGTCGGCGTAGAAAGCCTGGGTGGCATGCAGATCGTGAGTCATCAGGCTGACCCAGCAGGGAGCGCCGTTCACGTGCCTGATCCTTCCGAGGGCCGGCATTCGATGCTCCTTCGGGTCTCTCGTCGCTGCTGATGTCCCACGGACAGCGCCTCGAACCGTGTGAACAACTCGTCCACGTCGGCCTGGCCTCGCCGTGGGTTCCGCGATCGATCGCCTCCCATACCGAGAGCTCGGCGGTGCCTTCGTCACCGAACGTCGTACGGGGTTGGCCGGTCGGTGACGGACGGGCTGGGATCGGCAGGCCGAGTTCGTGATCTAACGGTGTACCTCAGACCGCTCCACCGCACCTCAGCGCACCCGCGCCCGCGCCCGATCCCGCACCGCCGACGGTGCGGGAACCCGGCGCGGGCCGGCGGTCGCCGTGGATCCGATCACTCCGCGGACGGGCCCGGACGGTGCTCGGGCAGCCAGCCCTCGGCGTACGCGACGGCCTCGGCCAGGCCGAACAACCGGGCCTGCGCACCGCCCACCGCGCCCCGTACGACCGGGCGTTCCTCCTCGAAGGCCGCACCCAGCTCATCGAAGCGGTCCGAAGTGAACGAGGTGTCACGCACGGTTGCCCATGCCCGGCCCTGCGGAGTCATGACGGCGAAGGAGTTGTCCACCTGCGACGAGGGGACCCGGTACTCGGCGAGGTGGAATGCCGTGCAGGAATCGAAGCCCGCACCCAGGAGAAGGACCCGCGCCCCGGCTTCTTCCAGCCGGGCGAGGGGGCTGTGCTCGCCAAGCCGGCAGTCGAGTGCGTGGGCGTACACGATCGCTGATGCGCGCGGGCCCACGGCCGCGAAGGAGGTCTGCGGAGGACGACTGCGCAGAGCGCGCGGCCAGTTGCGTACGGTCTCCGGGATGATGCCGACGCCGAGGGCGGGAGTGGTCCGGGCGTCGAAGGCCGGCATCGAGGCGCGGATGTCCGCCCACCACGCCTCGGGCACGGGCGGGTTCTGCCAGAAGGCCGGATCCGAATTGTCGCCGGAGTGGGGTGGGCACCACCAGGGTCCCGCTGTCGCCGAGAGCGTCGAGCAGCGCCATGACGACGGTGCCGGGACCGCCGCAGACCCAGCCGAGCGAGCTGAGCGAGGAGTGCAGGAGGACCTCACCGGCGCGCAGGCCCATTGCGCGGAAGTCGGAGGCGAGCGAATCACGGGTACACATGGGGCCGGAGGGAGGCTTGAGGCATGAGCAGCCAGTGCCCAGGCGCCGATCGGCTCGGGCCACTGCTTTTCGGAGCGGGTGGACCAGCCTGCGTGGGGGTCGGGACGGTGACTACCAGGGCCGTCCTTCGGGTCAGTGTGCGGTTCGCGCGCGGTGTCGGCGTACCGCGTCGCGGTTGGCGCACCGCCGGGAGCAGTAGCGCTGCCGCCCGGTGCGGGAGGTGTCGGCAAAGACCACGGCGCACTCTGCGACGGCGCACCGCCAGAGCCGCCGCATGCCCCGCCCCGCCAGGTGCAGCGCGGTGCCGACGGAGATCAGGGAGAACAGCAGCGAGCCGAGCGTCTGCCGGTCGTCCCGGTAGTGCAGGTGCCAGCCGTCCTCGGCGTGGTCGGTCAGCCTCGGGTAGGCGGCGGCTGCCGCGAGCATCCGGTTGAGCAACTCGGCGCGCTCGTGTTCCTCTTCGGCATCGACGACCTTCTCCCAGGCGTCCAGCACTTCATGGGTGCGGTCGAGATCCTGTGGCGTGACCGCAAGCTCCACCACCAGGCCGGCGGCGCGGCAGCGGTCCGCGAGTTCCTCGGAGCTCGCGGGGCGCCGGTTGGCCAGATCCGCCGCCAGCTTCACGACATCCTCGCCGTAAGGGTTGAGGTGCATAAGAGCATTACATCAGTGTGGTCGACATGAGCCAACACACTGAGAACCACACAGCTGTACGGCAGGCGATGGAGGGCGACATCGCGGAACTCGTACGCCTGCGGGCGGTGCTGTTCGACGACCTCGGCGGCAGTTTCTTCGACCCCGCGTCGGGAGGCGACGACTGGCTGCAAGCCCTGGCCGTGGTGCTCAAGGAGCAGTTGTCCGCAGACGCGGGCGCCGCCTCCGGTACCGACGCCGTACGCAACCTTGTCGTGGACGGCGGGAGCGGCCTCGCCGCCTGTGGCATCGGCACGATCGAGCAACGACTGCCCGGCCCACACCTGCGCAACGGGCGGATCGGGCAGGTGATCGGCGTGGTCACCGACCCGGGGTACCGGCGGCTCGGGCACAGCCGCTCGATCATGCGGGGACTGCTCGACTGGTTCCGGGAGAGGGATGTCGCCCGGGTCGACCTGTACGCCTCCCCCGAGGGCGAGCCCCTCTATCGTGAGCTCGGCTTCACCAACCACCCCGACCCGTCGCTGTACTGGCGTCCGTGACCACACGACGCCGACGCCCTCCCGCCCTGTTCGCGGGACTTGTCGGTAGGGTCACGAAAATGAGCGTCGAGGTGGAAGTCGTCCGTGGGGCGACCGATGAAGTGGTGGAGGCGATCGCTCGCCTGCTGCCGCAGCTTTCGAGTACTGCCGGTGTGCCCGACCGGGACTCGGTGGCCGCGTTGTTGCGCAGTGACGCCAATACCCTGCTGGTGGCCAGGGTCGAGGGCCGAGTCGTCGGCATGCTGACTCTGATCCTGTTTCCGTTGCCGACGGGCCTGCGGGGCCGCATCGAGGATGTCGTGGTCGACGGGGCGGCGCGGGGTCACGGAGTGGGCGCGGCGCTGACGGAGGAGGCACTGCGCCTGGCCGAGGTGGCCGGTGCCCGGACGGTCGATCTCACCTCGCGTCCATCCCGCCAGGCAGCGAATCGGCTGTACGAGCGTCTGGGGTTCAAGGCCCGCGATTCCCAGGTCCACCGGTTCGTCGTGCGGTCATAGACTCGACCGCACGGCTGTGCTGCTCGGCAAGGTCGAGCAGCACAGCCGTATGCGTCACGCTCCGGCCAGCAGCGCTTCCAGCGCGGTGGCCGTCTCCGGATGGCGACCGGTCAGCGCCGCACCTGCCGGGCGGTCGGTCTCCGCCGTCTCCCACGTGCCTTCGCAGCCCAGCAGGCTCGCCACCGCGTCACACGTCGCGGGGTGCGCGGCAAGCAGTGTGCAGCCATGGATGCCTTCCGGGCCGGCTGCCGGAAGCACGGCTGCGGGCTCCGGCTGTGCCAGCCACGGCGGCACCCATGCGTCCAGTGCTGCGAGCCGGCCGGGGAAGGTCCGCCCCGCTTCACGGATCAGCAGCGGAGCCAGCTCCGAGCCGCCGGATCGCAGAGTGGTGATCAGGGTCGGCAGCCATGGCAGGAGCACCGGATCCGGCAGCCGTGCGAACGCGTTCGATACTGCCTCCACCACGAAGTCCGTGAGGCCCGGGACGGGCTCCAGGGCCTGTACCAAGCCGCTGAGGTAGCGCGGATAGGCGGGCACCACCAAGGGGTTGCCCAGCAGTTCGTCGCACTTCGCCCGAAGGTCCGCGCGGGAGAGGTGCCCGAGCTGCACCTGGGCCGACCACAGCAGTGCCGTCTTGGACGGCTCCTCGGGATGCGACTGGGCCACGGCCAGTTCCAGCTGGGTCCGGTCGCAGCCCAGCGACAGCGCCAGGCTCTCCATGCTGAACAGGAAGCCCAGCGTGGCGGCCACCTGGCGGACAGTGGCGTCCTCGTCGGTGAACGCCGTCGGCAGCAGGGTGCAGTAGTGGGCGTATCCCGTCTTGGCGAAGGATTCGATCCAGGACGGCAGCACCGGTTCGCTGGTGCGGTAGTACGCCAGCAGACGCCGCACCCGGCGCAGTACCTCCGGTGCGCCGTCGACGCTGCGTTCGGCCGAGAGCACCTCCAGGGCGTGTGTGCCCAGTTCGTCGGCGAGGCGGCGGCTGCGCAGGTACAGCGTCGCGTCCTCGACGGCTTCCAGGACGGTCGCGGTGGTGGCTCGCCGGTCGTACGCCGTGCGGCGCAGTCGCTGCTCCAGTACCTGCTCGATGCTGACGCCCTCGTAGCCGAGCTCGATGAGCGCACGCTGGTAGGTGCCGAGCGCGAGATCCCACGATTCCTGGATCGGCCGCTCCCCCAGTTTCCGTTCGCCCATGATCGGGCGGGCGGCGCCCTGCGGCAGCAGGTGGCGCAGCATCCACAACGCGTCGGAGCAGCGCTCCAGTTCCGGCTGGGAGGCGATGTCCAGCAGTGCCCGTTGCACACCGGTCTGCTGGAGCTTCAGCCCCAGGGGCGCGAGCCGGTCGTGCACGTCGCGGGCCAGGGGCGGCAGCGCCTCGTAGCCGACCTGGCCGACCCGGTCGCCGCCCATCATGATTTCCACGAGGCGCCGCACATCGCGCCGGCCGGGCACGGTGTCCTTCTCGATGCAGGTGACGGCCGCGTCCTGGAAGTCGTACGGGGTGGGCTTGGCCCGGTCGCGCATTCCGGCCAGCAGGATCGACGTCTCGAACACCGCGATGGCGTCGGCGGTGGAGGCGAGGTAGCCGTTGCGGCGCGCGGCGCGCACGATCTCGACCGACCAGCCGAGCAGTTCCGCCTCGTCGAGCCGGTCCAGTGCGGGCGGCCGCTGCAGAAATCCGGTCAGCTTGTCCGAGGGCGGGATCGCCTCCGCGGGCCCCACCGCCGCCGGGGCCACGGCCTTCTTCGCCTTGGCCCTCGACTTCTTCGCGCCCGCCTGCCCGGCCAGGCGGAAGGGCTCCACGCGGGTACGCCGGACGTTCTTCGCCCATACGGTCGCGGCGATCGACACCGATCCCGCGGCGAGGCCGAACTGCGCCTCGATCGCCGCGTGGCTGGACGGGATCAGGCCGTGCTGCCACGTGGTGGCACTGGGCGGGCTGATCTCGAAGGTGTCCGTGCCGTGGACGCCGAACTCGGCGACGCGGCTGGCCGCGTGGAAGGCGCCGCACACGTAGAGGCAGTCCGCGGGGTCGGTGCCGGTCGCGGCCAGGTGTTCGCGCATCCTGGTCCACATGTAGCGTTCGCGGTCCTCGTCCACCCGGAGCCGGTGGGAGTCGCCGGGTGCCAGTCGCCGGAAGAGGCTTCCGATCAGGAGCATGACCTGGCGGTAGGTGTCGTGGTCGCTGTCGCCGAGCGGCAGCTCGACGTACTGGTGCCACCACTCCGACCAGTGCCGCACCTTGCCGTGGTGCAGCAGGTGCTCCTCCAGTTCGGCGAAGCGCGGTCTCAGGTCTCCGATCTCCACGCCGACCGCGTCACCGTGCAGTGCGGCTTCCTCCTCGGCGGGAGCCGCGTCCGGGCCGGCCGGCCCGGCGGACTCCGTCGCACGTGCGTCCCACTGGAAGACGTGGTCCGAGGAGCGGTCAACGAGGACCAGTTCCACGCCCGGGGTGTCCAGGGCGTAGGCGATCGCCTGGTACTCGGCGGAGGCCTCGGTGATCGGTGCGACCACCGAGAGCGGGGACCACTCGACCGGGAATCCGTCGACCTCGGTCGCGAACGACTGGACCGCCACCGGGAGCTTGCAGTTGCGCAGCTCCGTCAGCAGTGGCGCCATGTCCTCGCACAGTTCGAGGTAGACCACCTTCGGCTGCTTCTCCCGCAGGCGACGGGCCATCGCGATCGCCGAGGCGGGTGAGTGATGACAGACGGGGAAGATCTCGAGCGGCTCGCGGACCGCGTGGTCGACGTCGTCGACGATGCCCAGGAGGATGCCCTCCAGCGCGTCCGGTCCGTCGGCGAACGTGGCTGCGGCCTCCTGCAGCTGAGCCCGCAGTCCTTCGAACGTCCCCTCGTGGGTGCTGGTCATGACAGGGTGGCGATCGCGTCGCGGCCGCCCTCCAGGAACTCCGGCCAGGATCCGCCCTCTTCCTTGCTGCGCGGTTCGACGACACCGTGCAGGTACTTGTTGAGAATGGCCAGGTCCTCGGGCTCGCGCCGGGCCAGCGATCCGACGAGCGAGGAGGCCAGCGTGCGGGCGGTGAGAGCGCGCTCGCCGAAGAAGTTGCTGTGCAGCACCGCGTCCTCCAGCACACCGATCTGTTCCGCGGTGGACAGTGCGGACTCCAGTTTCTCGTCGTCGCTGCCGGCCGCGGCCGCCGAGGCACGGAGGTCGGCGAAGCTCTGCAGCAGCACGTCGAGCAGGGTCGGCGGCACTTCCAGCTCGATCTGGTGACGGCGCAGCAGTTCCTCGGTGCGGAAGCGGACGATCTCCACCTCGCTCTTCTTGTTCGTCACCACCGGGATGCGGACGAAGTTGAAGCGTCGCTTGAGCGCCGAGGACAGGTCGTTGACCCCTCGGTCGCGGCTGTTCGCGGTGGCGATGACCGAGAAGCCGGGCTTGGCGAAGACGATGCTGTCGCTGTCGAGTTCGGGTACCGAGATGTACTTCTCGGACAGGATCGAGATCAGCGCGTCCTGCACGTCGCTGGTGGAACGGGTGAGTTCCTCGAATCGGCCGATCGCGCCGGATTCCATCGCGGTCATGATCGGCGAGGGGATCATCGATTCCCTCGACTGGCCCTTGGCGATGACCATGGACACGTTCCAGGAGTATTTGATGTGGTCCTCGGTGGTGCCGGCTGTGCCCTGCACTACCAGTGTGGAATTGCGGCAGATCGCGGCGGACAGCAGCTCGGCCAGCCAGCTCTTGCCCGTGCCGGGGTCACCTATGAGCAGCAGGCCGCGGTCGGAGGCCAGTGTGACGATGGAACGCTCGACGAAACTGCGATCGCCGTACCACTTCTGCGAGATCTCCCGGTCCAGGCCGTCGGACCGCTCGGAGCCCAGGACGAACAGGCGGACCATCTTCGGGGACAGCCGCCAGGAGAAGGGCTTGGGGTTGTCGTCGATGGACTCCAGCCACTCCAGTTCCTCGGCGTACTTGATCTCGGCGGGGGCGCGCAACAGGTCGGACATGAAAGTGCCTTTCTAGGCGAGGAAGGTCTTGAGCTCGTCGACGAGCTTGCGGATGTGGCCGGAGAGGACCGGCGTACCGAGGTCTTTGAAGCGGTCACGGAACCACGGGTTGACACTTCCGCGGCCGGAGCTGGTGACCGAGCCGACCGGGATGAACTTGGCTCCCGAACGGTGAATGGCGACCATGCTCTGGAACAGTGGCTCGGTCTGCCATTCGTAGAAGTCGGAGATCCACACCACGACGGTGTTGCGGGGTTCCGCGATCTTCGGCTGGGCCAGTGCCATGGCCACCGTGCCGTCGGTGCCGCCACCGAGGTTGGTGCGCAGCAAGGTCTCGAAGGGGTCGTGCACCCATGGTGTGAGGTCGAGCGCCTGTGTGTCGTACGCGATCAGGTGGACGTCCACCTTCGGCAGCCCGGCGAAGATGGACGCCAGGATGGTGCAGTTCACCATGGAGTCGACCATCGAGCCCGACTGGTCCACGACGACGATCAGCCGCTGGGGTGTCGTCCTGCGGGCCGTGTGCCGGTAGTAGAGGCGGTCGACGTAGAGCCGCTCCTCCTCCGGGCTCCAGTTGGTGAGGTTCTTCCAGATCGTCCGGTCCAGATCGAGGTTGCGGAACACCCGCTTGGGCGGGACGGAGCGGTCCAGGGGCCCCACCGTGGCCTTTTCCACCTGGGTGCGCAGTACTTCGGCGACCTCGTCGACGAAGCGGCGGATGAGGTTTTTGGCGTTGGCCAGGGCCACGCCCGAGAGGTTGTTCTTGTCCCGAAGCAGCTGCTCGATCAGCGACATGCTCGGGGTGAGCCGCGAGGCGAGCACGGAATCGGCGAGCACCTCGCGCAGGTGCATCCGTTTGACGAGGTCGGCCTCGATGGTGGCCAGTTCCGGTCCGATCTCCGGAATGAGCCGGCCGAGGTCGGGGGACGTGTGCCGACCGCCGGTGCCGGTCGGGCTGACACCCACCCCTGTCGCGCCTCCCCCGGGACGGCCGCCTCGCAGCTCGCCGGGGACGCAGCCGAGGGCACGTTCGAGCCAGCCCGCGTCGGACTGCCAGCGCGCCAGCTGTCCGGCGGTGACCGTGCCCGAGCCGGAGGCGAAGACATTGAGCAGCACCTTCGACACCAGCGCCGCCCGTCGTACTTCGGCGGCCCGGTCGCGGGCATCGGCTCCCTCGGAGTCGAGGTCCGGCGCGGGGTCAGGGGCGGGGTCGGGCGTCATCAGGCCGTCGAACTCGGCTGCCAGGTCCGGGTGCCGCTGCACGATCGAGTCGACGGAAGCCTGTGGGTCCAGCAGTGCGGAGGGCAGGCCGATGTCCTCGACGACGGCGAGGCTCGCGGATTCCAGCGTGCTCTGCTCCTCGGGGTCGAAGAGCCGGGCGAGGAGGCGCCAGTACAGGACCTGCCGGCGGTTGTCCTGGGGATCCGCCTCCGGGGTCCGAGGGGGCTGAAGGGTTGGCGGGGTGGTGGTCCCGGTGGTTCGTTCCGTCGTGTGGTCCGTCATTTCCGCAGCAGCCTCCCCGCGCGCTCCCGCAGCACGGCCACGGCGTCGGTGGCGGCTTTCTCGGCCTTGACACCGGCCTTGTCGGTGGTGCCCCCGGCCCATCCCCCGGCGTGGATCGCGACGGCCTTCTTCCGCACGGTCGTCTCGACGGCCAGCGGCTGCACGCGATACGTCCCGGCGTCCCAGCGGAGCAGTCCGATGCACGCACCGGATGCCGCGACGGCCTCGGGGGTGAGCGGTCCGGCGGTGGGAATGCGGTCGGTGTCGACGGCGAGGGGGCCCGCGGCGAGGGTGAACGTGACCGCGTCGTCGTCCTTGGTGGCGGCGTAGCCCTCCAGGAACACGGGGACGGCGATGCGCGCCGGGTGCCGGTCCAGGGGTGTTGTCGCCGCGTCGGTGGCAGTGGGCAGGGCGACGCGGGCGGTGGCGAAGACGTCGGCGGGCTCGCCCCGGCGTGCGTGCTCGTCGCTCCAGAGCAGGTCGCCCTCAGCGGTGACGGGCATGGCGGTGAGCTCCATCGAGCGGCCTTCGCCGATGGCGGCCAGCAGCGACATGTGCGGGCGGAGCAACTGCCAGAGCCCTGCTCCGACGACCGTGTCGGGTTTCGGCACCGCGGTCCCGGCACGTACCAGGCGGGGCGTGGAGCCGTCGGCGGGCTCGAACACCGCGTGAACCTGGGCCTGTACGGCGGTCGCGTGTTCATGGACGTCGATACCGAGAGGCAGTAGACGGCCGGTGGCCGTACCGGTCACGGGCACATCGGCCGCGCCGGGCACCGTCAGCAGCAGGGCGCGCGACCACAGGTCGGCCCAGCGGCGTGCCGGGATCCGTTCCATGGACGAGCCTGGGCAGGACGCCGCGAGTTCGGCGGCGAAGCCGTCCAGGAGCGTCGCCAGGCGGCGCAGGGCGGGATCCGGCAGCATCGCGGAGACGACCGGCGCGGCGCCGGAGACCACTTCGTGGTCGATGCCCTGCCACCCGCAGCGCGCCAGGTCGGCCAGCCAGGAGCGGGCGGCGGTGAGCAGGTTCGTCCCCTGCTGCCCGGCGGGAGCGGGGACCGTCGCCTCGGCACGGGTCCGGCCGGTCGCCTCCTCGATTCGGGTCATCAGTGCGTCGTGGACGGAGCCGAGGAGCGCGGTGCGGGCGGCGGCGAGGGCGAGGAAGTGGTCCTCGCTCGCGGCTCCGCCCGCTGCCTTCCCGGCCGCTTCGGCGACCCTTGCGGCCAGTGGCGTTCCGGCGACCGCGTGCGCGAGTCCGGTCAGTCCGGCGCTCTGGACGGGCTGCGGACGCAGCAGGCCGGAGACGAGAGCGCGGTCGAAGCCGTCGACGGCCTCCAGAGCCTCGTCGAGTCCGGTGATTTCCTCCGCGAACAGGTCGGCACGCATCACGCCACCGCCCTGGTCGGCGGAAACCACTGCATCTCCGGCAACGGCGCCGTGGTCGGGGCGAGTTCCAGGTAGGCGAGGTGGCGCAGGAACCGGCTGAAGACGGGTGCGGCCGCCTTGGTGTCCCCCTGCGGCGGACGTGCGGCGCTCATGTCATTGGCAATGGTCTGCGCGCTCGGCTCCCCGTCCGCGGGCTCGGACTTCAGGTAGCGGGCGACGCGCTCGGCACCGTACTGCAGCACCGCCTCGTTGATCAGGGCCCTGATGTGATTGCAGAACGACCCCCGCGCGCCGCCGCACGGCCGGTTGTTGTTGGTGCTGCAGGCGAACGCGTACGTAGCCGCTGCGACAGACGACACATAGACCCGCCCGATGTCGGAGCCGCTGGACACCACCCCCTGCAGGCGTCCGTCGGCCAGCTCGACGAACGGGACTTTGGCCAGCTTGCGCGGTCGCGCGGGTGTTGTCACCCGTGCCGTGCTCGACCTCTCCCAATCTGACAACACACCACTCCTATGTGCACCAAGGCGACTTCCTCGCCACAACGGCAGGACACGACCGAACATACCTACGACCACTGACAACGCCCGGTCGCAGCCGCGAAGCCGCCCGCTGCGCGGCCGCGGTCAGGGACGTGCGGCAGCCGCGCAGCCGGGCATCAACGTTTCGGCGCCGTAGGTGGACGATCACCCGCACGCGGCGGGGAGGAGCGGAGCGCGCCGTCCCCCGGCGGCGTCAGAGGGCAGGTGCGGAGCCTTCGGAGGCCACGGCTTCTCCGCCCGAAGGCCGGGGTCGGAACGGGATGGGCACGAGATCGTACTGAGGGCACGGCGTCGTGAAGCACTGCTTGGGCGAGGGCACACAGAAGTGTCCGGCAGGTGCCACGACAGCGGCACACGGACTCGCCTGCGGAGCGATGGAACCCGTCTGTCGGGCTGTCGAACCCGTCTGATGGGCGATGGAGCCCGTCCGTGGAACAGTGGAGATCGACTGTGGTGCGACGGAGCCTTCTCCGGCATGCGCCGGGCTCGCCATGGTGAGGGGCAGGGCGGTGAGAGCGACCGCCGTGGCGGTACGCAGCAGGTTGTGAATCACAAGGAGCAGAGTTAGCCGCACCCCGGCGCGTGGCCGCGTCACCCGAGGGGTCAATCACCCTTACGGGTCGAGAAGTTCACCACCGGAACATATTTACTACTGGTCTCGCACCTTGCCGCCGCAGACCGAATCTCGTCAGCACGCGGCCGCGCACGGCGCCGTGCCTGCCACGGTGTGGGGCCAGACTGGCCGGAATGGGCCGTCGCACAACGGGATGCTCTGCCGTTCACTTCTCGGAAGCTCGCAAGCAGCGCGACGGATGAGGGGCGGCGTTCACAGTGCGGCGAACTCTGCGGTCCTTGTTGCTCGCCGTCGGGGGTGGCCTCGCGGGGCTCGCGACAGTCGCTGTGCACCGGTCCCGTCTGCCGCTCGGCTTCGTCGTGCCTGCCGACGCCGCCACCGTGCTGTGCTGGCTCGTCGTCGCCGTCCTGCTGTTTCGAGTACGCCGGGTTCCGGAAGTCCCCGTGGACGGCGCCGGCGGCCGACACCACCAGGCTGTGCGCTGCTCCACCGACGGCGAGCCCTGCGCCCGCTCCCACTGGGGCGCCCGTCACCGCCCCTGATCCGGCCAAAGTCCCCGCGCGCCGGCCCCCGCGCGACCACGCTCTGCGAGTATGACCGGCAACCGCCGCCCGCCGAGCAGTCGAGGAGTGCCGTGTGACCGAGGTCCACGTTCGGCCGTCATGGCCCACCCCGTGCGCCTCCCCCAGGCCCAGGACCTCGCCGCCCGGCTGCGGCTCGACGGTCTCGCCCTCGACCCCGACCCCGAGGGGCCGCTCTCCGCGCTGCGCACCGCCCTGGTCGCATGGGCCGCCGTGACTCCGCGGGCCAGTCATCATCTCGTCGTCCAGGACGACGTCGACGCCCCCGTCGAGCTCCTGGAGATCGTCGGGCGGGCCGCTGCCCGGTTGCCCGACGAGGCGCTGGTCTTCTACACCAACTGGCACGCCCGCAACGGCGCCGCCCGGACGCCCGCGACGGGTCCGGGACGCGGACTGCACGCCTTCGCCCAGTGGCTCGCCTATGAGGGCGTCCTGCACACCGAGGACTGATCCGGCGAGACGCTGCCGGATCCCCGACGGGGCTTGGCGCGCAGTTGGGAGTGCGCGCCAAGCCGTGTGGTCGGGGATCGGCGGCGGGGCCTACTCGGCCGCGGCGGCCTCGGTCCCGGCACCCGACTCGGTATCGGCCCCGGCCTCTGCCCCTGGCTCCGGTCGGCGGATCGAGCAGACCAGCGCGTTTCCCTTCACGTCGGCGACGACGGTGTCGCCAGGCTCCGCCTCGTCGCTCAGCAGCCGGGAGGCGATGCGGTTGTCGAGTTCGGTCTGGATCGTGCGGCGCAGCGGGCGGGCCCCGAACTCCGGCTGGTGGCCGTGTGCGACGAGGAGCTTCTTCGCGGCCTCGGTGATCTCCAGCTCCATGCCCTGGGCCCGTACGCGGCGTTTGCTGCCGTCCAGCATCAGGTCGACGATGAGGCCGAGGTCGTCCTTGTCGAGGCCGTGGAAGATGATCGTCTCGTCGACACGGTTGAGGAACTCCGGCGGGAAGTGGCCCCGCAGGTCGCCCATGAGATCGTCGCGGATCTCGGAGACATCGCCCTTGTGGGCCAGGATGCGCTGGGCCCCGATGTTGGACGTCATGATGACGACGGTGTGACGGAAGTCCACCGTCCGTCCCTGCGCGTCGGTCAGGCGTCCGTCGTCGAGGACTTGCAGCAGCGTGTTGAAGACGTCCGGGTGGGCCTTCTCCACCTCGTCGAACAGGAGCACGCTGTACGGCTGGCGGCGTACCTTCTCCGTCAGCTGGCCGGCCTCCTCGTGGCCCACGTACCCGGGCGGTGCGCCGACGAGCCGCGAGACGGTGTGCTTCTCCTGGAACTCGCTCATGTCGAAGCGGACCATGCGGCGCTCGTCGCCGAAGAGCAACTCGGCCAGTGCCTTGGCTAGTTCCGTCTTGCCCACACCGGTGGGGCCGAGGAAGAGGAAGGAGCCGACGGGGCGGTCGGGGTCGCCCATTCCGGCGCGGTTGCGGCGCACCGCCTGGGCGATCGCGGTGACCGCCTCGTCCTGGCCGACCACCCGGGAGTGCAGTGCGTCCTCCAGCTTGAGGAGCTTCTCCTTCTCGCTGGCGGTGAGCTGCGTGACCGGGATGCCGGTGCGGCGGGAGACGACATCGGCGATGTCCGCGGTGGTGACGTCGATGACGCCCTCACGGCGTTCCTCGATGCCCGCGAGTTCAGCCTCGGTCTGCGCGATCTGCGTCTTCAGTCCGGAGGCCTTCTCGAAGTCCTCGGACGCGACCGCCTCGTCCTTCTCCCGTTTCAGCTTGGCGAGCCGGTCCTCGCGCGAGACGGCTTCGGTGGACCGGCCGAGCGAACGCAGTCGTACCCTGGCGCCCGCCTGGTCCATGAGGTCGATGGCCTTGTCCGGCAGGAAGCGGTCGCTGATGTAGCGGTCGGACAGCTCGGCCGCCGCCACCAGGGCTTCGTCGACGAAGCGGACCTGGTGGTGGGCCTCGTAGGAGTCCCGCAGGCCCTCCAGGATCTGGATGGTCTCCTCGACCGTCGGCTCGGGCACCATGACGGGCTGGAAGCGGCGCTCCAGGGCGGCGTCCTTCTCGATGTGCTTGCGGTACTCGTCGATGGTCGTCGCGCCGACGACGTGCAGCTCGCCGCGGGCCAGAGCGGGTTTGAGCATGTTGCCCGCGTCCATCGCGCTCTCGCCGGACGCCCCGGCGCCGACCACGGTGTGCAGCTCGTCGATGAACAGGATCGTCGAGTCCGCGGCGGCGCTGACCTCCTCGATGACGTTCTTGAGCCGTTCCTCGAACTGTCCGCGGTACTGGGAGCCCGCCACCAGACCGGAGAGGTCCAGGGCGATCACCCGCTTGTCCTTGAGGGTGCGGGGGACGTCCCCGGCCACGACGCGCTGGGCGATTCCCTCCACGATCGCGGTCTTGCCGACGCCTGGCTCGCCGATCAGTACGGGGTTGTTCTTCGAGCGCCGGGAGAGGACCTCCACGGTCTGCTCGATCTCCTCGGCCCGGCCGACCACGGGGTCGAGTTTCCCGGCCTTCGCCTCTTCGGTCAGGTCCCTTCCGTACTGGTCGAGCGTGGGGGTGTCGCTGGCTTGGCCCGCCCAGGTGCCCTCGGCCCGTGCCGCGTTCTCTGCCTCACGCCGCAGTCTGCCGGTGTCCGTGCCGTAGGAGCCGAGCAGTCTGACCGCGCCGGAATCCGGTGTGTCCAGCAGCGCGCCGAGGATGTGCTCGGGTCCGATGTAGGAGACGCCAGCCGCCTGGGAACGCTCGTAGGCCTGCAGCAGCACGCGCTTGGCGGACGGCGTCAGGCTGGGCTCGGCGGACGGTGTGGTGCTCTCCGCCGGCAGGACTTCCGCGATCCGTTTGGCCAGCTCGTCGGGGTTGGCGCCGGCCTGTTCGAGCAGGGTGCGTGCCGGGTCCACCTGGGTGGCCGCCCACAGCAGATGCTCGGTGTCCAGGTCCCGGCTGCCGTCCTCGGTCGCGCGGGTGGTCGCCCGGCCTATGAGCTCGCGCGCCGATTCGGTCAGCAGCCGCCCGATGGGAACCCGCTGCACCTGCGGCGGTGAGGACGCAGGGGACATCCCGAAGAACCGGTTGAGCAGTTCGTTGAAGGGGTCCGGGCCGCCGAAGGAGCCGAAGGAGGACATGGTCATGGTCACCGTCCAGTGAGTGCGGGTGATGGGAGAGCACGAGCGACAGGCACGCCTGCCGGGACCGCCCTGCGCCGGACACAAACGTGGGTCTCCCTGGGCCCACGGATCATCGCGATTGCCTCGTGGCCCCCGTCGGGCAGGTGATTTCACTAGACCAATGCCCACTGCGTCCCGCAACGGCGCGGACGATCGCGTATCGGCCGCCACCGTCGCGCGGCACACCGCCACGGACTTCCAGGCCCGCTGACGGGCCGGCCGGGTATCCGCCGTTCGGGTGATCCCGGACCGACCGTGCAACACCGCGAGGTCGTCAACTGCCCGAGCTGCCAGGTCTCCGAGGACGACGGGGTGCGTGCGCCGCTGTGGCGCGCTTGAGGACGGGGCCACCCCGTTCTCAGTTGGTGACGGCCGCCAGCAGGCCGGGCAGTTCGCGCATGTCGTCGAAGACGGTGGTGCCCGGCCCCTCCAGCCGCGAGGCGGGGGTGAGACCGCCGTAGTAGCCGAAGGCCCGCATCCCGGCGGCACGCGCCGCCTGGACTCCGTACGCGCTGTCCTCGACCACAGCGCATCGCCCGGGGTCCACTCCCATGGAGCGGGCAGCGTGGAGGAAGAGGTCGGGGGCGGGCTTGCCTGTCGTGACATCGGCGGCGCTGAAGACGTTCGACGCGAAGTGGGGGCTCAGCGAGGTGAGTTCGAGGCTCCTTCCGATGGCTTCGCGATCGCCGTTCGACGCGACGCAGAAGGGTGTGGTGAGAGCGTTCAACGCGTCTGCGATGCCGTCGACAGCGGTCAGTTCGGCATCCAACGCCGCCCGGTACAGATGCTCGTACTTCCGTCGCCAGCCCTTCTCCAGCCGCCGCCCGAGCCGTTGCTCCACGGCTGCCGTGTAGACCTCGCTAGACGAGCCCACGAACTGCTCGATGATCTCGGCCTCCGTGAACGCGCATCCGAGGTCGGCCGTGATCACCTCGTCCACCTTGACGCATATTCGCTCGCTGTCCACGAGAACGCCGTCACAATCGAAGATCACCAGTTCGAAAGGGCTCCGAGTCATGGGTGGCAGCCCAGCTGGGCGGTCCCGGCGCCAGACCACGGGCGACCGACACCCGCGGGCACGTTGACTCGCGGCGTCCAGTTTCGGACATGCAGAGGGTGGCCTTACTCCGTGCCGGAGGGGCCGTGTTCACAAATCCGCGCCCGGCGGTGGCGTCGCATCCGAAGCGTGTTCGCCGACGCTGCGGTCTCCTGTGGGCCGTGCCTGTTGACCATTGCCGTACGGCGCGGGCCGACGAGCCCCGGCTGACGCACCGTCATCGACGCCGCCCCCGCACCCCTCGGACCTGGCACGTTCTATTTCCGGATTTCTACGTTCTTGTCGGTGCCATACGCCACGCTGAACGCATACCGCCCAACACCGGCTTGGAGGCCAGTAGTGGACGCCCAGGACCTCGCGCAGCTCGCCGACAAAGAGTTCGAGCAGATTCTCACCTCGAACATTCACCCGCCCACCAGAGATGCCAGAACATGGGCGGCGATCATTCACCCCGACAATCTGCCGCGCGCCCGGAAGATCCTCACACATGTCCACGAGCGCACCGCGAGCGTTCTGCGCCGCCGGAAGACCGAGCGCGAGGAGTTCCGCGTCGAGTGCTTCGCGCGGGGTGAGGCCGGCAAGCGGGAATGGTTCGCCACCCGGGCCGAATTCGAATCGCTGCGGCGCCGCACCGCGAACTTTCACCAGCGTGTCCAGCGAGCCATCTCCGAGCTGGGCCAGGAGCAGCGGAACGTGAACCGCGCGCAAAGCCTGAGCTCCGGTCAGCAGAGCCGGGAGACGCTCCGTGAACTGGCTGTTGCCGTGCAGCGCCACCAGGCAATCCACGCCCGCGAGGGCGGCGGCGCCGAGCCGGCGGACCACGAGCTGTGGCGGCACCTGGACCGGCTGACCGTGCCCACCGGCCCCGGGCAGGAACCGACGACGCTCCGCACGATGCTCAGCATCTACTGGACCGACGTGCATCCGCTCGATGACGGTCCGGAGCGCCGGACGGGGACCGGGCACATCACCCACAGAGCTCCCGCGGCCCCGCCGCCGGCTCACTGCTGCGTGCCGCATGCCCGGCGCGTCCAAGGCCGGGAGGACCGCACGACATAGCCGCGGGTCCTGCGCTCCCCCGCCGGGCCGGCACGGGACGGATCGGGGATCGTCCGTTCCGCCCCGTGCCGGGGATCCGGCCGGATGCGTCCGGGTCAGGGTGCCTTGTACAGACCCAGCTCCGCCGCATGCCGGCCGGCGCGGGCTTCAAGGATCGGATGAATCGTCCGGCCGGTCACCCGATCCGGAGCTGGACGATGTGACTGCGGAGACCGTCCCGCCTGACGTACGCCCCTGGCGGTACGCCGAGGCCCGCACGAGCGGGTGAGGACCTCGGCGCACCGCCGGCCCGGCTCGCCGGTCAGCCGACGTTCACGTCGACACAGGCGTAGAACGCGTTGGCGGTGTCGGCGATGTTCCACACCGCGAGCACCTTCTGCCTGCCCGTCAGGCCTCCGAAGTCGACCTGGTGGGTGACGGTGGCGCCGGGTTGCGCGCCGTTGTCGTTGAACTCGGCGATCTTCCGGCCACCGGCGAAGTACTGCCAGCTGCTCGTGGCGTGCCGGGCGGTCAGGACCCACTGGAAGGACGCGCTCCGGCCGACCGGGGTGACCTGCCATCCCTTGGAGTCGTGGTCGAGTTCGGCGAACCGGCTGTTGCCGCCGCTGCAACTGGACAGCCCCTTGGGGCCTTCCACGCTCTGCGGCTCGTACTTGATGTCCCCGCAGCTCACGGTCCCGGCGGCGCACTGGGCCTGACGGCTCGGGGGCGACGAGATGTTGCCGTGGGCACTGGCGGAGCCGACCGGAAGGCTCAGGACCAGTACGGGGGCGAGTAAGGCACCGATGACTGCGGCTGTCTTCCTTTTCGCGTGCATGCTTCTCCTTCACGCGAGGCGGCGCCGCACACGAGCAGGCTATGGGGGCCCGCTGGTGGCGGACCGGCCTCTCCGGGGTGGGGCCAAGAGGTGCGAAGGGCCGGCAGGAACCGCTGCCGCGTACGCCCGGGACTCGCGACGTCCGACAGGGCACTGCACTTGGACCAGACCATACCCATCGACGCGTCCACGTCAAGATGCCGGCGCCTCGCCGTCGATCCGGTCCACGGCATAGCCTCGTGATGCGGCACGGTCCGTGCCCGCCCCCGACGAGCAGGAATGCCATGCCCTCCCATGCCACTCCCCCGCCCGGCCCGTCCGGTTCCGCCGGCCGCGATGCCTTCCACCCCGACCTGCCCGGCCATGACGACAGCGGCGACGGCGCGGCCGGCCACGGACTCCCGCTGCACGCCCGGCTCCACCACATCCGTGCCGACGCGCTCGACGGCGACACCGCGCAGACGGGCGGCATGCGCCGGTTCGCCGCGATCAGCGGCAACAGGGTCGGGTCGCGGCGCATCTGGATGGGCCAGACCCATGTGGCGGCGCGAACCGCCTCGTCCAACCATCACCACGGCGACTCCGAGACGGCAATCCATGTGGTCAAGGGACACCCGGAGTTCGTGTTCCTCGACGATTCGAGCGGCACGGCCGAGGAGGTCCGGATCCGCACCTCCCCCGGTGACTACATCTTCGTACCGCCGTTCGTGCCGCACCGCGAGGAGAATCCCAGCGCCGACGAGGAGGCGGTCGTGGTGATCGCCCGCAGCACCCAGGAGGCGATCGTCGTCAATCTCCCGGAGCTGTACGTGCTGGGGGACGAGCCCGACGCCGGATGACGAGCCGACGGGAGTCCGGCACGGCCGCGTACGTTCTCCGCGCACGCCCGGCCGCGCCGGCCCCGCTCGGCGCAGCGTCACCAGCCCGTAGCACCGTCGAGGCGCTCGCGCACCATGTCCGCGTGGCCGGTGTGGCGCGCGTACTCACCGATCATGTGCAGGTGGATCAGCCGGAGCGAGTACTCCTCGCCGCCGTGGACGAAGGTGTCGTCCAGCGAGGCCTTGGCGACGATCTCGTCCGCGAGCCGGCACTCCTCGACGAGACGGGCGTAGTCCTCGGCCGCGCGGGACGGGTCCAGGTCCTCGAAGTCCGCGTCCTTGCCCTTCTCCGGGTCGTACATGAGGTCGAACGACTGACCGGCGAACCGCTCCCGGAACCAGACGCGTTCGACCTTCGCCATGTGGCGGATGAGTCCGAGAAGGGTGAGATTCGACGGCTCCACGGTCTGTTCGGCGAGTTGTTCCCCGGTCAGGCCCGCGCACTTGTGCAGCAGGCAGCTGCGGAACCACGCGAGATAGCCGGTGAGCATCTCGCGCTCCTCGGCCACGAGTGAACCGGATGTGCGCACAACCTCAGGTGCTGTCCATGTCATGACGTGATCATGCCTCGTCCGCGGTGGCACCGGACGGGTTTCAGGGGTTTTACATGCTGCCGGTGGGCTCGTTCGACCAAGTGGTCGTGGTGGACGTGGTGATGGCGGTGGCCACCCCGAGCACCAGGCACAGGATGAGCAGCCCCTTCCCCGCATCGCTCATGACGAGGGGTCGTGTGGCGGTACGTGTCCGCCGCTGCGGTACGGAGAGGTCGTCGTCGCCGAAGAAACCCTTGGGGTAGGCCGGGGTCAGCATCATGGCGTAGGCACCGAAGCGCATTTCGTAGCGGAGCACGGCGGCTGTGGCCTCGAAGAGGGGGCGTGGCATGCGTCCCAGGATCAGAGTGATCAGCCACCAGACGATCGAGACCGCCCACCAGCCGGACATGGCGAGGCTCTGCACGACGGCCGCCGGAATCATCAGGATCAGGCGGAAGAGGACGGCCAGGCGGTTGAGCGCGGTGGGCCGGACCTCGATCCGGACCGGGTAGTCCGGCGGCGGATCGAGGGCGAACGGCGGACAGCGGTCCACGAGCAGCATGCTGCTCGCGCCGACCCGTACCTGGTAGCCGAGGTATCCGGCGAGGAAGCGGAAGACCGGTTCGGGCAGCCGCCCCAGGAACAGTGCGGCGAACCACCCCGCGATGGCGGTCGGCACGGCCGCGATGTAGAGGAGGAACAGCACGATGAAGTGCGGGATCAGGAGAAGCAGCCGTACCAGCACGGTGAGCCGGCGCTGCCGGGGCGGCTCGATGACGTCCAGCGCGGGCAGCCACTCGGCGGCGGCCCATGCCCTCGGGCCCGGACTCCACTGGGCGTCGGCCATGTCGCTCCTCGTCGGCGGGTGATCCGTACGCCGTCGGCTCGTACGACGTCCCCCCACGCTGGGCCGGGCGGGGACGCCCCGCAATCGGCCACGGACCGAACGGGTGCCGCGTGCCGCTCACGGCGCACGGACCGCCGGGCTCATCCATGGCAGCGGTCCGGGGCCGGACCGAGAATGCAGGCGTGTCCACTCCCACGCGTCCCTCCGCCCCGACCCCCCACGCCGGGCTCGGTCCCTGGGGCGAATGGGCCCTGCTGTTCCTGTCGGCCGCTTCCGGTGCGGCCGACGCGTTCGTCTTCATCTGCGTCGGCCAGGTCTTCGCCGGGGTGATGACCGGGAATCTGGTGCTGCTGGGCGCCTCTGCCGCCGGTGGCGGAGAGCAAGGGGTGGCGATGCGGGTGGTCACCGCGCTGGGCGCCTACGCCGTCGGCGTCGGCTGCGGTGCCTGGATGAGCAATCGGTCGCGGTGGTCACTGCCGGTGATGCTGCTGGTGGAGGTGGCCCTGCTGGCGGCGGGGGCCGTGCTGTGGGCGGTCGGGCTGATCACTTCGGGCGGGGACCGGCTGGGCCTGCTGGTGCTCATCGCCGTGGCCATGGGTATCCAGGGCCGGATCCGCGCGACACCCACCAACTACTTCACCGGCACGCTCACCGCCCTCGTCGGCCGGGCGGCCCTGCGGTCTTGGGAGCAGGGGGACCGCTGGGTGGCCGGCCGGTTGGCCGCGGTCGTGGCGGGCGCCGCCGTGACCGCGCTCACCGTACGCCTGTGGCCTGACGCGGCAGCGGCGGTGGCGGTGGTGCCGGCGGCGGGCGCACTGCTCATCGAGTGGGTCCGCAGAGCGGCTTCCTGACGCTGACCTGCGACGATGCCCAGGGAAGAGGAAAGCCCCGGCCGGATCGGGGGAATCCAGCCGGGGCGGCTCAGAGGTGGGCGCGGTGCGCGACATCCACATATAGGTGAACGATAAACCACTGCATCCCGATCCCGGAAACGCGCACCCCGCACTGTGATCCACGGCACGGAATGCGGCTTCCCGACGGATCCGTGCTCAGCGTTCCTCACGGAAGAGCACGTGCTGCCCCACCACGGGGTCGAACTTGCGCAGCACCAGCCGGTCGGGGTCGTTCCGGCGGCTCTTGCGGGTCACGTAGCTCTGCCCCGTTCCTGCCGTCGACCGGAGAGTGACGACGGGACGGGTCTCACTGCGGGCCATGGGCGTCTCCAGACTTCCGTGCCGACCCCACCCTCTCTGGTGAGAATGGGTGTCGTTTTCGTTCTGGTCACTTAACACGGCGAGCCACTGCCGCATTCCCGCCGCACGGCCGGTGGCGCCCCGCATATGCCCCCGACCGGACCGGACGGGCGGCTGCGGGCCGGTGCGCGCGGGCGCACAACCGCCCTCACACACCGGATGACTTGCGCCAACGTCCGTCGATGGCAAGGGCGTTCGACGGATAGGCGTCATGCGCAGCCCGTGACATATGCCAGAAGCAAGAACGTCTCGAGTGTTGCCAAATCCCTTACGGCCTCCCACAGGCTGTGCAACAGTCGTCTTCGGTCCACCTTTCAGACCTGGTCGTGCCGCGCCTGTATCGGAGTACGAGATGCCGTCCCATCTGTCCGCGGACCGCCCCGCCCCACAGCCACCCGAGCGCGACACCCTCGATGCGCTGATCAACCGGACCCTTCGGCTCCGTGGCGATGTGGATGCCGTGCGGCGGGACACGGTGCTGATCGACGAGGAGGACCCGCAGCTGCGCTGGCAGCGGGCGCTCTGTGATCTGGCGGTCCACCATCTCGACGACCTCGGCACACACCTGGGTCAGCTCAAGGAGGGCCTGTCGCCCGGGACCGGGCAGCACCTCGCGGAGACCTCGGGCCTGCCGACGGCGCAGGACGCAGCTGAGAGCGCGCAGGAGCCTTACGACAACCCGAAGCCGGGGTCGCTGATCGGCCGGGTGGGCAGCGCGGAGTGGAATCTGCTCACCGACGACGTCAGCTGGTCCGAGGAACTGTTCCAGATCTTCGGCAGGCCCCCCGCCGCCGGACCGCTCTCGCTCGACGAGTTTCCGTCCACGCTCCTTCCCGAGGACCAGCCCCTGCTCACCGCCCTGGTGACCGACTGCCTGGTGGACGGCAAGCCGATGGACGGCGAGTTCCGCATCACGCGGACCGACGGCCGGGTGCGCACTCTCCACATGATGGGCGAGCCCGTCCTCGATTCGAACGGGTCCACCGCCTCCATGTGGGCGGTGCTGCGCGACGTCAGCGAACTGCGGCGCAGCCAGCAGGCGGTGCGCCGGAGCCACGAATCGCTGCGCAGCCGGGAACACCGGGCACGGACCGAGCATCGCCTGGCGGTCGAGCTCCAGGAGGCAGTGCTCGCCCCGTGGCGTGGCTCACTGCGACTTCCCTCCCAGGGGCCCGGCGCACTCGACATCGCGGCGCACTACCTTCCGTCGGAGTCGAGTTCGCGCATCGGCGGCGACTGGTACGACGCGCTGGAAATGCCGGACAGCAGGACCATGCTCACGGTCGGTGATCTGACCGGTCATGGCATCCAGGCCACCTCGGCCATGGCCATGCTGCTGGGCGCGCTGCGTGGCATGGCCGTGGCCGGCATCGAGCCGGGCGCCCTGATGGGGCATCTCAATGAGCTACTGGAGTCCTCCGTCCAACCCGCTCTCGGCAGCGCGGTGTGCTGCCTTCTGGATCCGTCCACCGGCGCCCTCACCTGGGCGCAGGCCGGACACCCCGCGCCGCTGCTGTTCCGCGACGGAGTGGGGCGTCCGCTGCCCGCGCCGGACGGGGTCCTGCTCGGCGCGGCCTCCGGGGTCGCGTACGAGCAGGACGAAGTGCACCTGCTACCCGGTGACGTGCTGGTGCTGCACACCGACGGGCTGAACCGTCACAGAGACCGGGGTGCGGGCCCGGACGCACTGCTGGCTCTGGCCCCGCGTTTCACGCAGGCCCGTTCGGCACAGGAGTGCCTGCGGACCGTCGTCGCGGAGTTCGGCGGCACCGAACGCCTGGACGACGCCTGCGTGCTGATCGTCCGCATCGGGGCGTAGCGCACCGCTCGACACGTACAGGGCACGGACCAAGCGCGGAACACCGGACACGGCGCGGTACGCAGGAGGGCGTGCCGCCTACGGGTGCGGTGCTGGAACAGGATGGCCGGAAGGCCGGTGGTCGGACGGTCTGTGCTCGGCGGCCCTTCGTCGCGGCGCCCGCAGGTCAGATCTCCGACGACCGCCTGCGCTGCTTGATGATGGAGTTCTGCGGCAGGGAGAGCTTGATCTCCTCTCTCAGGTCCTCGATCTTCGCGTAGCCCGCGAACTGGCCTGTGAGCCGGTACATTTCGCGCAGCCGGTCCCAGGTGCGGTGCGAGGAGGTCTCCCCCATCGTCACCAGGGCGAGCCGTGCGTACCGGTCGGCCTGCTCGGGATCGTCGGCGATGAAGCAGGCCGAGGCGAGCGAGATGTAGTCGAAGATCTTGGACCGCTGGCGTCCGTTGGCCCGGAGCTCCAGCGCCAGTTTGGCGTGGCGCTGCGCCACGATCGCGGCCGACGGATCATGTTCGGCGAGCGTGCGGAAGGCCAGGGCCTGCATGCCGTGCATGTCCGCCTCGTCGAACATCTGCATCCAGCTGGGCGGCGGCACATCGCTCTTGTCCGAGGTGAAGAGTTCCTCGGCCTTGCCGAGGGTGCGCCGCATGGCCTGGCCGCGGCCCATGGATGCCTGCGCCCAGGCCTCGATGGTGTGCAGCATCGCCTGGGTGCGGGGCAGAACCATGTCCCCGGAGCCGGACTTGGCGAGCTCCATCAGGTCCAGGGCGTCGTCGGGACGGCCGAGGTGGACCATCTGACGGGCCGCCCTGGAGAGCGCCTCTCCCGCCCTGGGGCGGTCGCCGCCCTCGCGTGCCGAGTGTGCCGCGATGACGAAGTACTTCTGGGCGGTCGGTTCGAGGCCGATGTCGTGGGACATCCATCCCGCGAGCACCGCGAGGTTGGCCGCGACGCCCCAGAGCCGGCGCTGGAGATGGTCGGGGTGACGGTAGGCGAGCATGCCGCCCACCTCGTTGAGCTGGCCCACCACGGCCTTGCGCTGGAGTCCGCCGCCCCGTGAGGCGTCCCAGGCGCGGAACACCTCGACGGACCGCTCCAGCGCCTCGATCTCGTCCGATCCGATGGGCGCGGCCTCGTACCGGTCGAAACCGGCGGGGTCCGCGTGCAGCGGGTCCTCGATCCGTGGGGCGTCGGCCGCCAGTACGGGGTCGGAGTGCAGCCAGTCGTGCATGGGGCCGGTGATGGTCGATCCTGCGGCGAGCGCGGCGCCCGCGCTCACCAAGCCGCGTCGGTTGAGCATGAGGTCCATTCCCGTGAATTCGGTGAGGACCGCTGCCGTCCGCTCGGGCGCCCACGGCAGTCCGTCGGGATTGTCCTGCGTCCCGGCCTCCTGCCGTTTCCCCACACGCCCGCGTCGGCCGAACCCGAGGTCCTCGATGGTCACGACACGACCGAGTCGCTCGGTGAACAGGGCAGCCAGCACCTTGGGCACGGGATCGCGGGGGGACTCCCCCATGTCGATCCAACGCCTCACCCGCGAGGTGTCGGTGGCCAGTTGCGGGTGGCCCATGGCCGCCGCATTTCTGTTCACCATTCTCGCGAGTTCGCCCTTGGACCAGCCGGCGAGGCCGAACAGGTCGGACAGGCGGGTGTTGGGTTCTCCGGTCACGTCAAGCCCCCAGGTTCTCGGCTGTGTCGACAGTAACCCCCTGTCAGAGGCCTTGCGACAATTCGCCAGGGTTCGCCAGGGTCCGCCAGTTGGTCTGCCACCCGCCTGCCGGTGTCAGGTAGGAAAGCGCCACCCCGCCCGGCAGCCCTAGGTACTCCCCAGGGTGCCGAACGGCCGCCGGCCGGGGCGGTGCACGCAACTTGTCGGCGCACGAAGGGATCTGTCTCGCCCATGTACACAGCATCGTCCTCCGTGACCGCCCCGCCCCGGCCGCTCCGTCCCCTGGGGGCGGGCGGCGGTCCGTACCTCTCGCCGCACGCCGCTCCCCCGGCGCCCGGCACGGTCCGGCCGCGACGGCCGGCCGGGATGGTCGGCCCGCCGCTCAGCGGCCGGCTGGACCTGTCCGGCGCGCAGGGGGCGCAGCTGAGAATGGCGATCGCCTCGGTCCACCGGATCTGCCCCGAGTTCAACCCGGTCCAGGTGCTGCGTCGCAGCGGCCGTTCGGTGCTGCTGGTCGGCTCCACCGGCCGGGCGACCGCGGTCGCCAAGTGTTTACTGGACCACTCCCCCGCGTGGTCGGAGCGGTTCCGTCACGAAATAGGTGCATATCGTGCGTTCGTCCGGCACCGTCCGCCGGTGCGCGTGCCGCGTCTCATCGCGGCCGATCCGGAGAACTGCACCCTGGTGATCGAGCGGATGCCCGGCCGGGTGGCCGCGTTGACCCGGCATCCCTCGGAGGCGCCGCCCCGTGCCGATATCCGGTCCGCGCTGGGCGCGATCAGCGGGATCAACGCCTGGCGGCCGGCACCGGGGCTGTTCGACGCCCCGCTCGACTACGCCTCGCGGATCGCGCGCTATCACGAGCTGGGGCTCTTCACGGACCGGGATCTGGGCGATCTGCAGAAGCTGCTGCACGGCCTGGCGCACGCGGGCGGCCGGCAGGGCATGGGGCAGTTCTGCCACGGTGACGCACTGCTCTCCAACATCCTGCTGTCGCCCACGGGTCCGGTGCTCGTGGACTGGGAACACGCGGGCTGGTATCTGCCCGGCTACGACCTGGCGACGCTCTGGACGGTCCTCGGTGACGCACCGGCGGCGCGACGTCAGATCAGCCAGCTGGCGCAGGCCAACGGACCCGCCGCGCGGGACGCGTTCCTGGTGAACCTGATGCTGGTGCTGACCCGAGAGATCCGTACGTACGAGACGGCCGTCCAGCGGGCCATACGGGATTCGACGGCCTCTGGCGCCGGTCAGGAGCGCCCTGGTGCGCTGTCGTCGAGCGAGGAGCAGCGGCTGTTGCTGCGCCGGCTGCACGACGACTGCGCCATGGCCCGCAGGGCCGTACGTGCCGCGGTCGGCACCCGCTGACCCTGCCAGGGGGGTGCGTGCTGCGGGTCCGGTGCCGACATACCCGACCCGCAGCACGCCGAAGGTCAGGGGCTCTTGAAGTCCACCGCGTCCACGTCGAACGAGTTGTCCTGCGGGGACGTGAAGACGAGGTACAGCTTGTGGGTTCCCTTCAGTTCCTGGACGGGCACGGGCGGGGTTGCCTGGTAGTTGTCCCAGCCGCCCGTATTGGGGACCGGGGTGGTGGCGAGCAGCGGGCCGTCGGCAGAGTCCGCTCGGAGTTCGATCGCGCCGACCCCGTAGGGTGAGGACAGCCGGTAGCTGACCGTGCCGACGCCTTCGACGCTCATCGGGTTGAAGGCGACCCAGTCGCCGTCGGAGACGTCTCCGATCCGCTTGCCGTTCTCCGCTCCTTCCTGGGCGACGACGCGGGTGCCGGACTGGCCGTCGTAGTACTCGGCCTGCTTGTGCTTCGGCTGGAGCACGGCGCGGCCGTAGCCGGTCAGGGCCGAGACGCCGTCGCCGCCCTTGTCGGTGTACTTGGCGTTGAGTACGTAGGTGAGGTCCGCTCCTTCGGGATGGCCGCCCAGATCACCGGTGTCCACGGTGCCCTCGCAGCCGGGGATGTCGGTGGTGGGGTGCTCGTGGTCATCGTGGCCCAGGGCCGGGTTGACGGTGACCTTGGTGCAGTCGACCGGGCCGTCCTCGGGGTCGGAGACCGTGACCTTGTACGGGATCTTGTCGCCGAACTCGATGAGTTTGCCGCTGACGGGGAATTCGATGGTCACCTTGGGTGCCGTATTGCCCGCGGTGACGGGGATGTTGGCGTAGCCGGACTTGCCGGTGGAGTCGGTGACCTTCAGCTGGGCGGCGAAGTCGCCCTTGGCCGTGTAGGTGTGGCTGGGGGACGCCTCCGTGGAGTCGTAGGTACCGTCGCCGTCGAAGTCCCAGGCGTAACTGAGCGCGTCTCCGTCCGGGTCGTTGCTGCCCTCGCTGGAGAAGTCGACCTTCAGTGGCACGGGGCCGTCGGTTGCGGAGGCGGCGGCCTTGGCCACCGGAGCGCGCTGTCCCTGGGCGTAGTCGATGCGGTAGAGCCCGGAATCGTTGTTGCCGCCGCCGAACGAGCTGCCCCATTCGAGGACGTAGAGCGATCCGTCGGGCCCGAAGGTCATGTCCATCGGCTTGTTGAACTTCTGGGTGGAGAGGAAGTCATTGATCTTCAGGAGCTTCTGGTCCTTGTCGAAACGGAATTCCTTGACGTAGTTGCGTGACCACTCGTAGAAGAAGCTCGCGCCCTCGAAGTAGGCGGGGAACTTCGTGGTGGACGGGTTCTTCCCGTCGTAGTGGTAGACGGGGCCGCTCATCGGGGCGGAGCCGCCGCTGCCGACCTCGGGAAATTCCTCGGAGGCTCCGTAGCCGTACCAGATCTCCGGCTGCTGAATGGGCGGGAGATGGGTCAGGCCGGTGTTGTTGGGCGAGGGGTTGACCGGGTTGGCGCAGTCGAACTTGGGGCCGACTTCCTTGTTGTCGGGGTTGTAGGGGGCGTATGCCTGGTTGTTGCCGTGGCAGAACGGCCAGCCGAAGTTGCCGGCCTTCTTGATGACGTTGTACTCGACGAGGCCCTCGGGCCCTCGGTCGGTGGTGGGCAGTCCGCGGTCCGGGCCGTAGTCGGAGGCGTGGACGTAGCCCGTCTTGGGGTCGACGGTGAAGCGGAACGGGTTGCGGAAGCCCATCGCGTAGATCTCGGGGCGGGTCTTGGCGGTGCCGGGGGCGAAGAGGTTGCCCTTGGGGATGGTGTAGCCGCCGGAGTCCTTCGGCTTGATGCGCAGGATCTTGCCGCGCAGGTCGTTCGTGTTGCCCGCTGTTCGGGCGGCGTCCAGCATCTGCTTGCCCTCGCGCCAGTCGAGCGGGGCGTATCCCTGCCAGTTCGGGTCGAGGTTGGGCGGGGTGTCGTCGCCGACGCCGAGGTAGAGAGTGCGGCCGGGGCCGAACTCGACGGCGCCTGCGGTGTGTCCGGGCTCGGGGAAGCTGCGGTCGCGGTAGGCGGGGACGTCGAGGAGCTTCTTCTCGCTGGCGGGGTCGAGGGTGTTGCCCTTGACCGTGAAGCGGGAGAGCCGGTTGACGTCCTCGGTGGTGCCCGCGGGGGCGTAGTAGAGGTAGATCCAGTGGTTCTTCATGAAGTCCGGGTCGAGCTCCATGCCGACCAGGCCGTCCTCGCCGCCGGTGTAGACGTCGAGCTTTCCGGCGGTGGTGGTGGCGTGGGTCGCCGGGTCGTAGATGTTGATCTCGCCGCTGCGCTGGACGTAGAAGACCCGTCCGTCCTTGGCGACGTCGAGTTCCATCGGGTCCGCGGTGTTGTCGTCCAGCGCGACCTTCTCGTAGCCGCTCCAGACGGTGCCGCCGCAGTCGCCGGGCTTGTTGCCGGCGGCCCACCTGACGCCGCCCATGACGTGGGCACGGAAGGCGGCTTCGCTGTACGAGGCGGTGTCGTGGCCCATGGCGGTCGCCCAGACCCGGCCGCCCTCGGTGTTGCGGCACCAGGAGATCGGGTGGTCGGCGCCCATGGCGGAGCCGCCGGGGTTGTACGTGGTCTCGTCGGCGGTGACCAGGACGTGGACGTCGCCGCGGGGGTTCCGGTCGAAGTTGTACCACTCCTCGGGGCGCTCCCAGCGTTCGGGGAGTCCCGCGGTGGAGGGGTGGACGCGGTCGGCGACCTTGGCGGTGCCCTGGAGGACACCGGGTGAGTGGGCGGGCATGTGGACGCCGCCGTTGATGGCCTCGTCCCACCAGGGGAAGGTTTCCTCGATGCCCATGTCGAGGGTGTTGTGGAGGGCGACGACGCCGCCACCGCCACGTACGTAGGCCTGCATCGCCTCGCGCTGGGCGTCGGTGTCCCAGACCATGCCGGAGTTCTGCAGCATGACGACGACGTCGAAGTCCTTGAGCTTCGCCGTGTCGAAGACCGCGGGGTCGGCGGTCTCGACGAGCTCGAAGCCGCCCGCGGCGGCCTCCTCCTTGAACATCTGGATGCCGGCCGGGATGGAGGCGTGCACATAGCCGACGTCACGGGTGAAGAGCAGGGCGCGGAAGGCGGGTGCATTGCCGGTGGTGGCTGCGGACGCGGGCAGTGCGGTCAGCGCTAGGAGCAGTGCGCCCACCAGAGCGATGAACGTACGTGTCATGTCACGGACATGACAGCGCAATCCGTGATGGCTCACGAGCGGGTCCTCTCTGCGGGTTACTGACGGACGAGCGGGCAGGGGGTGGATCACGGGACGGCGCTCAGGGCCTGGCGCAGGAAGGCCAGGCCGTCGGTGGCGATGCTGTCCTGGGTGCCGGCGAGCGGCCGCCAGACCGAGGCTGCGACCGCGATGGCGTCGTTGTGCGCGGTGAACGACTCGATGCAGAGCGGACCCCGGTAGCCGCACGTGGCGAGCGCGGCGAGGAAGCCGGGCCAGTCGAGACTGTCGGCGCCGGGGGTGCCCCGGTCGTTGGCGCACACCTGGACGTGGACCATGCGGCCCGCCGCGCGGTGCACGGCGTCGGGCAGCGAACGTTCCTCGATGTTCTGGTGGTATACGTCGAGCGCGAGGCCGATGGTGCTCTCGGGGAGCCCGGTCAGCGCTTCGAGGGTCTGGTCCACGGTGTTGAGCAGGCTCGTCTCGTACCGGTTGAGGGGTTCCACCGCGAGCCGCACGCCCGCCGCGCGGGCATGCTGGACGACCGGGGCGAGGTTCTCCCGCAACTCCTCGTACGCGGCGGCACGTTCGGCGCGGTCCATCCGCCAGGTGCGGCCCACCGCCGCGTACATGGGTCCGGCGACGGTGGGGGCGCCGAGGGCCTCGGCGGCGTCGACGCACCGGTACAGGTAGTCCTGGGTGACCCGGACGGTCCGCGGTTCGGTGCGGACGAGGTCGCGGCCCGGCGGCATGACGGCGATCACCGCGGCGGGGGCGAGACCGGAGGCGTCGAGGAGCTTGGCCACCGATGCGGGCGCCCAGTCCCGTTCGTTCTCCAACGGGATCTCGACGCAGTCGAAGCCCCACGCGGACAGCTTCGGCAGCACGTCACCGAGCGTTTCGTAGGTCACCGGCGAGTGCCAGATCCACGGGTTGGCACCGATCGGGAAGGCGACGCTCACTTCTTGCCTCCCCATTTCTCCGGGAATCCGGGCAGGTTCTCGCAGCCGCACATCGCGTAGTGCAGGGGCGGCATGCCGGGCTTGTAGTACTGGCCGAGGGTGTCCTGGGTGACGGTGGGCTGCGGGAGCTTCCACTCCTTGGGGACCTGCTGCCCCTTGAGGATCCTCAGTGCGGCAATGACCGGTGTGCGCCACTGGAAGGTGGGGTACGAGGGGGCGATCGCGGTGAGCTTCTTCTCCTTCCATGCCTGGAGGAAGTCCTGCTGGTCCTCGCCGGTGATGGGCGGTACGTCCCGGCCCGCGTCCTCGAAGGCTTCGACGGCGGCGACGGAGGTCGCTCCGGAGTCCATCCAGACACCGTCGATGTCGCCGTTGCGGGTGAGGGCGTCGGTGACGATCGCCTTGGTCTTGGCCGGGTCGCCGTCGGTGAACTTCACGTCCACTACGTCGAGTCCGCTCCTGTCGAACGCGAGCTTCGCCGCGGACCAGCGGGTCTCCAGCACATCGACGCCGGGGGAGATCCGCAGGGCGAGGACCTTCCCCTTGGGCTTCACCTTCCCGACGAGAAAATCGGCGGCGACCGCCCCGTATCCGTAGCCGCCGATCGGGTTGATGAAGGTGACCGCGCAGTCGGTCTCGACGCCCCGGTCGAAGACGATCACCGGCACCTTGCCGCAGGCCTGCTCGACGGCGGGGGTGAGGGTGGCCGTGGTGTTCGGGGAGACGATCAGGGCGTCGCAGTCCCGGCCGGCGAGCTCCTGGATGTCGGAGATCTGTTTGTCGTCCTTGCCCTGCGCGTCGAGAACGGTGAACTCGGTGATCTCCTTGTGGAGTGCGGCCTCGGCCCGCATGTTCTTGAGGCCGACCTGACGCCAGGGGTTGAAGACCCCGGCGTTGGAGAAGCAGAGGTGGATTCCGCCGGAGCCCTCCTTCTTGTACTGACCGGTGTCGACGAGCTCCGGGCGGAGCATCTGCTCCCACGGCTTTCCGGCGGGCCCTTGCGGGGTGACCTCGGCGAGGCCGAGCTGACGGTCGTACTCGGCCCGGTCGAAGAACTCCGACTGCTTGCCGGTGCCCCGGTCGCCCGTGCCGCCGCTCGCTCCGGCAGTGGGCGCGTCAGGCGGTGCGTCGCTGGTGCAGCCCGCGAGCAGGGCCGCACCGAGCAGGGCGGCGACCGGCGCGAGGAGGTGTCCGAGCTTTCGCATACTCATGAGGTTTTCGCTCCCGGGAATCGGTTGCCGCGGCGGCGCAGCCGGGACCAGTCGGCTGCGCCGATGGCGACTGCGGCGATGACGATGACGCCTTGCACGGTCGATTCCAGTGCGCCGGAGACGCCCTGGAGGTTGAGCAGGGTGAACAGTGCCTGGAGCGAGAACGCCCCGGCCATCGCCGCGACGACGGAGCCCCGGCCGCCGCCCAGCACCACGCCGCCCAGGACGACGGCGGTGATCGCTTCGAACTCGTAGCCGCGGCCGGCCTGTGCCGAAACCCCGGAGAACCCGCCGACGAGCACCGCCGCCAGCGCGGCCGCGACGCCGGAGAGTACGAAGGCGATGTTCCGGGCGCGTGCGACCCGGACGCCGGCCAGCGCCGCGGCACGTTCGCTGTCGCCGGTGGCCAGCAGCGTACGGCCGAAGTCGGAACGCATCAGGCGTACGGCCAGCAGTCCCGCGACGACGCAGGCGAGTACGGCCCACGGCAGCCAGCCGAACGCGGTGCCGCGACCGAGCCTGCGAAACTCCGCGGGCAGGGAGCCGTGGGGCGAACCGCCGGTCCAGAAGAAGACGGCGCCTTCGAGGATCAGCATCATGCCGAGCGTGGTGATGAACGACGGCACGCGCAGCAGGGTGGTGATCAGTCCGCTGACGAGTCCGGCGAGGGCTCCGGCGAGCAGCAGGACCGCGGTGACCAGGAGCCAGGGTGCGGCCGGGAACGATCCGTACAGTTCGGCGGCGACGACCACGCCGGCGGTGACGATCGCTCCGACGGAGAGGTCGAACTCGCCGCAGACGATGACCAGGTACTGACCGGCGGCCAGGATGACGAGGGGGGCGGCGCGCTTGACGAAGGCGAGGAGGCGGTCGGGTTCGTAGAAGCCGGGGTCGGTGAGTGCGAGGGCGGCCAGCAGCACCACGAGCAGGAGGTACACGGGTGTGCCGGTCGTGAGGGCGCGTCGTGCGCGGCGGCCGGCCGGCGCCTGGGCGGTGGTCATGCGGTCCGCTCCTTCGGGGTGCGGCGGCCTCGGGCGTAGAGGGCGACGGCCGCGATGATGACGGCGCCCCGGACGACGTTCTTGAAGAACGGGTCCACGGACAGCTGGTTGAAGACGCTGTCGAGCACGGCGAGGACGAGTACTCCGCCGAGGGTGCCCGCCACTCCCCCGCGCCCGCCGGCGAGCGCGGTGCCGCCGAGGACGACGGCGGCGATGGACTCCAGGTCGTAGCGGGCCTCCGTGCCCGCCCAGGGAGCGCCGGCGCCGAGCCGTGCGGCGAGGAAGAGGGCCGCCGCGCCGACACAGAGCGAGCACAGCAGGTGTGCGGTCACGACGGTGCGCCGGGTGCGGACGCCGGAGAGCCGGGCGGCGTGCTCGTCGCCGCCGGTCGCGTACATGTGGTGGCCGAGCCGGGTGCGCCGGGTGATCAGCCAGAGGGCGGCGGCGACCGCGAGGAGGAGGAAGAGGGAGACGGGGACCGGTCCGATCCGGTCGTAGCCGAGGTGCTGGAAGGAGGCGGGAACCTTGCCGGCGGGGCCGGTGTAGTTGTCCTCGATCCAGCCGCGCAGGATGAAGGCGGTGCCGAGGGTGGCGATGAAGGCGTTGACCTTGAGGCCGGTGACGATCAGCCCGTTGGCCAGGCCGACGGTGGCGCTGAGGGCGAGGACGGCGATGACCGCGACGAGCACGCTGCCGCTCTCCATCGTCTCCGCGGCGACGAGGGTGCCCAGGCCGATGAGGTAGACGACGGAGAGGTCGAGCGATCCGGTGAGGATGACGACGGACTGGCCGACGGCCACGAGGCCGAGGGCGACGCAGTTCTGAAGGATCGTCACCACGTTGGTCACGGTCAGGAAGTCCCCGCCGCGGGCCGCGACGGTGATCCAGCCGAGCACGGTGACGGCGAGAGCGGCCAGCCAGACCCCGGCCACCGGGCCGGTGAGGCGGGCCGTCCGGGGCGGGGCGGTGCGGGGCCGGGTTTCGAGGCCGGGCCGGAGTGCGGTCATGCTGCTCCCTCCGTGGCGGGGCCGCCGCCGGTGGCGATGCGCATGACCGCCTCTTCCGTGGCTCCGGCGGGCAGTTCGCCGGCGAGGCGGCCTTCGGACATGACGAGGACGCGGTCGCTCATGCCGATCAGTTCGGGCAGTTCGCAGGAGATGATGAGTACGGCGAGGCCCTCGCCGGCCAGTTCCCGTACCAGGGTGTGGATGGCCGCCTTGGCGCCGACGTCGACGCCTCGGGTCGGTTCGTCGAAGAGAAGCACCCGGGGGGCGGCGGCGAGCCACTTGGCGATGACGACCTTCTGCTGGTTGCCGCCGGACAGGTACTGGACCTGCTGGTCCTCGCTGTGGGCGTGGAGGCGTACGCGCTCCAGCAGCGCGGTCACCTCACGGCGCGCGGCCGGTCCGCCGCGAGCGGGGACCGCGCGGGTCACGAGCAGCGCGTTGTCGGCCACGGACTGGTGCAGTGCGAGGCCCTCTCCCTTGCGGTCCTCGGTGACCAGAGCGATCCCGGCCCGGACGGCTTCCCGGGGGTTCGCCGGGCGCAACGGCTCCCCGCCGACAGTCATGGTGCCCGTGGTGAACGGGGCGGCGCCGAACAGGGCGCGGGCCAGGGAGGTCCGGCCGGAGCCCTGGAGTCCGGCGATGCCGACGACCTCGCCGGCCCGCAGGGTCAGATCGATGCCGCGGATCCTGGAGTTGCCGCCGCCGCGCACCGTGAGCCGCTTCTCGCCGAGCTCTCCCGGCCCGGCCCGGGGCGGGTAGTAGGCGCCGAGCTCCCGTCCCACCATGGCGCGCACCACCGTGTCGGCGTCGGTTTCGCGGGTGGTGAGCGTGGTGACGCGGCGGCCGTCCTTGAGGACGGTGATGCGCTGCGAGAGTTCGAAGACCTCGCGGAGCCGGTGCGAGATGTACAGGATGCCGATTCCGCGGGCGGTCAGGCGGCGCACGAGAGCGCCGAGCCGCTCGACCTCGTGGTCGGCGAGTGCGGCGGTGGGCTCGTCCATCACCAGGATGCGGACGTCCGATGCGAGGGCCTTGACGATCTCCACGGTCTGCCGGCGTGCGACGGACAGCTCGTGGACGGGGGTGCGCGGGGTGATGCCGGTCTCGCCGAGTTCGGCCAGGAGTTCGGCGGTGCGCCGCTCCATGGCGCGCCGGTCGACCAGGCCGTACCTGGTCGGTTCGCGGCCGAGGAAGACGTTCTCGGCGACCGTGCGGTGCGTCAGGAGCGCGAACTCCTGGTGGATGATGCCGACCCCGGCGGCCTGGGCCTGGGCCGGGTGGCTGAAGGAGTGGGCGGTGCCGTCGATGGTGAGGGTCCCCTCGTCGGGTAGGTGCTCGCCCGCGAGGATCTTCATGAGTGTCGACTTCCCGGCGCCGTTCTCCCCCACCAGGGCATGCACTTCCCCGGCTTCGAGGTCGAGCCCCACCCCATCGAGCACACGCACCCCGAGGAAGCTCTTGGACACACCCTGCATCGTCAGCATAGAACTGCTCCTCGCTCAGTGGTCTGCAGAGCAGAGTCGTGACAGGGATTGGGAGTGTCAAGGTCTCAAGCACCTTTGATTTCGGGTTACTTGGCATGCACTTACGCCGATGAACGAACAGTTGATGCCTTGTGAGCAGCGAAAGTCGTCCCTAGGGTGACTGCCATGTCTTCGCCGTCGGATCGCAATTCCGCTGCCGTGTCGCACTCGCCCGGCGAGGTGCTCGCGCTGATCGGTTCGGGTGCGGTCGCCACCCGTGCCGACATCGCCCGGGTGACCGGAATGGCCCGCTCGACCGTCTCCCAGCGAGTGGACGCGTTGATCGCGCACGGTCTCGTGGACGAGGACGCCGACGGCGGCTCCACCGGCGGCCGGCCGCCGAGACGGCTGGCGCTGCGCACCCGCGAGCACGCGGTGGCCGGGGTGGATCTGGGGGCCTCGCACTGCCGCGTGGCGCTGATGGACATCGGCGGGACCACGCTCGCTTCGCACGAGGAACCGCTGCTGATCGGGGACGGCCCGGATTCCGTGCTGCGGCATGTGGAACGCACCGTGCGGGCACTGCTGGAGGAGACGGGCCGGGAGCCGAGGACGCTGCGGTCCATCGGTGTCGGAGTGCCGGGTCCGGTGGAGTTCTCCACCGGCCGTCCGGTCGATCCACCGATCATGCCGGGCTGGCACCAGTACCCGATCCCGGAGTTCTTCGCCTCCCGCTTCGGGGTGCGGGCGCTGGTCGACAACGATGTGAACGTGATGGCTCTGGGCGAGCAGCGGCGCGCGTTCCCGGACTGCCGCTATCTGCTGTACATCAAGGTCGGTACGGGGATCGGCTGCGGGATCGTCGCCGACGGCAAGCTGCACCGGGGCGCGCAGGGGTGCGCGGGCGACATCGGCCATATCCGGGTCGGTGACCTCGACGATCCCTGCCGGTGCGGCAATTCGGGCTGCCTGGAGGCCGTCGCGGGCGGTGCGTCACTGGCGGCGAAGCTGGTAGCGCTGGGGCTGGACGCGACGTCGGGCAGTGACGTCGTGCGCCTGGTGCGGTCCGGGAACCGGGACGCGGTGCGGATGGTGCGGGAGGCCGGGCGGGCGGTGGGCGAGGTCCTTGCCGGTCTGGTGAATTTCTTCAACCCGGACACGGTGGTGATGGGCGGCGCCCTGGCGGCCGTGCACGATCAGTTGCTCGCGGGGGTCCGGGAGGCGGTGTACCGGCGCTCGCATCCGCTGGCCACCCAGTTGCTGCGGATCGAGCCGAGCCGTACCGGCGAGAACGCGGCCGCGGTGGGGGCGGGCATCCTCGCGATCGAGCACGCGCTGTCTCCCGCGCAGGTGAACCGGCTGGTCGCGGGGTGAGCACGGGTGCCCCTCCGCGCGGAGGGGCACCCGTCACGCGTGGGCGGTCACGCCGGAGTCATCAGGTCCCACCGGGCCTCGAACAACACGCACCGGTACTGCGCCCAGCTCCCGTCGGCGACGCCCGCGTCCCCGGCCGCGACACACTCCTGCTGGGTGCCGAACGAGCCGGAGACGTCCCAGCCCTGCGCCCCGGACTCGGAAGCGGCGGCCGAGGCCGTGGCGACGGTGACGGCGGCCGGGGCGACGGTGAGTGCGAGCGCCATGGCGATGCCCGCGGCCGCGGTGGCGGCGGTCCTGGTCGGTTTGTACATGAAGTCCTCCTTCTCGGCTGTACGGATTCCCGGCGTCCCGTCGCCGCTGCGACGGCCCCGGCGCGGTCTCAGCGGGTGCGCACGACGTCCACGTCGGACGCCTTCACGAAGGCGATCCGGTGGCCGATCTGCACCGTCACGTACTTCTCCTCACCGCGGAAGTACGCGTGGTCGAGCGGGTACGAGGAGTCGATGGTCGGCGCGTAGAAGAATCCCGTCGGCGCCTCGCCGCCACCGGGGTAGGACTGCCCGGCCTTGATCTTGTACTGGAGCGGCGCGCCCACCCTCTTGTCCGCGAAGTCCGCGGGGTACTCGGACTTCTCCGGGTACGCGACCCCGTACACCGGGACGTCCGTGCGGCCGGCCTTCGGCCTGACGACGTAGCCGGAGGTCGGGGTGGTGTTGCCGCTGCGGGCCGGGGTCTCGAACCACGCCTTCTGGCCGTACCACCAGATCGCCGTCCAGCCGGGGGCATGGTCCGCGACGACGGCCTGCTGGGTGGCGCTGATCTTGCTGCCCCAGTCGGCGGCGCAGTTCGTGCCGGGCGAGCCGTCGGTGTGGAGGCCGGGGTCGGAGAAGAGGGGCGCGTCGGCGGACGGCGCGGTGTGCAGCGGGACGGCGCTGGAGCCCTGGACCGGCAGGTCGACGCCCTTCTCGCAGTCGCGGAAGGCCTGCTGGTTCTTCTTGAAGTCCGGGCTGAGGGTGATCAGTTCGCTGCTCTTGGGTGCGCTCGGCACGATGGGCTTGCCGAGCAGCTTCATGAAGCGGTTCCAGTCCCAGTACGTGCCCGGGTCCCAGTGCATGTTCCTGGTGCCGGACGCACTGGTGGGCGGCACTCCGTCGTGGCCGATGATGTGCTGGCGGTCGAGCGGTATGTCGTACTTGGCGGCGAGGTAGCGCACCAGCTTGGCGGTCGAACGGTACATCTCGGGGGTGTACCACTTGGCGCCCTCGACGGCGACGCCCTCCTGCTCGATGCCGATGGAGTGGCTGTTGACGTACCAGTTGCCGGCCTGCCAGGCGACGTCCTTGCCCTTGACCATCTGTGTGACATGGCCGTCGCCCGAGCGCACGACATAGTGGGCGGAGGCCTGCTTCAGCGGGTTCTGGAAGATCTTCAGGGTGGTGTCGAAGTCTTCCTCGGTGTCGTGCAGAACGATGAATCTGATCTTGTTGGTGTGCGGCCGGTCCGCGGTGTCGTAGTTCCCGTACGTCTCCTTGTCGGCCGGGTCGCCCGTCTGCTGATAGGCCGCCGGCACCCAGTCGCACGAGAGGCTGCGCGGGCATTCCGGTCGCACCCCGTCCGCACCGGCCTGCGCCACGGGGCTGAGCAGCGCCATGCTCAGTGCGCCGACACCTGTCAGCGCGATTGCGAGTCCGGTCCTCTGCTTGGAGGTCATGACAACCCTTCCTGGAGCCGTGCGTGATGGAGCCGTGCGTGTTCCGATCTCACTGATCCGCTGTGCGCGCACACTCTCCGACCTGAGATGACAGCGCGTCAAGGGATCCGTGGGGGTCGCGGATCGAGCCAGTGGACCAGACCACTGGCAGGGTGTCCGACCTGCGAAGGAAAGTTTCAACCGGGCACCTTGGATGGCCTGTTGTCCCGGTCTCGGACAACGTACGGACGACCGGCGGAGCACACCCAAGACCCGCCCATGCTCATGCCTTTTATGTGACTAATCCCGAATGTGCGTGCCTCGAACGGACGAAGGGTAGTGCTCGCGCCGACACGATCACGTCCGCGCGAGCTCCGCGCGGCGACCCAGAAAGGCCGTACGCACATGGCTCAGCCCTTCACCCTGCCGGACTTCTACGTTCCGCATCCGGCGCGGCTCAACGCCCATGTCGAGGAGGCCCGGGTACACACCAAGGAGTGGGCGCGCAGCATAGGGATGGTGGAGGGTTCGGGCATCTGGGAGGAGAAGGACATCGACTCCCACGACTACGCGCTGCTGTGTGCGTACACCCATCCCGACTGCTCGGCCGAGGCGCTTTCCCTGGTCACCGACTGGTACGTGTGGGTCTTCTTCTTCGACGACCACTTCCTGGAGCTCTTCAAACGCAACCCCGACCGCGAGGGCGCCAAGCGCTATCTGGACCGGTTGCCGGCGTTCATGCCGATGGACCGCGGGGCCCCGATGCCTGAGCCGGCCAATCCGGTCGAGGCGGGGCTGGCCGATCTGTGGACGCGTACGGTGCCAAGCATGTCCGATGCCTGGCGGGCGAGGTTCGCCGTGGCGACGGAGAACCTGCTCAACGAATCGCTGTGGGAGCTCTCCAACATCAACGAGGGGCGCATCGCGAACCCGGTCGAGTACATCGAGATGCGCCGCAAGGTGGGCGGCGCCCCGTGGTCGGCGGGTCTCGTGGAGTACGCGGCGGGCGCCGAGGTCCCCGAGGCGGTGGCCGACGAGCGTGCGCTGCGGGTGCTGCGCGACGCCTTCTCCGACGCCGTGCATCTGCGCAACGACCTCTTCTCGTACCAGCGGGAGGTGGAGGACGAGGGCGAGAACAGCAATGGTGTGCTCGTCCTGGAGCACTTCCTGGGCTGTTCCACGCAGGAGGCCGCCGATGCGGTGAACGACCTTCTGACGTCCCGTCTCCAGCAGTTCGAGAACACCGCGCTCACCGAACTCGGCCCGCTCTGCGCCCAGAAGGGGCTCGGCCCTGCGCTGACCGCGGCGGTACTCGCGTACGTCAAGGGCCTGCAGGACTGGCAGTCCGGCGGCCATGAGTGGCACATGCGCTCCAGCCGCTACATGAACGACGGCGCGGTCGAAGCGGCCACCACCGGCTTCGGGATGGCCGCGGCGTCGATCCGGTTCACCCCGCGCTCGGAGACGGCCCGGCTGCGCAGCCACACCCACGTGCCCCACCAGCGCGTCGGCCCGTCGCTGGTGCCCGAGATCGAACTGCCCTTCGGCACGACGCTCAACCCGCATCTGGCCGGAGCGCGGGTCCGCATCGTCGGCTGGGCGAGCCGGATGGGAATTCTGGAGGCGCAGCCGGGGGTGCCCGGTTCGCACATCTGGGACGAGGCGCGGCTCCTCGCGGCGGATCTGCCACTGTGCGCGGCAGGGCTGCACCCGGACGCCACACCGCAGGAGCTGGACCTCTCCTCGCAGTGGCTGACCTGGGGTACCTACGGCGACGACTGGTTCCCGGTGGTACACGGGCGGGCCCGCGATCTGGCGGGCGCCAAGCTCGCCAACGAGCGGCTGTCGCTGTTCATGCCGCTGGACGGGGCAGGGACACCCGAGCCGGTCAACGCCCTGGAGCGGGGGCTCGCCGATCTCTGGACGCGGACCTCGGCCCCGATGGACGCGAGCGGGCGCCGCGCGTTCCGCACGTCGGTCGAGGACATGACCGCCAGCTGGGTGTGGGAGCTGGCGAACCAGGCGCAGAACCGCATCCCGGACCCGGTGGACTACATCGAGATGCGGCGCATGACCTTCGGCTCCGACCTCACGATGAGCCTGTGCCGACTGGGCCATGGCAGGAAGGTTCCGCCGGAGATCTACCGCAGCGGGCCGCTGCGCTCCCTGGAGAACGCGGCGGCGGACTACGCGTGTCTGCTCAACGACCTGTTCTCGTACCAGAAGGAGATCGAGTTCGAGGGCGAGGTGCACAACGGCGTCCTGGTCGTGCAGAACTTCTTCGGGGTGGACTATCCGACCGGGGTGGCGATCGTGCACGACCTGATGAATTCGCGGCTGAGGCAGTTCCTGCACGTCGCCGAGCAGGAACTCCCGGTGCTCTGCGACGACTTCGGGCTGGACGCAAAGGCCCGTGAGGTCCTGGCCGGGTACGTGCAGGAGCTGAAGCACTGGATCGCGGGCATCCTGATCTGGCACCGGGACTGCCGGCGCTACCGGGAGCAGGATCTGCTGCGCGGCTCCGGCACCCCGTGGCACCTCAGCGGTCCCACGGGGCTCGGTGTGTCGGCGGCGCGGGTGACCGCGCTGTTCGCTCAGCCCTCGGCGGTCAGCGTGTAGCGGCCTCCGGCACGCGCCTTGAAGACCTTCTCGCCGCTCGCGAACAGCGAGCTGCGGACGGTCACTTCGCGGGTGCGGCCCGCCGTGATCACCACACGGCGGGCCTGCCCGGCGGCCCATTCGATGTCGACGGTGAAGCCGCCCCTGGCGCGCAGTCCGCGCACCGATCCGTCCGGCCAGCCCGAGGGGAGTGCGGGGAGGATGTCGACGGTGTCGTGCTGGCTCTGCAGCAGCATTTCGGCGATGCCGGAGGTGGCGCCGAAGTTGCCGTCGATCTGGAAGGGCGGGTGGGTGTCCCAGAGGTTGGGCAGGGTGGAGTTCTTCAGCTGTTCGGCGAGCATCCGGTGGGCGTGGTCACCGTCGCGCAGCCGCGCCCAGAAGTTGATCTTCCACGCCTTCGACCAGCCGGTGCCGCCGTCGCCGCGCGCCCCGAGGGAGACCTCGGCCGCTTCGGCCCACTTGCTGCCGGGTTCGATCTGCCGCCCGGGGTGCAGGGCGAAGAGGTGCGAGACATGGCGGTGGTCGTCGGCCGGGTCGTCGCGGTCGGTCTTCCACTCCTGGAGCTGCCCCCACGACCCGATCCGCAGTCCGGGGTCGAGCCGGCCGAGGGCGGTCTCCAGCCTGCCCCGGAAGGCCGGTGTGTCGCCGAGAGTCCGGGCGGCCTCCAGGGTGTTGGTGAGGAGGTCGTGCACGATCTGCTGGGACATCGCGGCACCGGCGGTGAAGTCGCCGTGCTCGGGTGAGTAGCTGGGGGTGACGACGAGCAGTCCGTCCCGCGGGTCGGTGCGCAGATTGGCCAGCCAGAATTCGGACGCCTCCTTCATCGCCGGGTAGGCGGTGGAGCGCAGGTAGTCGGTGGATCCGCTGAACCGGTAGTGCTCGTACATCTGCTGGGTGAGCCAGGCGGCCGCTTCCGGGAACCAGAAGGCGGTGGACCAGTCGTGGACGCCGGTGAAGCCGTACGGGTTGGTCTCGTTGTGCACCACCCAGCCGGCGGTCCCGAACATCTCCTTCGCCGTCCTGCGCCCGGGGACGCGCATCGCCTCGATGTAGCGGTCGTACGGTGCGGTGGTCTCGGCGAGGTTGGTGACCTCGGCGAGCCAGTAGTTCATCTGCAGATTGATGTTGCTGTGGTAGTCGGCGGACCAGGGCGGGGTGGTCGAGTTGTTCCACACGCCCTGGAGGTTGGCGGGCAGCGAGCCGGCCCGTGAGGAGGCGATCAGCAGATAGCGGCCGTACTGGAAGAACAGCGCCTCCAGGGCCCGGTCGGCGGGGCTCGTCCCGCCCGTGTAGGCGGCGAGCAGCCGGTCGGTGGGCAGGTCGGGCAGTTCCTGGCCGATGTCGAGGACGACCCGGTCGAAGAGAGCGCGGTGGTCGCGCACATGGGTGTCGCGGACCTTCTCGTACGAGGTCCGGGCGGCGAGGTCCACGGCGGCGGTGACCGCGGTGTGCGGGTCCTCGCCCCGGTAGGCGGGGTAGCTGTCGGCGTAGTCGGTGCCCGCGGCGAGGAAGAACCAGGCGCTGTCGGCGCCGGTGACGGTGAGGGTGCCGTCCGTGCCCGCGGTGACTGTGCCGCCGCTGGTCCGGACACGGATCTGGGCCTCGAAGCGCAGACCGTTGTCCTTCAGGGCGCCGCGTACGGTGAGCCGGTCCCGGTCGGCGGTGACGGTGCAGTCGCTGCGGGGCGAGGTGTAGCGCAGGGTGAAGGAGACCTGTCCCGGGCGGTCGGCGCCGAGGCGGCCCGCGATGACCCGGCCCGGGTGGGATACGAAGAACTCCCTTGTGTGCCTGGCCTCTTGGTGGGTGTAGGTCACGGCGGCGAGGGCGTTGCGCAGGTCGAGGGTGCGGCGGTAGGAGGCGTCGGGGGCGGCCGGGGCGTTCGGCAGGTCCAGTCTCAGGTCGCCGAAAACCTGGTAGGCGCCGTAGCCGCGGCGCGGCTGCCCGAGTTCGGCGGCGACGGTGTCCGGACCGAGAGCGCCCTGACTGTCGAGGCGCTGCTGTACGTCGGCGAGGGCGCCGGGTCTGGGAGCGGTCCAGTTCCCGAAGTCGTAGCCCTGGGCGGAGCCGGGGCCGCCGGTCCACAGGGTCTTCTCGTTGAAGGTGAGCTGCTCGGAGGCGAGTGTCCCGAACACGCTCGCGCCGAGGGCACCGCCGCCGATGGGCAGCGACTCGCGCTCCCAGCCCGCGGCCGGCGCGTCGTACCGGAGCATTGGCTCCGCCTGTTTCTTCGAGTCGGCGGCTCCCACCGATTCATCGGAGGTACCGGCAGCAGCAGCCGTGCCGGAAAGGGCAGGGATTCCCAGTGCCAGCGCACCGGTTGCCCCTATTGCTGTCTTCACGGTGGTACGTCGCGTGATCCCGGATGTCATGCGGCCGACGGTAAAGGTCCGACGACTGGCCCGACAAGGAGCATGACAAAGCGGCCTCTTGGACGGAGGCCGCGAGCACTTGGACGGATCTCGGGAGATGCGCCCCGCAGCCGCCCGGTATGTGCGGCTGCCGACGAGCGGTGCGAAGTCAGCCCTGCTGGAAAAGCTCGGCGGGCAGCGGCTTGAGCAGGGTGTACAGGTCGTCGGTGATCGGCCGGTCCCAGCTGGCGATGGTGACCAGCACACCGTCGCTGCGGTCGAACTGGACGCAGGAGATCCGGCTCTCGGAGAGCTTGACGCGGCGCACGATCAGCAGGTTGTCGCCCTGCATGACGGGCATGTCCTCCGTGCCGGTGACCTCGACCGGCTCGTCGTTCTCCAGCGCGAGCAGCAGTTGGGCGACCTCGAACGGGACCTGTCCCTCCTCGGTCTCCCGGGCGGGCGAACCCTCCGGGAGGTTGCCGATGATCATCGCGGGGCCGCGGCCGCCGAACAGGTCGTAGCGCAGGAAGACGCCCTGACAGCTTCCGTCAGGCGCGGGCAGCAGACCCGCGCCGAGGTTTCCGGGCCAGTCCCCCGGGTCCATGGCCAGGACGTCGAAGTCGGGGCCCGCGGGTGTGGCGGCGCTACGGCGGCGGAGGAAGGACATGCAGACATGTTACGTGTCCGGGCTCACCTTGCGGAGCCGGGTCCGCGCAGGCCGGGGCGCCGAAGCCTACGCGGCCCGGCTGCGGGGAGGATTCCGCGGCCGGGGGCCGGCCCCGGCCGCGGTCCGCCCCCGGCTGGGTCCGAAGATCACGTTCACCGCCCGCAGCGACCGCGCCACCCACGGTGTGCGGGCCCCGGCGGCTGCGTTCCGCCCCGCCGTGCCGCCGATCGGGTGATCACGGGTCGAGGGGGCGCGGTCCACAGCCCCGGCCCCCGCCCCCGGTCCCGGAGCCGCGTCATGTCACGTCACGGCGCGCCTTCAGGTGAGATCGAACTCGCCCTCGCGGGCGTTCACCACGAAGCGCGCCATTCGGCCGGGGTGAAGACGATCGACGGGCTGCCGGGTTTCCCCGCGTTGCGCATCGCGATGAATCCCTCGACGAAGGCGATCTGGACGTCCCCTGCGCTCTGACTGCCCGACATCCACTGCGCGTTACTGAGGTCGAGATCCGGCTTGTCCCAGCCCGCGAAGCGGTGCTGGGCCGTGGTGCGCTCCGCCACGTCGGCTCCTCCCACTTGTCGTCCCGGGCCAAAGGGTAGTCACCCCCGGCGGTCCCGGACAGGGCGCGAAGGGGGCTTCCGCCGGCCCGGGACCGACCGGTGTCAGCTGCTGGGCGGCTCGGCTCCGACCAGCCACATGGAGAAGAACTGCGCCCCGCCCCCGTAGGCGTGGCCGAGCGCCTTCCGGGCCCCCGCCACCTGGTGTTCGCCCGCCTGCCCACGTACCTGCAACGCGGCCTCGGCGAAGCGGATCATGCCGGAGGCGCCGATGGGATTGGTGGAGAGCACGCCGCCCGACGGGTTCACCGGCAGGTCGCCGTCGAGTTCGGTGACGCCGGACTCGGTGAGCTTCCAGCCCTCCCCTTCGTCGGCGAAGCCCAGGTTCTCCAGCCACATCGGCTCGTACCAGGAGAAGGGCACATACATCTCCACGGCGTCGATCTCGCGCCGCGGGTCGCTGATGCCCGCCTGCCGGTACACATCGGCGGCGCAGTCGCGGCCCGCCCGCGGCGAGACGAAGTCCTTTCCCGCGAAGAGGGTCGGCTCGCTGCGCATCGCGCCGCCGTGCACCCAGGCGGGCGGTTGCGGCGAACGGGCCGCCCCGGCCCGGTCGGTGAGGACCATCGCGCAGGCCCCGTCGGAGGACGGGCAGGTCTCCGAATAGCGGATCGGGTCCCAGAGCATCGGTGCCGAGCGGACCTTTTCCAGGGTGATGTCGGGGTCGTGGATGTGCGCATAGGGATTCTTGAGTGCGTTGCGGCGGTCCTTGTACGCAACGAGGGATCCCACCGTGTCCGGCGCCCCGGTCCGGCGCATGTACGCCCGTACGTGCGGGGCGAAGAAGCCGCCCGCTCCGGCCAGTAGCGGCTGCTGGAACGGGATGGGCAGCGAGAGCCCCCACATGGCGTTGGACTCGGACTGTTTCTCGAAGGCGAGTGTGAGGACGGTGCGGTGCACCCGCGCGGAGACCAGATTGGCGGCGACCAGCGCGGTGGAACCGCCGACCGAGCCCGCGGTGTGCACCCGGAGCATCGGTTTGCCGACCGCGCCGAGGGCGTCGGCCAGATAGAGCTCCGGCATCATCAGGCCCTCGAAGAAGTCGGGGGCCTTGCCGATGACGACGGCGTCGATGTCCGCCCAGGTCAGGGCCGCGTCCTCCAGTGCACGGACGGCGGCCTCGCGGACGAGTCCGGCGATGGAGACGTCCCGGCGTGCGGCTACGTGCTTCGTCTGGCCGATACCTACGACGGCCACGGGCTCCTCAGGCATGAGCGCTCTCCCCTTCGAGGACGGCGACCAGGTTCTGCTGGAGGCAGGGCCCGGAGGTGGCGTGGGCGAGTGCCCTGTCGGACTCGCCGCGGTGGATGCGGGCAGCGGCCTCGCCGAGGCGGATCAGCCCGGCGGCCATGACGGGGTTGGCGGCGAGCGCGCCGCCGGACGGGTTGACGTCGACGCTTTCGTCGAGTCGGAGCGCCTTGCGCAGCACCACCTCCTGGGAGGTGAACGGGGCGTGCAACTCGGCGGTGTCCACGGGCCGTTCGAAGGCCCCGGCGCGGGTCGCGGCGAGCCGGGTGGACGGTGAGTCGGTCAGCTCCCGCACACCGAGGGAGTGGGCCTCGATGCGGTGGTCGATGCCCCGGATCCAGGCGGGGCGGGGGCACAGGGCCCGTGCGGTGTCACCGGCGGCGAGGATCACGGCGGCGGCGCCGTCGCCGACCGGCGGGCAGTCGCCGGTGCGCAGTGGCCGTACGACGTAGTCGCCGGCCGGGACCGCTCCCGTGAGCTGGGCGTGCGGGTTGTCCGCCGCGGCGGCCCGGCTGCGGTGGGCGATCGCGGCGAGGGCCGTCTCGTCCGTGTCGCCCGCGTCGATCAGCGCCTGGGCCTGGAGGGCGGCGAGCGCCACGGAGTCCGGCCAGAGCGGGCCGACGTAGTACGGGTCGAGCTGGCGGGTGAGGACGTCACGCACCTCGCCGGGCGAGGACTTTCCGTAGGAGTAGACGAGCGCGGTGTCCGCCTGGCCGGTCTGTATCTTCACCCAGGCCTCGTACAGCGCCCAGGCCCCGTCCATCTCCACGTGGGACTCTGAGATCGGCGGGTTGGCGCCGACGCCGTCGAGCGCCATGGTGAAGGAGAAGGCCCGGCCCGCGAGGTAGTCGCTGGAGCCGGAGCAGGTGAAGCCGATGTCGCCGGCCCTGAGCCCGGTCGCGTCGAGGACCTGGTGGAGGACGGGCATCAGTATCTCGACTTCGGAGAGTTCGTCGGTCTGCCGCAGATGGTCGGTCTGCGCGAAGGCGACGATCGCCACGTCTCGCATCTAGAGCAGCTCCTTGTACGCGTCGTAGTCGGCGTCGGGCTCGCCGGTCGGCCGGTAGTGGTCGGGGTGCCGCCCTCCCTCGGTCCAGACGGGTTCGACGCGCAGGCCCATGCGGACCTGGTCGTACGGGATGCCGCCGATCCGGGCGTGCAGGGCGAGGTCCGCGCCGTCGAGCGCGATGTGTGCGTAGACGTAGGGGACTTCGATGTCCAGGTTCTTGGCCTTGATGTTGACGATGCAGAACGTGGTCACGGTGCCGCGCGGGCCGACCTCGACCCGTTCGGTGGTGGCGACGCCGCAGGTGGGGCAGGCGCCGCGGGGCGGTACGTACACCTTGTGGCAGGACGGGCAGCGCTCGCCGACGATGTGCTGCCGGGAGAGTGCGTCGAGGTACGCGCTCTGGGCGCGGCCGGGGGTGTACCGGTAGTCGAGCCGGGCCGGGGTGACGATGCCGGTGACGGGGTCGGTGAACTCCCCGTCGTGCGGGGTCGATTGCCTGGTGTCATCGCCGTCGTACGGCTCGAAGCAGGCGATGTCGGTGATCGCTCCGGTGCGTTCGGCGGCCCAGCGGATCCGTACCCGCATGCCGCTGCGCACGGCGTCGGGGCCGGGGGCGTCGAGGGCGTGCAGCAGTGCGGTGTCGGCGCCGTCGAGCCGGACCAGGACCCAGGCGAATGGGGTGGCGAGGGGCTGGGCGGGACGGGGTGCGGGGTTCCAGGCCCAGGTGGTGACGGTGCCGGTGGCGGCGACCTCGGTCATTTCGCGGATTTCCTCCGCGGTGACAGGGTCGTACTCGACGGGCGGGACCAGGACCTTTCCCCCGGCGGTGCTCACGCCGAGGACGGTGCGTTCGCGCAGTCCGGTGAGGAAGGCGCTCTGGACGGGCCCCAGGGAGCGGGTGAAGGGGAATTCGACCACCAGCGGTGCACTGAGGGTTTCGGGCACGGTTGACTCCTCGGCTCAGGCGCGCCGGTAGACGGGCGGGCGCTTCTCGGCGAAGGCGCGGGCGCCTTCCTTGGCGTCTTCGGTCGCGAACACCGGCCAGCCGCGCTTCAGTTCGGCGGCCAGTCCCTCGGTCTCGGTCATCTCCGCGGTCTCGTACACGGACGCCTTGACGGCTTCGACGGCGAGCGGTCCGCAGGCGTTGATCCGTTCGGCGACGGCGTGGGCCTCCTCCAGCGCCGTGCCGTCGGGGACGACCCGGCCGATCAGCCCGATTCCGGCCGCCTCCTCGGCGCTGTAAGCACGTCCGGTGAGGAGCATTTCGAGCGCGTGCGTCCGGGCGATCTGGCGCGGCAGCCGGACCGTCGACCCGCCGATGGGGAAGAGACCGCGCTGCACCTCGAAGAGCCCGAAGGTGGCGCCCGCCCCGGCGATCCGGATGTCGGTGCCCTGGAGGATCTCGGTGCCGCCCGCGACGCAGTGACCCTCCACGGCGGCGATGACCGGTTTGCGGGGGCGGTGGTGGCGCAGCATCGCCTTCCAGTGCAGATCGGGGTCGGCGGCCATCCGGTCCCGGTACTGTTCGCCCTCCATTCCCTTGCCCGCCAGGGCCTTGAGGTCCATGCCGGCGCAGAAGCAGCCGCCCGCGCCGGTGAGAACCACCGAGCGGATCGTCTCGTCCTCGTCCGCCGCCAGCCAGCCGTCGTAGAGCCCGACCAGCATCGGCAGCGACAGGGCGTTCTTCGCCTCCGGCCTGTTCAGGGTGAGCACCAGTGTGGCGCCCTCGCGCCGCATGACGAGGTGTTCCGTACCACCCATTGTCCGCCTCCCGTCTAAAGACCTAGAACAGGTTGCAGTAGGTGGTGGTCCAGTTCAATAGTTTTCTGACAGCCAGTCAGATTTCCTCGGCGGCACCCCTTCCCAGTTGCGCCTCCCGGCGCTCTAATGACCGCCGAGCCAGTCAGATTCCGGGGTCAGGAGGAACGGTGGAGTACAACCTTGCCGACCTGTTCGAGTCGGTCGTCGACGCGGTCCCGGAACGCGAGGCGCTCGTCTACGTCGACCATCCCGGCACGGGCGCGGAGCGCCGGCTGACGTACGCGGAGCTGGACGCGGCGGCCAACCGCCTGGCCCACCATCTGATCGAGGCTGGCATCACTCCGGGCGAGCATCTGGGGCTGCACCTCTACAACGGGGTGGAGTACCTCCAGACCGTGCTGGCCTGCCTGAAGGCCCGAATCGTTCCCGTCAACGTGAACTACCGTTATGTGGAAGAGGAGTTGATCTACCTCTACCGTGACGCGGATCTGGCCGCGCTGGTCTTCGACGCCGAGTTCGACGAACGGGTGGCGGCCGCCGCACCGAAGGCCCCCGGCCTGCGCCATCTCGTACGGGTGGGGGTGCCGGGGGCGGGGGTGCGCGGCCCGGACGCCGTCGCCTTCACCGATGCCGAGGCGTCCGGCAGCCCGGAGCGCGGTTTCCCGCCGCGGTCACCCGACGACCAGTTCATCATCTACACCGGCGGCACCACCGGAATGCCCAAGGGTGTGATGTGGCGCCAGGAGGACCTATTCTTCTCCGGCCTCGGCGGGGGCGCGCCCACCGGTGAGCCGGTGAAGTCACCGCAGGAGCTGGCCGAGCGGGTCGCCGCGGGCGGTGAGGGGATCACCTTCTTCCCCACTCCGCCGCTGATGCACGGCACCTCGACGCTCACCGCGTTCATCGGTTTCAACTTCGGGCAGCGGGTCGTGGTCCACCGCAAGTTCGTGCCCGAGGAGGTGCTCCGTACGATCGAGAAGGAGAAGGTCACCAGTGTGTCGCTGGTGGGCGACGCGATGCTGCGGCCGCTGATCGACGCACTGAAGGGCCCACTGAAGGGCACCGACTGCTCCGCGATGTTCTCGGTGTCCAGTTCGGGCGCGATCATGTCGGACTCGGTGCGCGCCGAATTCCAGGAACTGGTGCCGACGGTGATGCTGCTGAACAACTTCGGCTCGTCGGAGTCCGGGTTCAACGGCACGGCGACCGCCGACTCCGGGCCGGAGAACGGGTTCCGGCTCCGGGTCAACTCCCGTACGGCGGTAGTCGATCCGGCGACGTACGAGCCGGTGGCTCCGGGTGAGCCGGGACGGATCGCCCAGCGCGGGCACGTGCCGCTCGGCTACTACAACGACCCCGGCAAGACCGCGGAGACCTTCTTCCGGCGGGGCGACGAGCGATGGGTCCTGCTCGGGGACATGGCGACGGTCGACGAGGAGGGCATCGTCACGGTCCTCGGCCGCGGTTCGCAGTGCATCAACACCGGCGGCGAGAAGGTGTACCCCGAGGAGGTCGAGCAGGCGTTGAAGGCCCACCCGGACGTGTACGACGCACTGGTCGCCGCGGTGCCCGACGAACGGTGGGGCAACCGTGTCGCGGCGGTGGTGCAGCTGCGCGAGGGGGCGGCCGAGCCCACGCTCGACGACCTCCAGGCCCACTGCCGGACCCGGCTCGCGGGCTACAAGATCCCCCGCCGGCTGGTGATCACCCACCGGATCCAGCGCTCGCCCAGCGGCAAGGCCGACTACCGGTGGGCCCGCTCGGTCGCCGCACCGCGGCCCGGATCCGGGGAGTGAGGGCGGGTCCGGCCGCGCGGGCGAACCGGGCCCGGTCACCGAGCGGCGGAGCCCGCGTCACCCATTCGGGCACCCTCCGGACCCATCCGCTCACCCTATGTGGCAACAGAGGGAGATCGCCCATAGTTTCGCCTCATGAAGAAACGAAACATCAGGGCTTTTGTCCCGATCCTGGCACTCTCAGCCGCTGGGTGTGGAATGTCCTCCGCCTCGGCCACGGACTCGCACGAGGTCCGTCCGGGCCAGTCGATCCAGAAAGCGGTGGACGCCGCCCAGCCGGGTGACACCATCGTCCTGCTGCCCGGCACGTACCGGGAGAGCGTCCTGGTCAGCAAGCCCGACCTGACCCTGCGCGGCGCCGGCAGCAAGACCGTGATCCGGCCGGCCGAGGCGGGCACGAAGGCCACCGACGCCTGCGCGAAGGCCGGCAGCGGAATCTGCGTCCAGGGCCGGTCGGGCAAGACCGTGGACGGCGTCCGCATCGAATCGCTGACCTTGTCCGGGTTCAAGAAGAACGGCGTCTGGGCCTCCTGGACCGACCGGCTGACCGTCCGCCGGGTCACCTCCGAGCACAACGGTGTCTGGGGCATCGCCCAGGAACGCTCCACCCGCGGCGCGTTCATCGGCAACACCGCCCGTGCCAACGGCGACGCCGGCATCTTCGTCGCGAACACCGTCGACAAGGAGGGCGGCGCCACCGACACCCGGGGCACCGAGGTCCGGGACAACGCGCTGAAGGACAACCGGATCGGATTCACCGCCAGGCGGGTCCGGAACCTGTCGGTCCACGACAACAGCGTCTCCGGCAACTGCACCGGTGTGTTCGTCGTGGGCGACGAAGGAAAGCCGCAGGCCGGCGCCATGACCATCGAGTCCAACGAGATCACCGGCAACAACAAGTTCTGCTCCGCGACCGAACGGCTTTCGGCCCTCCAGGGCTCCGGCCTCGTGCTCACCGGCGCCGCGGACACCAAGGTGCGCTCGAACACCATCCGCGACAACTCCGGCGCCACCCCGATGTCCGGCGGCGTCGTCCTGTTCAAGAGCTTCGTGGGCACGAAGAACAACGGCAACACCATCAGCGGCAACGTCGTGCTCGGTAACAAGCCGGCCGACCTCGCCAATGGGGACACCGGCAAGGGCAACACCTTCGCCGACAACGTCTGCGCCAAGTCCGCACCGGCCGGCATGTGCTGACCGGTGCACCCCCGCACGAGGAGAAGCGAGACAGCATGACCACTGTGAGCCCCACCCCGACCCCCGCCCCCTCCCCCGTACACGCCGCCCTCCCGCACCCCGTCACTCCCCCGCAGCCGGCCATGCAGCTGCGCGAGCTGGTCTTCGGCGCGGCGAGGGCCGCCGCCGTGCGCGCCGCCGCCCGCCTGGGCGTCGCCGACGCGCTGGGCGAGACGCCCGCCACGGCGCAGGAGCTCGCGGCGCTGGTGAAGGCCGAGCCGGCGCCGCTGCGGCGGCTGCTACGCGCTCTGTCCTGCTACGGGATCTTCACCGAGACCCCGGACGGGCAGTTCGCCCACACGGAGATGTCGCGCCTGCTGCGCAAGGACGACCCCAACAGCCTTCGCGACATCTCGCTGTGGTGCACCGAGCCCTGGACCTGGGACGTCTGGCCGCGCCTCGACGACGCGGTGCGCACCGGCAGGAGCGTCTTCGCCGAGGTGCACGGCAAGGGGTTCTTCGACTACCTCCACCAGGAGGCCCACGAGTCCGCGCAGATCTTCAACCGTGCGATGACCACCTCCAGCATGCAGTCCGCGCTGGATGTCGCCGAGCTCCTGGACCTCACCGGGGTGTCCACGGTCGCCGACATCGGCGGCGGCCAGGGGCACGTACTGGCGAGCCTGCTGGAGAAGGACCCCTCGCTGCACGGCACGCTGATGGATCTGCCGGGCGTGGTGGCCCGCGCCGACGCGCGGCTGCGCGACGAGGGCGCGCTCGTCGACCGGACCCGGATCGTCGCCGGGGACTGCCGTGAGGCCATCCCCGTCGATGCCGATCTCTACATCATCAAGAACATCCTGGAGTGGGACGACGAGAGCACCCGCAGGACGCTGCGCAACGTGATCGCGGCGGCCCGGCCGGGCGCCAGGGTCGTCATCATCGAGAACCTGGTCGACGACACCCCCTCGATGCGGTTCACCACCGCGATGGACCTGCTGCTGCTCCTGAACGTGGGCGGCGCGAAGCACACCAGGGAGAGCCTGGTCACCCGGATCTCGGATGCCGGGCTGCTGATCGGCGACGTCGTCGCGGTCAACCCCTACCTGGACGCGTTCGAGTGCGTGGTCCCCGGCTGACCTTCCCTCCCCGGGCATGCGGATCGCCCCGGGCCCGGCCTCTCGGCCGGACCCGGGGCGATCGTCCGTCTCAGGCGGGGGTGCCGCGCTCCCACGTGTAGAACTCGTGGGCCATGGCGTCCTTGGGGCTCCGCCAGGTCTTCGGGTCGTACGCGCTGACGTAGGCGGTGAGCTTGTCGCTGATGTCCCTGAACTCGGGGTGCTCGGTCACCTTCGCGATCTCGGGGCCCGGCGGCTGCTCCGACTCGATCAGGTGCAGATACACGTCGCCGAACTGGAAGAGCTTGCGCCTGGTCACACCGACGAGGTGGGGCAGTTCGCCGCTGTCGGAGGCCGCGAACAGTTCGGCGATGTCCGGCGCCGAACCCGGTGCCATCCGGGCGACGATCAGAGCGTGGTGCATCGGGAGATGCCTTTCTGGTTCGCGGCTCGCCACCCGGCCCGGGGGCGGGGTGGCGGGCCGTGGGCGGACGGCGGGTCAGTTGGCCCCGACCGAGGCGGTGCGGCGCTCCCGGTCGCGCTGCTCGATCTTGTCCCGGATCAGCTCCATCTGGACCTTGGAGTTGCGGTTGATGTTGTCGGTCATCCAGGCGTCGTCGACGGGTGCGTCGGGACGCATCGCGAAGTCCTGGGTCCAGTGCATCTTCGTGCCGCCGGGCACCTCGGAGTACTCCCACCGGATGTTCATGTGCTGGAACGGACCGGGCTCCACACGACGGGCGCGGACCAGGCGCCCACCACGGTCCACGGTCCGCTCGGAGACCCAGCTCCACACCTTGCCGTTCTCGTCGGGGTGCATCGTCAGACGGAAGGTGGTGCTGTCGCCGTCCCGCTCGATGATCTCGACCGCGGCGTACTCACTGAAAAGCCGCGGCCAGTTCTCCAGGTCGTTCGTCACGTCCCAGACCAGGTCCAGGGGGGCGGCGATGGTGATCTCGTTCTCGGTGTGTCCGGACACTTCAGGCTCCTGTCATGAGGCTGTTGTTGACGAGGTCGAGGAATTCCTGCGGGGTCTTGCAACGGTCCGCGTCGGCCGGCAGCGGCCGGCCGTGCCGGTTCTCCAGCACACCGACGATGCCGAGCAGGCCCAGCGAGTCCAGGCCGTACTCGTCGAAGGCCGAACCGGGGCGCTGCTCCATGTCGAGCGGGTCGACGGAGACTCCGGCGCCCTTCTTCATCAGGACGGCGAGTTCCGTGTAGGTCAGTCGGTCGGTCATGAGGACTTCTCCTTCTCACGTTCGGGGGTCGGTGGAGCACCGCAGCACCATCGCGGCGTTCGAGCCCATGAGCCCGCGGCTGAGCACCAGCGCCGTCCGCAGCTCGGCGGGGCGGGCGCAGCCGGTGACGACGTCGAGGTCGTGGCACACCTCGAAGACGTTCGGCGTGGGAGGTATGAGCGCGTTCTCCATGGAGAGCACCGCGGCGGCCGCGTCCAGCACCGGTGCACCGCAGTACGCGCGCCCGATCCCGGTCTTCGGCGCCGTCACGGGGACTCGCTTGCCGTGCGCACCGAGGGCGTCGGCGATCGCCAGGGCCTCGGCCTGGTCGGCCGCGGGTACGCCGAGGGCGTCCGCGAAGACGACGTCGATCTCGTCCGGCGCGCAGTCCGCCTCCCGCAGGGCGCCGATGATCGCCTGGGCGAGGCCCTCCCGGGACTCCTCCCACCTGGCCGCTCCGGTGAACGTGGCGGCGTGCCCGGCGAGTTCGGCCCGTACCCTGGCGCCGCGCCGGCGTGCCGACTGCTCCTCCTCGACCACCAGCATGGCGCCGCCCTCGGCCGGCACGAAGCCGCAGGCGCCCGAGGTGAACGGCCGGTAGGCGCGGGAGGGGTCCTCGACGGTGCTCAGGTCCTCGTACCCGAGCTGGCAGACGACCGAGTAGGGCGCCAGCGGGGCCTCGGCCGCGCCGACCACCACCGCCTCGGCGCCGCCCCGGATCGAACGGGCGGCGTGCGCCAGCGCGTCCAGACCGCCGGCCTCGTCGCTGGCCACGACCGCGCACGGCCCCTTGAAGCCGCCTCGGATCGAGATCTGGCCGGTGCTGGCCGCGTAGAACCAGGCGATGGACTGGTAGGGCCCCACATAGCTGGAGCCCTGTCCCCACAGCCGCTGGAGTTCACGCTGGCCGAACTCTCCGCCGCCGGACCCGGCCGCGGTGACGACCCCGACGTCGAAGGGTGAGTCCTCGTAGTCGGCGCGGCCGAGCCGGGCGTCGTCGAGCGCGATGTCCGCGGCGGCCATCGCGAAGTGCGTGAACTTGTCTGTCTGGACGAGGAAGCGCTCTTCGATCAGTTCGACCGCCTCGAATCCCCGCACCTCGCCCGCGACCCGCAGGGGCAGGTGTTCGCAGCCCTCGCGGGTGACCCGGTCGAGGACGCTCATTCCTTCGTGCGTCCGCTTCCAGAAGGCTTCGGTGTTGTTGCCGTTGGGGGCGACCACACCGATGCCGGTGACGACGGTGCGCCGGGCTTTGCGGGTTCTCATGGTGTCCTCCCACCTGTACGGGTCAGGGCGACCGCGGACTGGAAGCCGCCGAAGCCGCTGCCCACCGAGAGGACACTGCGCAGCTTCATCGGGCGTGCGGTGCGGGGCACGTAGTCGAGGTCGCACTCGGGGTCGGGGGTCTCGTAGTTCGCCGTCGGCGGCACCGTCTGATGCTCCAGGGCGAGTACGCAGGCCGCGATTTCTATCGCCCCGATCGCCCCCAGCGAGTGGCCCACCATGGACTTGATCGAACTCATCGGGATGTCGAAGGCGTGCGCGCCCAGGGCCCGCTTCACGGCGGCCGTCTCGTGCCGGTCGTTCTGCTTGGTGCCCGAGCCGTGCGCGTTGACGTAGTCGATCTGATCGCCGTCCATGCGGGCGTGGCCCAGAGCCCGGTTGATCGCCTCGGCCATCTCCAGGCCCTCGGGGGTCAGCCCGGTCATGTGGTAGGCGTTGCCGAAGGTGGCGTAGCCCGCGATCTCGCAGTACACGGTGGCACCGCGGGCGCGGGCGTGTTCCAGCTCCTCCAGGACGAGGACCGCGCCGCCCTCGCCCATGACGAAGCCGTCGCGGCGTGCGTCGAACGGCCGGGAGGCGTGCTCCGGGTCGTCGTTGTTCGCCGAGGTGGCCTTGATCGCGTCGAAGCACGCCACGGTGATCGGGGTGATCGGTGAGTCGGACGCCCCGGCGACGCACACGTCGACGCGGCCCTCCTCGATGGACTGGAAGGCGTACCCGATCGCGTCGAGGCCGGAGGTGCAGCCCGTGGAGACGGTCTGCACCGGGCCGTGCGCACCGACCTGCTCGGCGACCGCCGAGGCGAGCGAGCTGGGTGAGAACGCCCGCTCCAGGTGCGGGCCGGCCGGCCGGGGGTCGACGTCCCAGCGCGCACCGCTCTCGCTGACCGCGACGTAGTCGTGCTCCAGCCGGGTGGTGCCGCCGACCGCGGTGCCCAGCGACACCCCCATGCGCCAGGGGTCCACCTTCTCCAGGTCGAGGCCCGCGTCACCGAGGGCCTCCCTGGCCGCCACCATCGCGAACTGGATGTAGCGGTCCGACCGGTCGACGGTTGCGGCGTCCAGCCCGTGAGCCGCCGGGTCGAAGTCGCACTCGGCGGCGATCCGGGAGCGGAAGCCGGCCGGGTCGAAGAGCGTGATGCCCCGGGTGGCGGTGCGTCCGTTCGCGAGGAGGTCCCAGAAGGCCGGTGCGCCGATGCCGCCCGGGGCGACGACACCGACGCCGGTGACCGCCACGCGGCGGGTCATGAAGCGGCCTCCGTTCGTTCCGGAGGTGCGACGCGGCCGGCGGATTCGGTGTGCTCGGTGTCGACGTGGCCGAGTTCGGGGCGCGGGGCGAGCGGGCCGAGGTGGAAGACCATGCGGGCCTCGACGTCGCCCACGTTGCGGAATCGGTGGCGTACATGGGGAGGGATCAGCAGGCCCTGGTCGGGCCGCATCCGGTGCGGTTCACCGTCCAGGTCCACTTCCAGCAGCCCGTTCACCACGTACACGAACTCCTCCGAGTACGGGTGGTAGTGCTCGCCGATGCGGTCGCCGGGCTGGACGATCGCCAGCCCCATGAAGCCACTGGTGGCTCCCACCGCTGTCGGGGTGAGCATGGCGCGCAGGTCTCCTCCGCGCCTGCAGTTGGGCTGCGTCTCACTGAGGTCCACGATGCGTGGCCGGTGCATGGTCATGACTGCTTTCCTCCTGGCGCATTGCGCGTTGTAATGACGGGTTGAGCGAGAACCCCCCAGGGGCGGATGCGCGGTTCAGGACTCCATGGCCCGCCGATCTGTGATCAAGGTCATCTCGGACTGCGTGAGGAAGTGCGAGATGCCCTGCTCGTCCGTGGGCACGGCGTTGTTCCCGCCGTCGAGGAGACGCCCGAGCCTTGCCACCTTGCCGGCGCCGTCGATGCCCACCGCCTGGGCGGGCTGGGCGTCGATGGGTTCGACCGCTTCGAGGAGGCGGACGACCACGTCGTCGCGCTGGAAGATGGTGCTGCTGTCGATGATGCTCGCCGGGTCGTCGGCCGCCTCCTCGTCGTGCTCGGCCAGGAGCCGGGCGAGTGCCATGCCGCAGCCCTCCTTGGCCTGGTAGAAGAGCGCGTGCCGGCGGACGTCCTCGGCCTTGTGCCGGCCGGCGGTCACGTGGTGGACGGTGGGGAGCGCCGCCCGGGTGAAGAACATCCGGGCGGAGTCCGGGTCGCTGAGGTCCCGGTCCTGCTCCAGATACGGGTTGATCGCCTCTTCGACGGCCCTGATCTCGGGCTGCCGGGCGACATGGCGCAGGGCGGCGAGCAGGTCGCCCTCGACCTCGACGGCCCGCACGACACGGTTTCCGTGCATGAAGAGCGAGGTACGGCGCAGTCGGGTGTCCTCGTCGACGCGTGCGTTGGGGGAGTCGTAGTCGGCGAGGATCTTGGCCACGATGTCCTCGGTGCCCGGCTTGACGGTGAAGGTGAGCGCGTGGCGCACCACGCCGTCGCCCAGGCGCGGGGACGCCTGGAGGCGGCCCTTGGCCGGCTCGGGTGCCATCTCGAAGGCCTTCCCGGTCTCCCGCAGCACGCTGAACCGCAGCGATCTGGTGTCGCGCACGCAGTTGTGCAGCGGCTGGACCGTGGCGACGTGCTCCTCGCTGTTCACCCAGGCCAGGAACGGGGGTGCGCTGTCCCATTCGCTGGTGATCAGCCACTGAGAGGGGTTCTCGATGGACTGGCACAGCTGGTCGCTGATGTGCCCGGGAACGGACGCCACCTGGTTGCGCAGGTGCTCGTACGCCTCCAGGAACTCCTTCTGGGCACCGTCGTAGAGATCCAGCAGCAGCACGACACGCAGCCGGGAACCGTCGAAGGCGGACTGGGAGATCCGTTCCGAGAGGGTGGTGGTCATCTTTCGATCTCCTTCGAGGACGGTTCGCCGGCCGTGCCGGGTGGCACGCCGTCAACCGTCGGTTGGCGAGTGGATTCGGAGCGGGGACTCTCCCGGCGGATGTGATCGGTCCGCCCCCCGGGCCGCGGGCGTCGTCTCCGTGACCGATCGTGAAACGCTGGTCCGGGTGGCGCGAGATTTATGAACCGTTCAGGTGAGCAGGCGTCCGAACCGCTCTTACCAGGGCATGGAACATTGCATCCGAACAGCGTCCGAGCTGGAGCAACTGATGAACGAGAACGTCGACATTCGCGTACCGGTCCTCATCGTGGGCGGCTCCCTGGTGGGTCTGTCCGCCTCGCTATTCCTCGGCCGGCTCGGGATCGAGCACCTGCTGGTCGAGAAGCACCGGTCCACCTCCACCCACCCGCGCGGCCGCGGCAACAACGTCCGCACGATGGAGGTGTTCCGTGCGGCGGGCGCCGAGGCGGGCATCCGGCGGGCGGCCTCGGTCCTCGCCGACAACCACGGCATCCTGCAGGCCGGTTCACTCACCGGGGACGACCAGGAGTGGCTGTTCAAGGAGATCGACCCGGGGGGCGGGATCGCCCGGTTCAGCCCGACCGGCTGGTGCCTGTGCAGCCAGAACGACCTGGAGCCGGTGTTGGTGGAGCAGGCCCGGGAACAGGGCGGTGACCTGCGGTTCTCCACCGAGATGCAGAGCTTCGACCAGGACCCGTCGGGAGTGGACGCGGCGCTGAAGAACCGGGAGACGGGCGAGCACATCAGTGTGCGCGCGGACTACCTCATCGCGGCCGACGGCCCGCGCAGCCCCATCCGTGAGCAGCTGCGCATCGACCGTACGGGTCCCGGCGACCTGTTCCACAACGTCAGCATCACCTTCCGCTCCCGGCAGCTCGCCGATGTGCTGGGCGACCGGCGGTTCATCGTCTGTTATCTGACCAACCCGGCAGCGGACGGAGCCCTGTTGCCGGTCGACAACAAGAAGGACTGGGTGTTCCACGCGCCGTGGCAGCCCCAACTCGGCGAAACCATGGAGGACTTCACTGACGATCGGTGTGCCGAGCACATCCGTACCGCGGTCGGCGCTCCGGGCATCGACATCGAGATCACCGGGAAGGCGCCGTGGCACGCCGCGGAGCGGGTCGCCGAGCGCTACTCCAGCGGCCGGGTCTTCCTCGCCGGTGACTCGGCGCACGAGATGTCCCCCACCGGCGCGTTCGGCTCCAACACCGGCATCCAGGACGCGCACAACCTGGCGTGGAAGCTCGCCGCCGTGCTGAAGGGCGAGGCGGGCCCCGGTCTGCTGGACACCTACGAGGCGGAGCGGCTGCCGGTGGCGCGGGCGACGAGCCAACGGGCTTCGGCGCGCTCCAGCGAGCACAGTCACCCGGGGTACTCGGCGGCACCGGGCGTCGGCGGCGGGAAGCAGGGCGGCATGCTCAGCGTGGCGCTGGGCTACCGCTACGTCCGCGGCGCGGTGCTGGGCACCGACCCCGAGCAGCCGGTGGTGCCGCAGGGCGTGCAGTTGAACGGTGAACCTGGGAGTCGCGCGCCGCATCTGTGGGTTCATCAGGGCGGTGAGCGCAAGTCCACACTCGATCTCTACGAACACACCCTCGTGCTGCTCACCGACGGTGCGGACGTGGCGTGGCGGCAGGCCGCGGCACGGGTCGCCGACCGGCTCTCGGTGCGGCTCCAGGCGTACGGCATCGGCGCGGGCGCCGATCTGGAGCCGGAGAACGGCGCGGACTGGGCGGAGCTCCACGGCATCACGGCTCAGGGCGCCGTGCTGGTGCGTCCGGACGGCTTCGTGGCCTGGCGGTCGACGGGCCCCGTCGCGGATGCCGAGAGCACCCTGCGCGAGGTCCTGACCACCCTGCTGCACCGCTCCTGACCGGGCCGGCCGCGTCGGCGGCAGGCTCAGGACAGGCCGAACGCCCGTAGCGCCGCGAGGAATTCTTCCGGCCGGTCGGTATGGACGAGGTGTCCGGCGTCGATGGTGACGAACCGGCCGTCCGGTATCCGCCCCGCCAGCCAGGCCAGCCCTTCCTGGGCGATCTGGCTGGTGGGGCCGCCGCCGATGACGAGTGTGGGGGCGGTGATCTTGCCGAGCCGTTCCGCCCAGGCGGGGTCGGGTTCGTTCAGCTGGGCATCGGTCGACGGCACCAGGGCCCAGTCGAAGCCGAGTTCGCCGTCGGGCCGTTCGGCGAGTGGGCGTGGCGGATCGAGCGGGAACGGCGGCGGCATCTCCTCCAGGACGAGCCGGCCGATCAGCCCGGGTTCCCGCTCGGCGAGCAGACAGGCGGCAGCGGCGCCCATGGAGTGGCCGATCACCGTGGCCCCCGCCAGATTGCATGCCTCCAGGAAGGCGTGCAGATCGTCCCGGAACAGCTCGAAGGAGTATCGGCCGGGCCAGTCGCTGAGTCCGTGACCGCGGAAGTCGAAGGCGTACACCCGGTGTTCGCAGGCGAGGCGTTCAGCGACCTCGGTCCAGGTCCCGCTGTTGTCGCAGCGGCCGTGGACGAGCACGACGGGTGGCGCCGCCGGGTCTCCCCACACCCGGTGGGCGAGCCGGGTGCCACCGGCGTGCACGCTGTGCACCTCCGGGTCGAGGAATGCCTCCACCGTACGGACGAAGGCGCCCGGGTCGTCCAGCCAGGGGAAGTGCGCGGCGCCGCGCTGCACGACGAACTCGGCTGCGGGGAAGAGCGCGACCAGTTCGGCGGCGCGGTCCGGGGTCGGTCCACCGTCGTACTCCCCCGCGAGGACGAGCACCGGTGCGGTGACCGCCGCCAGCGCGGCGTTCGTGGTGGGCGGATCGAAGGCGCCGTCCTGGTAATAGACCGAACCGGCCTCGGAGTTGGTCTGTGCGGCCGCCTCGGCGGCATGGGTGCGGGCGGCATCGTCCCAGCGGCCGTAGGCGAACGGCGCGACCGCGGCCCGGACCCGGTCCGAGGCGCGGCCGGCGAGAAAGTCGTCCAGCGCGGCCCGCGCCTGCGCGAACCACGCTTCGTGGCGCCGCAGTTCACTCGCCTCGCGCCAGTCCTGCTCGCTGACGTCGATTCCGACCGCCCGGGTGCCGGGGGTGACGAGTGTGAGCGTACGGATCCGCTCCGGGTGCCTGGCGGCGTAGAGCGCGGCCAGGTCGGCGGAGGCGGAGTGAGCGAGCAGGTCGACGCGTTCCTCGCCGAGGTGTTCACGCAGCGCCTCGACGTCGTCGACCAGCCGGTCGCAGCGGTAGGCCGACGGGTCGTCCGGCACCGCGGAGTCCCCGGTACCGCGCAGATCCGGCACCACGAGCCGGCGGCGGGTACAGAGGCCGCCGAGGTCCCCGAGGTACGCACCGGCCCGCATCGGCCCGCCGGGCAGGCAGATCAGCGGTGCGCCCTTCCCGAGAAGGCGGTAGGCGAGTTCGGTCCCGTCGTATGCGTGGAAGATCGGCATGCCCGCCATCCAAACAGCGCCCGACGGGCGGCGCAGCCGTGTTCGGTATGAGCGAAGCCGCGATGTGGATCAGCCGCGTCGCCCCTCTTGCCATCGGGCGGAACATACTGAATTACTGCTACCGAAAGATCGACCGAATGATCGGTCGTCTGCTCGGAAGAGGGAGATCCCCATGACGTCTGCGCTGGATCAGGCGGAACGGCTGGGCCGGGGCGAACTGGAGGCGCTCCAACTGGAGCGGCTGCGGGCCACGCTGCACCATGCGTACGAGAACGTCGGCCACTACCGGGCCGCGTTCGACCGGGCCGGGCTGCGCCCGGACGACTGCCGTACGCTCGCCGATCTCGCCCGCTTCCCCTTCACGACCAAGGCCGACCTGCGGGACAACTACCCCTTCGGCATGTTCGCCGTGCCCCAGGATCAGGTGCGCCGGATCCACGCGTCCAGCGGGACGACGGGCCGTCCGACCGTCGTCGGTTACACCCAGCGGGACCTGGACACCTGGGCCGACGTCGTCGCCCGCTCCATCCGCGCGGCCGGCGGGCGCCCCGGGCAGAAGGTCCATGTGGCGTACGGGTACGGGCTGTTCACCGGCGGGCTCGGCGCCCACTACGGGGCGGAGCGGCTCGGCTGCACGGTGATTCCCGCCTCGGGGGGCATGACCGCCCGCCAGGTCCAGCTGATCCAGGACTTCCGCCCGGAGATCATCATGGTGACCCCGTCGTACATGCTGACCCTCCTGGACGAGTTCGAACGGCAGGGGGTCGATCCGCGGTCGACCTCCCTGAAGGTCGGCATCTTCGGTGCCGAACCGTGGACGCAGGAGATGCGGCGCGAGATCGAGGAGCGGTTCGCCATCGACGCCGTCGACATCTACGGGCTCTCGGAGGTGATGGGGCCCGGTGTGGCGCAGGAGTGTGTCGAGACGAAGGACGGGCTGCACATCTGGGAGGACCACTTCTATCCCGAGGTCGTCGACCCGTTCACCGGTGAGGTGCTGCCCGAGGGCGAGGAGGGCGAGCTGGTCTTCACCTCGCTCACCAAGGAGGCCATGCCGGTGATCCGCTACCGGACACGGGACCTGACCCGGCTGCTGCCGGGCACGGCCCGGGTGTTCCGGCGGATGGAGAAGGTGACCGGGCGCAGCGACGATCTGGTGATCCTGCGCGGCGTGAACCTCTTCCCGACTCAGATCGAGGAGATCGTGCTGCGCACGCCGGGGGTGGCGCCGCACTTCCAGCTGCGGCTGAGCCGGGAGGGCCGGCTCGACGCGCTGACCGTGCGGGCCGAGGCGCGGGCCGGGGCCACCCCGGAGCAGCGGACGGCGGCCGCGGCGTCGATCACGGCGGCCGTCAAGGACGGGATCGGGGTGTCGGTCGGGGTGGAGATCGTCGATCCCGAGACGCTGGAGCGGTCGGTCGGCAAGTTCCGGCGGATCGTGGACGAGCGCGGCGGGCGTGCGGGCACGTCCTGAGGGCTCCGGGCCGTCCGCTACGCGAACCGGTCGCGCAGCTCCCGCTTGAGGATCTTCCCGCTGGCGTTGCGTGGCAGTTCGTCCACGAAGAGGACCTTCTTCGGGGCCTTGAAATGGGCGAGCCGCTCGCGGGCGTGGTCGATGAGTTCGGCCGCCGTCACATCGCCGCGCAGCACCACGACGGCGGTGACGGCCTCGATCCAGCGCTCGTCGGGCAGTCCGACGACTGCGGCCTCGGCGACGGCGGGGTGGGTGTAGAGGGCGTCCTCGACCTGCCGGGAGGCGACGAGGACGCCGCCGGAGTTGATGACGTCCTTCACCCGGTCGACGACGGTGAGGAAGCCCTCGTCGTCGCGCACCGCGAGGTCGCCGGAGTGGAACCAGCCGTCGCGGAAGGCTTCGGCGGTCTCCTCGGGCTTGTCCCAGTAGCCCTCGCACAACTGGGGTGACCGGTAGACCACCTCGCCGGCCGTGCCGTCGGGGACCTCCTTTCCGTCCTCGTCGACGACCCGGGCCTCGACGAAGAGGACGGGCCTGCCGCAGGAGTCCATCCGGCCCTCGTGCTCGTCCGGTCCGAGGACGGCGGCGAGCGGGCCGATCTCGCTCTGCCCGAAGCAGTTGTAGAAGGCGAGCGCGGGCAGCCGTTCGCGGAGCCGTTCCAGTACGGGCACGGGCATGATCGACGCGCCGTAGTACGCCTTGCGCAGGCCGCCGAGTTCGCGGGTGGCGAAGCCGGGGTGCTGGGAGATGCCGATCCAGACGGTCGGCGGGGCGAAGACGCTGTCGGCCTGCCCCGTCTCGACGAGGTCGAAGATCCGGTCGGCGTCGGGTGCGTCCAGGATGGTGTTCCGCGCCCCGACCGCGAGGTAGGGCAACAGGAAGACATGCATCTGCGCCGAGTGGTAGAGCGGCAGCGAGTGGACCGGCCGGTCGGTGGCGCGCAGATCGAGCGCCGTGATGGCGCTGACGTACTCGTGCACCAGCGCCCCGTGGGTCATCATCGCTCCCTTGGGCTGCGCGGTGGTGCCCGAGGTGTAGAGCAGCTGGACGAGGTCCGTCGCAGCCGGTTCGCGTTCCGGGACGAAGGGGCGCGGGGTGGCGGTCGCCGCCAGCAGGGAGTCCGGTGCGTCGCGCAGCGGGCGTACGGGGAACGCGGCCGGAATCCGGCCGGCGAGGTCCGGGTCGGTGAGGACGAGGGCGCTGCCGGACTGTTCGAGAATGTACGTGAGGTCGTCGCCGGTGAGGTTCTGGTTGACCGGTACGTGGACCAGGCCCGCGCGGGCGCAGCCGAGATAGCCGATCAGATACGCGTCGGAGTTGTGTGCGTAGCAGGCGACCCGGTCGCCGGGGCGCAGTCCGTGCTCGCCGGCGAGCACGGCGGCGGCGGTGCTGACGGCCGTGTCGAGCTCCGCGTACGTCCATGACCTGTCCGCGTACCGCAGGGCGGTGCGCTCCGGGGTGCGCCGGGCGCTTCGGGCCAGGACTCCGTCGACTGTGCTGCTCCGTACACCTGTCATGGCGTGATCCTGTGCGGCCGGAACCCGGGGGTCAAGGGTCCGGATACCGGTGGGGATGTTGACAGGGGTGCGAGCGTGCTGGCTGAGTTGCGCGTGGCGACTCGAACCCTCGGGCAACCGCCTTTCGTACCCGCACAGTTGGGAGGACCGTTGCCACTCCGCAACCGTCTGAGACTTCTTGCGATATCCGGCCTCGCGCTGTTCACCGTTTCGGCGTCGTTGCCGCCCGCCGCGGCCGACGGCCCGCGCTCCCACCGCCCCTCGGGCGGCGGGCTGTCCGCAACGATCCGGTACACCGAGTACGGCATCCCGCACATCGTGGCGAAGGACTACGCGAACCTGGGCTTCGGCAACGGCTGGGCCCAGGCCGCCGACCAGGTGTGCACCCTCGCCGACGGCTTTGTGACGCTGCGCGGCGAGCGGTCCCGGTACTTCGGGCCGGACGCGGCTCCGGACGGATCGCTGTCCGCCGCGACGAAGAACCTCTCCAGCGATCTGTACTTCCGCCGGATCCGCGAGTCCCGCACCCTGGAGAAGCTGCTGAAACAGCCGGCGCCGGCGGGTCAGAGCCGTGATGTCAGGGAGCTGGAGCGCGGCTGGGCGGCCGGTTACAACGCCTGGCTGGCGCAGAACCGGATCGACGACCCGGCCTGCCGGGGCGCCGACTGGGTGCGACCGGTGACGACACTGGACGTGGTGGCGCGCGGCTACGCGCTCTCGGTGCTCGGCGGTCAGGGGCGCGGCATCGACGGCATCACGGGCGCTCAGCCGCCGACCGGGGCGGCGGGGACGCCCGAGGTCCCGTCGCCGGGCGACGCGGCGGATGCGGCCCGGCGGCTGCTGTCGACGCAGAACGCGGACATGGGCTCCAACGCGGTGGCGTTCCGCGGCGACACGACGGCGAACGGGCGGGGTCTGCTGCTGGGCAATCCGCACTACCCGTGGCAGGGCGGGCGGCGCTTCTGGCAGTCCCAGCAGACGATTCCCGGCGAGCTGGACGTGGCGGGCGGCTCGCTGCTCGGCGCGCCGATCGTCTCGATCGGGCACAACGCGAACATCGCGTGGAGCCACACCGTCGCCACCGGCGTCCCGGTCAACCTCCACCAGCTCACCCTCGATCCGGCCGATCCGACCGTGTATCTGGTGGACGGCAGACCCGAGCGGATGACGAAGCGTACGGTCTCGGTCGCGGTGAAGGGCGGCGGTGCGGTGACCCGCACCCAGTGGTCGACCCGGTACGGGCCGGTCATCACCTCGCTCGGTGCCGGGCTGCCGCTGCCCTGGACGGCGACGACCGCGTACGCGCTCAATGACCCCAACGCGGTGAATCTGTGTTTCTCGGACGCCGGTCTCGGCTTCAGCCGGGCGCGCAGCACCGCTGACATCGAGGCGGCGCTGCGTCGTACCCAGGGGCTGCCATGGGTGAACACCATCGCCGCCGATTCGTCCGGGCATTCGTTCTTCTCGCAGTCGCAGGTGCTGCCGAGGATCACGGACGAGCTCGCGGGGCGGTGTTCCACGGCGCTGGGAAGAGCGACGTACCCGGCCTCCGGGCTGGCGGTGCTGGACGGTTCCAGGAGCGACTGCGCGCCCGGGTCGGACCCGGACGCCGTCCAGCCGGGCATCTTCGGGCCGGGCCGGATGCCCACCGTGAAGGACGCCCCGTACGTGGAGAACTCCAACGACAGCGCCTGGCTGACCAACGCCAACTCGCCGCTGACCGGGTACGAGCGGGTGTTCGGCACCATCGGCACCCCCCGCTCGATGCGGACCCGGGGCGCGATCGAGGATGTCTCGGCGATGGCGGCGAAGGGCCGGCTGACGGTGGCCGATCTCCAGGGCCAGCAGTTCGCCAACCGTGCGCCGGCCGGTGATCTGACGGCCGCGGACCTGGCGGCGGCCTGCGGGGCGCTGTCCGGCGGCCGTGCGGCCGGCAGCGACGGCACGGCGGTCGACGTGTCGGCGGCGTGCGTGGTGCTGCGGCGCTGGGACCGGAAGACCGACACCGGCAGCCGGGGGGCGCTGCTCTTCGACCGGTTCTGGCGCAAGGTGACGGCCGCGGTCGCGCAGAGCGAGCTGTGGAAGGTGCCCTTCTCCCCCGCCGATCCGGTCGGTACGCCGAACACGCTGAACACCTCGGCACCCGGCGTCGCCGGGGCTCTCGCCGACACGGTGGCCGAACTGCGGGCCGCCGGGATCGCGCTGGACGCCCCGCTGGGCCGGCACCAGTGGGTGGAACGGAACGGGAAGCGCATCCCGATCGGCGGCGGTACGGAATCGCTCGGCATCTGGAACAAGACGGAGCCTGTGTGGGACGCGGCGTCCGGCGGCTACCAGGAGGTGTCGGCCGGTTCCAGCTACATCCAGGCGGTCGGCTGGGACGGCGGGAAGTGCCCGGTGGCACGCACCCTGCTCACGTACTCGCAGTCCTCCGACCCGGGCTCGGCGCACTACAGCGACCAGACCGAGCTGTACTCGGGTGAGCGGTGGGTGACGTCCCGGTTCTGCGAGAAGGACATCCTGCGCTCGCCGGCGCTGCGGATCGTGCGGGTCCACGAACGCCGGTAGTTCCTCGCGGTGCGATCGGTCCCGGTCCGCCCGCCCGGTGGGGGCGGACCGGGACCGACTCGCGGGGAATCAGGGGCTGATCGCGAGGAAGACGAACGCGGCGAAGATCGAGAGATGGACGCCGCCCTGGAGCAGGGTGGCCCGTCCCGGTACGACGGTCAGCGCGCCGACCACCACGGTGAGGGCGAGCAGCACCATATGGGTGGCGCCGAGGCCGAGATGGAGCGGTCCGTCGAGCCAGACCGAGGCGAGGGCGATCGCCGGGATGGTCAGGCCGATGCTCGCCATCGCCGAGCCGAGGGCGAGATTGAGGCTGGTCTGGACGCGTTCGCGGCGGGCGGCCCGGACCGCCGCCAGGGTCTCCGGCAGCAGCACCAGCAGCGCGATGACGACACCGACCACCGCCTGGGGCATTCCGGCCGCCTCCACCCCGGACTCGATGGTCGGCGATACGGACTTGGCGTCGCCGACGACCGCGACCAGGGCGATCAGCAGCATCACCAGGCTCAGCGCGGTGGCGCCCCGGCCGGGCAGCACCGCGTGGTGCTCGTCCGGTTTGAGCTCGCCCTCGGGTGTGAGGGGCAGGAAGTACTCACGGTGCCGCACCGTCTGCACGGCGACGAACAGTCCGTACAGGAAGAGTGAGGCGACAGCGGCGAAGGTCAGCTGGGCGGTGGAGAACTCGGGGCCCGGTTTGCCGACAGTGAAGGTCGGCAGGACCAGGCTGAGGGTGGCGAGGGTGGCGACGGTCGCGAGGGCGGCCCCGGAGCCCTCGGCGTTGAAGACGACGATGCGGCTGCGGACGGCACCCACGAGCAGCGAAAGGCCGACGATGCCGTTGCAGGTGATCATCACGGCGGCGAAGACGGTGTCCCGGGCGAGCGCCGACGTCTTGGGGCCGCCGTCCACCATCAGCGTGACGATGAGGGCCACTTCGATCACGGTGACGGCGACGGCGAGTACGAGCGAGCCGAACGGTTCGCCGACCCGGTGCGCGATGACCTCGGCGTGGTGCACCGCGGCCAGGACCGCGCCCGCGAGACAGAGCGCGACCACGGCGACGGCGAACGCCGGCAGCTCCCGGCCCCAGCTGAGGACCAGGGCGAGCGCGGCGACGACCGGCACGACCACCGTCCACCGGGTGGCCAGTGTCCGGACCGTCGCGAGCGCGTTCATGTGCCACACCCTGCCAGAGCGGGTACCGGGGCGCTCGTCGGGCGGCGGCCGGGCGGCGGCTCACAGGGCCCGTGAGTGACCCTCCCAGTAGGGGTCGCGCAGCCGCCGCTTGTAGAGCTTGCCGTTGGGGTCCCGGGGCATCACATCGATGAAGTCGATGCTTCTGGGGCGTTTGTACCCGGCAAGGCGCTGTTCGCAGTGGCTCAGGATCGCCGCAGCGAGCTCCTGGCCCGCATCGTGGCCCTCGGCCGGTTCGACCACCGCCTTGACCTCCTCGCCCCAGTCGGGATGCGGGATGCCGAAGACGGCGACGTCGGCGACCGCGGGGTGGCCGAGGAGAGCGCCCTCGATCTCGGCGGGGTAGATGTTGACCCCACCGGAGATGATCATGTCGATCTTGCGGTCGCGGAGGAAGAGGTAGCCGTCCTCGTCGAGGATGCCGAGATCGCCGACGGTGAAGAAGTCGCCGATGCGGTTCTTCCGGGTCTTGGTCTCGTCCTTGTGGTAGCTGAAGCCGCCGGTGTTCATCTTCAGGTAGACGGTGCCGAGCTCGCCGGGCGGCAGCCGGTCGCCGTCGTCGTCGAAGACGGCGAGCTCACTGATCGGCCAGGCCCTGCCGACCGTGCCCGGCTTCTTCAGCCAGTCCTCCGCGGTGGCGAAGGCGCCGCCGCCCTCACTGGCCGCGTAGTACTCCTCGACGCATCTCCCCCACCAGTCGATCATGGCGCGCTTGACGTGGTCGGGGCAGGGCGCGGCACCGTGGATGGCGTGCCGCATGGCCGAGACGTCGTAGCGCCGCTTCACCTCGTCGGGGAGGGCGAGCAGGCGGTGGAACTGGGTCGGGACCATGTGCGTGTGGGTGCAGCGGTGGGTGTCGATGAGCCGCAGCATCTCCTCGGGCGTCCACCGGTCCATCAGGACCAGCGGGTGCCCGATGTGCAGGGACGCGCCCGCGAACTGCAGGACGGCCGTGTGGTAGAGCGGCGAGCAGACCAGGTGGACGTTGCCGTCGAACGGTTTGATGCCGAAGATGCCGAGGAACCCGCCGAGGTGGCTCTCCTCGGGGAGCTTGCCGGAGAGCGGACGGCGGATGCCGCGCGGGCGGCCCGTGGTACCCGAGGTGTAGTTCATGACCCAGCCCAGGGTGCGGTCCTGAGGGGCGTCCTCGGGCTGCCCTTCGAGCAGTTCGGCGTACGGGCGGAAGCCGTCGACCGTGCCCACGGCGTAGCGGTGGCTCGCCGGCAGCTCCGCCTCGTCCGCGGCCTCGGTCGCGGCCTGCGCGAACCGCTCGTGCGCGATGAGCACCTTGGCGCCGGAGTCGGCGACGATCCAGGCGATCTCGGGGCCGACGAAGTGGTGGTTGACGGGTACGAGGTAGAGGCCGGCCTGGGAGGCGGCGAGGTAGGCGGTGAAGAACTCGACGCCGTTGGGCAGCACCACCGCGAACGCGTCGCCGCGCCGCAGCCCGGCCGCGCGCAGTCCGTGGACGAGGCGGTTGGCGGCGGCGTGCAGCCGGCCCGCCGTCCAGCTCTCGCCGTCGGGGGCGGTCAGGACCGCGCGGTGGGGGTCGGCGGTGGCCTGGGCCCAGAAGCCGTTGGGCGGCTGACTCATGAGGCGCTCCGTCCGGCGATGCGGTTGATCCGGTCCACGGCTCGCTCGAAGCCGCTGGTCAGGTCGTCGAAGACGGCCTGCACACTGCGTTCGCTGTTCATCCGGCCGACGATCTGGCCGACGGGGGTGCCGAGCAGCGCGCCGGTCTCGTACTTCTGGATACGCGAGACGGCTTCGGCCACCAGCAGTCCCTGGAGCGGCATGGGAAGGGTGCCGGGCCCGGCCGGGTCGTCCCAGGCGTCGGTCCACTCGGTACGGAGCTGGCGTGCGGGCTTGCCGGTGAGGGCGCGGGAGCGGACGGTGTCGCCGGAGCCGGCGGCGAGGAGTTTGCGGGTCAGGGCGCGGGAGTGGAGGTCGGCCTCCTCGGTGGTCAGCCAGAGGGAGCCGAGCCAGACGCCCTGGGCGCCGAGGGCCAGCCCGGCGGCGATCTGCCCGCCGCTGCCGATGCCGCCGGCGGCGAGGACGGGCAGCGTTCCGACGGCGTCGACCACGTCCGGGACCAGGACCATGGAGGCGATCTCACCGGTGTGGCCGCCCGCCTCGTACCCCTGGGCGACGACGATGTCGATGCCCGCGTCGGCGTGGTGGCGGGCGTGCTTGGCGCTCCCGGCAAGGGCGGCGACGAGCACGCCCCGGTCGTGGGCTCTCTGGACGACGTCGGCGGGCGGCGACCCGAGGGCGTTGGCGAGGAGCCGGATGGGGTAGTCGAAGGCGACGTCGAGCTGGTTGCGTGCGACCTCCTCCATCCAGCCGGTGATGCGCCAGCCGGACGCCTCGCCCTCGGCGAGTTCGGGGACGCCGTGCTTGGCGAGGGTGTCCTGGACGAACTGGCGGTGGCCGGCCGGGATCATCGCCTCGACGTCGGCCTCGGTCACCCCCTCCACCTTTTTCGCAGGCATGACGACGTCGAGGCCGTACGGCTTGCCGTCGGTGTGCTCCTGCATCCAGTCGAGGTCGCGCGCGAGGTCGTCGGGGGCGGTGTAGCGGACCGCGCCGAGTACGCCGAATCCGCCGGCCCGGGTGATGGCCGCGGCCACCGCGGGGAACGGCGTGAAGCCGAAGATGGCGTGCTCGACTCCCAGTTTCTTGCTCAGCTCCGTCTCCATGGGCCGCAGGATGCCGCAGCCGGTCATCCGAGGGAAGAGATTTTCTGATGCAGTGTCAGATTCTTTGTGGCGCAGGGGGCCTCCGTGGCGGCGGGGGTGACAGTAATCTCTGCGGCGGCAGGAAGTTTCATTGCCGGACGAATTTTCGAAAGTTACTTTCGTTCAGTGAGAAGGGGTTCCGGATGACCGAGGACGCGGCGGACAGAGGGATCAGCCGACGGAGGCTGGGCAGTGGGATGCTGGCCCTGGGCGGGGCACTCGCCCTGGCGCCGATTCCGTTCGCGGAACGGGCGTCGGCCATGGAGTCGGGGGCGGGGTCGTCGGACATGCGCACAGGGATCACCGGGAGCGGCGCACCGGGGCACGGCAGGCCGACGCTGCGGCGCGGCCCGGCCGACCGTGCCGGGCTGCTCCAGGAGCCCCTGGACCAACTGGTCGCCGACGCGGAGAAGTTCCTCGGCGCCTCCCCGAAGCACCCCTGGTACGCGGGTGCGGTGCTGCTCGCCGGGCGGGGCGGCACGGTGGCCCTGCACCGGCCGGTCGGCAAGGCCGTGCGCTATGCGGCGTACGACGAGAAGTCCGACACCGGGGTGGAGTTCCCGCCGGACCAGCAGATCGCCATGGCCGACGACACCGTCTTCGACCTGGCATCGGTCTCGAAGCTGTTCACCTCGATCCTGGCCGTGCAGCAGATCGAGCGCGGGACGCTGGAGCTGGAGGCGAAGGTCGCCTCGTACCTCCCCGATTTCGCAGGTGGCGGCAAGCAGGACATCACGATCCGTCAGCTGCTCACGCACACCTCGGGCTTCCGCGCCTGGATCCCGCTGTACAAGGCGCCGACCCGGGAGGGAAAGCTCCAACTGCTGTGGAACGAGGTGCCGGCCAGCCCGCCCGGCACGGTGTACCTCTACTCCGACCTCAACCTGATCTCGCTCCAGCTGGTTCTGGAGAGGATCACCGGCCGCAAGCAGGACGTCCTGCTCCGTGAGCAGATCACCGCCCCGCTCGGCATGCACCGCACCCGGTACAACCCCCCGGCCTCCTGGAAACCGAAGATCGCCGCCACCGAGGACGCCCGGCTGCCCTGGTCCGGGCTGGACCGCGGGCTGGTCTGGGGCGAGGTGCACGACGAGAACGCGTACAGCCTGGACGGGGTCGCCGGCCATGCCGGGGTCTTCTCCTGCGCCTGGGACCTGGCGATTCTCGCCCGTACGCTGCTCAACGGCGGAGTCTACGGCCGCGCGCGGATCCTCTCCGCCGAATCGGTCGACCTGCTGTTCACCGACTTCAACACCGCGTTCCCCGGCGACGAGCACGGTCTCGGCTTCGAGCTCTACCAGCACTGGTACATGGGGGCGATGGCCACCCCGCGCACCGCGGGCCACACCGGTTTCACCGGCACCAGTCTCGTACTGGACCCGACGACCGACTCGTTCCTGATCGTCCTCGGCAACTCCGTCCACCCGGTGCGCAGTTGGCGCTCCGGAAGCGCGCCGCGCGTCGCCACGGCCAATCAGATGGCGCGCGCCGTCGCGGTGCGTCCCGCCCGTGGCCGTACGGCGTGGTTCTCCGGAATGGCGAGCGCCGCCTCGGCCACGCTCACCCTGCCACCGCTGCGGATCGCCTCCTCGCACGTCCGGCTGAGCTCGGCCCTTTGGTGGGACACCGAGCCCGGCTCCGACTTCCTCTTCCTGGAGGCGTCGGCGGATGCCGGGGCGACCTGGCAGCCGGTCCCCTTCACCACCGTCCCGACATCACAAAAGCCCCTCCCCGAGCCCGAACCGCACCCCACCGGCGCGGTCTCCGGCTGGTCCGGCCGGGTGTGGCACCGCCTGGACGCGGACCTCGCCGCCTGGCACGGCAAGGAGGTCCGGCTGAGGTGGCGGTACACGACGGACCAGCTGTACGTCGGGCGGGGGGCGTACGTGAACGCCGTCCGGGTCGAGGACGGCAACCGGACCCTCTTCGACGAGAGCCGGCCCGCCGACGCCGCGCGCATCGAGGCACTGGGCTGGACGGCGTCGGCGGGCTGAGCCGCGCCCGGCCGTATCGGACAATGTCCCGATGAGCACACCACCACCACGGAGCTGGGCGCGCACCGAACGCCTGGACGCCTCCCGGACGGCAGCAGCCGTGCACGCCCGGACCGGGGTGCGGCTGGTGGTCGAGGGGCCCTGTCCGGGCGGTGAGGTCGGTGCCGCGTACGTGCGGTGGCCCGACGGCCGCCGTTCGGTCCTCAAGTCGCGGCCGGGCGCCCGGATCGAGGAGCTGCGCGCGGGTCCACTGGCGGTGTGCGAGGTGCTGGGTGCCCGCGGATATCCGTGCCCCGCGACGGAGCTGGCGCTCCAGGTGGACGGTGCGGTGGTACTGGTCCAGGAACTCCTGCCGGGCACACCGGTGGAGTTCCTGGACCACCGCGGGCTCGACCGGGCTCTCGCCCTCAACGCATCGCAGGCGGGGCTGCTGGCCGAGCACCCGCAGGTCCCGTCGATGAACCTGTATCTGCTCGACGACGGCCCCGGCTACTGTCTCCACGAACCGCTGCGTCGGCACGGCCCGCGCGGCGCCGCCCTGGAGCGGCGGATCCGATCCGTGGGTGCTGGTTCTCCCGGCCGGCTCGCCGGACACGACGTCGTGCACATGGACTTCCACCACGGCAACCTGCTCGCCGTGGACGGCACCGTCACGGGGGTCATCGACTGGGACGGCGCCGGACGCGGAGACCGCCGGTTCGACCTGGTCACCCTGCGCTTCGGACTGCACGCGAAGGAGCAGCCGCCAGGCGTCGTCCGTCGCCTCGACCACATCCTGGACGCCCTGCCCGAAGACGTCCTGCGCCCCTGCTGGGCCCATATGAGTCTGCGCATGACCGACTGGTCGATCCGGCACTTCGCCCCGGGCGAGGTCGAGCACTGGCTGGATCTGGCCGAACAGCGCCTTTGACGGATCGGGTCGGGCAGGACGCGCTGTAGGTTCCGGTGGTGATCTCCAACTGGAAGAACGACCGCACAGGCAGTGCGCTGCGGGGCGGAAACCCGACCGTCATGCGCCGCCTGAGTGCGGGATTCGCCGCGATCGGAGACGTGCAGTTCCTGCCGGGGTACTCGGTGCTCCTGGTCGACGAACCAGGGGTGGAGCGCCTGTCCGAACTCCCGAGAACCAGGCGGCTGGCCTTCCTGTCCGACATGGACCGGCTCGGCGAAGCCGTCGAACGGGCCTGCCGCCGTGCGGACCCCGCATTGCGCCGGGTGAACCTGGAGATCCTCGGCAACACCGACGGCTTCCTGCACGCCCACGTGTGGCCCCGCTACGAGTGGGAGCCGGACGATCTGGTGCGCATGCCCGTCTGGCTGTATCCCCAGGACAGGTGGAGCGACGGACGCTTCGCGCTCGGCCCCCGGCACGAAGCGCTGCGGGCGGCGATCGGCGAGGAGCTGGACGGAGCCCCGACGGTGAGCTGACGGCCCGGCTCCGCGCCACAGGCAGAAGCCACCTCCGCGACACCCACAACAGGACCGGAGTCGTTCGGCTGGATGCCTGCCCGGCGGGACACGTCCTCGCCCGGTGACCAGGCGCTGATCGCCACACTGCTCTTCCGCGAACGGTTCGGGCGGCTGCGTCTCACCGCCGGCTCGGCCCGTCCACGCCGGCATCGCCGTACTCGAACTCGCCCGTCCCTGAACCGGCGGATACGCCGCTGCTACGCCGTCCGGCCCGCGACCGGCTGCTCCGCGCCGGCCGGTGCCGGAATCGCGGCGGTCGTACCGGTCGGTGCCGGGGCCGTGGACTCCCGTACAACCAGCCTCGGCCGGATGAGCAGTGACCGGCCGGCCGCCGGGGCCGAGTCGATCCGGGCCCGCAGCTGCTGGAAGGTCTCCGCGGCCATCTCCGGCAGCGGCTGGCGGACCGTGGTGAGCGGCGGTTCGAAGAGGTCGGCGAGGAGAATGTCGTCGAAGCCGACCACGGAGACGTCCTGTCCGGCACTGCGCCCGGCGTCCTTGGCACCCCGGCAGATCCCGATCGCGCACATGTCGTTGATCGCGACGAACGCGGTGGGCGGGCGCGGGCCGCCGAGGAGTTCCCTGGCGGCATTGCGTCCGAGTTCGGCCGCGTCCTTGTCACCGAACTCGGTGGCGTCCGCGCCGGGCCAGACGATCGCGTCGGCCGGGTCGAGACCAGCCGCTTCCAGGGCGGCCCGGAAGCCGCGCAACCGTTCGCGGCGGTTGACGCTGTTGACCGAGCCGGAGACGAACGCCAGCCGGCGATGACCGAGTTCGATCAGATGACGGGTGGCGATCTCGGCACCCATCGCGTTGTCGACGCTGATGGAGGCCATCGACGGCGGATCGCCTGCCTGCGCGGTGCGGTCGAAGGCGACCATCTTCAGCCCTCGGTTCAGCAGCGGCGTCATGTGGTCGAGCGAGGGCAGCGAGGAGCAGAGCACCACTCCGCTCACCCCGTCCGCGAGCAGTTCCTCGCCGTACTTGAGCTCGCGGGCCGCGTCGCGCTCGCTGTTGCAGAGCAGTACGTGGTACCCCTCGGCGAGCGCGATGGCCTCCAGCTCCCGGGCGAGCGCCCCCCAGAAGGGGTTGGCCACCGACGGCACGATGAGACCGATGACCTTGATGCGGCCGGTGCGCAGCATCCGGGCGGCTCGATTGGGCCGGTAGCTGAGCTGCTCGATCACCTGCTCCACGCGGGCCAGCGTGGCCGCCTGCATACGGTCCGTCCGTCCGTTCAGGACGTTGGAGACCGTGCTCGCGGAGACCCCCGCAGCCTCCGCGACCTGATGGATCGTTACCCCGCTCATGCCACCTCCGGTTCGGAACTCGCTAGACCATACCAGTGTATCGATTTACTGAACTTCGTTTACCGGTACACCGTTAACATCCCTGAAAATTCATGTGCATCAGCTGTTGACGTCGCTCTCACGACGTTCCTAGCATCAGTGCATCGATTTACCAGCACTTCCCAGCCATGGCCGGGACTCATCGCTGGATCGGTCCACAGTCTCCACCTCAAAAGGGGTGTCCCATGCAACTCAACCGACGGTCGCTGCTTGCCGCCATCGGCGCCGGATCCGCTGTCGCCGCGCTCGGCGCGTGCGGTACCGGTACTTCGACGGCCGGCTCCGCCGAAGGCCCCGCCGAGGGTGAGATCACTCTGCTCACCCCGATCTACGAAGGTGCCGACGGCAAGACGCTGTTGGAGAAGGAGATACTCGGCGGCTTCCGGAAGAAGTACCCGGACGTCAAGGTGAACGTGGACTACACCACGTACGACCAGCTCAACGAGAAGATCACCACGGGGCTCGCGGGCGGTCTGCTGCCCGACGTGCTGATGATGGGCGTGGGCTGGATCCCGCCGTTCGCCGCGAAGAAGGCGATCGCGGAGCTGCCCGAGAAGTTCGCCACCGCGCACGACTACGAGAAGCGGGTGCTGGAGCCGTCCCGGTACGACGGCAAGCTGTACGCGCTGCCGGTCGTCCTCGACACCCGCATCGTCGTCTACCGCAAGGACCACTTCGCCGAGGCCGGCATCAAGAAGACCCCGGCGAACTGGGCCGAACTGCGCGCCGTGGCCAAGCAGCTGACCAAGAACGGCCGGATCGGGTTCGACCCGTTCTCCATCCATCTGCGCCAGTGCTGGGAGACCTTCCTCTTCGCCAACGGGGGCCAGCTGTTCAGCGAGGACGGCAAGAAGGTGCTGTTCACCGACGCCCGCGGGGTCGAGTCGCTGCAGTTCTTCAAGGACCTGATCAAGGACGGCTCCGCCGACTACGCCAAGAAGACGGAGCTCGGCGCCCCGACCAACGTGCAGACCGGCAAGGCGTCGATGATGATGACGTCCAGTGCCCTGTGGACCCAGGTCGGGGAACAGACGCCGGACCTGATCAAGGACGACAAGCTCGGAGCGTTCGTCCTCGCCAACCGCAAGCCCGCGATGCTCCAGGGCGGCACCCTCGTCACCCAGTCCGCCACTTCCAAGCACCCCGCGGCGGCCCGCGCGCTCGTCGAGTACCTCGCCTCGCCCGAGTCGATCCTCGGTGCGGCCAAGCAGCGTGGTTCGGTGCCCGGTCTGAAGGACCTCAACAACTCCTCGTACGTGAAGGAGAACAAGTTCGTCGATCTCTCCCTGCAGAGCATGGGCGACGCGTGCTCCGAGGGCGGCACCACCGCCTGGATGGAGATCCGCGAGAAGATCAAGCCCACGCTGGAGCCCGCGATCGTGGGCAACCAGTCGGCGAAGGACGCCATCGCTGAACTCGGCCGGCTCGCCGAGGCCGCGATCGGCCGGATGTAAGGACCCGTCACTGTGGGAGCTACATCCGTATTGAAGGCGCGCCCCGCGCCGCCCTCCGCCCCGGCCGGGCGCACGGTCCCCAAGAAGCGCTCCGGCCGGGCCCCGACGGGGCCGGGGCGCCGCAGGCAACGCGCCGGCATGCTGATGGTGGCGCCCGCGCTGCTGCATGCCTCGCTCTGGATCGGCCTGCCGGTCCTCGCATCGGTGGTCCTTGCCTTCACGAAGTACGACGTGCTGACGGCGCCGCAGTTCGTGGGCCTGGACAACTTCAGCGAGATGATGGGCGACGCGGTCTTCCGCAAGTCCGTCGTCAACACAATCATCTACACCTTCTTCACCGTGCCGTTCGGCATGGCGCTGGGGCTGCTCATCGCCCTGGCACTGCACACCGGCCTGAAGGCCAGGGGCATCTTCCGTACCGCGGTCTTCATTCCCCAGGTGACGGCGACCGTCGCGATCGCGCTGGTCTGGCTGTGGATCTACAACCCTGGCAACGGGCTGCTGAACACACTCCTGTCCTTCCTCGGGATCGAAGGCCCGGCCTGGCTCTCGTCGACCACGTGGGCGATGCCCTCGGTGATCCTGGTCGGCATCTGGCAGGGCATCGGCATGAAGATGCTCATCTACTTGGCCGCGCTGCAGTCCCTGCCGAAGGAGCTGTACGAGGCGGCTTCGGTGGACGGCGCGTCCAAGGTGCGCCAATTCTTCTCGATCACTCTGCCGCTGCTGAAACCCGCGACGTTCTTCGTCCTCATCACGTCGATGATCAGCGCGTTCCAGTCCTTCGACCAGATCTACATCCTGACCGACGGCGGACCGGGCAACAGCACCACGATGATGACGTTCGAGATCTACAAGTCCGCCTTCCGGGAGTTCCGCATCGGGTACGCCTCCGCGCAGTCACTGGTGCTGTTCGTGCTGCTGATGGGCTTCACCCTGGTCAACCGGCGGATCATGGGAGGCACCCGTGGCCACAACTGAGCTGCACGCGCCGGGGGCCACGCGCAAGTCCCGACCGGTGAAGAACGGCAAGCCGCTCACCGCCGGCCGGATCGCGCTCTACGTGACCCTCACCGTCGTCTCGCTGCTGATGGTGGTGCCGTTCGTCTGGATGGTGCTCACCTCGCTCAAGACCCCGGTGGAGATCGCCTCCCAGGACGCCGGACTGCTGCCGGAACACTGGGATTTCGGGAACTACATCGACGCACTGAAGGCGGCGCCGTTCGCGACGTACGCGCGCAACAGCTTCATCATCGCCTTCAGCCACACCCTCATCAACGTGGTCGTGGCGTCGATGGCCGGGTACTCGCTGGCCCGGATCAAGTTCCGGGGCAGCGAGGTCATCTTCTACCTCTTCATCGCCGCGCTGATGATCCCCACGTACACCAAGGTGCTGCCGGAGTTCCTGATCGTCCGCTTCATGCCGCTGGCCGGAGGGAACGACATCTTCGGCCAGGGCGGCAGCGGCTGGCTGGACTCCTGGTGGGCGCTGATCGTTCCTGGCGCCGTCACCCCGTTCGCGGTCTTCCTCTTCCGCCAGTTCTATCTGGACCTTCCGGTGGAGTTGGAGGAGGCGGCCAGGCTCGACGGTCTGGGCGAGTTCCGGATCTACGCCCGGATCATGACGCCGCAGGTCAAGCCCGCGCTCACCACGGTGGCGCTGCTGACCTTCGAGTCGTCGTGGAACAACTTCCTCTGGCCGCTGCTGGTGACCCGCACGGACAGCCTGCGGGTGATCCAGGTGGGACTCTCCGTCTTCAAGACGGAGAACGGCCCCCAGTGGCACTTCCTGATGGCCGGCACCACGCTGGCCACCCTGCCCATGGTCATTCTCTTCCTCATCGGCCAGCGCTACTTCGTGCAGGGCTTCGCGACCGCCGGTCTCAAGTGACCGGCGCCGGTCCCCGTGACCGGATCAGGCCCCACGTCACCGACTGTCGCCCGAACGACCGTTCTTCGAAAGGTACTTACTCCATGTCTGCTGATCTCAACGGCTCCCGCGCACTGGTGACAGGAGCGGGCCACGGCATCGGCCGCGCCATCGCCGTCGCGCTCGCCGAGGCCGGCGCGGACGTCGCCGTCCACTACCACTCCTCCGCCGACGAGGCCACGAAAACGGTCGCCGCGATCGAGGCGCTGGGCCGCCGGGCGAAGGCGTTCAAGGCCGATGTCACGGTGACCGGCGATGTGGACCGGCTCGTCGAAGAGGCGACCGGCTTCCTCGGCGGGCTGGACGTGCTGGTCTGCAACGCGGGTCATCTGATCGGCCGGGCCACCATCGCCGAGATGACCGACGACCACTTCGACCAGGTCCTCTCCACCAATCTGACGTCCACGTTCCGCACCGTGCGCGCCGCGATCCCCCACCTGAAGCAGTCGTCGGCCGGCCGCATCATCACGATGGCCTCGCTGGCCGCGCACAACGGCGGCGGCCCCGGCTCGGTGGCCTACGCGGCGGCCAAGGCCGGTGTGCGCGGCTTCACCAAGGGCCTGGCCAAGGAGCTCGGTTCCACCGGCATCACTGTCAACGCCGTCGCGCCCGGCTTCATCAAGGGCACCGCCTTCCACGACACGTTCACCGCGCCCGAGGCGCAGCAGGCGATGGAGGCCGGCATCCCGGTCGGCCGGGCCGGCACCCCCGAGGACGTCGGCGCCGCGGTCGTCCACCTGGCGTCGCCGTCGTCCGGCTTCCTCACCGCCACCACGGTGGACATCGACGGTGGCGTGTGGCCGCGTTGAGGCGGATCGCCCGGGAGCGGGGCGGCTGGTGGCACGCGTACGTCTGCCCGGCGCACGGCGTGGAGCTCGACCACGGTGACCTGCTCTGCGGGGTGTTCCCCGAGGGCGGTGCGCGCTGCGCGTACGGCTGCCGGGTGGACGACGAGGCGGTGCGCGGCGCCTGGCTGGTGCTCTCGCACCAGGCGTGGGCGCGGCACCTGCGGGTGCTCGCCCACCGCAAGGAGCGCGCCGAGTCCGTGTCGCGGCTGGTGGAGTACGCGGGACTGTACGCCTCGCTGGCCACCGAGCGACACGGCGAGGCCCAGTCCTGGATGCTGCGCGGCCGGCTCTTCCACCAGGCGCTGACCGACGCCATCTGGGCGGTGAACGTCGGGCACGCCGTGATCACGCTCGCCGAGCAGTCGACCGAGGACCTGGCGCCGGTGCTGCCGCTGCTGGACGCGCTGGAGCGGGCCGCTCTCGACGCCCGGGACGTGCTCACCGGTCAGGGCCACCTCGCCTCCAACTACACCGCGTGGCTCAACGCGGCCGGTGTGGCGGCGAGCCGGGGCGCTGCGGCGGCCCGTGGCCAGGAGTGGGACGGTGCCGGGCAGTGGCTGGAGGGCGAGCACGGGCTGTACGCGCATCTGCGGGTCGCGGTCGCCGATGACGGCTGGGAGTGGGAGGGCAGCACGTACTACCACGGGTTCGTGCTGCGGGCGGCGCTGCTGGCGCTGCGGGGCACCGACCCCGCGGCCGTGCCGTCGGACGTGGTGGACGTGCTGGCCGGGATGACGGATGTGCTGGCGGCGATCGCCACGCCGGGCGGCATCCTGCCGGCGCTGCACGACGGCCCGTATCTGCGTGGTCCGCTCGCTCTGGAGTGGCTCGAACTCGTGGCGCTGGCCCAGCAGTTGGTGCCTTCACCGGCTCTTGAGGCGGTGGCCGGCCGGGCCCGTGCCGAGCTCGGCGCGCAGGACGACGGGCTGGACCGGGAGCTGGACGGCTGGTTCGCCGGCCCGCCGCTGCCGCAGCGCCCCGCCCCCGGTCCGGTGACGGTGTTTCCGGCCGCCGGATACGCGGTGCTGCACCACGCGGGCGTCCACGCGCTGCTGGACTTCGGTCCGCACGGCGGTTCGCACGGCCATCGCGACAAGCTGTCGCTGTATCTGTACGGCGACACCACCCCATGGCAGCCGGATCCCGGCCAAGTGCCCTACGCGCACGCCGAGTTCCGTGATCTGTACGCATCTGCCGAGGCCCATCCGGCGTTCCGGGTGGACGGCTGCGAACAGGCCGAGTGCACCGGGCGGCTGCTCGGCTCGGACGGTTCGTCCGTGACCGCCGAGGTGACGACCGCGTACGAGGGTGTGCGCGCGGTGCGCCGGGTGGTGCTCGGTGACGGCTATCTGGTCGATCTGCTGACGGTGCGGGCCGAGGACGAGCGGCGCCTCACCGCGCAGCTGCGCCCGGGTGTCGCGCTGGACGTCCAGCTCCAGGCCTCGGGCGAGGTCCGCACCACCTGGTACGGCGACGAGACCCTGCACGGCTGGCACACCCACACCCCCGGTGCGACCGTGCGTCCGGTCTCCCGGCCGGGCCCGGGTCCGGCCGACGACCCGCAGCGGGTGCGCACCCGGGTCGACTTCACCGCGCGGTCGCAGGAGGTCACCTTCGCATCGGTGTACCAGGCGGCGGCGGCCGGGCCCGCCGTGGCCGATGTGCAGCTGGACGGTGACGGGGTGCTGACGGTCTCGCTGACCGACGGCGGCAGCGCACGGTTCCGGACGGAGGACTGACCCTTGTTGCTCTCGGCGACCCCGCCGCCCGGCCCGCGCCCCGCACAGCAGGCGCGGCTGTACGAGGAGGCCGCCCGCCACCGCGGGCTGACCCCGCCGCGTACGCATCCCCTGGCCAGCATCACCTGGCTCGGCCCCGCCGCCTCCAACCCGGCGCTGGCCTACCGGGTGGGCGGCGATCCGGTCCATCTGGCGGAAAGCCGGCGCTGGATCGAGGCCGCGGTCAGGCTGCCGCACTGGGGCAAGGCCCATATGCCGGACCATGACCTGGACGCCGGCTGGCTGCTGCACCATCTCTCGCTCGCCTACCGGTGGATCGGAGACGATCTGCCGGACGGGGTGCGGGCGCTGCTGCGGTACAAGCTGCTGCTCCAGGGGCGGCGGATGTACGAGTTCGCAGTGGCGAGCGAGGGCCGGTGGTGGTCGTCGTCGTACTGGCAGAACCACAACTGGATCTGTTACGCCGGTCTGGCGACGGCCGGTTACGTGCTGGGCAAGGAGGAGTGGACCGAGCGCGCCAAGGACAACCTCGGTACGGTCCTCGATCTGATGCCGGACGACGGTTCGCACGCGGAAGGGGTCGTCTACTGGCGCTACGGAGTACCCTTCCTCGCCATCCACCTGGACCTCCTCCAGGAGGCGGAGGGCATCGACTGGTGGGGTCGGGGCGGCTTCCTCACGAACACCTTCCGCTACCGGCTGCACCAGCTGGCTCCCGGCTTCGCGTTCAACGTCGACCACGGCGACTGCCACGACCGGCGCAGCGGACACAGCGCCGGCCTGTACTACCGGCTCGCGGCGCAGTACGGGATTCCCCAGGCGCAGTGGCTGGGCGATCTCGCCTCGGGTGAACTGCTGTGGCAGGAGGCGGCGGAGAGTGGGGTGCGGCCGGGGATCCTGCCGGAGGCGTATCTCGAATACCTCTGGTACGACCCGTCCGTGGCCGGTGCCCGTCCCACCGAGACCCGGGCGTTCTTCCCGGATCTCGGGCTGCTCGCGGCCCGCACCGGATGGGACGACGACGCCACGCTCGTCTCGTTCAAGGCGAGCCCCGGCGGTGGCCACAAGGCGTGGGAGACCTCCGCGAAGCACCGGGCGGAACTGGGCTGGGAGACCCTCAACCAGGGCCACCACCACCCCGATTCGGGCTCGTTCGTGCTGGTGTCGCAGGGTGCGTTCCTCGCGGTCGACGAGGGTTACAGCAACCGCAAGCGGGCCGCACATCACAATCTGCTGCTGGTGGACGGCCAGGGGTACGCGGACGAGGACCGCTACCACGTCTACAAGGACATCCCGTACGAGCGGCAGGCCCGGCAGCGCGATGTGCTCGCCGGTCCCGACTTCGGGTGGGCGCATGCCACGGCGGAGATCGCCGCGATGTACGACCCCGCGCTCGGCGTGCGGCGGCTGGACCGGACGCTGGTGTTCACCCCGGCGGGGCGGCTCGTGCTGCTGGACCTCGCCGAGGCGGACACGGAGCGGGAGTGGTCGTTCCTGCTCCAGACCGACCGGCCCACCGGACTCGGGCCGGACGGTGGCCGGCTGATCCGGTCCGGGGCGGCCTGTGCCCTGGTGCGGCGGTTCGCGCCGCAGGACGCCTCGGTCGTCTCCGAGGCCACCGAGGTCGAGGCGAACCCGACGTCGAGCACGCCGGAGCTGCGCCTCACCCGCACGCTGCACACGCTGCGTGCGACGACCGCGCCCTCGGCACAGGCGCTCTTCCTCACCGCGATCGTCCCGGGCCCGGCACCGGCTTTGGCCGAGCGGGTGGAGTGCGCGCACGGCCAGGGCGTCGCGCTCGGCGCGGAGACCGTGCTCCTCTCCCCCGTCGCGCGCCGGATCCGTACCGCCTCGGTGTCGGCCGACGCGGCGGCGGTGCTGCTCGGGGCCGAGGGCTCAGCCCCGTACGTGGTGGCGGCCACCCGGCTGGAGCTGGGCGGCCGCGTGCTGCTCGATGTCCCGGAGCCGTACACCGGAAAGGTCGGCTGATCACGATGCAGGCAACCCTCTCGTCCGGCTGGCCGACGCTGCTGCGGCGGCTGGAGTTCGTGGCCTACCCGGCGGCCGCCGGGGCCGCCTTCACCCTGCTTTCGCTCGGTGTCGTGACCTGGCTCCCCGCGCTCGCCGCGATGGGGCACGCCCTCCAGCGGTGGCGGGCGGAGGGCGACAGCCGCTGCTTCACCAACACCTTCGCCGCCTTCCCGCAGTACTGGCGGTCCCTGTGGCGCCACAGCCTGGCGTCCACCGCGGCGGGCATCGTCCTGGCCGCCAACATCGTCCATCTGCTGGGCCGGCCGCAGCCGTGGACGTTCGTGCTGCTCGCCGCGCAGGTGGGCATCGCGGCCGCGCTCACGATCCACCATGTGGCGCTCGCGGCCGAGGCGGGCCGCTCGCCGCGCGGCACGGTCCGCACCTGGTCGCGCGGTGCGCTGGCCCTCGGCTTCGGCTCGGCGGCCCGTGGCACCGCACTGCTCGGCTCGGTGGTCTCCGCCGCGCTGATCTCCCTCGTCGTACCGCTGGGACCCCTGCTCCTCGGCCCCAGCATCCCCGTACTGCTCGCTCTGTCCTTCGCAGACCCCAGGAGGCACACCCCATGAGCCGTGTACTGCGCACCACCCTCGTCGCCGCGCTCGCCGCCGGCGCACCGCTCGCCTTCCCCCCGCCGTCGGTGGCCGCCGAGGCCGCCACCGCGTACTACGTGTCGCCGTCCGGCAGCGACTCCAACGCCGGTACGTCGGCGGGCGCCCCGCTCGCCACGATCCAGAAGGCGGTCGACCTGGCGCCGACGGGCGCGGTGGTCAACCTCGCCGCCGGTACGTACAAGCAGGACGTCGTGACCAAGCGTTCCGGCGTCACCATCACCGGTCCGGCGAACGCCGTGGTGAAGGGGGCCGGCGACGCCCGGATCATCCAGGTGCAGCACGACTCGACGACGCTCAGCGGCTTCACCGTGGACGGGCTGCACGGGTCGTCCGGCGACGTGTCGGGGTACCGCCTGAAACTCATCTATGTCATGAGCACGACTCCCGGCAACGGGGTGGGCGCGCTGCGGATCACCGGGATGACGCTGAAGAACGCCGCCGACGAGTGTCTTCGGGTGCGCTACCTGGTGACCGGGGCGGACATCTCCGACAACACGATCACCAACTGCGGGGTCGCCGACTTCAAGTTCGGCGGCGGCGGCAAGAACGGCGAGGGCATCTACCTCGGCACGGCCCCGGAGCAGCAGGGGGCGAACGGCGCCCCGGACGCGGCCCCCGACATCAGCAAGAACAACCGCATCCATCACAACACCATCGCCACCCAGGGCAACGAGTGTGTCGACGTGAAGGAGAACTCGACCAACAACTACGTCGAGTACAACGACTGCAGCGGTCAGAAGGACTCCAGCTCCGGCGGCCTGGACGCGCGCGGCAGCGGCAACATCTTCCGCTACAACACCATTCACGACAACGTCGGCGCGGGCATCCGGCTCGGTGGTGACACAGCGACGGACGGCATCGACACCAGTGTTTACGGCAACTCCATCACCGGTAACGCGGGCGGCGGCATCAAGTTCATGCGCACCCCGCAAGGTCCGGTGTGCACCAACACCATGAGCGGCAACACCGGTGGCGACGCGGTCGGCACCTACGGCAGCGAGTACGCCCCGACGGGTGCGTGCCCCCAGTGACCGGGCGGGGACCCGCGAGACGCGGGGTACTGACGGCTGCGGCCTCTCTGGCGGCGGTCGCGGCCACGGCGCCGGGGGCGCAGGCGGCCGAGCGATCGGGCGGCGGCGCGAGCCGATCGCGGTGGACGACGTCCTGGTCGACCGCGCAGACCGCGCCCACCGCCACGGACACGGTGGCGAGCGCCGGCCTGACCGACGGCACCTGCGTCACCAACGTACGGCTCTCCGCGGGCGGAACCGTCCGGTTGCGCTACGGGCACGCCTTCGCCACGGCCCCGGTCCTCGTCGGCCCGGTGACAGCGGGCGGCCTGCCGGTGACCTTCGGCGGGCGGCAGCAGGCGTGGCTCGCCGCGGGATCCACGCTGACCAGCGACGCGGTCGCCGGACTGCGGGTCGCCGAGGGGGCGCGGCTGACGGTGGAGACCAGGCTCCCCGGCCCCACCGGTCCGCTCTCCTTCCACCGCAACACCCATGCCTCGCACTCCGTGGACGGCGAGCGCACCACCTCGGTGTTCCTGCTGACCGGCGTCGAGGTGACGGGCGCCCACGGGCCCGTGGTCGCGGTGCTCGGCGACTCCATCACGGAGGGCGTCGGCACCCCCGACGACGCCGATCTGCGCTGGCCCGACCAGCTGGCCAGGCGGCTCCCCGGTTCCGCCGTCGCCAATCTCGGCATCAGCGGCAACCGGCTGCTGCTGGACGACGCCCGGTTCGGGCCGGGCGGCCAGGCGCGCTTCGACCGCGATGTGCTGTCGCTGCCCGGACTGCGCACCGTACTCGTCCATCTCGGCGTCAACGACCTCCAGCAGCCGCCGAGCCAGACCGATCCGGCGCGTGTGCTGGCCGGTTACCGGCAGCTGGTGCTGCGCGCCCGCAACGCCGGGCTGCGGACGGTCGGCGCGACCATCGCCCCGTTCGGCGGCTGGACCCGCTGGACGCCGGAGCTCGAAGCGGTGCGGCAGCGGATCAACGCGGCGGTGCGCACCGGCCGGGTCTTCGACGCCGTCGTCGACTTCGACGCGGCACTGCGCGATGCGGCAGACCCGGCACGGCTGCTGCCCGCGTACGACAGCGGGGACGGACTCCACCCCAATCCTTCCGGTCATGCGGCGCTGGCAGCGGCCGTAGACCGCCGAAATCTCCTGTGAGGGCCGCATGACGAACCCGGGTACCACTCCAGGCACCACCCGCCGCACCGTTCTCGCCGGTGCAGCGGCTATCGGCGCGGCCGCCGCGCTGCCGCTGACGCTCACCGCCGCCGCGTCCACCGCGCACGCGGCGGACGGGCCCTCCGTCATCGACGACGCCACCGCCCTGCGCACCCGCTGGCACACCCTGCTCACCGGTGGCCCCGGCCTCGACCTGACGGACCCGCAGATCGCTGCGGCCGTGGCCAGGATCGGCAAGGCCGCGACCACCTCGGCCAAGGGCCTCGACCCGGCCCGGACCGACGGGCTGTTCCCCGATCTGACCAGCACCACGCTCTCCAACCACGTGACGACGTCGTTCAAACGGCTCGCCACGGTCGCGACCGCGTGGGCCGTCCCCGGCACCCCGCAGTACGGCGACACCGCGCTGCGCGATCTGCTGCTGGCCGGCATCGACTGGATGCTGACCAACCGCTACGGCGCCGGACACACCCGGTTCGACAACGACTGGGACTGGGAGATCGGCTCCGCGCTCGCCCTCAACGACGCGACCGTGCTGCTGTACGACGCGCTCGGCACGGAGCGGCTGGGCCGGATCACCGCGGCCGTACGGCACTACACACCCGACCCGAACCTCTGGCGGGCCGACCGGCAGATCGCCACCGGCGCCAACCGGGTGTGGATCTCCACCGTGGTCGCCGTCAACGCGGTGCTCAGCGGCACGGGCGACGATCTCGCCCGGGTCCGTGACGCTCTTTCGGACGTCGAGGGTTCGGGTGCCAACAGCGTCCTCGCCTTCAACGACGCGAGCGCCGCGGCGGCGGGCACCGGCGAGGGCTTCTACTCCGACGGTTCGTTCCTCCAGCACTACAAGCACCCGTACAACGGCGGGTACGGCAAGGAGCTGCTGAACAACCTGTCCCGGCTGCTGAACCTCCTCGCCGGGACCACGTGGGCGGTCACCGACCCCGACCTCGACAACATCCGCGGCTGGGTGTACGACGGTTTCGACCCGCTGCTGGTGCGCGGCGACGTGATGGCCTCGGTGTGCGGGCGGGAGATCGCCCGCCCCAGCAAGCAGGGCCATGTGTCGGCGCAGACCGTCATCGAGGCGGTGGTGCGGCTCATCCCGAGCTTCCCCGGCGAGACGGCCGACCGGTTCACCGCCCTGGTCAAGCAGTGGATCGCGGAGGACACCTACCGGGACTTCCTGGCCGTCACCGACCTGGCCTCGCTGGTCGCCGCCCGGCAGGTCATCGCCTCCCCGGTGCCGGCCCGGGGGCCGCTGGTCGCGCACAAGCAGCACCCGCGGATGGACAAGGCGGCCCACCGCCGGCCGTCCTTCTCGCTCGGCATCTCCGCATACTCGTCCCGGATCTACAACTACGAGTCGATCCAGAACGAGAACCTGCATGCCTGGCACCTCTCCGACGGCATGGTCCTGCTCTACACCGACGACCTCGGGCACTACAGCGAGGACTACTGGCCGACCGTCGACCCGGCCCGGCTGCCCGGCACCACGGTCATCGCCGGGCGCCCCGCGGACGCGGCGGGGCAGCGCACCACCAGCACGGCCGACTGGGCGGGCGGCACCGCGCTGCCGGGCACGACGCTCGGCGCGTACGGCATGGAGCTGCGCGCGTACGGCAGTTCGCTGCACGGGCTGAAGAGCTGGTTCTGCCTGGACGACGTGATCGCCTGCGTCGGCTCGGGCATCGACGCCGACGCGGGCACGGCCGAGACGGTCGTGGAGAACCGGAAGCTGCGCGACCCGAAGGCCGCCCTGCTGGTCAACGGCACGGCGGCGCCCACGGACGCCGGCTGGTCGGCCCGTCTCGACAAGGTGCGGTGGCTGCATGTGGCCGGAACCGGCGGCTATGTCTTCCCCGAGCCCGTCACGCTGAACGGTCTGCGCGAGGACCGCACCGCGACCTGGCGCGAGATCAACCTCAAGTACGGCACGGACACCTCGGTCACCCGCCCGTACCTGACGCTCTGGCAGGACCACGGCGCCGCCCCGAGCGGGGCCGGCTACTTCTGGCTCCAGGCCCCGGCGGCCTCGGCCGAGCGGACGAAGCAGTGGTCCGCCGCGCCGCCGGTGAAGCTGATCGCCCGCTCCACCGCCGTGCACGCGGTGCGCCGCTGCGCGGACGGGCTGGTCGCCGCGAACTTCTGGACGGCCGGCACCGTGCAGGAGCTGTCCTCGGACGGCCCCGCCTCGGTGCTGGTGCGCCCGGACGGGAAGACGGTGAAGGTGTCGCTGTCCGACCCGACACAGCTGCGGTCCTCGGTCGTGCTGGACCTGGCGCAGCGCGGCCTGAGCGTCGTCTCCGCCGATCCGGGCGTGAGCGCCCGCTCCACCGGCAGCGGCATCCGGATCACCGCCGACACCACCGGACGCCACGGTGCAACCCTCAACCTCACCCTGAAGAGGAGCTAGACCCTTGCTGTTCGACATGCCTCTGGACCGGCTGCGCGACTACCGGCCAGAACCGGAGGAGCCGGCCGACTTCGACGCCTTCTGGGAGAAGACGCTCACCGAGACGGCCCGCCACGACCTGGACGCCGAGTTCGTCCCGTACGACGCCGGGCTCGCGACCGTCGACGTGTTCGACGTGACGTTCCGGGGGTGGGGCGGCCAGCCGGTGAAGGCCTGGCTGATGCTGCCGAAGACGCGTTCCGGCCCGCTGCCCGCCGTGGTGCAGTACATCGGCTACAACGGCGGCCGGGGCATCCCGTACTCCTGGCTGACCTGGAGCGCGCTCGGCTACGCCCATCTGGTGATGGACAACCGGGGCCAGGGCGGCGGCGGCAAGAACACCGCGGACACCCCGGACATCGGCCCGGACGGGCACGGCTCCTCCTCACCCGGCTTCCTGACCCGGGGCATCGAGGACCCGTACCGTCACTACTACCGGCGGCTGATCACGGACGCGGTGCGGGCGGTGGACGCGGCGAAGGCCCACGAGGCGGTGGACGCCTCGCGGGTGGCGGTGCTCGGCGGCAGCCAGGGCGGCGGGCTCGCGCTGGCCGTCGCCGGGCTGCGGGACGACATCGTCGCCGCCGTCGCCGATGTGCCGTTCCTGTGCCACTACCGGCGTGCCTCGCAGATCACGGACGCCGGGCCTTACGCGGAGATCGCCCGCTGGCTGTCCGGGCACCGCTTCCGGATCGACGAGGCGATGGAGACGCTGTCCTACTTCGACGGGGTCAACTTCGCGGCACGGGCGAGTGCCCCGGCGTGGTTCTCGGTCGGTCTGATGGACAAGATCTGCCCATCGTCCACGGTGTTCGCCGCCTACCACCGCTACGCGGGTCCGGCCGAGATCGAGGTGTTCACGTACAACGGGCACGAAGGCGGTGCCGAGTACGACCTGCCGCGCAAGCTCGGCGCGCTGCGGGGCGTGTTCGGCCGGTAGCGGACCCCGGTCACCGGCCCAGCGCCGCCATCGCGGCGTTGTGGCCGGGCACCCCGCTGACCCCGCCGCCGCGCACCGCACCGGCCCCGCAGAGCAGCACATTGGCGTGTGCCGTCTCCACCCCCCACCGGCCGGTGGACCCGGTGGCGTAGGGGAAGGCGAGGTCCCGGTGGAAGATGTGACCGCCGGGCAGCCGCAGATCCCGCTCCAGGTCGAGCGGGGTCTTCGCCTCGATGCACGGCTCACCGTTCCCGTCGCGGGCCAGGCAGTCGGTGACCGGCTCGTCCAGGTGCGCGTCGAGCTGGGCGAGCGTCGCCGCGAGCAGTTCGGCGCGGGTCGCCGCGTTGTCGGTGGCGAAGAGCCGGACGGGGGTGTGCAGACCGAAAAGGGTGAGGGTCTGATAGCCGCGGGCGGCGAGGTCCGGACCGAGGATCGACGGGTCGGTCAGCGAGTGGCAGTAGATCTCCGACGGCGGGGCGGCGGGCAGCCGGCCCGCCGCGGCGTCGCGGTAGGCGTCGGCGAGCTGCCCGTACCCCTCGGCGATGTGGAACGTCCCGGCGAAGGCCGCGCGCGGGTCGACGGAGCGGTCGCGCAGCCGGGGCAGCCGGGTGAGCAGCATGTTCACCTTCAGCTGGGCGCCCTCGGCCGGGGCGGGCGGTTCGTCCCCGAGGAGGGCGGCGAGCGCCTGCGGGGAGGCGTTGACCAGGACCCTGCGGGCCGGGACGACCTGCTCGCCCTCGGGCGAGCGGACGGTGACCTCGGCCCGTGCTCCGTCGGTGTCGATCCGGGTCGCCTCGTGCCTGACCCGGATCTGTGCCCCGGCCTCGCGGGCGGCGCGGGCCAGGGCGTCGGTGAGCGCGCCCATGCCGCCGACGGGGACGTCCCAGTCGCCGGTGGAGCCGCCGATGACGTGGTAGAGGAAGCAGCGGTTCTGGAGCAGCGACGGATCGTGCGCGTCGGCGAAGGTGCCGATCAGTGCGTCTGTGAGGACGACTCCGCGTACCAGGTCGTCGGTGAAGTTCTTCTCGACGGCGACGCCGATGGGCTCCTCGAAGAGCGTCCGCCAGGCCTGCGGGTCGTCGATCCGCTCGCGCAGGGCATCGCGGCCGGGCAGCGGTTCGGTGAGGGTCGGGAAGACCCGTTCGGCGACGTGCCGGGTCATCCCGTAGAACCGCTGCCACGCCTCGTACTCCCGGTCGGAGCCGGTGAGCGCGGCGAAGGACTCCCGGGTGCCCTCCCCGCCGACGAGCAGCCCGGTGGCGCGGCCGCCGCGCACGGTCGGGGTGTACGAGGAGACGGTCCGCTTCCGTACCGCGAAGTCCAGTCCGAGATCGTCGACGATCTTCCTCGGGAGCAGGGACACCAGGTACGAGTAGCGCGACAGGCGGGCGTCGACCCCGTCGAAGGGGCGGGTCGAGACGGCCGCTCCCCCGGTGGTGGCCAGCCGCTCCAGGACCAGGACGGACTGTCCGGCGCGGGCGAGGTAGGCGGCGGCGACCAGACCGTTGTGGCCGCCGCCCACGATCACTGCGTCATAGCTGTCGGGTGCGGGCATGACCCTTCGTAGCACGGCGCGATCGCCCGTGACCAGAGGACGTGGGGCCCGGTCGGTGCGGCGGGCCGCTGCCCGCTGCGCAACGCCGACCTGCCACGTGACCGGAGGCCGTGCTACCCCTTCAGTACGGCGGCTGCTGCCCGCTGCGCAAGGCCGCGACCTGCCGGTAGAGCTCGACGGCCTCCGTTCCCCGGCCGAGCTGCTCCAGGCAGTGCGCCTCGTCGTTGCGGGCGGCGAGCGCGTCGGGGTGGCCGGCGCCCAGGAGCCGGTCGCGGGCCGCGGCGACGGTGCGGTAGACGGTGAGGGCGTCGGCCCAGCGGCCGAGCCAGCCGAGGCCGACGGCGACCTCGCGGCGGCTGACCAGGGTGTCCGCGTGATCCGGTCCCAGCACACGTTCGCGGATCGCGCACACGTCGCGCGCCTCGGCGAGCGCCTCCTCCCAGCGGGCGAGGCGCCCCAGGTTGACGCCGAGGCCGTGGCGCGCGCGGAGCGTCTCGGGATCGGTGGCGCCGCCCACCCTGGTCCGGTCCGCCACGAGGGCGCGGTACAGCTCCAGGGCCTCCGCGCTGCGGCCCAGGCGGCCGAGGCTGATGCCGACCTCGTAGCGGGCGGAGAGCGTGTCGGGGTGGTCGGGGCCGAGCGATCTCGACCGGGCCCTGGCGACTTCCCGGTACGCCTGCAGGGCCTCCGTCCAGCGCCCCAGCCGGCCCAGGGTGTAGGCCACCTCGTAGAGCGTGACCAGGGTGTCTGGGTGGTCGGCGCCGAGCAGCCGGCTGCGGGCCGACGCCACGTCCCTGGCCATCCGGCAGGAGTCCTCCAGGCGGCCGAGCCTGCCGAGGTTGAAGGCGAGGTTGTGGCGGCAGCGCAGGGTGTCGGGGTGGTCGGGGCCCATCGACCGTTCCCGGGAGGCGAGCACTTCCGCGTACACCTGATGGGCCTCGAAGTGCCGGCCCAGCCGGCCCAGCACGTACGCCGACTCCTGGCGGGCCGCCAGGGTCTCCGGGTGGTCGGGGCCCAGGACGCGCTCGCGGCCCCGGGCCACCCGCTCGAACTCCGGCAGGGCGTCCGAGGCGCGTCCGGTGCGGCTGAGGGTGAAGCCGATCTCGTACCGGCTGGCGAGCGTGTCGGGGTGGTCGGGGCCCAGCGCGTGCTCCCGCTCGGCGGCGACCGCGCGATGCACCTCGCCGGCCTCCTCCCAGTGGCCGAGGCGGCCCAGGTTGAGGCCCGCGCTGTGCCGGCTGGCGAGGACCGACAGCAGTTCCGGCGACGGGGTCGGGCGCTCGGCCCTGGCCGGCGGCAGTTCGCCGGTCAGGCTGCGCAGGTCTGTGCCGGTGGTCCACTCGCCGGTGAGCCCTGCCCAGTGGTCGGGCGGGGCGAGCACGGCGTGAGTGCCGGTCGCCTTGTGGCCGGTGGTCATGGAGTGGGCCCAGGCGGGCAGTTGCTGCCCCGGGAGCACGACGGGGACGGGCGGTGCGAGCGGTACCCGCCCGGTGGGCGGCAGGTGCGGCTGCTCGCCGGTGCGGCCGACGGCGATCCGCTGCCGGAGGTCGCCCGCGTCGACGGGCCGCTCCTCGGGGGTCTTGGCCAGCAGTTCCAGCACGACACGGTCGAAGAAGCCCGGGAGTTCGGCCCGGTGGGTGCGCAGCGGGCGGGGCTGGGTGTCGCGGTGTCCGACGAGGACGGCCCAGGCGTCGTCGAGATCGAACGGCGGCGCCCCGGTGGCGATCTCGTAGAGCACGCAGCCCAGTGAGTAGAGGTCGCTGCGGTGGTCGATCTGGCCGCCGCTGATCTGCTCGGGCGACATGTAGTGCGGGGTGCCCATGGCGATGCCGGTGCCGGTGAGACGGGAGGTGAAGCCGACGTCGTGGCCGAGCCGGGCGATGCCGAAGTCGCAGATCTTCACCGTGCCGTCGGCCAGCCGCATGATGTTGGCGGGCTTGAGGTCGCGGTGCACAACGCCCTGCTGGTGGGTGTAGCCGAGGGCGTCGGCAACCTGTTCGGCGATGTCGACGACATCCGGCACCGGCAGCGGGTGCTGCTTGTTGTCCTCCAGGAGCTGGCTGAGGTTGCGCCCGTCGAGGAGCTCCATGACCAGATAGAGGACGCCCTCGTGCTCGCCGAAGTCGTGGACGACGGTGACGCCGCGGTGCTGTAGCGCGGCGGCGACCCGGGCCTCGCGACGGAACCGTTCCCGCAGGACGCGGGTGAAGGACTGGTCGTGCTGGGGCCCCATCGGCTTGAGGCATTTGACGGCGACGTGGCGGCCGAGCGACTCGTCGCGGGCGCGCCACACCTCCCCCATGCCCCCGCGCCCGATCAGATCGAGCAGTCGGTACCGGCTCTGGATCAGCCTGGTGTCCGCCATCGCCTGCTGTCGCCCCCGTCTGCTCCGCCTGCTGTCTACTGCTGCGCCCTCCCCGGCCCGTCCAGTATGGCGGCCCGGCTGCGCAGTTTGTACGGGGTGGGGCGGCTGCCGGGACCGAGCCGGGCCATCGCGTTCAGAATGTGACCGGGCGGGAGCCGCCAGCGGAGCCGGGCGGGGATGCGGCGCAGCAGGGATCCGGCGGTGCGCAGGCGCCGGTCGACGGTGTGCACCGGTGCGGCGGGTCTGCCGTAGAGCTCATGGGCGTACGGGGGCAGTGACTGGTAGGCGAGTGCCGCGACGCGCCGCCACAGCAGCGCCCGCACCGGTACGAGCAGCGGGTGGACGGGGGGCCGTCGCAGGAAGTCGTCGACGTCCAGCGCCTCCGCGGACGCGGCGAGCCGGGGACGTACGCGCTCGAAGTAGGCGGCGAGCTGTGCGGTGTCGGCCGGGACGTCCACGGGGTCGAGGCCGACGAGGCGGGCGCTGTGGCGGTGTTCGTCGACGTAGCGGTCGGCCTGGGCGGCGGTGAGCGGGAAGCCGGACCGGCGTTCGACCTGGAGGTAGGAGTCCACCTCCGCGCAGTGCACCCACAGCAGCAGTTCGGGCTCGTCGACGCCGTAGCTCTCCCCGGTCTGCGGGTCGGTGGCCTTGATGAGCCGGTGGATCCTGCGGACCCGGGCTCCGGCCTGCTCGGCGGCCTCGGTGGTGCCGTAGGTGATCGTGCCGACGAAGCCAGCCGTGCGCATCAGCCTTCCCCAGGCGTCCTTGCGGAAGTCGGAGTTCTGCACGACGCCGCGTACGGCGCGCGGGTGCAGCGCCTGGAGGTAGAGCGCCCGGACTCCGGCGATCCACATCATCGGGTCGCCGTGCATCTGCCAGGTGACGGATTCGGGCCCGAAGAGCCCCGGATCGGCGTCCACCATGTCGCTCGTACCTCCCGCTCGGCGGCGTACGTACGTATGCCGTACGCCCCCACAGGATGCGCGCGACCGGGCGGAAGCTCCAGCCCCCGTCCCTCCCGGTCACGCCCCGGCGATCGCCGCCGCGCCGGCCCGGCAGGGTTCCTCGCGTCATTCGTGGGGGACGACCGCGACGGGGCAGCGTGCGTGGTGGATGGCGCCCTGGGCCACGGGGCCCAGGGACGGTGCCGGGCCGCGATGCCGCCGGCCCCGGCCGACGACCAGCAGGTCGGCACCCTCGGCGGCCTGCACGACGGCCTTGGCGGGGCTCACCAGTGCCGTGCCATCGGTGACCTCCACCTGCGGGAACCTCTCACGCCAGGGAAGGAGGGTCCGGCCGAGGAGCTTCTGCGTGTCCTGGACTACTTCCTCGGCCATGTCATGGTCCACGCCCCAGGGCACGTACGCGTCCACCGGCAGGCTCCGGCCGTGGACGGCCCGAAGGGGCATGCCGCGCGCGGCAGCGGCCTCGAAGGCGAATCGGAGCAGGTCGTCGCAGGGGCCGTGCAATTTGAGCGCCACCACCACGCCGTGCGTTCCGCTCGGGGCGGGCTGTCGGCCGTCGTCCCCCGCACCGGCCCGTACCAGGACCACCGGCCGCTCGGCACGGGCCACGACGGGCAGGCTGATGTCACCGAGGAAATAGCTCTCCAAGGGCACCAGCCCCCGCGAGCCGAGCACGGTCATCTCGGACTCCGATGCCGCTTGCAGGAGGGCGTGCTCGGCGTCGTCGGCGACCAGGCTGCCGACGACGGTGAGGCCCGGGTGGTGCGCCTGGATTTCCACCCGCGTGTTGTCCACGATCCGTCTCGCCCAGTAGTTCTGATCCTTCTCGGCGGGAACGCCGGCCGGTTCCTCCACCAGCAGCGGCCATGCGTGCAGCAGGCGCAGCGTGAGCTTGCGCCGCTCGGCTTCGTCGGCGGCCCAGTGGGCGGCTGCCAGGCTCTCGGGCGACCCGTCGAGGCCGACGGTGACGACTGGCTCCATGACGAATGCCTCCGTCTCTCAGGGAACCGGAACGGCGGCAGAGGATCGACGGGGTCGAGAAGCTGCGCAGACGCGCCGGGCCCGGGTCCTCTTCATCCGACTACTACCCCAGATCCTCCGGCCGCGCATTTGGAGGGCGCCATCCGGCTGGCCCGGGGTGCGCGGGAGGCTGATAGTGGAGAGGCGGCGCATCGGGCGGACCCCGCCGGGAGGTGCTCACGGAAGCTCTCGGAAGCCGCAGAGGAGGCCACCCGCCATGAGCGCTTCTCCCACCCGTATCACCTCGGCCCTGCCCGCCTCGTACCGTGCCCGCCTGATGCAGATGGGGCAGGAGGTCAATTTCCAGGAGGGTGCGCGCCTCTTCAACGAAGGGGACCACGCGGACCGCTTCTGGATCCTGCGTTCGGGCACCGTCACGCTGGACTTCCGCGTCCCCAAAAGCTCCCCGGCCTCGATCGAGAACCTCGGGCCCGGCGAACTCGTGGGCTGGTCCTGGCTGTTCGAGCCGTACATCTGGCACCTCGGGGCCGAGGCGATGACGCCCGTCCGTACCCATGAGTTCGATGCGGCGACGGTACGGATGACGATGGACGCCGACCCCGCCTTCGGCTCGGCCATCGGCCACTGGGTCGGTCAGGTCCTCGCCCACCGGTTGCAGGCAGCCCGGGTCCGTCTCCTAGATCTCTACGCCCCGCACGGCGGTGGCGGCCTCATGTGAGCCGTACCGCCGCCCTGGCCCCACTCGGGTGAAAGCTGCGGTCACACCCTCCGGCTGGACCCTCGTACCACCGCGACCACCGAGAATCGGCCCTCCGCCGGCCTTGCGGCCACGATCACGGAGTGCACGGTGGACGGAACCCTCTCGCTGATTCTCCTTCTTCTCTTCCTCTGGGGTCTCTGCTCGCAGCGACTGGCACGCGTCGAACTCACCGCCCCCGTGGCATTCGTGGCTCTGGGCCTGCTGCTGACCGAAGGGCTCGGCGTACTGGACCTGGCCCCCTCGCCCGGCACGGTGCGGGCGGTCGCCGAGACCACCCTGACCTGGGTGCTCTTCACCGACGCCGCACGGCTGTCCTTCCGGGCACTCCGTCCCGACCTCGGTCTGTACGTCCGGCTCCTGCTGCTCGCCCTGCCGATGTGCATCGGCCTCGGCGCGCTCATGGCCATGGCCCTGCTCCCCGGTGTGTCGGGCTGGGCCGCGCTGTACGTCGCGGCCGCGCTCGCCCCGACGGACGCCGCGCTCGGCGCCGCGATGATGGTCGATCCGGTGGTGCCCGAGAGGATCCGCCGGCTCATCAATGTCGAGAGCGGTCTGAACGACGGCATCGCCACCCCGTTCGTCGTCATCGCCCTCGCCGCGGTCGCCGCGGCCGGAAGCTCGTCGAGCGCCCATGCCTCCGAGGCCGCCCTGGTGGAACTCGCCATCGGCCTGGCCTACGGCGCGGTGCTGGGGCTGACGGCCGGGTGCCTGCTGCGTTCCGCCTTGCGCAGAGGCTGGACCACCGAAGCCGTCGCCGCGCCGGGCGTCCTGGCACTGGCCCTGCTGAGCTACACCTCGGCCGTCGCGATCGGCGGCAACGGTTTTGTCGCCGCCTTCATCGCAGGTCTGGCATTCGGCTCGGCACACGCCGCCTCACAGCAAGTGCTGCTGTTCGTCGAGCAGTCCGCCTCGCTGCTCGCCGTGCTGGTCTGGCTGCTCTTCGGCGCCGTGCTGGTGCCGGCCGCCGTCACTCACCTCACCTGGCAGGCACTGCTCTACGCGGTGCTGAGCCTGACGGTGCTGCGCATGGTGCCGGTGGCTCTGTCCCTGACCGGAAGCGGTCTGGACCGAAGAACCGTCCTGTTCGTGGGCTGGTTCGGTCCGCGCGGACTGGCATCCGTCATCTTCGCTCTGCTGGCGGTCGAGGACCTGGCCCCGTCCGCCGCACGGACGATCGTCCCGGTGGTCGCCTGCACCGTGCTGCTCAGCGTCCTCGCTCACGGCATCACGTCCACTCCCCTCGCCAGGCGCTACGGCAGAGCCGCACAGGCCACCGGCGCATCCGCCACAGGACCGGCCGTGAACGCTCTGCCCGTCCGGGGCATGACGGCGGGCACCGACCCAGGTCACACACCATGAGTCACCGTCCGGCACACGGTGACTCACCGCCGTACGCGCGGCATCCCCAGGCCGATCCACGAGATGATCTCCCGCTGGATCTCGTTGTTGCCGCCGCCGAAGGTGAAGATGACGGCGGAGCGGTATCCGCGTTCGAGTTCGCCGTGCAGCACGGCACCCGCCGAGCCTTCCTTGAGCGGTCCCGCCGAGCCGACGATCTCCATCAGCCAGGCGTAGGCGTCGCGGCGCGCCTCGGAGCCGTAGACCTTGACGGCGGAGGCGTCCTGCGGAGTGAGGGTGGCGTTCTGCACGGCGGAGACCATCTGCCAGTTGAGGAGTTTCATGGCGTCGAGCCTGGTGTGGGTGCGGGCCAGCAGGGCGCGGACCCAGCCGAGGTCGATCACGCGGCGGCCGTCGGTGAGCCGGGTGCCCGCGGCCCAGCGCTGGACGTTGTGGAGGGCGCGAATGGCCATGGTGCCGTGGGCGGCGAGGGTGACGCGTTCGTGGTTGAGCTGGTTGGTGATGAGCCGCCAGCCCTGGTTCTCCTCGCCGACGCGGCGGGAGACCGGGACGCGGATGTTCTCGTAGTAGCTGGCGGTGGTGTCGTGCGAGGCAAGGGTGTTGATCAGGGTGCAGGAGTAGCCGGGGTCCGTGGTCGGGACGAGCAGCATGGTGATGCCCTTGTGCGGTGCCGCGTCCGGGTCGGTGCGGACTGCGAGCCAGACCCAGTCCGCCGTGTCGCCGTTGGTCGTCCAGATCTTCTGCCCGTTGACGACATACTCGTCGCCCTCACGCACGGCCCTGGTCTTGAGGGCGGCGAGGTCGGTGCCCGCGTCGGGCTCGCTGTAGCCGATCGCGAAGTCGATCTCGCCGGAAAGGATCTTCGGCAGGAAGTACGCCTTCTGCTCGTCGGTGCCGTACCGCATGATCGTCGGGCCGACGGTGTTGAGGGCCATCAGCGGCAGCGGTACGCCCGCCTGCGCGGCCTCGTCGAAGAAGATGAACTGTTCCATCGGGGACAGTCCGCGTCCGCCGTACTCCACCGGCCAGCCGACGCCGAGCCAGCCGTCGGTGCCGAGGCGGCGGATCGTCTCCCGGTAGAAGGCCTTCTGGGCCGCGGGGGCGGCGTAGCGCGTGTACGCGTCGTCGGGGACCAGTGCGGCGAAGTAGGTGCGCAGCTCGGCGCGCAACTGCTGCTGTTCAGGCGTGTATTCGAGGTGCACGGCCCCTCCGGGAGTCTCGCGGTCGCGTCGTCCTTGTGCGGCGGCGCACACAGTAGAACGTGTTGCAAGAATCCGGAAGGGCCGGGACGGCTCCGGCCGGGTCAGCGCTTGACGGCTCGCAGGACGACGAACTTCGGGTCGCCCGCGACGGTGACGCAGTTGCCGAAGATGCGGCGGAGCCGGGAGTGGTAGCCGAGGTGCCGGTTGCCGACGACCCACAGTTCGCCGCCCGGCCGCAGTGCGTCGCGCGCCCCGAGGAACATGGTGCGGGCCGTCGCGTCGGTGGTGGCCTGGTGGGAGTGGAACGGCGGGTTGTTGAGCACCAGGTCCACGCTGGCGGGCCGCAGTTCCGTCGGCCCGTCGCCGACGACGAACTCGGCCTTGGCGTCCGGTCCGGTGTTGGCTCGGAACGATTCCTCGGCGGAGGCGACCGCCTGGTACGACTCGTCGATGAAGGTGACCGTCGCCTCGGGGTTGGCGAGCGCCGCGGACAGCCCCACGACGCCGTTCCCGCAGCCGAGGTCGACGACCCGGTCGGGGCCGCTGCGCGCGGGGAGGTGGCCGAGGAAGAACCGGGTGCCGATGTCGAGGCGCTCGGCGCAGAAGATCCCGGCATGGTTGGTGACGGTCCGGCCGGAGACCGGTCCGACCCCCTGGGGCAGCTCGTACCGGTACGGCCAGGGGCTGGGTGTGCGGGCCGTTCCCGGGGCCGGGGTGGAGAAGATCAGCCGGGCCTTCTTGACCGCGAGGGACGTACGGGTGGGGCCGATGATCCGCTCGAAGAGCTTGAGGGTGGAGGTGTGGATCTCCTTGACCATCCCGGTGCCGATGACGACCGTGGCGGGGTGGACGGCCGGCGCGAGCCGGTGCAGCTGGTCCTCCAGGAGTGCGAGGCTCTTCGGGACACGTACCAGCAGGACATCGATGCGGTCCGGCGGAGTGTCCCTGGCCGACAGCAGACGCACCGCGTCCGTATCCACGCCATTGCGGTCCAGGTTCGCCAGGGTCGCGCGCTGCGCCAGGTAGGAGTCGGTGATCTGTACGGGCCGGTGCGCGGCCAGTACGGTGCTCAGCGCGCCCCAGCGGTCGCCCACCACGACCACGGCGCCCGACAGATCGACCGGGTCCGTGCCGTCGGCCCCTTCCAGCCGCCGCAGCAGGTACTCGTCGGCAGCGTCCCACGCTCGGAACGGGTCGCGCGGGTCCTCGGGGTAGCGGGCGAGGTCGAACCCGGCCCCTGACGTCGTCAAACGGTTCATTGTCCACCCAGGCTAGCCGAGCCGCGGGGAGCGCCCGCACACTCCCCGCGCACCGGCCGCCGCGCCGCCGCGTGCCGCTACGGCAGCGCCTTGTCGATCGCCGACCGGCCCTCCCGGGCCAGCCTGCGCTCCGCCCACTGGAGATTCTTCGGGGTCAGGTCCCGCCCGGACGCGAGCACCAGGTCCTCCGGCGACGGATTATCGCTGGCGCCGGTGTGCAAGAGGCTGTCGGGAGTCACTCCCCGGGTCACGGATACGGATACGGATTCGGGCTCGTCGCTCATGCCGCCTCCTCGTCCTTTCGGTCATTTTCGCCCCGCGCCCGGCCCGCCGCATCCGAGGCCTCCCGAACCTCTCCCGGGGGCACGATCACGCCATCACTTGACCTGCACATGATAGGTACACGCTGTTCACACCATGGTCACGGTGCGTGTGGAAGGCTCCCGCGTACCACACGACCGCCGCGGCGCCGTCCCCACCTTTTGACGGTGTCGGGGCGCACGCATTTTCGGAGAGGACACCCCACATGTCCCGTCGTCACCTTCGTTACCGGCGCCCGCTGCTGGCGACCCTTGCCGCCTTCGCGGTGCTCGGCGGTACCGCCGCCGCCGCACCGGCCGCCGTACCCGGGGCCGCGCCCACCACCGCGACACCGCTCCGGGTACTCGACGACACCTACTACCAGGACGCGCTCGGCAAGACCGGCACCCAGCTCAAGAGCGCTCTGCACGGGATCGTCAAGAACCAGACCAAGATCTCCTACAGCCAGGTCTGGGAAGCCCTCAAGGACACCGACCAGGATCCCTCCAACAGTTCGAACGTGATCCTCCTCTACACCGGGCGTTCCCAGTCCAAGAACTCCAACGGCGGCTCGGTCGGGGACTGGAACCGCGAGCACGTCTGGGCCAAGTCTCACGGCGACTTCGGCACCGCCACCGGCCCCGGCACCGACATCCACCACCTGCGCCCGGAGGACGTCACCGTCAACTCGATCCGCGGCAACAAGGACTTCGACAACGGCGGCAGCGCGGTCAGCGGCGCACCGGGCAACTACACCGACAGCGACTCCTTCGAGCCGCGCGACGCGGTCAAGGGCGACGTCGCCCGCATGATCCTCTACATGGCGGTGCGCTACGAGGGCGACGACTCCTTCGCCGACCTGGAGCCCAACGAGAAGGTGTCCAACGGTTCCGCACCGAACATCGGCCGGCTGTCGGTACTGAAGGCGTGGAGCCAGGAGGACCCGCCGGACAGCTTCGAGAAGCGGCGCAACGACGTCATATTCGACAAGTACCAGCACAACCGGAACCCGTTCATCGATCACCCCGAGTGGGTCGAATCCATCTGGTAGGCCCGAACGATCCGGAGGTCCGGCGGGCATCCGCCGGACCTCCGGGGTGCTCAGCCGGCGGTGCACCAGGCCACGGCCTGTTCGCGGGTGGCGAAGCACTTGAGGGCCATCGGCGCGTCCCGCTGTCCGGTGCCGGGCGGGGCGAGCTGCCCGGCCGGGTCGGCGACAGCGGTGCGCGTGCCGTCCGTCGCGATCCGGCCGAGCCCGCCGCGCAGCATCGCGCGGGCCACCCGCTCCACACCGGTGACCTGCAGCAGGTCCAGCACGACCGGTCCCCTCCCCCGGGGGCGCGACTCGTCCAGCGCGTACAGCACCCGCTCGGCCGCGGTGAAGTCGATGGCGCCCTGGGCAGCCACGACCGCGACCCGTTCGCGCGGGGCGCTGTCCCGAGGGGCGGCCCCGGCGGCGGGCAGATCGCCCGCGGTGGTGACGAGGGTGACGGTGGAGGCGGCCAGTGCCGGATTGTGCATCAGGTGCAGGCCGAGCCGCTCCGACAGGGCACCGAGCGCGGCGCGCCCGCGTACCGAGGTGCCGCCCGGGTCCAGCCGGGGGCTGTACGTCGCCAGCCCGAACCGTGCGGGGCCCGCGGCGATCAGCCCGCCGGACACACCGCTCTTCGCCGGCAGCCCCACGCGCAGCAGCCAGTCACCGGAGGCGTCGTACATGCCGCAGGTCGCCATCACCGCCAACACCTGCGCGGCGACCGGCTCAGGGACCACCGCCTCGCCGGTGAGCGGGTTCACGCCGCCGTGCGCGAGGGTGGCGGCCATCGCGGCCAGGTCCAGCGCGGTGACCCGTACCGCACACTGTCTGAAGTACGTCTCGACCGCCGCGACCGGGTCGACGGGCAGCGGGCCGGCGCTCCGGATCAGATAGGCCAGGGCGCGGTTGCGGTCGCCGGTGGCGGCCTCCGAGGCGTACACCTGCTCGTCCACGTCCAGCCGCCGGCCGGCGAACCGGCTCAGGCAGTCGAGGATGCGGTCGAACCTCGGGGCGTCGGGGGTGTCCGGGATCAGCGCGGTGGTGATGATGGCGCCCGCATTGACCATGGCGTTGTCGGGCCGCCCGGTCCCCGGTTCCAGGCTGATGGCGTTGTACGCCTCCCCGCTGGGCTCGGCGTTGACCCAGCGGCATACCTCGTCGAGCCCGAGGACGGACAGCGCGAGCGCGTAGACGAACGGTTTCGACACGGACTGCATGGTGAACGGGGCGTCGGCGTCGCCCGCGCTGTAGCGGTGACCGTCCATGCTGATCAGCGCCAGCCCGAACGCGTCCGGGTCGGTCCGCGCCAACTGCGGGATGTAGTCGGCCGGTCGGCCGTCCCGCAGTCCGGTGAACCGCGTGTGCAGTTCACTCAGGGCTTCGGTGACGGCGTCGGCGGCGCTCACCCGGCCCGGCCGTCAGCCGCGCTCGGCCTGGGCGATCCGGGGGAACGTCTTGACACCGGCCGCCTTCCGGCTGTTGGCGTTCTGGGTGACGGTCCGTCCGGGCGGAGTGTCCGGGAAGCCGAGCACCACGGAGTCGAGCGCCTTCCCCGATGCATCGACGAATTCCACCTTGACGGCGTAGAAGGCGGCCTTGTCCGTGCGATTGGTGACGCGGACTACGGCGCTGCGGAACTGCTCGGTCTTGGCGAGGGGCAGCCCGGTCACCGACACGTCCTCGACCGCGTTGCCCCGGCCCTGCACACCTTCGAGCAGCTTCGCCGCCTGCTGCCGGTTCCGCTCGGCGGCGGCGGAGACGGAGGCCGCGAACTCCTGCTGGGTACGCCCGGAGGGACTCGCGGACCGGGTCAGGGCCGGTTCGGGCGAGACCGTTCGGGTACTCCTGGCCGTGCCTGTCGAGTTGGTGTCGGAGCCGCCGCAGGCGGCGGTACCGGTGATGATCGCCGCGGCCAGTACGGCCGGGGCCAGATTGCGCGCTGCGCGGCCGCCAAGGGCCTTTCGCGAAGGACTGATCGGGTTCACGGAAGCTCCGTCTGCCCGGAAGGGCGTAAGTGGAAGTCGGGGGAACCGCTGTTCGGCACCGCCTGGGAAGACAATGAAGAACTCGCCCATATTAGGAACAAAAGATATGAATTGACTCGTCGAATACACCCGCTTCACTCGGGAGCGGACTACCGGCCGAAACCCTGGGAGAGAACGATGGATACGGACGCCCTGACCGCCGGCCTGCTGCGGGAACTGCGAACGGTCAAGCCCTATCCGGCCCTGTCCCTGACCATGCCGACGCACCGCCGCGCTCCGGACAACGCCCAGGACGCGGTGCGGCTGCGCAATCTGGTGGCCGAGGCCGCCGATCGGCTGGAGGCGGACCCCTCGGTCACCCGCGAGGTGCGGACCGCGATCAAGGAGGAGCTCGACCGGGCGGTCACCGAGGTGGACCCCCGCCGGGCCCTGGACGCCCTGGTCCTCCTCGTCACCCCCGACGAGCACCGGATCTGGCAGCTGCCGCGCACCGCGCCCGAACGGGTGGTACTCAGCGACACCTATCTGACCCGCAACCTGGTCGCCGCGAAGGCGCAGTCCCAGCCGTTCTGGGTGCTCACCGTGTCGGCCGACCGGGCCGTCCTGTGGAGCGGCACGGCGGACGCCGTGCGGGAGGAGCGGACCGGCGGGTTCCCGCTCACGGCTCCGCAGGAGCCGCCCGATCCGCAGCGCGAGGAGCGGGTCGGCGACACCCCGAGCACCTTCAGCGACGAGGAGACGCGCAACTTCCTGCGCACGGTCGACGAGCAGCTGCGCACGGTGCTCGCCGAGGAGCCGCGCCCGCTCTATCTCATGGGTCTCGCCCCCGCGCTCGCCCTGCTGGACGAGGTCGGGGAGAGCACCAAGTCGGCCGTCGGCCGGGTCACCAAGGGTGCGCCTGCCGGCATGTCGGCGGGCGAACTGTTCAAGGAACTGCGGCCGGCGCTCGACGAGCGGCAGCAGCGGTTCGCGGCGGAGATCGACGGCAGACTGGACGAGGCCCGCGGCCGTCGTGCCTTCGCCGGGGGGCTCGACGAGGTGTGGGCCGCCGTTCGGGAGGGCCGTGCCGGGCTCGTCGCGGTGGAGGAGCACTTCCAGCAGACGGTACGGGTGACGGACGAGCACCTGGAGCCGGTGAGCGGCAAAGCCGTGGATCTCGCGGACGTCGCGGTCCGCGAGGACATCGTGGACGAGCTCGTCGAGGCGGCCCTGGACAGCGGTGCCGACGTGGTCTTCCTCCCGGACGGCTCGCTCGCGGAGCACGGGCGGATCGCGGCGGCCCTGCGCTACTGAGCGTACCGGCGCGATGCCGTCCCTCCCCTTCCCCGGGCCCGCATGCCTCAGGCGTGCGGGCCCGGGGGCGCACTGGGAGACTGAGGAGGGGCCGCCTGGCCCCGGGGCAGGTCCCGGAGAAAGGGGTGACCGCACCATGCCACGCGGATCCAACGCCAAGCGGGAACGGCAGTACGAGCACATCAAGGAGAGCGCGCAGGAGCGCGGGGTCAGCGAGGAACGGGCCGAGGAGATCGCGGCCCGTACGGTCAACAAGGCACGCGCCCGCGCCGGTGAGTCCAGGACGGCGAGCCGTACCTCCATCGAGGACATCTCGTCCTCTCGGCGCGGCGGTCTGCGCTCCCACAGCGGAGCGGAAGGGCCCACCCGCGACCAGCTCTACGAAGAGGCGAAGAAGAAGAACATCCACGGGCGGTCGAGCATGACGAAGGCCGAGTTGGCACGGGCCGTCGGCCGCTGAGCCGTGGGAACCGGGGCGGTGTCAGCCGCTCCAGGTCCAGTCGGCGACCTCCGGCAGGTCCGTGCCGTGTTCACGGATCCAGGCGTGGTGGCGGGTGCGGACATCCGCCATCGCCTGGCGCACCGCCACGGCGCGGACGCCGAGGCCGGGCACCCGGTCGATGACGTCCATGACCAGCCGGTAGCGGTCCAGGTCGTTGCGGACCACCATGTCGAAGGGCGTCGTGGTGGTGCCCTCCTCCTTGTAACCCCGCACATGCAGCTGCGCGTGGCCCCCGCGCCGGTAGGCGAGCCGGTGGATCAGCCACGGGTAGCCGTGGTAGGCGAAGATCACGGGGGTGTCCCTGGTGAACACCGCGTCGTACTCGGGGTCCGGCATCCCGTGCGGGTGTGCCTCGCGGGGCAGCAGCCGCGTCATGTCGACCACGTTGACCACCCGTACCGCCAATCCTGGCAGTTGCCTGCGCAGTAGGTCGGCGGCGGCCAGGGTCTCCAGCGTGGGTACGTCACCGGCGCAGGCGAGCACCACGTCGGGGGCGCGGCTGCCGTCCTCCGTGCCCGCCCATTCCCAGACCCCGGCGCCGCGGGCACAGTGCGCGCGGGCCTGGTCGAGGGTGAGCCAGTCGAAGGAGGGCTGCTTTCCGGCCACGATCACATTGACGTAGTCGCGGCTGCGCAGCGCGTGGTCGGCGACCGAGAGCAGGGTGTTGGCGTCCGGCGGCAGATAGACCCGTACGACCTCGGGGCTCTTGTTGAGGATGTGGTCGACGAAGCCCGGGTCCTGGTGGGAGAAACCGTTGTGGTCCTGGCGCCAGACGTGCGAGGTGAGCAGGTAGTTGAGCGAGGCGATGGGGCGGCGCCAGGCGAGCCGGCGGGAGGTTCTGAGCCATTTGATGTGCTGGTTGACCATCGAGTCGACGATGTGGGCGAACGCCTCGTAGCAGGAGAAGAGGCCGTGCCGGCCGGTGAGGAGGTAGCCCTCCAGCCAGCCCTGGCACAGGTGCTCGGAGAGCACCTCCATGACGCGTCCGTCGCGGGCGAGGTGCTCGTCGGTCGGCAGTATCCGTTCCTGCCAGGCCTTGGTGGTGGCGCCGTAGAGGGCCTCAAGCCGGTTCGAGGCGGTTTCGTCGGGACCCATGACGCGGAAGTCTCGGCGCTCGGCGGTGGCGGCCATGACGGCCTCCAGCAGACCGCCGAGCACCCGGGTCGGCTCGTGCAGCACGGTGCCGGGCTTGTCGACCTCGACGGCGTGGTCGTCCAGCGGCGGGATCGGCAGGTCGCGCAGGAGCAGACCGCCGTTGGCGTACGGGGTCGAGCCGAGCCTGGCGTCGCCCTCGGGCACACAGGCGAGCACCTGGGGGCCGGGCCGTCCCGACGCGTCGAAGAGTTCCTCGGGCCGGTAGGAGCGCATCCACTCCTCCAGCTGCCGCAGGTGCTCCTCGTTGTCCCGGACGCCGGGCAGCGGGACCTGATGGGTGCGCCAGGTGCCTTCGACGGGCACCCCGTCGACCGCCACCGGCCCGGTCCAGCCCTTGGGGGTGCGCAGCACGATCATCGGCCAGTGCGGGCGTCCGGTGTCGCCGCCGGTGCGGGCGGCGGCCTGGAGTTCCCGGACCCGGTCGACGGCCCGGTCCATCGCGGCGCCCATCGCCCGGTGCACGCCGACCGGGTCGTCGCCGCCGACGTACAGAGGGTCGTGCCCGTAGCCGCGCAGCAGGGCGTCGAGCTCCGTCTCGGGGAGGCGGGCGAGCACGGTGGGGTTGGCGATCTTGTACCCGTTGAGGTGGAGGACCGGGAGGACGGCGCCGTCGTGCACCGGGTCGAGGAACTTGTTGGAGTGCCAGGACGCGGCGAGCGGTCCGGTCTCGGCCTCGCCGTCGCCGATGACGCAGGTGACGAGCAGGCCTGGGTGGTCCAGGGCGGCCCCGTAGGCGTGGGTGAGGGCGTAGCCGAGTTCGCCGCCCTCGTGGATGGAACCGGGTGTCTGCGGTGCCACATGGCTGGGCACCCCGCCGGGGAAGGAGAACTGCTTGAACAGCTTCCCCATGCCTTCGGCGTCCCGGGTGACGTCGGGGTAGGTCTCCGTGTAGCTGCCCTCCAGCCAGGAGTTGGCGAGGACGGCGGGCCCGCCGTGGCCGGGGCCCCAGACGCAGAGGCCCTGGATCCCGCGGGACTTGATGACACGGTTGAGATGGGTGTGGACCAGGTTCAGTCCGGGTGAGGTGCCCCAGTGGCCGAGCAGCCGCGGCTTGATGTCGTCCCGGGCGAGCGGCCGGGTCAGGAGCGGGTTGTCCATCAGGTAGATCTGGCCGACGGTGAGGTAGTTGGCGGCCCGCCAGTGGGCGTCGAGTGCCGCGACCTCCTCGTCGGAAGGGCCGGTCGGACCGCTCTGGCCGGACGTGGCCGCCGGGCCGGGGGCGTTGCTCATGGTGTCTCCAACCAGGCCCTACGGGCCGACGGGCTCGGGGCCGTACCAGACCGTGGTCGCGTTGCAGAACGCGCGGATGCCCTGCCCGGCGAGCTCACGTCCGTAGCCGGAGCGCTTCACACCGCCGAAGGGCAGTGCGGGATGGGACGCCGTCATGCCGTTGAAGAAGACACCGCCGGCCTCCAGGTCACGTACACAGCGGCGCGCCTCGTCCGCGTCGCGGGTCCAGACGTTGGAGCTGAGGCCGAAGGGGCTGTCGTTGGCGATCGCCACGGCCTCGTCCAGCTCGTCGACGCGGTAGAGGGAGGCGACGGGGCCGAAGGTCTCCTCGCGGTGGATGCGCATGGCGGGGGTGATCCCGGCGAGGACCGTGGGGGCGTAGAACCAGCCCCGCTCCAGTTCCGGGGCCAGGCCCTCGGGCCTGGCGCCCCCGCACAGCGCTCGCGCGCCCTGCCGTACGGCGTCCTCCACCAGCTCCTCCAGGTCGGTGCGGCCCTGTTGGCTGGCGAGCGGTCCGACGTCGGTGGATTCCTGCAGCGGGTCGCCGACCGTCAGGTTGCTCATGCCCACGGTGAACCGTTCGGCGAACTCCTCGTACACCTCGGTGTGCACGATGAACCTTTTGGCGGCGATGCAGGACTGCCCGTTGTTCTGCGCCCGTGCGGTCACGGCGGTACGGGCGGCCCTGGCCACGTCGGCGGACGGCATGACGAGATACGGGTCGCTGCCGCCGAGCTCCAGGACGGTGTGCTTCACCTCGTCGCCGGCGATCGACGCGACCGAGCGGCCTGCCGGTTCGCTGCCGGTGAGGGTTGCGGCGACGACCCGGCGGTCACGCAGGATCGCCTCGACCGCCCCCGATCCCACCAGCAGGCTCTGGAAGCAGCCCGCCGGGAATCCGGCCCGGCGGAACAGGCCCTCCAGATACATCGCCGTCTGCGGGACGTTCGAGGCGTGCTTGAGCAGGCCGACGTTGCCCGCCATGAGGGCCGGGGCGGCGAATCGTACGACCTGCCAGAGCGGGAAGTTCCACGGCATCACGGCGAGCACGGGACCAAGTGGCCGGTAGTGGACGTAGGCCCGGGAGGCACCGGAGTCCCGCACATCGTCCGGGGACGGGTGCTGGTCCGCGAGGAGTTCCTCGGCGTGGGCCGCGTACCAGCGCATCGCCTTGGCACATTTGGCGGCCTCGGCGCGGGCGGCCACGACGGGTTTGCCCATTTCGATGGTCATGGTGCGCGCGATGTCCCGCTGGTCCTCGTCGAGCAGGACGGCGGCCTGGTTCAGCAGGCGGGCCCGTTCGGCGAACCCGGTGGTCCGGTACTGCCGGTACGCGGTGGCGGCGGCGTCGAGCCGCTGCTCGATGCCCGCCTCGTCGAGCGCGTCGAATGTTCTGAGGGTCTCGCCGTTCGCGGGATTGACCGTCGCGATGGGCATGGCCGTGTCCTCCTTGCCTCGTTCCTTCGACCGTGCCGTGCCGTATGCCGCGCCGCAACGCGGGCCCCGCCGGGCGGACACCCCGGCCGGCGCGGGCCGTGCGTGCGGTGTGCACGCCGTCCGCGCCGGGAGGGGGAAACGTCCAGCGGTTATGGATGACGGCGGTGCCGGTCCCGGTGTCCCGGCTCAGACGAGAGCTGGGCCGGATGCCGTCGCGGGCTCGATGACGGGGGCGGCGGCCGCTGCGGGCGGGCGCCGGAACTCACGCACCCCCGGCAGCGGCGGGAACCGCACCAGGTCGACGCTGTACGGCTCCTTGGCGTACCGGGTGAACCAGACGACCTTGCCCTCGGCCGTGCGGCAGGTGCCCCAGCTGTCGCTCAGGGCCATGACCCGGCTCAGGCCACCACCGCCGTTGCTGAGCAGTCGCGGCATCTCGGAGCCGTTGTCGGCGACGGAGACCGTGAGATGCCGCCCGGACCAGCGGAGTTCGACGACGCAGTTGTTGTCGTCACCGACATGCCGGTGGACATTGGTCAGCAGTTCCTCCACACCCCGGCATACCGGCCGGATGTGGAGTTCGAGACTCCAGTGGCGGAGGTGCGCCGCGATTATTCGTCGCAGCTGGCACACACGCTCTGCCGAAACCTGGAATTCGACCAGATAGTGCCGGTCGAGTGGAACGGTCATCGTCGAGGCTCCTCACATCGAGGCCCACTGGCTTCGCCCCGTTGAACCAACAACCCCCGAACACGAAGAGTGAGCAGATGCCACTTTTGGGTCACTCCACAGGGTGACCCGCCGGCACCGCTCGTGCAACACGTGGGGTCTTTCACCGAGAGGCCCCGGGGTGCGTCCGTCCGGGTCATGGTCACAGGAGGTAGGGCAGCAGTGTGTCCGGGGTGAGCGGGAGACTGCGCAGCCTGATGCCGGTGGCGTGCCGGACGGCGTTGCCGACGGCCGCCGCGGCGCCGACGATGCCGATCTCGCCGATCCCCTTGCTGCCCATCGGGTTGAGATGCGGGTCCTCCTCGTCGATCCAGTGCGCCTCGATCTCCGGCACGTCGGCGCAGGCCGGTACGTGGTACGAGGCAAGATCGCTCTCGGTGTAGTCGCCGAAGACGGGGTCCATGGTGGAGGCCTCGGTCAGCGCCATGCCGACCCCCATGATCATCCCGCCGATGAACTGGGAGCGCGCGGTACGGGAGTTGAGGATGCGTCCGGCGGCGAACACGCCGAGCATCCGGCGCAGCCGCACCTCTCCCGTCCGCGCGTGCACGGCGACTTCGGCGAAGTGGGCGCCGAACGCGTGGCGTGCGTACGGAGATTGCGTGGCGGTCTCCTGCTCGGTGTCGGCGGTGACGGTGAGCCCGTCGGCGGGGACCGGCCCGGTGCACTCGCGCAGCCGGCGCAGCAGCAGGGTGGCCGCTTTGTGCACGGACCAGCCCCAGGAGGCGGTGCCGGTGGATCCGCCAGCCAGTGGGGCGTCGGGCAGTTCGCTGCTGCCGATGTCGACCCGGACGTTCTCCACGGGGGTGGCCAGGACGTGGGCGGCGATCTGCGCGAGTACGGTGCGGGCGCCGGTGCCGATGTCCGTGGCGTTGATCCGGATGAGGTACGAGCCGTCGGCGGCCGCGTGCGCCGAGGCGCTGGAGGCGGAGATGTACACGGGGTAGGTGGCGGCGGCGACGCCCGTACCGAGCAGCAGGGGCCCCTCCTCGCGGATCGCGGGGCGCGGATCGCGGTCGTACCAGCCGAAGCGCGCGGCGCCCTTCTCCAGGCAGGCTGCCAGGCCTCGGCTGCTGAACGCGCGTCCGGAGTCCGGTTCGTTCGCCGGGTCGTTGCGGATGCGCAGTTCGACGGGGTCCATACCGAGCGCCGAGGCGAGTTCGTCCATGGCGGATTCGAGGGCGTACATGCCCGGCGCCTCGCCCGGTGCGCGCATCCATGAGGGGCTCGGCACGTCCAGGGCGACGACCCGGTGGGAGGTGCGGCTGGTGGCGGAGCCGTACATGATCCGGCTCGGCACGGCTGCCTGCTCCACGAACTCCTTGATGGTGGAGGTGTGGGTGATGCACTCGTGGTCGACCGCGGTGAGGGTGCCGTCGAGTTCGGCGCCGAGCCTGATGTGCTGGATGGTGGGGGCGCGATGGCCGACCACGGCGGCCATCTGGCGGCGGGGCAGCGCGATCTTGACGGGGCGGCCGGTGTGGCACGCGGCCATGGCTGCCAGGACGCTCTGCGGGCGCGGTGTGCCCTTGGATCCGAAGCCGCCGCCGACGTGCTCGGAGACGGCGGTGATCTGCTGCGGCCTCAGCCCGAAGGCGGTGGCGAGGCTGTCGCGGACCGTGGTGGAGCCCTGGCTGGAGTCGTGGACGGTCAGGTGTCCGTCGTCGTCCCACTGCGCGGTCGTGGCGTGCGGTTCCATGGGGTGGTTGTGCAGGGCGCCGATGGTGTAGGTGGCGTCGACCTGTACGGGTGCCGCGTCGAAGGCCCGGCCGGTGTCGCCGCGCTCCCGGACGGCGGGGTAGTCACCGTTGACGATCTCGGGGGTGTACAGGCCGGGGTGCTCGTCGGTCAGCAGGACATCGTGCCCGTCGGTCTCGTACGTGATCCGCAGCGCCTCGGCCCCGGCGCGGGCGCCCTCCGGGGTATCGGCCACCACTAGGGCGACGGGCCAGCCCCGGTGCGGGACCCGGTCGTTCTGGAGGACGGCGAGGACCGGGTCGTCGGGCTCCTTCAGCCGGGGCGCGTCGTGGTGGGTGAGAACGGCGTGCACACCCGGCAGGGCCAGCGCCTCGTCCGCGTGGATCGCGTCGACGCGGCCGCGGGCGATCGTGGCGGGGACGGGCCACCCGTACAGACACCCCTGCGGGGTGTGCTCGGCGGCGTAGCGGGCTGTGCCCGTGACCTTGGCCCGGCCCTCACGGCGGACGACGGGGGTGCCCAGTGATGACGGGGCCTGGCTCATGACGGGGTCCTCACGGCGGGGGGCGGCGTTGGGTGCGGTTGCTCAGCTGCCGGCGTTGGGCAGCAGAGAGGCGGTTGTCCGGCTGCCGGTGGGCGGTGCCGGGGCGGGTCGCTCAGGTCTCGGCGGCGAGTTCGGCGAGTGCGTCGACGGCCAGGTTGCGGGCGAGGCCCACCTTGAACGCGTTCTCGCGCAGCGGCCGGGCGGCGGCGAGTTCGGCGTCGACCGCACGCTCGAACGTCTCGTCGGTGGCCGGTGCTCCCCGCAGCAGGTTCTCGGCGGCGTGTGCGCGCCAGGGCCGGTGGGCGAGCCCGCCGAAGGCCAGCGCGGCATGCTCGATCCGGCCGCCGCGGACGCTCAGTACGGCGGCGACGGACGCGAGGGCGAAGGCGAAGGAGGCGCGGTCGCGGGCCTTGCGGTAGAGGGAGGCGGCGCCTTCCGGGCGCGGTGGCAGGACCAGCTCGGTGATGAGTTCGCCCGGCCGGATCTCGGTGTCCTGTTCGGGCGTGTCGCCCGGCAGGCGGTGAAATCCGGTGGCGGGCAGGGTCCGTCCGCCGTCCGGTCCGTACAGCTGGACGCCGGCGTCGAGGGCGGACAGCGCCACGGCCATGTCGGACGGGTGGGTGGCGACGCAGTGCGCGGAGTGGCCGAGTACGGCGAGGTCGCGCTGGGCGCTGTCGCGGGCGGGGCAGCCGGTGCCGGGCTCCCGTTTGTTGCACGGCTTGGACGTGTCCTGGAAGTACGGGCAGCGGGTGCGCTGGAGCAGGTTGCCGCCGGTCGTGGCGGTGTTGCGGAGCTGCCCGGAGGCGCCGGACAGCAGCGCCTGGGACAGGGCGGGGTAGCGGGTGCGTACTGCGGGATGGGCGGCCAGGTCGCTGTTGCGCACGGTCGCGCCGATCCGCAGGCCGCCGTCCTCGGTGTCGGCCACGTGGGCCAGCGGCAGCCGGCTGATGTCGATGATCCGGTCCGGGGCCTCGACGCCGAGCTTCATCAGGTCGATGAGGTTGGTGCCACCGCCGAGGAACACTGCGCCGGGGTGGGCGGCGCGCTCACGGACCGCTTCCTCGGCGGACCGGGCGCGGAGATAGGCGAAGGGTTTCACAGCGCCACGTCCTCGATCGCCTCGACAATGCGGGGGTAGGCGCCGCAGCGGCACAGGTTGCCGCTCATCCGCTCGCGGATCTCGTCGGCGTCGAGCGGCGCCGGGGCCGATACCGGTGCCCTGCGGGCGGTGGCGTGGGACGGGAAGCCGTCGGCAGCCTCGCCGAGCATGCCGACCGCCGAGCAGATCTGGCCGGGGGTGCAGTAGCCGCACTGCAGGGCGTCGCGGTCCAGGAAGGCTTCCTGGAGGGGGTGGAGCCGGTCGCCGTCGGCGAGGCCCTCGACTGTGGTGACGGTGGCGCCGTCGTGGGCGACGGCGAGCAGCAGGCAGCTGTTGGCCCGCCGGCCGTCCACGATGACGGTGCACGCCCCGCACTGTCCGTGGTCGCAGCCCTTCTTCGCGCCGGTGAGGCCGAGGTGCTCGCGCAGGGCGTCCAGGACGGTGGTGCGGTGATCGAGCGTGAGCGTCCGCTCGGTTCCGTTGATCTGCAGTGTCAGGGTGGAACGGTGGCCGGTTGCTCCCGGCTGCTGCGCACCGTCGTCCCGCCCGCGAGAGGGGTCCACGCACTCGCACCTTTCAGGGGTGGCCTTTTGACCGTTTTCTACCAGACGTGCGAGGGCTTCCCGCTTCATTGCTCCGCCACCGGGCCGTGACCCGCCGGCCGGTCGTCCCATCGGTCTACCGGCTCGACAGACGCAGCCGCACCTCTTCCTCCTGGTCGCCGGAGACGGTCCCGACGACGGTCACGTCGAAGGCGTGCGCCAGGCTCTGCCTCAGCCGCTCCACCGCCCAGTAGCCGCCCTGAACGTCGACGCTCACGGGCGCGCCGAGCGCGACCGGGCCGGAGACCACCCGGGCCTCCGTGACGTCGACGGTCACCACCCATACGGTGGGGCGCTTGCCCGCGAGGTCCTGCGGTACGTCGACCGAGGCCCGGTCGGTGGTGAACGCGGCCCGCAGTACATCGAAGACCATCCGCGCGTCGGCCTTCTCGCATCCGCTGATGACTACTGACACCTCCTCGGTGTAGCCGCTGTCCTCCGTCTGCTTCTCCTTGATGGTGTTCACCGCGGTTCCTTCCGCTCCTTGCCCCTGGGGCGATTCGGGGATGTCTCCAGGCTCACCCCGCGGCAGGGCGACGGCGACACGAGGCCACCGGAATTCGAACGGATCGCGCCCCTCCGGAACGAAACCCGGGGCGAAACACTTTTCAGGTCATATCCACTTAAAACATGAATTCATGTGAACTATTGAGTGAGGGCTCCACCTCGGGGTATCCGGCAAGCATGGACGTTTCGAACGCAGACCTGAGTTCGCTGGCCGTCACCTTCGCCGACGGGCGGGGCGCCACCGGGTCGGTGATGGGCATTGTCGGAGTGGTTCTGGTGGCCGTACTGATCGGCGCCTTCTGGCTCGGACAGCGGCGCCGCGACCAGGAACTGCCACCGCCCCGCCCCGACGAGCAGCCACCGCGGCCGGACCACCGCAGCCACATCGAGGAACGCGATGTGCACGGCGACGACCACTTCCCGCCGGACCGCCGGGGCCTTTCGCCGTACGAACTCGGTGACCACGGGAACGAGCCCATCCCGCGCGAGATCGACGAGCGGCAGACCGACGAGCGGCGCGACTGACCTCGCGGACCTCCCGGCACCGGTCCGCGGTGGGAGCGTCGCGTGTTGCGCGGGCGACTGCCTGCGGTGAGGCTGGTGGGGGCCCGCCGGCCACGGGCGTACCCAGACCTCGGAACCGATGAAGGCAGTAGGACCATGACCGGAAGCCACCCGGGGAAGGCGTCGACACCGGCGCCGCTGACCGGATCCGCAGCGCCCTGCTGGGTCAACCTCATGACCCGTGATCTCGGAGCGGCGCAGGAGTTCTACGGCACGGTGCTGGGCTGGACCTTCCGTCCGGGCAAGCTGGGGCAGGAGTTCTCGGTCGCGCGCCGGGGCGACGTACCGGTCGCCGGCATCGGCGCGGTGGCGACCGCCTACCGGGTGGCCGTGGCCTGGACGCCCTACTTCTCCGTCCCCGACGCCGACGCGGCGGCCTCGCGCATCCGTGAGCGCAGCGGCACCGTAGCCGTGGGACCGATGGCTCTCGGCAAGGGGCGCGGGGCGATCGCGGCGGACCGGGACGGTGCGGTGTTCGGGATCTGGGAGCGGACCGAGCCCGCGACCTCGCCGCCCGCGCCGGACGGCCATTCGCATGCCTGGCTCCGCCTGCACACCAGGAACGCCTTCGACGCCGCGATCTTCTACGGGCAGGTGCTCGACTGGGCGAGCGGGCGCCCGGGAGGCTGCGAGGTGTCGTACGAGGGGGACGAGGTCATCGTCGAGTGCGACGGGCGCCGGCTGTTCCGGATCAACTCCGGCGCGGTTGAGGCGGCGCCCGATCCCCTGATCCGCCCGCACTGGCAGGTGCACTTCCCGGTCACCGATGTGGTGGCCACGGTAGCGACGGCGCGGGAGCACGGCGGCAGCCTGGTCGAGCAGCGGGCGCTGGCACAGGGCACGGAGGCGACCCTGCTGGACCCGGAGGGCGGCCTGTTCACGGTCACGGACGTCCCCGGGCTCGCGGCGGACGGTCCCGGCTGACCCGGTCGGCCTCTCGTCGGCTGCCGGTCATTTCCCGCGCACGGACGAGGAGCGGGTCAGCGCCCAGGCCGGGAAGAGCAACCAGCAGATCAGGAACCACAGCGCCATGGCGCCGACCAGCCACAGCGCGACGGAGTTGTGCAGGGCCACCCGCAGGACGAGCAGCAGGGTGGAGCACATGGTGCAGAACAGCAGGACGAGCCCGAGCACGGTCATCCGTGACGCCCAGATGACCGTCTGCGGTTTGAGCCGCCGCCCGGTGAGCAGCCGGTGGTACGAAACGGGCCCGATCAGCGCGGCGGCGGTGGCCGATCCCAGCATCAGGGTGACCACGTAGATGGTGCGGTCGGTGTCCGAGAGCTCGCCGAAGCGGGGCTGGAAGACGACGGCGATCAGGAAGCCGAACAGGATCTGGACGCCGGTCTGGGCCACGCGCAGTTCCTGGAGCAGATCGGTCCACCGCCGGTCCGCCCGTTCCTCGGGCGTCTCGTCGCGGCCGCCGCGGCCCTGCCTGTCGGGAATACGTCCTGTCGAGGTCACCGGGAGCCTCCGTCCGAATACCCGGAGTACTTCGTCTTCTCCCCTCCCCCACGGTAACCGGTCATCGTGGCGGTGGCCGGATCCGTTTGCCCGGCCCTCGACGATCAGTTCGACCTCGCCTAGGATTTTGGTACGGCATCGCGCGTCGGTCACCGGCCGGGTGAGGCGTGGAGGTGCCCGTGAGATGCCCGTTGGAGGCATTCCACAGTGTCAGTCGAGTTGAATCACACCATCATCCAATCCCGGGACAACCGGAAGTCCGCCGAGTTCCTGGCGGACATACTGGGGCTCGAAATCGGCGAGGAATGGGGCCCGTTCATCCCGGTCACCACCGCGAACGGCGTCACGCTGGACTTCGCGACCATTCCCGAAGCCTCGATCACCGGGCAGCACTACGCCTTCCTCATCTCGGAGGCGGAGTTCGACACCGCGTACGCCCGCATCAAGGAGCTCGGGGTCGCGTACTTCGCGGATCCGCACAAGAAGCAGCCGGGCGAGATCAACCACAACGACGGCGGCCGAGGCGTGTACTTCCTCGATCCCGCCGGTCACGCCATGGAGATCATCACGCGCCCGTACGGCGGCTTCCCCTCGTAACACGGCGTCCTGACACGGGAGTTCGGCCGGGGCTCGTGCACACGTCCCGGCCGGGCCCCTGTCGCCCCGGATCAGGTGACCGGCAGCAGCAGCTCGGGCCGGTCCCACATCACCGCGGGCGGGGTGGCCGCCAGGGTGCCGGTCGGCAGGGCGCCCACACTCCGGTAGAAGCCTTCGGCGGGCGGGTGCGAGACGACGCGGACCGCGGTGAGGCCGGCGCGTCCCGCCTCTGCGCGCAGATGCCCGATGAGGAGGCGTCCGACGCCTCGTCCCTGCGCGTCGTCGGCGACGAACATGAGGTCGAGCTCCGGCGGCTCGAGAACGAGCGCGTAGAAACCCAGCACCCGCTGGGAGCCGGCCTCCACCGCCACGAAGACCCGATGTGTCTCGATGTAGTCGGGACCCACCCGGTATCCGGCGACCATGGCGGCGTAGTGGCCCTCGTAGGCGCCGGAGTTCCTGACCAGCCGGGTGAGCCGCTTCGCGTCCCGGGCGGTGGCACGCCTGATACCCACGGTCTCCCGCAGCGCCTCGCCACCCCGGCGCGTAATGCTCGATTTCATGGATGGAGTATTACGCATCCGGCTGCTGGACACCCACCCGCGAGCCCGCCACCGGCCCGCCGGGCGCTACGGCCGATCGCGCGCCGTGCGCCATTCGTCGACCGCGGCGTCGATGTCGAACGGCTTGAGGTTCAGCGGCGGGCCCGGCGGCGGCCGCCTGACGGCCGCCGCGATCTTCTCGTTGACCTCGGACAGCATGCGCCGCACCTCGGCCTCCGTCCGCGCCTTGGACACGGATTCGGCCACGTCCTCCGCCTGCTTGCGCAGGGCCAGGGCCGGCGGGAGCACCGAGACCCCTTCGCGCTGAAGTTTCTGCTTGATCCACCAGTTCTCGTCGTAGGGAGCCCCGATGGCGTCGAGCGGCTTGCCGAACCCCGGCAACTGCGAGATGTCGCCGCGCTGCTCGGACTCCCGGATCTGCTTGTCGACCCATGATTCGAAGCTGACGCCCGCAGGCTTGCGCTCGGTCAACGTACGCCCCTCTCGGAGGATTCGTAATCCGGTCCCTCCACGATACCCAGGGGCCGTGGGAGGCTCGCCGCCCGCACGGACCCGCATCTCAACCCCCCTTCGGCGCAGCGCCGTTCCGGGCACCGGACACCCGCCTCAGTGTGCGTGTCCGGCGGACTCCCCGGTCCCGCTCCCCCGGTGTCCGTCGCGGTTCTTGCCCGGCTCCGCCACCCGGACGGTGAAGGCCGCGGTGCGCACCTTGCCCCCGTGCTTGAAGTCGAGGAAGAGCCGGTACGCCCCGGCACTGGGAGCCGTCGCGGTGAAGGACACCACCGGGCCGGGGCCGCCCTCGTTCGGGTGGACGTGCAGATAGGCCAGGTCGCCCGAGCGCAGGGCCACGAGGTGCCCGTACGCACCGAGGTAGGGCTGGAGATCGGTGACGGGACGGCCGCTCCTGCTGACGGTCAGCTTCAGTTCGCCGCTCCGGCCGGCCCTGAGGTCGCCGCCGAGCTCGACGCGGTAGCCGTCCACCTCGGTGGTGGCGCCGTGGCCCGGGAGAGCGGCGGGGCGGTAGGCCCCGGAGACGGCCAGATCCGCGCCCAGCGTGAGGTTCTCGGCGCCCGCGGCCGCCGGGGTGAAGTCGGCGAACACCCGGTAGCCGCCCGCTTCGGGTAGGTCGACGGGGGTCGACCAGGTGCCGTCGGCCGCCCGGACGGGGTGCAGGTGCCGGTACTGGGTGAGGTCGGTGGACGCGAGGATGAAATGCAACTCCTTGCCGTGCTCACGCTGGTAGGCGGTGACCTTGCGCCCGCTGTCGTCCTTCACGGCGAACCGGATCTCGCTCCGGTCGCCGGCCCGGACCACCGGCGTTTCCAGGTCCAGCGTGTAGCCGCCCTCGGAGATCTGCAGCCCGCCGGGCGCGTGGTCCGCCCCTGCGGCCTTTCCCGCGCCCTCCTCTCCCCCGGCGTGGCCGCCGTGCTGCTGTGCGGGGCGGTCCTCCGCGGCCACCAGCGGGTCGACACCCCTGCCCACTCCGTACGCAGTTCCGAAGGTCGCGGCGAGCGCGGTGGCGAAGGCGGTGATCTTCAATGCGTTGTTCATGACAGGCTCCTCCATCGGGTCGACCGGGAGGCAGCGCTTCCCGACGCCTCACAACATACCCCCTGGGGGTATCAAGTCAACCCCGGAACGCACCGAACCCTCCGACTCAGGCAGGCACCACCAGCCCGGCACGCAGCCGCTCCAGCGCCGCTTCGGGAATGCGCAGGCCGTCACGCACGTACCCGTCGAGTCCACCCCATCGCTCATCCATCGCGTCCAGCGCCGTCTCGAGGTAGCGGGGGCGGACCTCGGTGATCGCGGACGCGATCCCCGGATCGCCGCCCGCGTCCAGGAAGTCCTGCACGTACGGCGCGAAGGCGACCCGTACCACCGGATTCACCGCGAGGAACTCGGCGCGCACGACCTCGCGGGGCGCCCCGAGCATCGTCAGGAGCAGTGCGGCGGCCCAGCCGGTACGGTCCTTGCCCGCCGTGCAGTGGAACAGCACCGGGCGGGCCCGGTCGTCGGCGACCGTCTCGACGAAGGCCCGGTAGGCGGCGGACGCACCCGGCGAAAGCACCATCTGCCGGTAGGTGTCCGCGAAGAGCCCCTCCGCCTTTCCGCGACCCAGCAGCCGCTCGGCCTCGACGGGGTCGGCGAGCAGTGCGCGCAGCCGGGCGGGCGCCATACCCGGGTTGCCCCCGAACACATCGGCGACGAACAGCCGGGCGCCCGGCGGCAGCCGGTCGGGGGCCGCGGCACGCTCGTCGGCGGTCCGCAGATCGACGACGGTACGGATGCCGAGCGCGGCCACCTGCGAGTCCTGCGCCGCGTCGAGCCCACTGAGCTGACCGGACCGCAGCACGACGCCGGCCCGGACCCGGTGGTCCGGGCCCAGGGCGATGCCACCCAGGTCGCGCAGATTGAGGACGGTGGATGCCGGGACGGCCCTGGCGGTCTGCACGATGAACTTCCCCTTTTTCCCGACGTGTATCCGAATTCATTCGGTTTTTCCGGATCAAACGTCGCACGCAGCCGGGAAATCGACAAAGTAAAACGCCGGAGGACAATCGATCGGTGGCACTTGCAGAGATAAAGGAAATGTGAAATTGCCAGCGCCCTCACCCAGGTCAGGGGGCACATCACACCAATAGCGGTGTGTTCTGTGAACCCCGGCTCGAAGGGCAGCACCTGTAGGCGTACGGACCGCCACGACGCTCCTTTTATTCCCACCGGGGAACGCAACGGAACGGTCCACGCCGCGCCGGTAAATCCTCGCGCTCGGAGCACGACGGCAGTGGCTTCGGTCGCCTTGGCGAGCCCTCGACGAGCCCCAGCTCGGCCGCCGCTTCGGGGGGCGAGCGCCCTGGCCAGGGACACGCGCTGGACCTGGCCGCCGGAGAGCTGGGGGGCCGGCTACGCGACGGTGGGTGAAGGATCAAGTGCGCTCCGGAGAGGGCAAGGTCACAAGCGGAACCCATGCTGCCCTCAAGCCCCCTGACCTAGCATCTGGGCATGACGGTCCTGCCTGCCGACGGGTTTTCGTTGGCCGCCGAATTCCCCGCCCCCGCCCATGAGCACTGGCAACACCTCGTCGAAGGTGTGCTGCGCAAGTCGGGCAAGGAGGCCGCGGGTTCGGCCGCCGAGGAAGCACTGTCCACCACGGTGGAGGACGGGCTCATCACCCGTCCCCTCTACACCTCGCGCGACAGCGCGCCCGATGCCGGATATCCGGGCTTCGCCCCCTTCACCCGCGGCAGCAAGGCCGAGGGCAGCGCGGCAAGCGGCTGGGACGTGCGGCAGCGGCATACCCTGCCGGATCCCGCGCGTCTCAACGAGGCGGTGCTCGCCGATCTGGAGAACGGCGTCACCTCGTTGTGGCTGACCGTGGGCGGTGCCGCGGGTGTGCCGGTATCCGCGCTGGCGGGGGCCCTGGACGGGGTCTACCTCGATCTGGCTCCCGTCGTGCTCGACGCCGGCGACGAGACCGACGCCGCGGCGAGAGAGCTGCTGCGGATCTGCGCGGAGCGGGGCATCGACCTGGGGAGCCTGCGCGGCAACCTCGGCGCGGACCCGTTCGGGCAGGCCGCCCGCAGCGGCGCCGAGCCAGATCTGCCGGAGGCGGTGCACTGGGCGCAGCGGTGCGCACGGGAGTTTCCCGGGCTTCGGGCGCTGACCGTCGACGCGCTGCCGTACCACGAGGCCGGCGGTTCGGCGGCCGAGGAGCTGGGCGCTTCGCTGGCGACCGGTGTCGCCATGCTGCGAGCACTGACCGACGCCGGACTGTCGGTCGAGGACGCCTGCGGGCAGCTGGAGTTCCGGTACGCGGCGACCGCCGACCAGTTCCTGACCATCGCCAAGCTGCGGGCCGCGCGCCGGCTGTGGGCCCGGGTGGCCGAGGTGTGCGGGGCCGCTGGTGCCGGTGCGCAGCGTCAGCACGCGGTGACGTCGTCGGTGATGATGACGCGGCGCGATCCGTGGGTGAACATGCTGCGCACGACGCTGGCGTGCCTGGGGGCGGGGGTCGGCGGCGCCGACTCCGTCACCGTACTGCCGTTCGATCACGCGCTGGGCCTGCCGGACGCGTTCGCCCGGCGCATCGCCCGTAACACCTCGACGATCCTGCTGGAGGAGTCGCACCTGGCCCGGGTGATCGACCCGGCGGGCGGTTCCTGGTACGTGGAGCGGCTCACCGCGGAACTCGCCGATGCCGCCTGGTCGTTCTTCCAGGAGATCGAACGCTCCGGCGGTCAGGCCGCCGCGGTCCGATCGGGGATGATCGGCGAGCGTCTGGCGGCCACCTGGGCGGCGCGCAGCAAGGACCTGGCGCGTCGCAAGGAGCCGATCACCGGGGTCAGCGAGTTCCCGCAGCTCGCGGAGCGGCCGGTGGAGCGTGAGCCGTCCCCCGCCGCACCGGCCGCGCCGGGCGGTCTGCCCAGGGTCCGCCGGGACGAGGCGTTCGAGGCGCTGCGCGCCCGGTCGGACGCGCATCTCGCGGCGACCGGGCAGCGGCCGAAGGTCTTCCTCGCCGCACTCGGCCCCGCCGCGGCGCACACCGCGCGGGCGTCGTTCGCCGCCAATCTGTTCCAGGCGGGCGGCATCGAACCGGTCCACGACCCGGTCTCGGTCGATGCGACCACGGCCGCCGACGCCTTCAGGGCCGGCGGTGCCACCGTGGCGTGCCTCTGCTCCAGCGACGCGCTCTACGCCGAGCAGGCCGAGGCGGTCGCCGGGGCACTGCGGTCGGCGGGCGCCGAGCGGGTGTTCCTGGCCGGGCGGCCCGGCGAGTACGCCGGCGTCGACGAGTACGTCTTCGCGGGCTCCGATGTGGTGGCCGTGCTCTCCTCCCTTCTCGACCGTATGGATGTGGCGTAATGCGTATCCCTGACTTCTCCGGCATCGAGCTCGGTCCGGGCGGCGCCGCCGAGGTGTCCGAGGACCAGTGGCGTGCCTCGGTGAAGGAGTCCTCCGGCAGTTCCGACGGCGATCTGCTGTGGGAGACCCCGGAAGGCATCGCGGTAAAGCCGCTGTACACCGGGCACGACCTCGAAGGGCTCGACTTCCTGGGTACGTACCCGGGCATCGCCCCGTATCTGCGGGGCCCGTACCCGACGATGTACGTCAATCAGCCCTGGACGATCCGGCAGTACGCCGGGTTCTCCACGGCCGAGGAGTCCAACGCCTTCTACCGGCGCAACCTCGCGGCCGGGCAGAAGGGTCTCTCCGTCGCCTTCGACCTGCCGACCCACCGCGGCTACGACAGCGACCACCCGCGGGTGACCGGCGACGTCGGCATGGCCGGCGTGGCGATCGACTCGATCTATGACATGCGGCAGCTCTTCGACGGCATCCCGCTGGACAAGATGACCGTGTCGATGACGATGAACGGCGCGGTGCTCCCCGTCCTCGCCCTGTACATCGTGGCCGCGGAGGAACAGGGCGTACCGCCCGAGAAGCTGGCCGGGACCATTCAGAACGACATTCTGAAGGAGTTCATGGTCCGCAACACCTACATCTATCCGCCGAAGCCCTCGATGCGGATCATCTCCGACATCTTCGCGTACACCTCGCAGAAGATGCCGCGCTACAACTCGATCTCCATCTCCGGCTATCACATCCAGGAGGCGGGTGCGACGGCCGATCTGGAGCTGGCGTACACCCTCGCGGACGGGGTGGAGTATCTGCGGGCCGGCCGGGACGCCGGTCTCGACGTGGACGCGTTCGCGCCGCGGCTGTCGTTCTTCTGGGCGATCGGCATGAACTTCTTCATGGAGATCGCGAAGCTGCGGGCGGCCCGGCTGCTCTGGGCCAAGCTGGTCAAGGAGTTCGAGCCGAAGAACGCCAAGTCGCTTTCGCTGCGCACCCATTCGCAGACCTCGGGGTGGTCGCTGACCGCACAGGACGTGTTCAACAACGTCACCCGGACCTGTGTGGAGGCGATGGCCGCCACCCAGGGGCACACCCAGTCACTGCACACCAACGCGCTCGACGAGGCGCTCGCCCTGCCGACCGACTTCTCCGCCCGGATCGCCCGGAACACCCAGCTGCTGCTCCAGCAGGAGTCGGGCACCGGCCGGGTGATCGACCCGTGGGGCGGCAGCGCGTATGTGGAGAAGCTTACGTACGACCTGGCGCGCCGGGCCTGGCAGCACATCGAGGAGGTCGAGGCCGCGGGCGGCATGGCGCAGGCCATCGACGCGGGCATCCCCAAGCTCCGGGTGGAGGAGGCCGCGGCCCGCACCCAGGCGCGGATCGACTCCGGACGCCAGCCGGTGATCGGGGTCAACAAGTACCGGGTGGAGAGCGACGAGCAGATCGATGTGCTGAAGGTCGACAACTCCTCGGTGCGCGCCCAGCAGATCGAGAAGCTGCGCCGGCTGCGCGAGGAGCGCGACGAGGCCGCCTGCCAGGCGGCGCTGCGGGCACTGACGGCCGCTGCCGAACGTGATCCCGGACCCGGCCTCGAAGGCAATCTGCTGGCACTGGCCGTCGACGCGGCACGCGCGATGGCGACCGTGGGCGAGATCTCGGACGCCTTGGAGAAGGTGTACGGGAGGCACGCGGGCCAGATCCGTACGATCTCCGGTGTGTACCGCAACGAGGCAGGTGAATCCCCTTCCGTGGACCGTACCCGGGCGCTGGTGGACAGGTTCGAGGAGGCCGAGGGGCGCCGTCCGCGCATCCTGGTCGCCAAGATGGGGCAGGACGGCCACGACCGTGGCCAGAAGGTGATCTCGACCGCCTTCGCCGACCTGGGCTTCGACGTGGACGTCGGCCCGCTGTTCCAGACGCCGGCCGAGGTGGCGCGGCAGGCGGTGGAGGCGGACGTGCACATCGTGGGCGTCTCCTCGCTGGCCGCGGGGCACCTCACGCTGGTGCCGGCGCTCCGCGAGGAGCTGGCGGCCGAGGGGCGGGAGGACATCATGATCGTGGTGGGCGGGGTGATTCCGCCGCAGGACGTCGAGGCGCTGCACGAGGCGGGCGCGACAGCCGTGTTCCCGCCCGGCACGGTGATCCCGGATGCCGCGTACGACCTGGTGACGCGGCTCGGCGCCGCGCTCGGCCACGAGCTGTGAGCCGCTGAACCGATGGCTCCCAGGATCGACATCAACAGCTATGTGAAGGGGGTGCTCGACGGGAAGAGGGCGCACATCGCGCGCGCCATCACTCTCGTCGAGTCCACCCGCCCCGATCACCGGGCGCTTGCCCAGCAGTTGCTGCGCGAGCTGCTGCCGCACTCCGGCGCCGCGCGGCGCATCGGCATCAGCGGCGTGCCCGGGGTCGGGAAGTCCACCTTCATCGACGCGCTCGGCACGATGCTCACCGGGCTCGGGCACCGGGTCGCGGTACTGGCCGTCGACCCCTCCTCCAGCCGTACGGGCGGCTCCATCCTGGGCGACAAGACCAGGATGGAGCGGCTCGCGGTGGACCCGGCGGCGTTCGTGCGCCCGTCCCCCACCGCCGGGACGCTCGGCGGGGTGGCCAAGGCGACCCGGGAGTCCATCGTGGTGATGGAGGCCGCGGGGTACGACGTGGTGCTGGTGGAGACGGTCGGAGTCGGGCAGTCGGAGACGGCGGTGGCCAATATGGTCGACACGTTTCTGCTGCTGACGCTGGCCCGGACCGGCGATCAGCTCCAGGGCATCAAGAAGGGTGTGCTGGAGCTGGCGGACGCGATCGCCGTCAACAAGGCGGACGGCCCGCACGAGCGCGACGCCCGCGCGGCCGCGCGTGAACTGGCGGGCGCGCTGCGGCTGATGCACCCGGTGGACGCGGCGTGGACACCGCCGGTGCTCACCTGCAGCGCCCGTGAGTCGGCCGGTCTCGACACCCTGTGGGAGCGTCTTGAGCAGCACCGGGCGCTGCTGGAGTCGACCGGGCGGCTCGCCGCGAAGCGGCGTGACCAGCAGGTCGACTGGACGTGGACGATGGTGCGGGACGAGCTGCTGGAAAGTCTGCGCGGCCATCCCGAGGTGCGCGCCCTCACGCCGGGGCTGGAACAGCGGGTACGGGACGGGGAGTTGACGGCCACGCTGGCGGCCGAGCAGATCCTTTCCGCGTTCCGGGGCCCGGCGGCGGTCGCGGAGGCCGGTAACCCGGGGGCCTGACAGTCCGGGTACGCGATGTCTGCGTCCGGCGGTCCGGAACTCCCGGGCCGCCGGACGTTCATGGCACCTACAGATCGAGCTGGTACTCGACCGAGCTGTGTGTCGGCTCGTAGCCGAGTGCGTCATTGATGCGCCGCATGTGCGTATTGCTGTCGGCGGTGTCCGTCAGCAGCCCCTCCAGGCCGGGGCGGGTCTCGCGGGCGTGGAGGACGGAGCCTGCCTTCATCCACGCTCCGAGGCCGTGTCCCCGGTGCTCGGGAAGGACTCCGGTGCCGTAGTGCTGGGCGTCGCCCCTTCCGTCGCCCGGGACGACGAGTTCCGTGAAGCCCACGATCGTGGTGGTGGACTCCTCGACCGCCGCGACGGTGTGGAGCAGGTCGCCGCGGGCCGCGACGGCCGCCGCCGCGGAGCGGACCCGGTCCACGTCCCAGACGACCGTGCCGAAGTCGGTGTCGTCCATGGGCATGTCGTCCATGGCCCGGCGGGAGGCGGCGAACGTCACCGCGAGTTCGTCCGGGACGGTGCCGTCCCAGGAGATCAGCCGGTAGCCCGGGTGCGGCCGCCCGACGGCCCGGTGCAGGGCCTCGGTGTCGGCCTTCGCCAGCGGGAGCCGTACGTACGTCAGGGTCAGGACCTTGCGCAGTCCCCTGGCCCGCAGGAAGTGGTCTCCCGCCGATCCGGTCTCGGCCTGCGCGATGACGCTGCGCCGGTCCTCCTCGCGGGCGGCGGCGACCGCGGCGTCGAACAACAGTGAGCCGACGCCGTTGCGGCGCTCCGCTGGGTGGACGGTGAGTTCCAGTTCGGCAAGGTGGTCCTGGCCCTCGCGGGTGAAGACGCGCAGGAACGCCGAGCCGAGGGGACGGCCGTCGGGGCCGGAGACGAGCCAGGCCAGACGGTGGCTCCCGGCGGGCCGGTCGGGGTCGGCCAGCGCGGTGATGCGTATCGACAAAGTGACTCCTGTGCGCCCGGGGCGCCGGTCGGAACGGGTGAGCGGGCGGGCGGCCCGGAGAACCACATCACTCCGCGAGAGCCTCGGCAACCGGATTTCGGAGCCCTGGCAGTCCTGCCCGTCCCCGGCACGGTCCCGCTCCCGCCAGGCCGTGCTACCGTGTTTGTGGTACCAGTGTCCGCCTCGCTCAAAGGCGCCGGTGCCGATTCACCTCTCCGAAGCTGCTGCGCCCGTCCTTCTTCGACCGGCGATCCAGCTCTTGGCGTCACCTCATCCAGTCCGGGCCGGGCTCTGCCCGTTCGGACTTTCCCGCCCGTCGTCGGGGGTGCGTTCTCTGCCGCCCCGTGCCGTCCGGCCCCTCATTCGCCATGTCCGCGAAAGGACCCGTCCGACATGACCATCTCTCTCGAACGCCCGCTTCGACAAAGGCAGTTGAGCGCCGATGCCACGAACGCCACCGAGGCCACCGGCGTACTCGACCTCACACACCAGGGGAACGGCGTACTGCGCGTACGGGACGGCCTCCCCACCCCCGGCGACGTGGTGGTCCCGGCCGCCCTGATCCGCCGCCAGGGCCTGCGCCGGGGCGACGCCGTGACCGGGCTCTGCGACCGGCCCCGCACCCTGTCAGCCGTGGAGCTGGTCAACGGCCGTTCCCCGCAGGCGCTCCGGGGTCGGCCCCACTTCCGTGACCTCACCCCGCTCCACCCCCGGCAGCGGCTGCGGCTGGAGACGCCGTCCGGCGGTGCCTCGATGCGGCTCGTCGACCTGGTCGCGCCGGTGGGCAAGGGACAGCGCGGGCTCGTCGTCGCGCCGCCCAGGACCGGCAAGACCGTGCTGCTCCAGCAGATCGCCGCGTCCGTCGCCGCCAACCACCCCGAGTGCCACCTGATGGTGGTACTGGTCGACGAACGCCCCGAAGAGGTCACCGACATGCGTCGGTCGGTCCGGGGCGAGGTGCTCGCCTCGACCTTCGACCGGCCCGCGAAGGAACACGTCGCGCTCGCCGAACTCGCGGTGGAACGTGCCAAGCGGCTGGTCGAACAGGGCCAGGACGTCGTCGTCCTGCTCGACTCCCTCACCCGCCTGTGCCGCGCGCACAACAACGCCTCCGCCGCGGGCGGACGCACCCTCAGCGGCGGTGTCGACGCGGCCGCCCTGCTCGGCCCCAAGCAGCTCTTCGGCGCCGCACGGCTCGCCGAGGAGGGCGGCTCCCTCACCATCCTGGCCACCGCGCTGGTGGAGACGGGCTCCCGCGCCGACGACTACTTCTTCGAGGAGCTGAAGAGCACCGGCAACATGGAACTCCGGCTCGACCGCACACTCGCCCAGCGGCGCGTCCACCCGGCCGTGAACATCCCGTCTTCCGGCACCCGGCGCGAGGAACTCCTCGTACCCGAGAGCGAGTTGCGAGTGGTGCGCGGGCTGCGGCGCGCGCTGCAGGCCAGAGATCCGCAGACCGCGCTGGAAACCCTGCTGGACCGGCTCCGCCGCACCCCGGACAACGCCTCGTTCCTCCGCGCCGTCCACGGCACCGTCCCACGAGCCCGAGCCTGTCCGGACGGCACCGGCGCGGACGCATAGCATGGCCCGGCGATTGCGTGATCCGCGCCTCACGAGCACAGGGAGAGCAGCCACATGGAGTTCCGCCGACTCGGCCGCAGCGGCCTGACCATCAGTGAGATCGCTTACGGGAACTGGCTCACCCACGGTTCCCAGGTGGAGGAGGACGCGGCTGCGGCATGCATCCGCGCCGCCCTGGACGCCGGGATCACCACCTTCGACACCGCGGACGTCTACGCCGAGACCCGCGCCGAAGCCGTCCTGGGCCGGGCACTCAAGGGCGAACGCCGCGAGGGTCTGGAGGTGTTCACCAAGGTCTACTTCCCGACCGGCCCCGGACACAACGACCGGGGGCTCGGCCGCAAGCACATCATGGAGTCCATCGACAACTCGCTGCGCCGTCTGCAGACGGATTACGTGGACCTGTACCAGGCCCACCGCTACGACCACTCGACCCCGCTGGAGGAGACGATGGAGGCGTTCGCCGATGTCGTCCGCTCCGGCAAGGCCCTCTACATCGGCGTCTCGGAGTGGACGGCCGACCAGCTCCGCGCCGCGCACGGGCTGGCCCGCGAGCTACGGGTGCCGCTGATCTCCAACCAGCCGCAGTACTCGGCGCTGTGGCGGGTCATCGAGAGCGACGTGGTGCCGGCCTCCGAGGAACTGGGCATCGGCCAGATCGTCTGGTCCCCGATCGCCCAGGGCGCGCTCACAGGCAAGTACAAGCCGGGTGCGCCGCTCCCGGCCGGTTCGCGGGCGACCGACGACAAGGGCGGCGCGAACATGATCGCCGGCTGGCTGCGCGACGACGTGCTGGAGCGCGTCCAGCGGCTGCGGCCGCTCGCCGACAGCGCCGGTCTCAGCCTGGCCCAGCTCGCGGTCGCGTGGGTGCTGCAGAACTCCAACGTCTCGGCCGCGATCATCGGCGCCTCCCGCCCGGAGCAGGTGGCGGAGAACGCCGCGGCGGCCGGCGTGACGCTCGACGCGGAGCTGCTGAAGGGGATCGACGACATCCTGGACCCGGTGGCCGAGCGGGACCCCGGGCTGACGGCCGGGCACCAGGGCAACAGCTGATCCGGCCGCACGGCCCCGGCCCGGCCTTGTGCGGAGCCGGGGCCGTGCGCTTCGGGATCAGGTGCCGGTGTGCAGCGAGGCGGTGTGCTCGCGGACCTGTTCCGGTGTGAGGTAGGCGTCCGTGTGCTCGAAGTCGCGCAGCTTGGCCGGCTGCCGGGACAGGAAGCCGGTGCGCACGAAGTCGTCGCCCGCGACGGCGTTGAGGATCCAGTTGGTCGCGACCCGGGCCTTGGCGACATTGGTGCGCAACGCCGACCAGTGGTAGCCGCGGGCGACGGCCTGTGCGGGAATCCCGTGCAGTTCGATGCCGAGCGGCTTGGAGACCGCGTCCTTGCCGCCGAGGTCCACGACGAGACCGAGGTCCTTGTGGACGTACGGCTTCAGCGGCTGGTTGCGCAGGGTCGCGATGAGGTTGTCGGCGAGCCTGCGGCCCTGGCGCATGGCGTGCTGTGCGGTGGGCGGGCAGACCGCTCCGTCACCCTTGCTCAGGTCCGGTACCGCCGCGCAGTCGCCGAGGGCGAAGACGCCGTCGAAGCCGGGCAGGCTCATCTCGGGGGTGACGGCCAGCCGGCCGCGTACCGTCTCCGCGTCGAACGTGCTGACCAGCGGGCTGGCGGCGACGCCCGCTGTCCAGATCAGGGTCCGGCAGGGCAGCACCCGGCCGTCGGTGAAGGTGACCTTCTCCGGGGCGGCCTCGGCGATCGAGACGCCGAGCGAGACCTCGATGCCTCGTGCGCGCAGCATCTGTAGGGCGCTTCGGCCCAGCTTGTCGCCCAGTTCGGGCATCAGTTTCGGGGCGATGTCGATGAGGTGCCACTTGATGAGCTTCGGGTCGATCCGCGGGTACTGCTGGACCGCGCTGGTGGTGAGGCGTTGCAGGCAGGCCGCGGTCTCGGTGCCCGCGTATCCCCCGCCGACCACCACGAACTGGAGGCGCGAGGCCCGTTCGTTCTCGTCGTGGCTGGCGTCGGCGAGGTCGAGCTGGGCGATCACGTGGTCCCGTACGTAGGCGGCCTCGGCCAGTGTCTTCATGCCCCGGGCGTTGTCCAGCAGGCCGGGGATGTCGAAGGTTCGGGTGACGCTCCCGGCGCTGAGCACGATGTAGTCGTACGGCTCGTAGACGATCTCGTCGGTGATCTTGCGGATGACGCAGATCTTGGCCTTGGGGTCCACCCCGATGGCCCCGCCCGGGACGATCCGGGTGCGGTGCTTTCGGCTGCGGCGCAGTGAGATGGCGACCGACTGGGGGGTGAGCACGCCCGCCGCGACCTGTGGCAGCAGGGGGAGGTAGAGCTGGTACGAGAACGGGGCGACGAGTGCGATCTGCGCCTCGCCGGGGATGAGCCCGCGCTCCAGACGGCGCACGCACTCCACTCCGGCGAATCCGGCGCCGACAACGAGGATCCTGGGTCGTGCCACGGTGTTCGTCCCTTCTCGGGCCTGTACGTTCATCCGTTCGCCTGCCACGTCGCACGCGCCCGTCCACCCTCATCTTCACGAGCCCGGGACGAGTTCGCCTGCTGAGGGCGGCGGAACGGACGACGTACCCGGTCAGCGGGCGAGCAGGGTGACCGCGGTGCAGGTACCGCCGACGGCACCGACGGCCACGACACCGGCGGCCACGCAGCGTGCCCTGAGCCTGCGGTAGCGCGCCTCGTACTCGCCGCGCAGCGCGGTGGCGCGTGCCGAGATACGGCAGAGCGTCGCCCGCGACGCGGCGAGCCGGTCGGCGGTGTAGACGCGTTCGACGTCCTCTCGCTGGGCGGTGGTGAGCCAGGGCAACTCGTCGGTGAAGCGGCCCGCGCGGCGGCGGGCCTCCTCGACCTCGGCGCTCCACAGCAGGTAGCCCTGCAGCTGTGCCAGTCCACGGGCGCTGTCCTTGTCGGGGTCCACTCGTTCCTCCTCCGCCGGGCCGTCCCGCTCAGTCCCTCTCGTCCCCCGGCGTCCGGGGCAGTTCCGTGGCCGGACGGTTGAGGGACTCTTCGAGCGCGCGGACCGTGGGGTGGTGCAGGTCGAAGGCCGGGGATTCGGAACGGATCCGGGGCAGGGTGAGGAAGTTGTGCCGCGGCGGCGGGCAGGAGGTCGCCCACTCCAGCGAGCGGCCGTAGCCCCACGGGTCATCGACCCCGACGTTCCGGCCGTACCTGGCGGTCTTCCACACGTTGTAGAAGAACGGCAGCATCGACAGGCCGAGCAGGAACGAGGAGATCGTCGAGATCGTGTTCAGCGCGGTGAAGCCGTCCGCGGCGAGGTAGTCCGCGTAACGACGCGGCATGCCTTCCGCGCCCAGCCAGTGCTGCACCAGGAACGTGCCGTGGAAGCCCGTGAACAGCGTCCAGAACGTGATCTTGCCGAGCCGCTCGTCCAGCACCTTGCCGGTGAACTTCGGCCACCAGAAGTGGAACCCGGCGAACATCGCGAAGACCACGGTGCCGAAGACGACGTAGTGGAAGTGCGCGACGACGAAGTACGAGTCCGAGACGTGGAAGTCCATCGGGGGCGAAGCGAGGATCACGCCGGTCAGACCGCCGAACAGGAAGGTGACCAGGAAGCCGATCGACCAGAGCATCGGTGTCTCGAAGGACAGCGACCCGTGCCACATCGTGCCGATCCAGTTGAAGAACTTCACACCGGTCGGTACCGCGATGAGGAATGTCATGAACGAGAAGAACGGCAGCAGCACACCGCCCGTGACGAACATGTGGTGCGCCCACACGGTCGCGGAGAGGCCCGCGATGGCGATCGTCGCGCTGATCAGGCCGACGTAGCCGAAGATCGGCTTCCGGCTGAAGACCGGAATGATCTCGCTGACGATGCCGAAGAACGGCAGGGCGATGATGTACACCTCCGGGTGACCGAAGAACCAGAAGAGGTGCTGCCACAGCAGTGGGCCTCCGTTGGCCGGGTCGAAGACGTGCGCGCCGAACTTGCGGTCCGCCTCCAGCACCAGGAGGGCGGCCGCGAGGACCGGGAAGGCCAGCAGGACCAGCACAGCGGTCAGCAGAACGTTCCAGACGAAGATCGGCATACGGAACATCGTCATGCCGGGGGCGCGCAGGCAGATGATCGTGGTGATGAAGTTGACCGAGCCGAGGATCGTGCCGAAGCCGGAGAAGGCCAGCCCCATGATCCACATGTCGCTGCCGATGCCCGGTGAGCGGACCGCGTCGGTCAGCGGGGAGTAGGCGAACCAGCCGAAGTCCGCCGCGCCGTTCGGGGTGAGGAAGCCGGCCACGACGATGACCGAGCCGAAGAGGTAGAGCCAGTACGCGAACATGTTCAGCCGTGGGAACGCCACGTCGGGCGCGCCGATCTGCAGCGGCATGATCCAGTTGGTGAATCCGGCGAACAGTGGCGTCGCGAACATCAGCAGCATGATCGTGCCGTGGATCGTGAACGCCTGGTTGAACTGCTCGGGCGAGACGATCTGCAACCCCGGACGCGCCAGTTCGGCGCGCATGACGAGGGCCAGCACACCGCCCACGACGAAGAAGGCGAACGAGGTGACGAGGTAGAGCGTGCCGATCGTCTTGTGGTCGGTGGTGGTCAGCCACTTGATGACGACGTTTCCCGGTTCCTTCGCGTGGACCGGGAGCTCGTTCGCGTACGCCTCCTCCGCGTCGGCTGGCCCTGTTGTGCCCGTCGTCGTCACTGGGACGCTCCTTCGATCGTCGTTCGCGGGTGGACCGAGCACCCGGCAGGGGAGCCGTTTCCACCGGGACGGCCGGCAGACCGGTCCCGCGCGCGTCACGCCAGATTCCAGGAGCAGCAAATCAGCCGCGGGGCCACTGTGCGTGGCCCGCCGCCCGCCGTCGTACGACATTCACCCGTCAGGGCGCCCACGGGTCGGGGACGGGTTTCGTGCCGCCGGTCCGCCGTGGACCGGGCCGCCGTCGGCCTAACTCCTCTGCCGTGCGGTGCGGTTGCCGGGCGGTCCGGTGGACGCGCCCGGGGCCGGGGGCCGGCGGCGGGCTTCCCCGGCGCCGCTCAGGCCAGCCCGCCCGTCGCGCGGATGTTCTGCCCGGTGATCCACCGGCCGTCGCGACCGGCGAGGAAGGCGACCACATCGGCCACGTCGGCGGGGTGCCCCAGCCGGCGCAGCGGGGTCATGCCGACGACTGCCTCCAGTGCCTGCGGCTGGTTGTTTCCCCGCAGCAGCTCGGTGTCGGTGGCGCCGGGCGAGACGGTGTTGACCGTGATCCCGCGGGCCCCTAGTTCATGGGCGGCGACGGCGGTGAGCTGCTCGACGGCGCCCTTGCTCGCGGCGTAGGCGGAGATACCGGGGCCCGGCCGCACGGTGTTGGCCGTGGAGATGTTCACGATGCGGCCGCCGTCGCGCATCCTCAGCGCCGCGTGGCGGACCGTCATGAAGACCGCTCTGGTGTTGACCGCCAGGACCTGGTCGAAGACCGTGGGATCGGTGTCCGTGAGCAGGGAGGGGGTGGGGCACAGTGCGGCGTTGTTCACCAGGATGTCCAGCCCGTCGAGCTCTTCCTCGGCGACCGACATCAGGCGCTCGGGGCCGTCGGGCTCCGCGAGATCCAGCCGGACCGCCCGGACCGTGCCGCCGTCGCCCCGCACGGCGCGGACGACCTCGGCCGCGGCGTCGTCGTCGGTGGCGTAGTTGAAGACCACGTGCGCCCCGTCTCGGCACAGTCGCTCGACGATGGCGCGGCCGATGCCCCGTGATCCACCGGTGACCACGGCGTTCCTGCCTGTCAGCACGGCCTCTCCCCTTCCATGGCACGGTTCGTCCGGGCGTACGAACCTATCGGTGAAAGGGCTCCCCGGGGGCGGTTGCGCGGAAACTCCTCGATCCGGCGGCCTGGCTCCGGTGCCGCTCCTGGACACGGAACCGCCCCGGCCGGGCATGGTGCCGGCCGGGGCGGGAGGGGAGGGGGCGCGTAGTCGCGTCCCCTCTCCGCGGTGTCGTGTCAGCCGATGGAAGCGATGGCCTGGACGAAGGTCTGCGACGGACGCATGACGGCGGAGGCCTTGGCCGGGTCGGGCTGGTAGTAGCCACCGATGTCGGCCGGCGAGCCCTGCACCGCGATCAGCTCGTCGACGATGGTCTGCTCCTGCTCGCCCAGCGTCTTCGCGAGCGCGGCGAACGCCTGCGCGAGCTGCGCGTCGTCGGTCTGCTGCGCCAGTTCCTGGGCCCAGTACAGGGCCAGGTAGAAGTGGCTGCCGCGGTTGTCGATGCCGCCCAGCTTGCGGCTCGGCGACTTGTCCTCGTTGAGGAAGGTGCCGGTCGCGCGGTCGAGGGTGTCGGCGAGGATCTGGGCGCGTGCGTTGCCCGTGGTCGTCGCCAGGTGCTCGAAGCTGGCCGCGAGCGCGAAGAACTCGCCCAGGCTGTCCCAGCGCAGGTAGTTCTCCTTGACCAGCTGCTGGACGTGCTTCGGCGCGGAGCCGCCCGCGCCCGTCTCGAACAGACCGCCGCCGTTCATGAGCGGGACGACGGAGAGCATCTTCGCGCTCGTGCCCAGTTCCAGGATCGGGAACAGGTCGGTCAGGTAGTCACGCAGCACGTTGCCGGTGACCGAGATGGTGTCCTCACCGCGGCGGATGCGCTCCAGCGAGAACGCGGTCGCCTCGACCGGCGACATGATCTCGATCTGGAGGCCGTCCGTGTCGTGGTCGGCGAGGTACTTCTTGACCTTGGTGATCAGCTGCGCGTCGTGGGCGCGGTCCTCGTCCAGCCAGAACACGGCCGGGACGCCGGTGGCGCGGGCGCGGGTGACGGCGAGCTTGACCCAGTCCTGGATCGGCAGGTCCTTGGCCTGGCACATGCGGAAGATGTCGCCGGCGTCGACGGCCTGCTCCAGGACGACCTCGCCGTTGCCGTCGACGACCCGCACCGTGCCGGTGGTGGGGATCTCGAAGGTCTTGTCGTGGCTGCCGTACTCCTCGGCCTTCTGCGCCATCAGGCCGACGTTCGGCACCGAGCCCATGGTCGACGGGTCGAAGGCGCCGTTGGCGCGGCAGTCGTCGATGACGACCTGGTAGACACCCGCGTAGCTGCTGTCCGGCAGGACGGCAAGGGTGTCGGCCTCCTCGCCGTCCGGGCCCCACATGTGGCCGGAGGTGCGGATCATGGCCGGCATGGAGGCGTCGACGATGACATCGCTCGGCACGTGCAGGTTGGTGATGCCCTTGTCCGAGTCGACCATGGCCAGCGCGGGGCCGTCGGCGAGCTCGGCCTCGAAGGACGCCTTGATCTCGGCGCCGACGTGCGGCACCGAGTCCAGGCCCTTGAGGATGGCGCCGAGGCCGTCGTTCGGGGACAGGCCGGCGGCCACGAGCGCCTCGCCGTACTTGGCGAAGGTGTTCGGGAAGAACGCGCGGACCACGTGGCCGAAGATGATCGGGTCGGAGACCTTCATCATGGTGGCCTTGAGGTGGACGGAGAACAGCACGTTCTCGGCCTTGGCACGGGCCACCTGCGCGGTGAAGAACTCGCGCAGGGCCGCGACGCGCATGACCGCCGCGTCGACGACCTCGCCCGCGAGCACCGGCACCGACTCGCGCAGCACGGTGGTGCTGCCGTCGTCGCCCGCGAGCTCGATGCGCAGCGCACCGTCCTCGGCGATGACCGTGGACTTCTCGGTGGAGCGGAAGTCGTCGACGCCCATGGTGGCGACGTTCGTCTTCGAGTCGGCGGTCCACTTGCCCATGCGGTGCGGGTGCGCCTTGGCGTAGTTCTTGACCGAGGCGGGGGCACGGCGGTCGGAGTTGCCCTCGCGCAGCACGGGGTTCACCGCGCTGCCCTTGACCTTGTCGTAGCGCGCGCGGACGTCCTTGTCCTCGTCGGTCTGAGGGTCGTCCGGGTAGTCCGGCAGCGCGTAGCCCTGCGCCTGCAGCTCGGCGATGGCCGCCTTGAGCTGCGGGATCGAGGCCGAGATGTTGGGAAGCTTGATGATGTTGGCCTCGGGGCGCTTGGCCAGCTCACCGAGCTCGGCGAGCGCGTCGTCGATGCGCTGGCCTTCCTGGAGACGCTCGGGGAAGCTGGCGATGATGCGTCCGGCCAGCGAGATGTCACGGCTCTCGACATTGACCCCGGCAGTCGAGGCGTACGCCTGGATCACGGGCAAGAACGAATACGTCGCCAGGGCCGGGGCCTCGTCGGTGTGTGTATAGATGATGGTCGAGTCAGTCACCCTGTGCTCCGCTCCACGTCTGCAACATTGCTTGACATCAAGATATCTCGTGATCGCCTCGGCCTCGACAGGGCCCCGCGTTCACCGGCGCCGAGCCGTGTGGCCACGGCCGCGCACCGCGTGTGCGCCCCGCCCGGCTCCGGCGGCCGCCCGTCGGGGTACGCCCCGGTCACCGCGTACGGACCGCACCCGCCCCACGGGCCGCGGCCGCACCCGGCCCCCTGCGCGAAGAGAGACGCACGAACAACGGGCAAGTGTCATACGGTGGTTGTCCCGCTGCTCACCAGAAGGAGTACGCACATGCCGGTCTCGCTGGGTCTCGGTCTTCCGCAGATGAAGCAGTACGACATCGGCCGCGATGTGGCCGCCGTGGCGCGCGCGGCGGAGGAGACCGGCTACGAGAGCCTGTGGGTCTTCGAGCGGATCATCTTTCCCGAGCCCGCCACGCAGGGACTGTACGGCGTTCCGGGGCTGCCGTGGCCCGAGCAGTACCGCAGCGTCGCCGACCCGCTGGTCACGCTCGCGCTGGCCGCCGGGGCGACGGACCGGGCCCGGCTGGGCACCAGCGTCCTGGTCGCGCCGCTGCACGTGCCGTTCCAGCTGGCCCGTTCGCTGGCCACGCTCGACGTGGCGAGCGGCGGCCGGGTGATCGCGGGCCTCGGCACCGGCTGGTCCCTGGACGAGTACGCCGCCGCGTCGGTCGCCCCCTTCGAGAGGCGCGGCGCGGTGCTGGACGAGCTGCTCGACGTGTGCGCGGCCGTCTGGGGCCCGGACCCGGTCTCGTACCGGGGTGAGCTGACCACCATCGCCCCGTCGGTCGTCGGTCCGAAGCCGGTGCGCCCCATTCCGGTCTATCTTCCGGCGAACAGCCCCCGGGCCACCCGCCGCCTGGTCGACCGGGCCGACGGCTGGATGCCCGTGGCCACGGGCGCCGCACAGCTGGCCGAGCAGTGGAAGCGGGTCCAGGACCTGGCGGCCGAGCGGGGCCGGGAGCGGCCGGTCGGCGTCTGCGCCCGTGCCAATGCCCGGTACACCCCCGAACCGGCCGCCGGTGCGGGCCGCACGCCCTTCCACGGCAATGTGTCCCAGATCGTCGAGGACCTGGTGGCCCACGCCGAGACGGGGGTCCCGAAGATTCTGCTGGACCTCCAGGGCACGACACGCGACGCCTCGGAGCTGATCGACGTGGCCGGCGAGGTGTACGAGGCGGCGCGGGCGGCAGGCGTCTGACCGGGTACGACGCGTGGGCGGGACGACCGTGAGATCTCGGTCCTCTGCAGCTGGTACCAGCACACGCCGCTCGTCGAGATCGAGGAGCGGTAGCTCACCGCGGCCGGCCGCACAGTCCTCGTGCGGAATGGGGGCGGCGTGCGCCCCGGCTCGGGCGATCCGCCGAACAAGCGGACTCCCGGACCCGGCCGGTCATCGGTTCGGCTGTCTCCGACACAACGTGATACCCCATCAGTAGAGTCGGCAGCGACCCGGCGACAGCTCGGCCGGAGCCCCGGAGTCCAACGACGTGGCGGCCCCGGCCGGGCTGGGCGGACCCCGCTCGGCGCCACACCTCCCAACTCCCAGGAGATATCGTTGAGGATGCTGATCAACGTCCCCGAAACCGTTGTCGCGGACGCACTGCGCGGTATGGCCGCCGCCCACCCCGAGCTGACCGTGGATGTCGAGAACCGCGTCGTCGTGCGGAGTGACGCACCCGTAGCCGGGAAGGTGGCGATCGTCTCCGGCGGCGGGTCCGGGCACGAGCCGTTGCACGCGGGGTTCGTCGGGCCCGGGATGCTCTCCGCGGCCTGCCCCGGAGAGGTGTTCACCTCGCCCGTGCCGGACCAGATGGTGCGGGCCGCCGCCGCGGTCGACAGCGGTGCCGGGGTGCTGTTCGTCGTCAAGAACTACACGGGTGACGTACTGAACTTCGAGATGGCCGCGGAGCTCGCCGAGGACGAGGGCATCCGGGTCGCCCAGGTACTGGTCAACGACGACGTGGCCGTGACCGACAGTCTCTTCACGGCGGGGCGGCGCGGCACGGGCGCCACCCTGTTCGTCGAGAAGATCGCCGGAGCGGCGGCCGACGAGGGCGCTCCGCTGGAGCGGGTGGAGGCCGTCGCCCGGCAGGTGAACGAGGCGTCGCGGAGTTTCGGTGTCGCGCTCGGCGCCGTCACCACACCGGCCAAGGGCTCCCCCACGTTCGATCTGCCGGCGGGTGAGCTGGAGCTCGGGATCGGCATTCACGGCGAACCGGGGCGGGAACGCCGGCCCATGATGACCTCGCACGAGATCGCGGACTTCGCGGTGCACGCGGTGCTCGACGACCTGCGGCCGACAGGGCCGGTGATCGTGCTGGTCAACGGCATGGGCGCGACGCCGCTGCTGGAGCTGTACGGATTCGCCGCCGAGGTCCAGCGGGTGCTGTCCGAGCGAAGTGTCGTCGCGGCTCGTACGCTCGTGGGGAACTATGTGACCTCGCTCGACATGGCGGGCTGCTCGGTGACGGTCTGCCAGGTGGACGAGGAGCTGCTGCGGCTCTGGGACGCACCGGTGGAAACCCCGGCGCTGCGCTGGGGCCGATGACCCGCCCGTACCGCACCCGTCATGCTGGAGCGACAAGGAGATCATGTGCTCGACGCCGACTTCTTCCACCGTTGGATGGCCGCCGCCGCGGCCGAGGTGAGCCGTGAGGCGGACCACCTCACCGACCTCGACTCCGCGATCGGGGACGCCGATCACGGCAGCAACATGCAGCGCGGGTTCGCGGCGGTGACCGCGGTCCTCGGCGAGGAGTCCCCGCAGACTCCGGGGGCCGTACTGATGCTGGCCGGAAGGCAGCTGATCTCGAAGGTCGGCGGTGCCTCGGGCCCGCTGTACGGGACGCTCCTGCGGCGCACGGGCAAGGCCCTGGGCGATGCTCCCGCCGTGACGCCGGAGCAGTTGGCGCAGGCGCTCGGGGTGGGCGTCGCGGCCGTGGCGCAGCTCGGTGGGGCGCAGGCCGGGGACAAGACGATGCTCGACGCGCTGCTGCCTGCCGCCGAGGCGCTCGGCACCTCGTTCGGGGCGGCCCGGGAGGCGGCCGAGGCCGGGGCGCTGGCGACGGTTCCGATGCAGGCCCGCAAGGGCAGGGCGAGTTATCTGGGTGAGCGCAGCATCGGTCATCAGGACCCCGGGGCGACGTCCTCGGCGCTGCTGATCGCCGCGCTGGCCGATACGGCGGCGGACGGGGGCGGCGCATGAGCGGCGGGAATCAGGTCGGGATCGTGCTGGTCTCGCACAGCGGCCCGGTCGCCGAGTCCGTGGCCGAGCTGGCCCGGGGGCTCGCGGCGGGCGGCGCCACGGCGCCGGTGGCCGCCGCCGGAGGCACCCCCGCGGGTGGCCTCGGGACGAGCGCGGAACTGATCGCCGCGGCCGCCAGGTCGGTGGACTCCGGCGCGGGCGTCGCGCTGCTGGTCGATCTCGGCAGCGCGGTGCTCACGGTCAAGTCGATGCTGGCCGAGGGGGACGAACTGCCGGACGGCTCGCGGCTGGTGGACGCGCCGTTCGTGGAGGGTGCCGTGGCGGCCGTGGTGACCGCGTCGGCGGGTGGCGACATCGCGGCGGTGGAGGCCGCGGCGTCGGAGGCGTACGGGTACCGCAAGCTGTAGCGGCGGGGCCGCCCGCCCCCGTGTCGGGGTGCGGGCGGCTTCCGGTCCGGCTCCCGGCCTGTCAGGCGGCCGGAGCGGACCCGGCCGCGGCGACGGTGATCCGCATCCGCTGTGTCGTGCCGTTGACCGTCACGGCGAGCGTGATCGTGCCCGGCCGGAGCGCGGTGAGGGTGCCGGTGGACGGATCGAGGACCGCCGTGTGGTGGGGGCGGACGCCGCTGCGGTCACCGATGTGCACGTTCGGCGAGCCGGTCCAGTCGGCGGCCAGCGGGAAGCCGACCGGGACGCTCCGGTTCCCTTGGGTGACCGTCGCGGTGACCTTCGTACGGCTTCCGGTGGCGAGCACCGACGGGGCGTCGATCCTCAGCGCGTCCACATGTGCGCGGGTCTGTACGGAGATCCAGTCGGGCCCGCCCTGCCACGGCCGTTGCCGCGCCGCGGCCTGGGCTCCCTGGCCGATGCGGTCGGCGCCGACCAGCGACCAGCCGGTGAAACCGCCGTCGTCCGCGGGTCCGGCCGGTGCCTTGCCGGAGTTGCCGTTGATCAGATACGGCACTCCGTCGACGTGCGAGGCGTGGAAGACGCCGACGTGGCTGCCTATGAGGGCCGCGCCCTTGCCCGTCGTACGGCGGAAGTCGGCGAGCCACTGTTCGACCAGGGCGGCCTCCTTGCGGTCCCCGAGCTGGCTGCCCTTCTGGACGGTCGGATCGCGCGGCGGCACATGCTCGATGACCATCAGCGAATCGACGGTCCGGTCCTCGGCAGCCGCGTCCAGCTGGGCGCGGAGCTGCCTGATCTGGGCGAAGCCGCCGCCGCGCAGGCTGAGGCCGGAGGTGTCGAGGGTGACGACGCGGGTTCCCTTGTGGTCGAACGTCCGCTGGGCGGGCCCGAATTCGGTGATGAAGTTGTCGATCCTGCCGCCCATCACCTCATGGTTGCCCGGTACGTAGTACCAGGGCAGCGTGTCGCCGAGTTCCTCGGTGAGGATGCGGCGGGCGAAGGCCAGGTCCGCGGGCGATCCCTCGTCGACGAGGTCCCCGTTGACGACGAGGAAGTCCGGGGCCGCCGCCTTGATCTCGCGCAGGGTGCGCCGGGCCTGGGCAACGATCGCGCTGTCGGGGTCGCGGGCGACGAACTGGGCGTCGGACATCACCGCGAACCGCCAGTCCCGGCGCCCGGTCACGGCCGCCGGGTCGATCAGCGGGTCGGCGGGAGCGGCTTGTCCGGGCAGGTCGACGGTGGGCGGGACCTGGGCGGTGAGTTCGTCGATCACGATCTCACCGGTGTACTGCTTGGCCGCCGCGGTCTCCGCGAGGTAGAAGCGGGACACGGAGAGCGGCATGGCTGCTCCAGGCGGCACGGTGAACGTGACCTGCCGCCAGCCGTTCCAGGTGACGTACGGTCCGCGCAGCAGCTGGTCGGAGCCGGCGGCGTCCTTGAGGTGCAGGGTCGGCCAGGCGCCCCGGCCGTCGCCCTTGATCCACAGCTTGAACGACTGGGGCTGACCGGGCACGGTGACCGGCTGGGGCGGGGCGGCGTAGGCGGCGCGGGTGGCGGTGGACCGGGTGAAGTCGTAGCTGAGCTTCAGTCCGGTGCCGGTGTGGCCGTCGGCGGTGGCCGCCAGCGATCCGTCCGCGCGCGCCTGGCTGAACTTCCAGGACCCGGCGTCGTCGAAGGAGGAGACGGCCTGCTCGGTGAGGCCGACGCTGACGGCGAGGACGGTGGTGGTGCCCGCGACGCTCGCCTTGATCTGCCCCGCGCCGGAGCCGGTGCGTGAGGCGACGGTGAACGAGCCCTGCCCGTCGTCGCGGATGTCGAAGAGGGCGTGGTCGTAGTCGAGTTCGATGTCGCGCGGCTCGACGGGGGCGCTGGTGCCGTGGGCGTCGAATCCGACGATGCCGAAGGTGCCGGTCGCCCCGGCGTCGGCGAGGCCCACCCGCCGGGTGGTGGGTTCGGTCCGGGCCAGCTCGTCGAGGACGGTCAGGGACGTGCTCCCGCGCGCCGGTCCGTGTTCGGCGCGTACGTCGGTGGTGCCGCTGCGACGTGCGGTGAAGAGCCCGTTGCCGTCGACCGTGCCGACCGATCCGTCTGCGGTGCGCCAGCGCGGGGCGCCCTGCGCGGGGCCGTAGGTCTCGTCGTACCCGGTCGCGGTGAGGCGACGGGTGAGGCCGGGGAAGACCCGGTCGGGGTGGCCGCCCTTGACTGGGTCGGCGCCCGGCGCGGCGCCGGCGGGGGTGCTGGGCTCGACCCAGTAGCCCTTGAGCCGTCCGCTGCCGTCGGGGGCGGTGAGGGCGAGGCCGTTGGGGACGGTGCGTTCGCTGCCGTCGGACGGGCTGTTCTCCACCCGCAGCGCGTCGCTGCCGGGTTCGCGGGCGACGAGGGTCGACGATCCGCCGCCGTCCAGGTTGAGTGCGCTGTACGATCCGGCGCGCCTCATCATCAGGCCGAGTTCGGTGAGGGTGACGCCGCCGCTGTCGGCCTGCCGTCCGTCGACGGTGAGGATCTGCATGGTCCGGCCGTCTTCGGAGAAGCCGACGGCGGTACGGGGTGCGGCGGTGTTGTTGCCCTCGCCGTCATGGTTCTGCGCGACTCCGTCGACGACGAGGAGTTCCCGGCCGCCGACGGCGGTGCGCGGCACGGCCCCGCTGTCGGTACGGGCCCGGTAGGCCAGGGACACCGGGTCACCGGGCTTCAGTGCGCCGAGTGCCACGGCGCCGGCCTCACGGCCGACCAGGACGGTGGTGCCTTCGGGGACGGCCCCGGAGCCGGGTGCGCGCGAGACGGAAACGACCTTGCCGTCCCGTACGACCGCTTCGGCGACCGGCGTCGCGCTGTCCACGGTCAGGGCGCGGTCGGCGGTTCCCCAGGCGGAGGTGTACGCACCGACCTGGCCCGCCGGCACGTTGGCCGCGTTGTAGGCGGCGAGCGGCCGCTGTCCGGCGGGCAGGGTGAGCGTGCCCTCGAAGTACAGGTTCAGGATGCGGCCCGCGCTGTCGGGGCCGATACCGACGGCCCGGTTGATGCCCGGGGCGGGCGACTGGACGGTGGCCCCGTCCTTGATGCCGATGCCCTCGGGCGCGCCGGTCTGGTTGATGTCGAAGAAGTCGGCGTTGATCGCGGCGACGGTGCGGCGGCCGCGGCCCGCGTCGTGTCCGGCGGCGAGTTCGGAGACGCTGTGCCGTTCGGAGACCTTGCCGGAGGACAGGTAGTCGGCGCGTACGCCGCTGCCCGCGAGGTCGACCGAGAGGTTGTCGACGCGCAGCCACTTGTCGGACTCGAGCCGGTCGTACGAGCTGAGGCTGACCCCCGGGGCGATCGGACGGGAGGTGCGTGCGGTCTCGATGCCGTCGCCGTCCGCGACCGAGCGGAGCGCCCCCGCCGGGTTGCTCGCGGGTGGCGGGGCGACCGGTCTGAGGATCTCGGCGGAGGTGCGGGGTCGTGGATCGGGGTTCGAATCGGCGAGCGCGGGAGAGATCGCGCCGACGGTCAGGGCGGACACCGTCGCAAGCAGCACGGCCGGGCGCGCGAGAGTCCTGTGCCCTCGCGCCGCTCTCCCGCGCGGTCCGGTTGTCCTGCCGACTATGCCAAGGACCACAAGTCCTCCTGGGTTCCCGATGGTTGCGCGGCCCGTTCCGGGCGCGGGCGCTGTCGGCGGACAGCATGGCCGGGTGCGCAACGGCGCACCAGGGGGCATCGGGAACCTCGCGGCGAACAGGACCCGTCGGCTGGATGACTGCAATGATCGGCACGAAGGGGGTGTCGCCGACGGCACTCCGCCCAGGTCGGGACGGAGACTTGACGGCATGCCGAACCGGAAGCGCGCCAGGCGCAGTGCGGGCCTTCTCCTGTTCCGACGGTCGGGCGAGGCCGGTTTCGAGGTGCTCATCGGGCACATGGGCGGCCCGTTCTGGGCGGGTCGCGAGAGTGCGGCCTGGTCGGTCCCCAAGGGGGAGTACGACTCCGAGGAGGAGCCGGCGGCCGCCGCCCGGCGCGAGTTCGTGGAGGAGTTCGGGCATCCGGTGCCGGACGGTGAGTGGGTGGCGCTGGGCGAGGCACGTCAGTCGGGCGGCAAGACCGTGACGGTGTGGGCGCTGGAGGCGGATCTCGACGCCGCGACAGCCGTCCCGGGGACGTTCACCATGGAGTGGCCGAGGGGATCGGGCGTGCGGCGGGAGTTCCCGGAGGTCGACCGGTTCGCCTGGTGCACGCCCCGGGAGGCGGCCGAGCGGCTGGTCGCGGGACAGCGGGTCTTCCTCGACCGGCTGCGGGAACACCTGGCGGACGGGCCGTGGACGCCCGATCAGGACGGGGCCTGAGCGGGCCCGCCGGACGACCGGGCGGCGGGGATCAGCCGGTCAGTGGTGCGCGCCCTCGCCCTGTGCCACCTCGATGCTGCTGTGCAGATCGTTCGTCGCGTCGAGCGCGGCGACTCCGGAGGCGACCAGGCAGGCCAGCAGCGCCGCGGCCGCGGTACGCCCGACGCGGGGCCGTACGGCGCTCCGGCCGAGGAGTGCGGCGACGCGGCGCGGTACGGGCCCGGCCGCGGCGGCGAGCGCCACCCGTGGGCGGGGCTGCGGGACGCCTTCGGCGGCGCGTGCGGCGAGGGCGGCCCGGCCGATGGCGCGGGCGGCGATCCGCCGGTCGCCGACCGCGGAGGCAGCCGCCTCGTCGGCGCAGCGTTCCAGGGCGTAGGCCATGGGGGCCCGCAGGGAGCGCAGCGCCGGGTGGCAGAGAGCGGCGGCTTCGACCGCGGCGACGAAGAGGTGGTGACGGCCCGCGAGATGGGCGCGTTCGTGCGCCAGCAGGGCATCGCGTTCGGCGGGGTCGAGGGCGCGCAGCATTCCCGTGGTGACGACGATGCGGCCGGGAGTGCCGGGGCGGCCGGGCAGCGCGTAGGCGTCGGGGCGGCTGTCCCGCAGAACGGCCAGCTCGCCGTCGGCGCGCCCGTCGAGCCGTCCTCCCCGGCGCAGATCCGCCCAGTGACGGCGGGCGGCACGGGCGACGGCGGCGGTGCAGCCCACTAGGAGAGCCAGTGCGGCGGCTGCCAGCGGCACGGTGGCCGCCGGGACGGTGTCGGAGAGCGGTCTGACGAGCTCGCCCAGGGCGAAGACCACGGAGAACCGGGTCGCGCCGGGCACCACGAGCAGGCCCAGGGCAAGAACGCTGCACAGGGCGAGGCCGACGCCCGTCGCGGCGAGCAGTCGCACGGCGCGCACCGGGGAGAGCGCGTCCGCCAGACGGCGGGCGGCGGGCACCGCCAGGAACGGCATCAGCAGCGGCACCCAGACGGCGTAGATCACAGGGCCTCCCCGGACATGGCGGTCGCGGCCGTCATACCGGTCATGGCGGTCGCGGCGGTCATGGCAGTCATGGCGCGGATCACGAGGGCTCCCCGGTCGCGGCCCGGATCATGAGGTCTCCCCGTCGAGCAGGTCCCGGAGCAGCTGCTCGTCCTCGTCGGTGAGCTGTGAGACGAAGCGGGCCAGGACGGTGCTGCGGTCCTCCTGCTTCCGCAGTTCGCTGTGCATGCGGCGGGCGGTCAGTCCGGGCTCGTCCTCGGTGGGCGTGTAGGCGAATCCGCGGCCGGCCCGGGTGCGGTCCACCGCGCCCTTCTCGTACAGGCGCGACAGGATCGTGGTGACGGTGGTACGGGCGAGTTCCGCGCCGATCGCGCCCTGGACCTGGCCCGGGGTGAGCGGTGTTCCCGCGGCCCACAGCGCCGCCAGGATCGTGGCCTCCAGCTCGCCGGCGGGGCGCCGTTCGGCAGTGGCGGGGTGCGGTGCCGGTCCCGATGCCGGATCGCCGTGTGTCTGGGGGCCGGGTTCGCCGTGTGCGCGGGGGCCGGGTCCGCCGCTCGATATCCCCTTCACCTGGGACATGGGAACTCTCCTCCCCCTTCGGGCGTCTACAGTGATGTAGACCGTCTACATCACTGTAGTCAGTCCGGGCGCTCCGTCGGTCGCCCGCCCACCATTATGGGAGACCCTCCACCGTGTCCGTATTGTCACTGGCGTCCGCGCCACAGGCGGTGAACCTGCTGGACGCGGGGTCACTGCTCGGGGCGTTCGGCGCGCTCGGCATCGCCGTCGTCCTCTTCGCCGAGACGGGACTGCTCGTCGGTTTCTTCCTGCCCGGCGATTCCCTGTTGTTCACGGCGGGCCTGCTCTGTGTTTCCGGCGCCCATGGGCCGGTGCACCTGTCGTTGCCGCAGGTCCTGATCGCCGCGGTGGCCGGCGCGCTGCTGGGCGCCCAGACGGGTTACTGGATCGGCGGTCGGGGCGGCCGGGCCCTGCTCGCCCGCAGCCGCTCCGAACGGCTGCACGAGGGCGCCGCCCGCGCCGAGGAGCTGCTCGGCAGATACGGCCACGCGCGGGCGATCGTGCTGGCCCGCTTCGTACCCGTCGTACGTACGGTGCTCAACCCGCTGGCCGGGGCACTCGGCGTCCCGGCCCGGGTGTTCGCCCTGTGGCAGGCCGTCGGCGGGATGGTCTGGACCGTCGGACTCGTCCTTGCAGGGTACGCGCTGGGGTCCTCGGTGCCGAACGTCGACCGCTATCTGCTGCCGATCGTCGCCCTCGTGGTCATGGTCTCCCTCATCCCGCTCGCCGCCGAACTGCTCCGCTTCCGGGGCCGTCGCACCTCCGAAGGGGAGAACAGCTGATGCCCATCGCCACCTCGACCGACGGCGACCTGTACACCTGGATCACCGAGCTGGCCCAGCGCACCCCCGCGGCCGTGGATTCCGCCATCCGGATCTGGTCGGACTACGGGCTCGTCCTGTTCGCCCTGCTGATGCTCGCGTCCTGGTGGCGCTCCCGCTCCACCGATCCCGCGCGCACCGCCATGGCGCTCTGCGCCCCGCTCGTCGTGGTGGCCGCGTATCTCGCCAACGACCTGGTGAAGTCGCTCTTCCATGAGCAGCGGCCGTGCCAGACCCTCCATGTCGTGACGGTGGAGGCGTGCCCGGCGCTCGGTGACTGGTCCTTCCCCAGCAACCACGCCGCGATCGCGGCGGCCGCGGCGACGGCGATCTGGCTGGCCGACCGCAGGCTCGGGGCGATCGCGGTGCCCGCCGCCGTGCTGATGGCCGCGTCCCGGGTGTGGATCGGTGTGCACTACCCCCACGATGTGCTGATCGGGCTGGTGACCGGCGCGCTCGTCGCCTGGCTGCTGACGACGGCGGCGCGGCGCTGCGCCCCGGCGGTGGTCCGGCTGCGCGGCACCGCGCTGCGCCCCCTGGTGGCGACGCGGTGAGCCGGGACACTCCGCGGCCGGTGGCCGCTACCGGGCGGCGCCGCCGAGCAGGCGGATGACGGCGCGGCCGCCGTCCAGGTCGACGGTGGAGCGGTGGGGCGGGGCGCCGTCCTCCTCGTCGTCGCGCATCAGCAGGGCGCTCTGGCGTTCCTTGAGCTCGCTCTGCTTGCCGGGCGAGAAGCTCGCGTGCAGCTGCTCGAACCCGTCGCCGACACCTGCCCCTGCCGCGCGCTGTTGCGCCACGGCAGCAGGCCCGCCCGGCCCGCACGCAGCATCAGCTGGTCGAGAAAGGCGATGGCGGTCAGCCCGATCACGAGTCCGGGCAGGGTCATCAGCGCGACGAATTCCATCCGCCGAGTCTCCCCCTCGGGCGGCGCGCCGCCCATCGGTCGCGAGTATGACGATGCGGGCCGTCGCAATCCGCGACGGCCCGCACGACCGTGAGCGAGGGGGCTTCCCTGACGGTCAGCCGTTGGGGAGGATGACCGCGCGGCCGTTGATCTTGCCGTGGTGCAACCGCTCGTACGCCAGCGGCGCCTCGTCCAGGGAGTACGTCTCCACGTGGACCTCGACGGATCCGGCGCGGGCGAGATCGAGCACCTCGGCGAGTTCGGAGCGCGATCCCCAGTACGGGGAGGTCACCGTCGTGTTGTACGGCAGCGAGCCGAAGCCGACCGGCAGCGCGCCGCCGCCGAGACCCACGATCGTGACGTCGGAGTCGATGGCGGCCGCGGCCCCGGCGGTGGCGACGGTCGGCGGCGCGCCCACGAAGTCGAGGATGACCTGTGCGCCGATGCCGCCGGTGAGTTCCCGGACCTTCGCCGCGGCGTCCTTGTCGGACAGCACGGTCTCGTGCGCACCGACGGCGTGGGCGAGGGCGAGCTTGTCCTCGGTTACGTCGAGGGCGATGACCCGGACGGCCGTCATGGCGCGCAGCAGCTGGATCGCGACGTGGCCCAGGCCGCCGGTGCCGATGACCACGGCGGTGGCGCCCGGCACCAGCTTGGGCAGCGAGCGCTTGATCGCGTGGTACGGGGTCAGGCCCGCGTCGGTGAGCGGCACGGCCTGGACCGGGTCGAGGTCGCCGAGGGGCACCAGATGGCGCGGGTCGTCGACGATCATGTACTCGGCCATGGCGCCGGGCGCGCCGAGTCCGGGCGGGGCGATGCCGAGCTCCTTGGCGCGCAGGCAGTAGTTCTCCCTGCCTTCGGCACACTTGACGCAGGCGCCGCAGCCCCAGGGGCCGTAGACCGCGACGGACTCGCCGACCGTCAGCCCGCTCACACCGTCGCCCAGGGCGGCGACGGTGCCCACGCCCTCGTGGCCGAGGGTGAGCGGCAGCGGGAAGGGGATCTGATCCGCGGGCCAGCTCATCACCGCGATGTCGGAGTGGCAGACACCCGCGGCGGTGACCTTCAGCATTACCTGGCCGGGGCCGGGCTCGGGGTCGGGCACGGTGACGACCTCGGGTGCTGCACCCACCGTGCGGTACTGAACGGCCTTCATGGAATTCTCCTCACGTTCTCTGCTCCATTGGTCACCCCCGTGCCCCGTCCGCCAGTCGCCCCCGTTCCCCCGTCCGCCACTCAGGAGGCGGAGTAGCCGCCGTCCACCAGGTGGTAGCTGCCGTGGATGAAGGAAGCGCGGTCGGAGAGCAGGAAGGCGGCGAGTTCGGCGACTTCCTCCGCCTTGCCGAGGCGTCCGGCCGGGTGCAGCGAGATCAGGTGGTCGCGGGCCGCGCTGTCGGTGTTGCGCAGCAGCGGCGTGTCGATGAAGCCGGGGCCGACGGCGTTGACCCGGACGTTCCGGTCCGCGTATTCGAGGGCCGCCGTCTTGGTGAGGCCGACGACGCCGTGCTTGGCGGCCACGTAGGCGGGCGATCCTGCGAAGCCGTTGGTGCCGAGGATCGACGACATGTTCACGACGGCGCCGCCGCCGGCCGCGACAATGGCGGGAAGCTCGTAGCGCATCGAGTAGAAGACACCGCTGAGGTTGGTGGCGACGACCCGGTCCCAGTCCTCGATCCCGTACTCACCGGTGGGGTTGCTGGGGCCGCCGATGCCGGCGTTGTTGACCGCGAGGTGCAGGGCGCCGAAGGTGTCCACGGCGAACCGGACGCCGGCTTCGACGGAGGCGGGGTCGGTCACGTCCATGGAGACCGCGGCGGCCTTGGCGCCGGCGCTCTCCAGTTCGGCGACCGCCTTGCGGGCACTGGCATCGTCGTAGTCGGCGACTACGACGGACGCGCCGCCCGTGGCCAGCCGGTGTGCCAGGGCCAGTCCGATGCCGGAGGCTCCGCCGGTGATGAGGGCGGTCTTGCCGGCGAATTCCTGGTCGGCGGGGGTGGGGGTGGTGCTCATGATTCTGTGCTTCCTTCCGTGGTGCTGTGCTGCGCCTGCCCGGCGAGGGGCTGCGCGAGCAGTTCGCCGGCGAGGGCGTCGAAGGCCTGCCCGACCAGCCTGGGCAGGTCGTCCGGTTGCCCGGCGCGTGCCCAGGCGGCCTGGGCCGCGAGGAGAGCTCCGGCGCCCGCGGCGACCGTGACGGCGGGGCGGATGTCCCGTCGCGGGTCGACCCCGAGCCGGTCCGCGACGATGGCGACCGAGTCCTCCTGGGCGTCCACCCGGATGTGGTGGAACGCCGCGTAGAGGGTCGGTTCCTGCTCGGCGAGGACCAGCAGGTCGAAGATCCGCTCGCGCCGGTGCCAGGCCTGCGCTCCGGGGTCTTCGAGCCAGTCCTGGACGGCCCGGCGGTAGGCGGTGAGCGGGGGTTCGCCGGCTGGGCGGGCCCGCAGGGCGTCGTTGATCCGGTCACCGTCGCCCCGTAGCGAGTCCAGGACCGCGGCTTCCTTGCTCGTGAAGTACCGGCTGAAGGTGCGCCGGTCGACGTCCGCGCGTTCCGCGATCTCCTCGACCGTCACATTCCTCAGACCCCGGGCGAGCACGAGCTCGAACGCGGCCTGCGCCAGTGCGTCCCGGGTCCTGCGGGCCTTGCGGCTCCGCCGCTCCGGGGTCTTCCGTTCCGGATTCATAAGTGCACCGTACACCTGAAAATGTCCCGACGCGACACAAGTCTCGTCGGGACATGCGATCGCACCGGGTGTCCTTCCCGACCGGTCACCGGCCGCTGGACGCGAAGGCCTCCGGGCGGGCGCCGTGGTCCGCCGTCCTGGTCCGGTGCGGGGTGCCGTCCGGTGCCCGGCGCAGCGCGATCACGGCGACGTCGTCACGCCGTACGCCGCCGGAGAACGCCTCCAGGTCCGCGTGGAGCGCGTGCAGGAGCTCGAACGGCTCCAGTTCCGTCCAGCGGCTCAGCCGGGCGTCCAGCGGGTAGAAGGCGCCGGACGGGTCACGGGCCTCGGTCACTCCGTCGGTGCAGAGCAGGAGCGTGGCACCGGCCGGGAGGTCCAGCGGTTCCGCGATCCGCGCCTCGTGGCCGAGTTCCGCCATTCCCAGCGGGACGAACGTCCGGTCCAGCGGGAGCTCGCGGACCACGTCCTGGTCCAGCAGCCGGGGCGGCAGGTGGCCGCAGTTGACGGCCTGGACGCGGTCGCTCCCGTCGAAGCCCAGCACCAGGGCGGTGACGAAGCGCTCGGTCTCACCGGTCTGGGCGGAGAACGCGTTGTGCCGGGCGACCGCGTCCTCCAGGGCGTCGACCACCCCGGTCAGGTCGGGCTCCCGGATGGCCGCTTCCCGGAACGCTCCGAGCACGGCGAAGCCCACCCCGATCGCGGCGAGCCCCTTGCCCTGGACGTCCCCGATGATCGCCCGGGTTCCGTAGGGCGACTCGACGACCTCGTAGATGTCGCCGCCGACCAGCCGGTCCTGCTCGATCGGTGTGTAGATGCCGTGGGCGAGGACCTGTTCGGTCAGGATGGGAAGCGGGCGCAGTATCTGGCGCTGGAGCGCCCCGGCGGCGGAGCGCAGCCTGGCGATCTCGGTGGCGTGGCGGATCCGCAGCACGCACGAGCCGACCCCCAGGAAACAGGCCAGCACGGTGAAGGCGACACTGCTGACGGTGTCCCAGAAGGTTCCGCCGGCCACCAGGCGTGAGCACACGACGACAGCCGTGATCCAGGTGGCCACGCCCATGGTCTGCCGGACCGTTCCGAAGACGGAGACCAGGGCGGGGACGACCACCAGCAGTGGTACGAGGTGCAGGTCCTTGCCGGTCCGGAAGTCCAGGAGGACGACCAGGACGGTCAGCAGTGCCAGCCCCGCGAACAGCGCCGGGTTCCCGACCCGTGGCGCGAGAACGGCCGCCTCCCCCGCGTCCGTCCCCGGGAGCGCCGCTCCACATGTCGCAGCCTGGCACTGAGGCCGGATCGTCACGGCCGACTCCTCCCGGGACCTGCCGGCACGGTGCCGACGTTTCCTCCCAGTGCACCGGGTTCCGAGGGGCGGCGCACGTGGCTTACGGCCTCTCGGGCGGCGCCGAAGGTCCCGACCCGGGAGGCCGCCAGTGCGCCCTTCGGCCCGGAGCCGCCGGGCCGAAGGGCCGCACCGTGGCTCAGCGCGCGGCTGCCGCGCGGGCCTCGCGCTCGCTGCGGGCGCCGCCCGGACCCGGCAGGCGGGCCGGCGGCTGCTGCGGTGCGAGCGCCGAGAGGAAGGACGTCCGGCGGCGGAGCACGAATCCCAGGGATTCGTAGAGCCGGACGGCATTGGTGTTGGAGGAGGCGGCGTGCAGGAACGGCGTCTCGCCGCGCTGTCTGATCTCGTGGGCGACGGCACGCACCAGCCCGGTGCCGAGCCCCTGGCCGCGTACGGACTCGTCCGTGCAGACGGCGCTGATCTCGGACCAGCCCGGCAGGTGCAGCCGTTCCCCGGCCATTGCGACGAGCACGCCGTCGCGCCGCACACCGAGGTACGTGCCGAGCTCGACGGTGCGGGGCAGGAACGGTCCGGGCCGGGTGCGCTCGACCAGTTCGAGCATCTCGGGCACATCGGCGGGTCCGAGCCGTACAGCCCCGGAGAGGGGTGCTGTCCCGACCCCGGCGTCGACGAGCTGGACGCCCTCGGCCCGGAAGACGGTCTCCCAGTCGTCCGGCGGGGGCTCGCGGAAGGCAGTGATGGTGACGGCGCCACCGGGTCCGACGAGCGCCGCCGCGTCGTCCCAGTCCTCGGCCGTCGGTGTGTCCGGGGTCGCGGCCCACGGGGCCACGTCCGGCCGGTACCGCAGGATGCGGCCGCGGCGCTCGGCGAAACGGGCGTGCGGGCCGGTCAGCGCGGCGTGGACCGGGCTGTCCAGCGGGTGCGGCCTGCCGACGGCGTCCGGCGTGCTCACGCGAACACCTCGATCACGATCTTGCCGAGGGTGTGGCCGCTCTCCACGGCCCGCAGCGCGTCTCCCGCCCCGGCGAGCGGGAAGGCCCGGTTCACATGGGGCCGCAGGGCGCCTTCGACGACGAGTTCCGCCACTTCGCCGAGGACCGCCGCCGTGCGGGCCCGTTCGACGGCCGCACCGCCGAGCTCTGCGGCCAGCGGCTTGTCCCCGGCGCTGATCAGCGCCGCCGGGTCCCCGAGCAGCGTGGCCGCGGCCCGCAGGGTGTCTCCGCCGACCAGGTCGAAGACCGCGTCCACACCGTCGGGGGCCGCTGCCCGCACCCGGTCCGCGAGCCCGGGGCCGGATTCGACGTGCACCGCGCCGAGCGACTCGACGAACTCCTTCTTGGCCGCACCGGCGACGCCGACGACCTGGATGCCCGCGTGCCGGGCGATCTGCACCGCCGCGGCGCCCACCCCTCCCCCGGCGCCGGTTACCAGCAGGGTCGAGCCGGGGGCGAGGCCGAGCTGGCGCACACCGTCGTACGCGGTGGCCGCCGCGACCGGAAGTACCGCCGCATCGGTGAACGACAGCCCGGCCGGCTTGTGCGCGGTCACGGCGACAGGCAGCAGCGTGTACTCGGCGTACCCGCCGGTCACCGGGTTGCCGAAGACCTCGTCCCCGATCGCGAACCCTTCGACGTCCGGGCCGACGCCCTCGACGACCCCTGCGGCCTCGCTGCCGAAAACGGTGGGGAAGGGCTGCAGCTCGCTGCCGGGCCTGATGTACCCCGTGCGCAGCTTCCAGTCGACCGGGTTGACCCCGGCCGCCCTAACCGCGACGAGCAGCTCACCCGGGCCGGGCACCGGCGCGTCCTGCTCGATGAGGGCCTCCACCTCCGGTCCGCCGTGGCGGGTGAACACGTAAGCCTTGGGCATGAGCTCCCTCTCTCCTGCTGCACGGCACCGGCGGCCGGGTGGCCGCCGGTGTCTCACAGCAGCAGGAATGCGCTGGTCCGGGCAGCGTATTCCCCGGGGCGGAGCACGTTCATCGGACCGCAACGCTCCTGAATCGTTCACGGGTCGGTGATTCCGGGGTCAGCTGCTGAGGCTCTTCATCAGATCGCGCATGTCGCTGATCATCGCCGACCGGTACGGGGAGAGATCGGAGGTGTCCGGCCCGTCATCGGACGGCGGTTCGCCCGCGTCGCTGTTGTACTGCGCGGAGGCGGAGAGACCCAGCGAGAGGACCGCACCGCCCTCTCGCACCCGCAGTTCCGCGTAGCCGTCGTCCTGCGTCAGCACATACGCGCTGTCGCCGAGGTTCGGAACCTTCTCGACCTTCGCCCCGGCTTCAGGACCGGAATCGGTCACCCCGCGCATCGCCTCGAATTCGGCCGCGGGATCGGACTTCTTGTGCAGTGCCACGGTGATCGCGACGGAGTGGTCGGTGTACCAACGGCTCCTGATCGGCTTCTCCGCGGCCGGTGACCGAAGGGAGATGAAGCACTTCACCCGGTCGAGGGCCGGATCGTTCAGAAGCTCCGGTGCGAGCGCCGGATACTCCTCCCTCGGTGCGATCGCCGCGCCCAGTGCCTTCAGCCGCACGGTCGGGCACGGGTTCGCGTCCAGCCGGTAACCGTGCATGTCCGGCTTCCGGTCACCGACCGGATGCAGGTACAACGCGCCCGCCCACACGGCCGAAGCCACCGCGGCTCCGCTCACCGCCCACCACCACGGGCGGCGCGGCCGGGGGACCCGGGCGGGATTCCGGTCGAAGTCGCCCACCACCTCGCCCGTCCCGACCGCACCGAACTCGTCCACCATCTCCGGCTCGGAAATCACCTGTGCCCCCTCGGCAGAGCCATCCGTCCACCACATGATGGTCCACAGGACCGCAGCGGGCCGTGAGAGGGCCGCGGGAGCGGTTCGCCGTCTGTCCGGACGCCCCGTCCGACCACATCCGCGGACCTGCGAAGATGTCGCGGCCCCACTGCTGCGCGTCGCCTGGGGCCGGGCTTGGGGTGACAGTGGACGCGCGATGCGCGGGCGGGGGAAACAGATGAGCGCGTCAGGCGCCGTGATCTGTCGTGGGCTGCTGTTCGGCATCCGGGCCGGGGCGATTCCGGCCGGGATCTGCGCGGTGCTGTGGGCTGCGATCGTACTGGCGGGGCTGTCCGGGGAGCCGCTGGACAGCACCTTCGAGAAGCCCGTGGCAGGACTCGTCGCCGTGCTGGGTTCCCTCGCCGTGGGGGCGGCACTGGGGCTGTTGACGGGCGCCGTACTGGCGGTCGCGCCTCCACGCCTGCTCGGTTCCGCCCTCGTGCGTGGCCTGGTCTGCTTCGTGGTGGGGACCGCGTCGGCCGCCGGCGAGGTAGTGGTGATGGACGTGTCGTCCGAAGGCGGTTACGGGCCCGTCATCGTGGCCGTGCTGGCGATGCCGGTGGTGGGGGCGGTCACGGCGGCGCGCAGCCGGTCGATCGCGTCCCCACGCCTCGGCGGCGTGGCCGTCGTCGGGGGCTGGGATGCGGGTACGGGCTCGGGCCGGGGTACGAGTTCGAGTCCAGGCCGAGGTACGGGTTCGTCGGGCGCGGGCCGAGGTGCGGATTCGGGATCCGGTTCGGTGCGATGAAGCCGTCTCCTGGTCGAAGTTGCCGTCTTTCTCCCGAACCTGCGACATCGGCATCGGAACACCGTCGATTTCGACTCAACTACCGCTGGGTATGCGCCGGTCGGTCCCCATTGCCCCTCGGCTGTGGCAGTCTGGACAGCGACCGCCCCACCGGGCTCCCCCGTACCGGTGGGGCGGTTCCGCTTTTCTCGCGGGTCCGGTCCGCGTGCGTGCCCGGAACATGACGGGGGATCACGGGAAGCACGACGAATCCCGGCCATTCGCTGCCGTGTGACGTGATCGACTTCCGCGGTCGCGCATGGGAATTCCCTCCTGGGGCATGCGCATCAACCTCATGGGATACGACCTGGGGAGCGTGACGGGATGACGGCGCACACTGCGCGGACCGCCGGTACGGAGAAGGCGGAGGGCCCTGGCCCGACACCGGCGGACGTGCCGGCCGGGGACCTCGGTGGGCTGCCGTGGATCGAGGACGCGGGAAAGGTCGCCCCTTGCGACGCGCGCGAACTGTCCAGGCTGTTCTTCGGCCGTCTCCAGGCCCTGGAGGAGGGAACCCCCGCCCATCAGTACGCGCGCAACACCCTCATCGAGATGAACCTCTCCCTCGTGCGGTTCGCCGCGGGACGGTTCCGCAATCGGGGCGGCGGTGGCGACATGGAGGACATCGTCCAGGTCGGCACCATCGGGCTGATCAAGGCCATCGACCGGTTCGAGCTCTCCCGCGAGGTCGAGTTCACCTCCTTCGCGGTCCCGTACATCACCGGGGAGATCAAACGATTCTTCCGTGACACCACCTGGGCCGTACATGTCCCGCGCCGACTCCAGGAGTTGCGGGTCGACATCGCCAGGACCAAGGAGTCGCTCGTCACGGAGCTCGACCGCGACCCCACCGTCCCGGAGCTCGCCGAACAGCTGGGGCTGAGCGAGGACGAGGTCACCGAGGGCATCGTGGCCGCCAACGGGTACGCGGCGGGTTCGCTGGACATGCCGGCCGATCCGTCGGAAGCGGGGCGGCGCCATGCCCCGGGGCGCACCTTCGCCGATGTCCTGGGCGGTCCGGATCCCGCCCTGGAGACGGTCGAGAATCTGCATGCGCTCGCGCCACTGCTGGGCTGTCTCGACGAACGCGAGCGTCGCATCATCGACATGCGTTTCGGCCAGGAGATGACCCAGGCCCGGATCGGCGCGGAACTCGGCATCTCCCAGATGCATGTGTCGCGACTGATCAGCAGAATGCTGCGGAAGCTCCGCAACGGGATGCTCGTCGAGGAGTGACCCCGGACGTCACTGCCCGGGGCCGTCGCCGTGCGGGATCACAGGGTGGAGCCGTCGCGCACGCCGGTGCGTCACTGCGGCTCTGGCCGTACTTTGCGGCCGAATGAATTCCGCTGCCGGTACCGGGCCGCTCGGGCCCGCCCCCACCGGCCTTGCGGCGCACCCGTGCGCACGGGTGAGGTCAGCGCCGACGGGGGTGTCCGGTGGCGGCGCGCCCGGCTGCGTGAACGGCCGAGGAGCGGGAGCTGGGTCCGCTGGTCGGCCGACTGGATACCGGGGCCCCGGGACCGGCCGTCCTGCCGGCGCGGGCGACGGACCGGACCGGCCGTACCGGGCCCGAGACCGCCGTCCACACCACGCGGGGCTACCTCTTCGATGCCGTGGTCCGGCACGAGGTGCGGGTCGTCTGACAGCTCCGCGGAGCGGCGCCGCCCGTGCGGCGCGTCGTGGGGCGGCTCAGTCGCTGTCCCGCTCCTCGGCCCGCCCCGCGTAGTAGGTGGCGATCATGTCCTCGCCGCCGTGTCCGGCCGCCTCGGCCCGTACGAAACGGCCGGCCGACGCCGCGACGAGGTCCAGCCGCACGCCCGACGCCTGCGCCGCGTCCAGGATGAGGCGGGTGTCCTTGAGCGCGGTGGACAGGGTGAAGCTCGGGGTGAGGTCGCCGGAGAGCACGGCGGCGGACTTGCCCTGCAGATAGGCGGAGTCCAGCGGGCCGCCCTTCATGACGTCGAGGAACGTCTGCGGGTCGATGCCCAGCCCTTCCGCGAGGTTGAGGCATTCCGCGATGTTGTTGACCATGGTGAGCACCCAGGTGTTGACCACGAGCTTCAGTCGTGAGGCCGCTCCCGGGGCCTCGCCGACCCAGACCGTACGCTGCCCGATCGCGTCCAGCACGGGGTCGAGCGCGGCGCGGGTGGCGGACGGGCCGGCTACGAAGACCGTCAACGCCCCTTGTTCCGCGGGCTGTTTGGTACCGGAGACCGGCGCGTCGAGATACACCAGGCCCAGGTCGGCGGCGCGCCGGGCGAGATCGGCGGTGGCGTCGAGCCCGACCGTCGAGCTCTGGAGCAGGATCTGGCCCTCGTGCACTCCCCCGGACGCGGCGGCGAGCGCGGCGGCGACGGAGGGGCCGTCGCTGAGCATGGTGACGACGACATCCGCGCCGCGTACGGCTTCCTCGGCCGTCTCCGTGACCACGGCGCCGTCGGCAGCGAGCGGGGCAGCCCTGGACTGCGTACGGTTCCAGGCGCGGACGTCGAGTCCGGCCCGCAGCAGGCTCCGGGCCATTGCCGACCCCATGATTCCGGTGCCGAGGACGGCGACGCCCGGCTGTCCCCCGGTGGCGTCCGCAGTGCTCGATGTCATGAGGGGGCTCCCTTCGTCGGCCGGGCCCGGGGTCGGCTCGCGGCGCTGTGGATTCTCAGGATTGCCGCAGTGCGCCTTCGAGGACAGCAGCGTGGACCGCCCTGGCGAGTCGCGCGCCCCACAGGGAGCGCGGCCCCGCGAAGGGCTCGGCGGGGGCGGGTCCCGGGGTGGGGGCGGCGATGCAGACGGCGTCCGTGGGGGTGCCCGAGCAGTCCAGGCCCGCGTCCAGGAGGGCCTGGACCTTGGCCTCGGTGGCAGTGGCGACGGCGTTGACGAGTGCGGCGTCGGAGAGCGGCACGGGGAGCGTGACGACGATGTTGAGCGTGCCCGGTCGCGGCAGCCCTTCTGTGCCCTCCGCGGGGGCGGCGGCCCAGCCCCGTACGCCGAGTCCGCAGGTGGCGGTCGCGGTCACGCCCTCGTCGGACGCGACCGTGTACGCCGTGACGTCGGCGGCCGTCATCAGCCCGGCGCCGGGCCCGGTGAGGTGTTCGGCGGCGGCGATCTCGGCGAGGTGCCGGTCGGGGTCCAGACGCGGGTAGCCGCCGGGCACCTGGGCGTTGAGCACCCAGTCGCGCGGGCCGATGCCGCCGCCGAGCACGGCGCTGCCGCACACCCGCCACCCCGGCCCGAGCCGCCACACCAGATGGTGCAGCTGTGCACCGTCCTCCTGCCGGCCCAACAGTTCGCCGCGCTGTTCGGGCAGCCGGATGCGTACGGAACTGATGGGGCACCCCCGGTGGCGCGGCATGAAGACGGTCGGTTCTTGGCCCGTCGATCATATGTGCCGACGTGAATGTGCCGGGGCTCCGGCTCTACGGGCAAAGCCGCACGGGGAGCCGTCCCGTGCTGTTCCCGACGAAGCCCGGGTGGCGGGGCAGCTCGGTCTCCGGGACGGCGAGTTCCAGTTCCGGGAAGCGGCCGAACAGTTGCTCCAGCGCGATGGCGGCCTCCATGCGGGCGAGAGGCGCCCCGAGGCAGTAGTGCGGGCCGTGGCCGAGCGAGAGGTGCCGGGCGGCGGTCCGGCGGGCGGGCCTGGTCACATCGAAGCGGTCGGCGTCGGGTCCGTGCGCGGCCTTGTCCCGTCCGGCCGCGGAGTAGCCGGCGAGCACGGGGGTGCCCCGAGGAATGACGGTGCCGTCGAGGGTGAGGTCCCGGGTCGGATAGCGGAACGGGAAGTAGCTGACCGGGCTGTCCCAGCGCAGCGTCTCCTCCACCACGTCCGCCCAGCCCGCCCGCCCGGTCGTGACGAGCCGGAGCTGTTCGGGATGGGTGCACAGCGCCCGTACGGCGTTGGTGATGAGGTTCAGCGTGGTCTCGTGCCCCGCGATGACCAACAGGAGCAGGGTGCCGATGAGTTCGTGCTGCCCGAGCCGGCCGCCGCCCTCGTCGCGGGCGGCGATCAGCGCGCTGGTCAGGTCGGCGCCGGGCCGCTCGGCACGGGCGGCGGCGACCGCTCCGAGCAGCGCCACCAGCTCACGGTTGGCAGCCATCGCCTCATCGGGACCGGTATCGGTCGCGACCACCCGGCCGGACAGGTGGTGCAGCCGGTCCTGGTGTTCGGCCTCGACGCCGAGCAGCTCGCAGATGACGCCCATCGGCAGCGGCAGGGCGAAACGGGAGCGCAGATCCACCGTTCCGTCGCCCTCGGCGGCAAAACGGTCGACGCGGTCGAGCAGTTCCGCTGCCACCGTCGCGATGCGGGGCCGCAGTTCTTCCACCCGCCGCGCGGTGAACGCGTTGGTGACCAGTGAGCGCAGCCGTCGGTGGTCGTCGCCGTCGGCGGTGGTCATGCCATGCACGGTGGCGAAGGTCCTGAGCGGCCAGCCGTCCGGGATGCGCCCCTCGGCGAGTTCGGTGAAGTGGTGGGCGCCCTTGGCCACGTCGGGGTGGGCGAGGAATTCCCGGAGCGCGTCGTGCCCGAGCACCACCGCCCCGGCCACGTCGCCGGGGAGCACGACGGATGCCACGGCCCCCCGGGCCAGCAGCATGGCATTGTCCGCGTGCGGGCAGCCGCCGGCCGGGTCCAGGCGGTGCGGGGTGCCGGTCATCGAGGTCTCCAGACGCTGGTGGGGCGGTGGGCGTGGCCGAAGGGCGAGGTGGATGGCAGCCTGTTCGAAGGGTGCCGATCCTACGGCCGGAGGTACCGGCGGGAGGGCGGGTTGCCGGTGTTCACAACGCCTTCCGCGCGACGAGGAGTTGGTGCGGGTACCGCTCGGTGACGACCCCCTCCTCGCCGGTCGTCGATCGGGCTCCCGGTGCGGCCGGCCAGGGCGTGCCGCGCGTCGGGGACCGCCCGGCCGCACCCCCGCCCACTTCACCCGAATGGCCTAATCTGTGGATGGGGCGCCCACCGCCGTGGCAGGCGGTCACCGCCCAACCGCCGAGCATGCGGCAGGCGGCCTTTGCGGACCGGGCGGTTGCAGCGTCCATCCGGGTGAGGCGCGATGGAAGGCGGACGCGCCTCCTCTGATGGCCTCAGCCACAGGACGCGCCCGGACGAGGAGGAATCGGTCATGGCAGCCGCTGACGGTTTCACGGATTCCGGAGAGCTCGACGGCCTGACGGTGTACGACACCGATGGCGAGAAGGTCGGCAGTGTGGGCCGGGTGTACGTCGACGACAACACCGGCCGACCGGACTGGATAACGGTGAAGACCGGCCTGTTCGGCATGAAGGAGAGTTTCGTTCCGCTTGCCGGAGCCCGCCGCGTCGGATCCGATCTGCACATCTCGCACCCGAAGGACCGCGTCAAGGATGCTCCCCGGGTGGACGCGGATGCGCATCTGTCCGTGGCGGAGGAGGAAGAGCTCTACAAGCACTACGGCCTCGCCAGGAACACCACCGCGAAACTCGGCGACCGGCCTGGCACGGGCAACACGACGGCGTCCGGGACGGGCACCACGGCCATGGGAGCGGCGGGTTCCGCCGGGGCGGCCGGACCCGGTGGTGCGGCCGGCGCCGGACGCACCACCGGGTCCGACAAGTCGGCCATGACCGGCGCCTCCGGTACGGGCACGGCCCGGACCACCTCGTCCGGCATGGCCGACGCCGGATCCGGGCCGGGCCAGGGCAGGCACCGCGGCACCGGGGCTGCCGGCACCTCGCGTCCCCTCGTGGGCGCCGGGGCGGGCTCCGAACGGTCGGCCGCCGACCTGGGCGGCAAGGAGGAGATGATCCGCTCCGAGGAGCAGCTCCACGTCGGGACGGAGGAGTACGAGAGCGGAAAGGCCCGGCTCCACAAGTACGTTGTCACCGAGAACGTCACCAGGACGGTGCCGGTGACGCACGAAGAGGTGCGCCTGGTCCGTGAACCCATCCAGCCCGGCGAGAAGACGGCGGAACGGGCCGCGATCCGCGAACAGGACGTCGAGGTGACCCTGCACGCGGAACGTCCGACCACGCGCAAGGAGACCGTGCCCGTCGAGCGGGTGCGGATGGAGACCAAGAAGGTGACCGAGCAGAAGGAGGTCTCCGCCGAACTCCGAAAGGAGCAGATCGACTACGCGGACGGCACCGACATCGGCGGCAAGGACATGGGCGGCGAATTCGGCCAGGGACGCCGCCGCTGACCCCGTACCGCACACCGCGGCGAACGGCCGCACCCGGACAGCTCTCAGGGCGGACCCGCGCGTGCCGGGGTCCGCCCGACCGCGTTCGAGGCAGCCGCCCGCGTTCGTGGCACCCAACCGCTCTCAAGGCGCCGCCCGACCCCTCTCGTGGCGCCCGCGCCGGACGCTACGTCCCCGCAGGCAGCCCCGGCAGGAAGCGCACCGAGGGCCGTCCGTCCGGGCCTTCCCACGTGACACGGGCGTCGACCCGGTACACGTCGGCGATCAGCTCCTCGGTGATCACTTCCGTGGGGGTACCGGCTGCCACCACCCGCCCCTCCTTCAGCACCGCGATCCGGTCGCAGAACATCGCGTCCAGGTCGAGGTCGTGCAGCGCGATCACGCCGGTCAGCGGCAGCGAGGCGATCAGCGCGAGCTGTGCCGTTCACGGGCGGTTGTGCGGCTCATGGGCGGTGGTGGCCGGTGGTACGCCGGGCCCTTTTCCCGTCGCACCACCTGCCTGCTGCCTGCGGAACGGCCCTCAGGGACGCTGAAGGGCGATGACGGCGTTGTGGCCGCCGAATCCGAAGGAATGGCTGACGGCGCTCCTGATGGGCCGCCGCAGGGGTCGCTTGGTGACGCAGTCGATGTCGAACTCGGGCGCCGGGGCGTCCAGGTTGGCGATCGGAGGTACGACTCCGCGCTGGAGCGTGAGGACGGTCAGTCCGGCCTCGATCGCTCCGGCCGCCCCCATGCAGTGCCCCAGTACGCCCTTGGGCGCGGTGACGGGAGGCCGGTGCGGGTAGACCCGGGCGATGAGGGCGGCCTCGACGGCGTCGTTGACCGGGGTCGCCGTGCCGTGCGCGTTGACGTGCTCGACGTCCTCGGCCGCCCAGCCCGCGTCGCGCAGCGCGGCCTCCACCGCTGCCTGGGCGACCTTGCCGGAGGGGCGCGGGCTGATGGGGTGGTGGGCGTCGGTGGTGGCGCCTGTGCCGGAGAGCAGCGCCCGTGGGGCCGCGTCCCGGGCCCGCGCGTCGTCCGTCCGTTCCAGCACCATGACGGCCGCGCCCTCACCCATGACCAGGCCGGCCCGGTCGGCGGCGAAGGGCCGGCACAGTCCGGCCGGGTCGCCGTCCCGCCGGGCCCCGGCCCCGGACCTGGCGAACGCGGCCATGGCGGCCGGGTAGACGATCGACTCGGTGGCCCCGGCGATCGCGATGTCGCACTGCCCGGTGACCAGCAGGTCGCGGGCGACGGACAGCGCGGTGGCGCCGGACGAGCAGGCGGTGCACGGCGCCATGCTGGGTCCGGTGGCCCGCAGCTGGATCGCGATCTCGGCGGCGGGCATGTTCGGGATGGTGAGCAGGATGCCCGACGGCGAGGTGGCCCCGGCGCCGAGCCGGTCGAGCACGACGGCCTGCTCGGTCAGCGAGGCGGAACCGCCGCTGCTGGTGCCGACGACCACCGCGACCCGGCTGCCCTCCCACCGGGCCGGGTCGAGCCCGGCGTCGGCGACCGCCTCCCGGGCGGCGAGCACCGCGAGTTTCACGTACTTCCCCATGCGGAAGGACGCCCGGCCGCCGATCGCGACGTCCAGGTCGATGCCGTCGACCATGCAGGCGAAGTCGATCGCGCAGCCTTCGAGTTCGGCGACGGTACGGGCCGGTGACACTCCCGCGCACACACCCTGCCAGGTGGATTCCGTGTCGTTGCCGACCGGGGTGATCATGCCCAGGCCGGTGACGGCGACAGCCGGCCTGTTCATCGGGCGTTGCTCATCGCTGCCCCGCCGCCCACCCGCGCGCCGCTGCCGTCCGCCGCGTCGATGAACCGTGTGATGTCGGCCAGCGTGGCGTTCTTGGGGAACTGGTCGAAGTCCCGGTCGCGGCCGGCCGTCTCCCTGATGAGGACGGCGAACTCGGCGACGGCGAGGGAGTCCATCTCCAGGCTGTCCATCGTGGAGCCCGGGTGGATCTCCGCTGCGGGGACTTTGAAGGTGTGTGTCAGAACCTCGGTGATCTTGGGGTGAATCGCGCTCATCAGCTTTCTCTCCATCATTCGGTCCGGCTGTCGGGGCCGGCGGTGAAACCGTCCCGACGCCGGATCAACTAGGAGGAGTGCCTCCAGTTACGCCTTGTGCCGAACCGATTCGCCACCGTCCTCCCCGCGTTCCCCGCACCACCGGGCCAGGACGGACGCCGTACCCCAGAAGGCCAGCAGGACAACGCGTACCCCGAGAGCCCCGGCCGCCTCTCTGATCCGATGACTCCACACAGCTGTTCCCTTCCTCGTCACGGCCCTCACCGCTCGCTCCGAGCCGCTTCCCGGCCACCGTCTCTCTGCCAGAAGGCTCCCGGATCGTCGTAGGCGTCCACGTAGTCGGCGCCGGCGATCGGCCAGTCGGCGAGCAGTTGTGGCGGCAGCGCGAAGGACTCGACGAGTTCGGGCAGATGGGCGGCGACCGTGGTGATGAGCTCCTCCACCCTGTCCGGCAGGCAGTTGACCTGGTCGGCGGTCAGCTGCCCCGCGGCCAGCAGATCACCGGCGTTGCGGGCGATCCGGCCCAGCGCGAAGAGCCGCTGCAGCTCGCCGAGCCGGTCGCGGGCGGGCCCCTCGGGCAGCGCGGCCACTGCCTCCGCGTACGCCTCGGCCGCCTGCCGCTGGGCGTGTGCCTCGACGCCGCGCAGCGCGGGCCCGGACGCCGCGTTCCACCGCGCCAGCGGGTCGCCGTGCGGTGCGAGGCCGATCCGCTCCCGGGCCCGGCCGAACCAGATCCGCTCCAGTTCCGCGAGCAGCCCGCCGAGGAAGCCGGGGTCGTCGAGATCACCGGGTCCGCCGCCGGAAGAAGGGCCGGGACCGGCCGGTGCGGCGGTGAAGAGCATTTCCGCCGCCGCCTTGGCGTGGATGGCCAGATTGTCGCCCTCGGCGGTGATGGCGCCCTCGACCCCGGTGAGGAGTTCGCTCATGCCGTTGTGCTCCAGGAGTGCCTGGGCACCGCAGCGTTCCCGGGATTCCACGATCACGGACCTGGCCTGCCAGGTGATCCATCCCTTGGCGACGGCGACCAGCCGCTCGGCCTCCTCCCGTCGCTCGCCGCGTTCCCAGCGGTCCAGGGCCCTGCGGTGCAGCAGGCTCATCGCGAAGACGGTGGCCATGGCCGAGGCGAGCGGTCCGTGGTGACTGCGGTGGGCGATCACCGGCACCCGGTTCGAGCCCCGGGGGCCCGAGATGTAGCGGTGGCCGCCGTAGCGGACGGCGACGGCGAGCGTCGCGCGCGCACAGCCGACCGCGCAGGCCGTCATCGAGATCTTGCCGGAGGTGACGCGCCCGATGGATGCGAGGAATCGGCGCCTGCGGTTGTCGAGGATGCTGCTGAACTCCCCGTCCGCACCGATCCGTCCGTGGTCCCCGGCGAGCAGCGCGGCACGTCCCACGAAGACCCGGTCGAAGGAGGTCAGGCAGTGGTCCACCGGGCTGCCCGTGCGGGTGGGGAGGGTGCGGACGCGTACCCCGGGCAGGGCCTGTTCGGCGTCGGTGAGCGGCACGAGGAAGAGGAATACCCCGTGGTCGGCGCCGTCGACGAGCAGGCGGGCAGCCACCAGCCCGGTCTTGGGGCCGCCGGCCGGGCTGGTGTTGGGCATGAATTTCTGCGCACCCGCGTGCGGTGTGCACAGCACGAAGCCGTCGCGCTCGCGGTCGTACTCGGCCGTGGTCTCGACGGCCGCGGCGTCGTTGCCGTGTGCCACCTCCGTACAGAGGAAGGTGCCGATGCGCCGAAGCCGCAGGAAGTCCGACAGGTCGCGGTGGCCGTCGCCCCCGTGGTCGAGGAGGCTGCCGAGAAAGAGGTTGTAGTGGATGCCCGCCACTGTGGTGAGTGCCGGGTCCACCGGGCCGAGCCATTCGTGCAGCGCCGCGAGGGCGCGGGGGTCGGCGGCCAGCCGGGCGCCGCTGTCCAGGCAGTCGTTGAGGACGCGCAGCCGCTCGTACACGAGAGCCAGGCGCTCCTCGGCGGTGCGACGGTCCGGGCGGCGGAAGGGTTCGGTGCTGATCAGCCGCTGCCAGAAGCCGTGCTCCTGGCGGAAGTTGCCGCCGAGGAGCACACCGGTGAGGAGGTCCGTGGATCGTTCTTCGGAGGGGCTGTCGATCGTTGCGGTCATGGAAAATAGAACGATCAAGCAACGGCGAGGACACCCGGGTCCGTCCGTGACGGGCCGTCCGCGTCGGCGCGCTGGAAAGCAAGTACGACATTGTGTCCGCCGAAGCCGAAGGAGTGGCTCAGCGCCCGCTCCACCGGCTGGATCCGGGCTTCCTTGACCACGCAGTCGAGGTCGAACCCGTCCGGCAGCGAGTCCAGGTTGGCGATCGGCGGGACGAGCCCGTGCTCCAGGGTCAGGACGGTGGCGACCGCTTCGATCGCCCCGGACGCCGCGAGGGCGTGCCCGAGGACGCCCTTCGGTGCGGTCACCGACGGCCGGTGCGGGAAGAGCTCGGAGATCAGCGCGGTCTCCATCGCGTCGTTGAGCTGCGTCGACGTGCCGTGCGCGTTGATGTGGTCGACCTCGTGGGCCGCCCAGCCCGCCTCGCGCAGCGCGGCCTCGACGGCCTTGCGCGCGCCGCCGCCCTCCGGGTCCGGGGCCGTGGGGTGATGGGCGTCGGTGCTGGAGCCCGTACCAGTCAGCAGTGCCCGCGGCCGTCCGCCCCGGGCGTACGCGTCGGCCGTCCGTTCCAGTACGAGCACGGCGGCCCCCTCTCCGATCACGAACCCGTCCCGGTCCGCGGCGAACGGTCGCGACGCCCCCGCCGGATCGCCGGTGCGCAGCGAGAGTGCGCCCATTCCCGCGAAGGCGCTCACCACCAGCGGGGTGAGCACGGCCTCCGCGCCGCCCGCCACCACCACGTCACACCGGTCGTTCAGCAGCAGGTCGCGGGCGACGGCGACGGCCGTCGCCCCGGACGCGCAGGCGGTCGCCGGGGCCAGGCTGGGGCCGTGGGCCCGCAGGGCGATGGCCACCTCCCCGGCGGCCGCGTTGGGCATCATCATCGGGACCAGCAGCGGTGACACCGCGTCCGCTCCGTGCTCGTCGAGCCTGCGCACGTTGTCGACGAGCACGGACACCCCTCCCACGCCGACGCCGAGCACCACGGCGACCCGGTCGCCGTCCCACCGCTGGGGCGACAGACCGGCGTCCGCCACGGCCTGGCGGGCGGCGACCAGCGCCATCTTCACGAACCGTGCCATCCGCCACACCGAACGCCCGCCTACCGCCGCGTCCAGGTCGATCCCGTCCACCGGACAGCCGAAGTCGACCGGCAGTCCGGCCAGTTCCTCGCAGCCACGGGCCGTGGAAACACCGGCGCACAGCCCCTTCCAGAAGGTGTGCTCGTCCGCGCCCGCCGACGTCACCAGCCCCAGCCCGGTAACCGCGACGCCTGCGTCAGCCCTCGCCATGTCCGCCCCCTCCTGCGTAATCGATCACGCCTACTGGTTGTCGAACGGTCGTAGCCCCGGCAAGGATGCGCCCAATGAGCCGAAAGTGTCACCGATACCTCCGGTGGGCCGAACGTTGCCGCACGCCACGGTGACCGTCCTCACCCGTTCGGGCCGACCCGCCGTGCCGTGTGCGGTGGCAGGCCGTTCCCTGGGGGGATGGAAGCGGACCACGATCAGCCGAAGCACCCGCGGGACAGTTCCGAGCTGGAGGAGCTGCGTGCCAGGGTGGCCGTGCTGGAGGACCGTGCCCCGGCCCGGCACCGTCCGCGCGCCCGTTCGTTCCTGGCCGTGCTGCTCGTCCTGGTAGCAGCCGTTCTCACTCCGCTGAGCATCGTGTCGTCGTGGGCGAAGAACCAGATCGGCGACACCGACAACTATGTGGCCATGATGGCGCCGCTCGCCTCCGACCCCGATGTGCAGGCCGCGGTGACCGATCGCGTCACCGGCGCCGTCATGCAGCACCTGGATGTGAAGGCCCTGCTGTCCGAGGTCTCCCCCGCGGACCGGCCGGTGCTCGACAAGGCGCTGTCGACACTGAACGGCCCCATCACCACGGGCATTTCGAACTTCGTGCACGGGACCGTGGAGAGGTTCGTCGCCAGTGACGCCTTCGCGACGATCTGGACCGACCTCAACCGGGCGGCCCAGTCCGCCGCGGTGAAGGCGCTGTCCGGGAGCGGCGGCGGGGCCGTGAAGCTCACCACCGACACCGTCACCATCGACCTCGCACCGGTCATCGACCAGGTGAAACAGCGTCTCGTCGACCGGGGGCTGGGCATCGCGGCGAAGATCCCCGAGGTCCACACCGATTTCACGGTGCTCACCTCCGATTCGGTGGGCAAGGCCCAGAGGTGGTTCCGGGCCCTCCAGATCATCGGGTTCTGGCTGCCGTTGGTCACTCTGGTGCTGGCCGCGGGCGGGGTGCTCCTCGCGGTGCGCCGCCGCCGCGCCCTGATCACGGCGGCGCTCGTGGTCGCGGCCGGCGCCGCGGTACTCGGCCTGGCGTTGTGGGTGGGCCGGGCTTTCTATCTCGACAGCCTGCCGTCCGGGGTATCGCAGCCGGCGGCCGGTTCGGTCTTCGACGCCCTGGTCGGTCAGATGCGCGCCGTGGTACGCATGGTCGTCACGCTCGGCATCGTGGTGGCCCTCGCCGCCTGGCTCACCGGTGACGGCCGCGCCGCCGGCCGCGTCATGGCGATGTGGAGCGGCGGCATCGGTGCCGTACGGGACGCGGCCGGGTTCACCGGCGGCCCGGCCGGCAGGTGGGTGCACCGCGCCAGGCGCCCGCTGAACTGGACGGTCGTCGTGGTGGCCACCGCGGTCCTGGTGGCGTGGGACCGGCCGACGGGCCTGGTCACGGTGTGGATCGCGCTCTGTGCGCTGTTCGTCCTCGCCGTCGTGGAGTTCCTCGACGACGACAGCAGCCCGCATCTGGCGGTGCCCGCGGGATGAAGGCTCCCGGGCACCCCGTTCCCCGGCCGGGGCGTGTCAGCTCCGGTCGAACGCCGCCTTCAGCTCCGCCCGGTCCGGCGGGTTGGCTCCGGCCCGGGCCACGGTCACCGCGGCCGAGGCCGCCGCGTGCCGCAGGACATCGGCCGTCCGGGCCCGGTCCAGCGAGCGGAGCCGCTCCCGTCCGTCCGCACCGAGCAGCCCGTGTCCCGCGAGGGCGTGCAGGGTGCCCGACATGAAGGCGTCGCCCGCCCCCACCGTGTCGACGACGTCGGTGGGCAGCGCGTCGACCGTCACCCGCCCGCCGGGCAGTACGGCCAGCGCACCGTCGCCGCCCCGGGTGACGAGGACGAGCGCCGGGCCGGTGGCCAGCCACCGCTCGGCGATCCGCTCCGGATCCTGGCCCGGATACAGCCATTCCAGGTCCTCGTCGCTGGCCTTGACCACATCGCTGAGCGCGACGCACCGCTCGACCCTGCGGACGGCCGACTCGTGGTCCCCCATCAGCTCGGGCCGCACATTGGGGTCGTAGCTGACGGTCGCGGACGCCCGAAGCGACTCCACGGCGCCGAGGACGGTGGCCGCCCCCGGTCCCATCACCGCCGCGATGGAACCGGTGTGCACGTGGTGGGGCGGCCGGTCCAGCGGTACCGGGCCGAGCGTCCAGGTGATGTCGAAGGTGTACTCGGCCCGGCCGGAGCCGTCCAGGGTGACGGCGGCGGACGGGGTGGGGGCCGTGGCGCCGTCCGTGCGGACCTCGACCCCGGCACCGGCGAGATGGTCCCTGATCAGCCGGCCGTTGTCATCGGGGCCGAGTTGGGTGAGCAGGGTGGAGCCGTGCCCGAGCCGGGCCAGGCCGTAGGCGACGTTGGCCGGGCTGCCGCCCGGGTGGACCTGGTCGGCCGCACCCGGCAGCCGGACGATGTCGGCGACGCATTCGCCGATGACCAGCAGGTCGAGTCTGTCGAGCATGGGGGCGGGGTCTCCTGGAGTGCGGTGACGAAGGTGTCCTGGTAGGCGGCGCGGCCTCCGATCATATTGAGCCCGATCCTGCCGCGTGTGTGGCGGGTGTCGGTCACATCGACGACCGGCAGGGACCGGCAGGCCGGCGACGAACGCCTCGATCCGCGCGCCTCGGGCCCCGATCCGCAGCGCGAGGCCGATGCCCGGGCGGATCAGCAGCGGTGCCTCGGCGAGCGCGGTGGTCCGTCCGCCGTCCTTGCGGAAGAGTCCGACCGTCCGCAGGTTCGGATCGAGGTTGAGGGCGTACCCGTCGGCCGTGCCGGGCGAGGCACATCGGGGATCGCCGCGAGGCCGGCGGCCGGCGAAGCCGCTCCATCACACCGCACCGGCCGGCATCGGCCGCGGCGTCCTCGTCGGGGCCCTCCTCTTGTCGCGCCACTTGCCGTAACCACCGGACAGGCCCGTGCAGTCGGCGGGCCGGGGGCAGCCGTTCACGCCGACCTCGGTGACGCTCTCGCGGTCGACTGCCTGGCTGAGCGCCTTGCGCACCTTCGCGTCGTCGAACGGCGCCCTGGTGGTGTGGATGGTCCAGTCGTCGACCATCGAACCGGTCTTCGGGTACCAGTACTTGTTGTGTTCCGGGCCCTTGGCGACGAAGCTCTTGGCCACATCGGGGATGAACGACTGCGTCCCGTCCGCCTCACCGTTGACGACGGCCAGGTTGGCGCCGTCGTTGCCGGAGAAGACCAGCACACGGATGCCTTCGATGCGCTGTTTCTCGGGCTGCCAGTACCCGGGGTTCTTCCTGAGCTCGTAGGACCGGCTCTGGAACCTCCCGTCCTTCGACGTCTCCCAGGAAGTGGCCAGCCGTCCCCCGCCCCATCGTGGAGGGCCGGGGGGACTCGGGTCCGTACGCGGGTCAGGAGGCGTCCTCGCCCCCGTACCGACGCTCGAATTTGGCGACCTGTCCCTCCGAGTCGACGACGCGCGCCTTCCCGGTGAAGAAGGGGTGGCTCTCGGCGGAGATCTCCACGTCGATGACGGGGTAGCTGTTGCCGTCGTCCCAGTCGATCATCTGCTCGCTCGACGCCGTGGACCGGGTCAAAAAAGCGTAGCCCGCCGACCGGTCGCGGAAGACGACGGGACGGTAGGAAGGGTGCTTGTCCTGCTGCATGTCTGCTCCTGGGGACGTACGGGGTCTGCGTGGGTGGTCCTGACCAGCCTCGCGAACCGGTACGTCCCGCGCGATCGGACACGTCCGTACGGGCGTCGGCCCGCACCACCCGTCCCCGCCGGCGCCGGGCGTACACCCCGCCTGCTCAGCGCCCGGCCGCCTCCATCGCGTCGGCCACTCGCGTCAGGAAGGCCGCGTGGGCGCGCGCGCTGCACACCGGCTCCGGGTTCCACGGCACCACCCGGGCGGCCCGCTCGATCGCCTGCCAGTCCGCGTGGGCCCGCAGCTCGTCGAGCGGTGTGGCGTTGGCCCTGATGTCGGCGAGGACCACCTCGGGGCGCAGGGCCGCCGCTTCCGCCCAGCCGACCGTGGACCAGTTCGCACCGGGCCCCTCGGCGGGCTCCACGAGGCCGACGCCGAGCTCGGCCAGCACCCGCAGCTCGGGCCACATCCGGGGGCGGGCGAGGTGGGTCCGTTCCTGGCCGGCCGGGGAGAGGGCGACGACCCGGGGCCCGTCCGAGCCGGCGGCGAGCGAGCGCAGCCGGTCCCGTGCTCCGTCCAGGTCCTTGGTCGCCGCCTCGGGCTCCTCGGCCCCGAGCGAGCGGGCGAGCAGGGCGAACCGGTCACCGATCTCGTCGAGGGTGCGTGCCTGCCCCACGTCGATGACGACTACCGGGACCTGCTCCTCCAGATGCTTGGCGGTCTCCGGGGCGAGCCCGTAGACATGGCCGCCGCCGTAGCTGACGGCCACCACGAGATCGGGCTCACCGCTCAGCAGGGTGTCCACGTCCAGAGTGCTGCCCGCGCCGAGGTAGCCGACCTCGGCCAACGGGAGCGAACCGGTCTTCGCCGCGTCCGGCACGGCCCGGTCGTCGTGATCGGAGCCGAATATCGTGCCGGGGCGTACGCCGCGGTCCCACAGGGTCGCTCCGGCCTGGACATAGGCGAGCACCCGCGCCGGGCGCCGCTCGGCCGTCGACAACTGTCCACGATCGTCGGAGAACTGCCACACGGAATGCTCCCTCACGTCACACACCCCTCGCCACCGGTCGCCGCACCCCGCGTTCCGGGGTCGTACACCAGTACCTGCCCAGCGGATTCCGGCGGCACCCCACCCGGTGGCAGGTCGGCGCGGATGGCGCGAAGAGGCCCGTGCACGGTTGTGAAACGGCCCCTGCCGTCACCGTTTTGTCAGTTCGGATCCGCCATCCGCCGGGAGAGCCAGGCCAGCGCGGGCGGCATCCGGTACTCGACGGAGTGGTGGCCTGCGTCGAACAGCTCGAAGCGTATGACCGCGTCGTCCACCCCGGCCTCGGCCAGGGCATCGCGGAACGCCTGCGCGCCCAGGTCGAGGAACCATTCGTCGCGGGTGCCCGCGTCGATCCAGATCGCCCGCTGGGACCGCAGCGCCTCGGCGTGCCCGGGGACCATCCGCACCGGGTCCCAATCCAGCCAGCGCCGCCAGATCTCCGGGCGGAGCGCGCCCGTTCGCGGGTCGAAGGGCAACTGGGGCGTGCCGTCCGGGGCGGGCGAGAAGCAGGACGAGACGCCGAGCAGTTCGAGCAGCCGCAGATCCTCGTCCCTGGTGAAGGCCACGCGCGAGCGGAATTCGTCCCACCAGCGGAAGATGTCGCCGTCGTAGTCCCTCAAGTGCCGTGCCGCCATGAGGAAATGGGGAATGTACTGGGCCTCCGACAGCGAGTCGCCCGAGTGCGTCGCGAAGGCGCCGAACAGGTCGGGCCTCAGCATCGGCGTGATCACCGCGCCGAGTCCGCCGCTCGACTTCCCCGCCAGCGCGCGGTGTTCGCGGTCGGCGAGCGTGCGGTAGTGGGCGTCGACCCACGGCACGATCTCCTCGCAGAGGTACGAGTGGTAGCGGCCGGTCCCCGGCGAGTCGATGTACTGACTGCCGCCGTACGTGGTCCAGGCGTCCACGAACACCAGCACCATCGGTGGGGCTTCGCCGCGGGCGAAGATCCCGTCGACGAGTTCGGGCACCGGTTGGCGGTAGGGGGTGCGGTTGCGCCAGACCGGGAGGGTGCCGGCGTAGCCGAGCAGGAGGTACGTGACGGGGTAGCGGCGCCCGGGATCGGCGTCGTAGCCGGGTGGGGTGTAGACCCAGAGCGGCCGTTGCGACGGGTCGCCGAGCGGGTTGTCACGCAACAGGGCGCTGTCCAGGACGTGTTCGTCGATACGGCCTGCGAGTTCGGTGGGCCATGGGGACATCGGAACCTCCTCGGGAAGCGGGGGCCCGATATTACTACGATTTCAAAATATACGAATCGGAAGGACCGCTGTTGCGCCGACTGCCGCCGCACGCACCGCGGGCGCGGCCGGCACCGTTTCCGGGACGGCCGCGCCCTGCCGGCGCTCTCTAGAGGTCGGGGCGGACGGCCTCGGCGATGACCTTCAGGCCGGCCACACCCGGGTTGGGGAAGAGCCCGACGTTCGGGAACGCCTTGGTCGGCACGCCCTTCCAGGCGATGTCGGTGTCGAAGAGGTGCATTCCGGCCCAGAAGTCGGTGCCCAGCTCGGAGTTGAGGTGGGCGGCCCACTGGCCGTCCATGTCCATGATCACGCGCTTGGGGCCGATCCCGCCGTTGTGCGGCACGAACTCACCCGTCGTGAACGCCTGCGGGACGCTGAAGTTCAGCATGGTCAGCTCCCCGGCGGCCCGGGGCACTGAGTCGACCTCCGGAGTGGCGAAGAACTTGCTGTCCCCGGACACCGCGAACTGGATCCAGAAGTCCTCGATGTCGTAGACCTTGCCGGTGGCGGAGACGATGCGGAAGCCCCCGGGGTAGCAGACCCGGCCGCTGGGCAGTTCGATGTTGTCGTACTTCTCCCCGATGGGCATGACCGCGGCCGTGCCGTTGTCGGCGAGCCGGATCGGGGCGATGGCGTCGATCGTGGCGCCGGCCCTCCTCAGGCCGTCCAGGAAGGGCTGCGAGAAGGTGACCTTCGCCGTTCCCTCCTTGGAGAGGTACAGGCCGGTCTCCCCCGGCTTCACGCAGCCCTTGACGGCGGCGGTGTGCTCCTGGGCCCGGATCTGCGGAGCCGACTGCGCAGCGGCGGGCACCGCCTGACCGGCCGCCAGCATGACGGCGCAGAATCCTGCGGCCACTGCGAAGGGGACAAGGGTGTAGCGCATGGCTGGTCTCCCTGAGAGACGAATGAGGCATGGCGGGCGAACGCCCGTCCAGACATCTACCAACGGCACCGGCTTCAAGATCGTCGGCATGGCACCCGGTCGCGCCGAACGGCCGATCAGGCTCATCCCAATGGTCAGACCCGGGCCTGTCCCATGCGTTCGCTCAGCCGGTCACGGCACCGGGATCGACGCCGAGCCCGGTCAGGAACGCGGCGGCGGCCGGAGTGGGGCGGAAGCGGCTCCAGACCAGGCGCTCGGTGCGCGCGGGGGCATCGCGGACGGACAGCACGTGCACGCCGGTCAGCTCCGCCGCGAAGGCGGCCGGCAGCATGGCGACGCCGAGGCCGCTGCGTACCAGCCGGACGATGAAGTCGGTGCCGCTGACCTCGAACGCCACCTCCCGGGTGAGGCCCATCGCCGCGAACGCCTCCTCCGACTGCGCACGGGCCGCGGTACCGTCCGGGTAGTCGACGAACATCTCCTGCGCCAGCCGCTCCAGCCCCGTCTCCTTCTGCCCGGCCAGGGCGTGGGTCGGTGCCACGACCGCGACCAGTTCGCCCGTGGCGAGCTCGTGATCGCTCACACCCTGGGGCCGGTAACTCGGCAGCACCCCCAGGAACGCCACGTCGAGCGTCCCGTCCCGTACCTCCTGGGCCAGGTCCTTGCTCGCTCCGTCCCGCAGCACGATGTGCACCTTCGGACAGCGGAGGTGGAAGGCCCGCAGCGCGGCCGGGATGTCGACCGCGGAGACGGTCGGGATGGAGCCGACCGCGAGGCGGCCGCGGACCTCCCCCGCCGTCGCAGCGACCTCGGCACGGGCCCGTTCCGCCGCCTCCAGCGCCTGCCGGGCCTCCGGCAGGAACACCTCGCCCGCCGCGGTGAGCCGGACCCGGCGGCTGGTGCGGTCGAAGAGCCGGGCCCCCAGCTCCTTCTCCAGCCGGGCGATCTGATGGCTCAACGCGGATTGGACGACCAGGCACCGCTTCGCGGCCCGGGTGAAGCTCCCCAGCTCCGCCACCGCGACGACGTACCGCATCTGCTGAAGTTCCATGGATCTATCGTGAACCACGATCGATCGAATGAAAAACATGTGTTGGACTCATAGGCGGCTTTCCCCCGAGGCTGGGGCACATGGCTCACACCACTCACGAAACCCGTAGCCGGGCCGTGCCCCGCACCCTGTCCCAGCCGCCCGTGCTCGGGCGCGGTCTGGTTCTGCTGATGGCGCTCGCCGCCGCCCTCTCCTGCGCCGGGAACTACTTCGCGCAGCCGCTCCTCGACATCATCGAGGGGAATCTGCACATAGGTGTCACCGCCGCGGGGCTGATCGTGACCGCCGCGCAGGCCGGGTACGCGCTGGGTCTGATCCTGCTCGTCCCGCTCGGGGACGTCATGGACCGACGCCGGCTCGCCGTGGGCCTGTTCGCCCTGACCGCCTTCTTCCTCCTGGTGACGGCCGCCGCGCCCACCGGTCCGCTGCTGATCGCCGGCACGCTGCTGACCGCGCTGACCTCGGTCGGGGCCCAGGTCGTGGTGCCGTTCGCAGCGGCTCTCGCGGCCCCGGCCGAGCGCGGCAGGATCGTCGGCGTCGTCATGTCCGGCGTGCTGCTCGGCGGGCTGTTCGGGCGCCTGGCCGCCGGAGCGCTCTCCGAACTCGGCGGCTGGCGGACCGTGTACTGGGTGAACGCGCTGCTCATGGCCGTCATGGCGATGCTCCTGCACAAGCGCCTCCCCCGCCTGCCCCGGCCGGGCGACGCGGCCGCGATGCGGTACACCGGGCTGCTGCGCTCCACACTGGCCCTGCTGCGGCAGGAACCCCTGCTGCGCCGGCGGGCGGCCATCGGCGCGTTCTCCATGGCCTCGTACAGCGTGCAACTGACCGCGCTGACGTTCCTGCTTACCAGGCCGCCCTTCCGGTGGAACGCCGCCGCCATCGGGCTCTTCGGCCTGGTGGGCGTCATCGGTGTGGTGGGCATGAACATCGCGGCCCGGCTGAGCGACCGGGGCCGGGTGCAGGTGGTGTCGGGAACGGCGGCCGCGCTCCTCACGGTCGCCTGGCTGCCGCTGCTGGCCGGTGAGTCGTCGCTGCTGTGGCTGACGGTCGGCGTGATCCTGCTGAACATCGCCCAGCAGGCGGGGCTCAACAGCAGCCAGAACGTGATCTACGCGCTCCGCCCGGAGGCCCGCAACCGGATCAACTCCGCGTTCATGACGCTCTTCTTCATGGGCGGGGCGGCCGGTGCGGCGCTCGCCTCGGTGGTCTGGTCCCGGGCCGGCTGGAGCGGCATCTGCCTCCTGGGCGGTGCGCTCGCCGCGGGCAGCCTCGTGCTGTGGATCCTGGAACGCACCCGGATGGCCTCCGCCGCGCGCCCCGGATCCGTCGCCGTCAGTCGTTGACGGCGGTCAGGAGCACCACGGCGTCCTCCAGCGCCAGCAGCCCGTGCCGCTCCTGCGGGATCGGGTGGAGCCCTCCGGCGCCCAGCTCCACATCGCCCGAGGCCGCCGTGAGACGGACCCTGCCGCGGAGCACCTGGAGGGAGGCCGCGGCGGGGGCGTTGTGCTCGTCGAGGACGGAGCCCGAGGTGAGGGCGATGACGGTCTGTCTCAGGGTTTCCTGATGCAGCAGGCGGTGGGCGCTGCGGCCGTGCGCGGAGGCTCGGGCCGCGGCCAGATGCTCGTCGGCGAGGGCATTCAGATCGTCCATGTGCCCACTGTGCCGCAGTGCCCGTCCCCCCGCGATCCTGGCGCCGGACGGCGACGCGGACCATCCGGCCGCTTCAGCCGCCGGCCGTCCACCGGTACCGGACGTCCGGCTCCCGCTCCTCGTTGCGGTCCCCGTCGTCGAACGAGACGGCGGTGAACCCGTGCCGCTCGTAGAAGGCCCGCGCGTCCGTGTTGCGCTGGAAGACGTACAGCGTGAGCTCGCCGGCCGCGAGCCGGCGCACCTCGGCCAGGAGCAGCGAGCCGATGCCCCGGCGCCGTACGCCGGGGAGCAGATAGAGGTGTTCCAGCTCGGTTCCGTCCAGGGAGGCGAAGCCCAGCAGCTCCCCGGCTCCGGTCTCGGCGACCCGCACCGTCGTCCCGGGCATCACCACATGGGTCATCCAGGCAAGGGTGTCCTCGTCGCTGTGCACCTTCGGCAGATACGGCATCGACGCGGCGCGCGAGTCGAGGAAGAGCCGGGTCAGCGGACCGGCGTCCTCGGCGGTGGCCTCACGCAGCAGCACCCGTCCGTCCGGTTCGGAAGCGTTCGGTGACATCTCGTCCCTCCTGGTCCGGCCGCGAGCCCGCCGCTGTATGCGGTCCGCGGTGAACTGCTCGTATGCGCGGACCGAACCTATGCCGGGGCCCGTCGGGACCGCCAGCGGGATTCGGCCCGTCCGGGCGGGGCAGTCGCGGACCGGCGCGGGCCACCCGCAAAAATGTGACGGGGGAACGACCGAAGCGACCGACCGATACGGAGGAGTGGGCAGATGCCGCACGAACGAGCTGGACAGCCGGCCCGGCCGGAGGATCTCATCGATGTGGCGCGGCTGGTGACGGCGTATTACGCGCTGCACCCGGACCCGGCCGATCCGGACCAGCGGGTGGCGTTCGGCACCTCCGGTCACCGCGGGTCGGCCACGGCCACCGCGTTCAACGAGGATCACATCGCCGCCACCAGCCAGGCCATCAGCGAGTACCGGGCGATGCAGGGCACCGACGGGCCGCTCTTCCTCGGCGCCGACACCCATGCGCTCTCGGAGCCGGCCCGGGTCACCGCCATCGAGGTGTTCGCGGCCAACGACGTGACGGTGCTCGTCGATCCGGCCGACGGCTTCACCCCGACCCCGGCGGTCTCGCACGCGATCCTCGGCCACAACCGGGGCCGGACGGCAGGGCTCGCCGACGGTGTGGTGGTCACCCCGTCCCACAACCCGCCCGGCGACGGCGGGTTCAAGTACAACCCGCCGAACGGCGGCCCGGCCGGGTCCGGTGCCACGGGCTGGATCCAGGAGCGGGCCAACGAGATCATCGCCGCCGGGATGAAGGACGTGCGCCGGCTGCCGTACGCCCGCGCACGGGCGGCGTCGACCACGGGGACGTACGACTTCCTCGGCAACTACGTGGCCGACCTGCCCTCCGTGCTCGATCTGGACGCGGTGCGCGCGGCCGGAGTGCGCATCGGTGCCGACCCGTTGGGCGGTGCGTCGGTCGCGTACTGGGGCCGGATCGCCGAGCAGCACCGGCTCGATCTGACGGTCGTCAATCCGTTGACGGACCCCACCTGGCGGTTCATGACGCTGGACTGGGACGGAAGGATCCGGATGGACTGCTCGTCGCCGTACGCGATGGCGTCGCTGATCGGGCAGCGCGACCGCTTCCAGATCGCGACCGGGAACGACGCCGACGCCGACCGGCACGGCATCGTGACGCCGGACGCCGGGCTGATGAACCCGAACCACTACCTCGCCGTCGCCATCGACTACCTGTACGCCCACCGGGAGCAGTGGCCGGCCGCCGCGGGGGTCGGTAAGACGCTGGTCTCCTCGGGGATGATCGACCGGGTCGCCGCCGGTCTCGGCCGTGAGCTGGTCGAGGTGCCGGTCGGCTTCAAGTGGTTCGTCGACGGCCTGGTCGACGGCTCGATCGGGTTCGGCGGCGAGGAGTCCGCCGGGGCCTCGTTCCTGCGCCGCGACGGTTCGGTGTGGACGACCGACAAGGACGGCATCATTCTGGCGCTGCTCGCCTCGGAGATCCTCGCGGTGACCGGCAAGTCCCCCTCCGAGCAGTACGCGGCGCTCACAGCCCGGTTCGGTGAGCCCGCCTACGCCCGGATCGACGCTCCCGCCGACCGTGAGCAGAAGGCGGTCCTCGCGCGCCTCTCCCCCGAGCAGGTCACCGCCGACACGCTGGCCGGTGAGCCGGTCACGGCCGTGCTGACCGAGGCGCCCGGCAATGGCGCGCCGATCGGCGGCATCAAGGTGACCACCGAGAACGCCTGGTTCGCGGCGCGCCCCTCGGGCACCGAGGACGTGTACAAGATCTACGCGGAGTCGTTCCTGGGTGCCGGTCATCTCGGCCGGGTGCAGGAGGAGGCCAGGGCCGTGGTCTCCGCGGCGCTGGGATCCTGAGAACGGCCGGGGCGGCCCGCGGGCCGCTCCGGCCGTTCTCGCGGGTTCAGCGCACCACGTCCACGAAGACCGGGTTGGTGTAGAACCAGGTGTCCAGCCACGGGTTGCCCCGGCCCGGCTCGTGCGGCAGCGGGCCGTGCGGGTCGATCGTCGCCCCGAGGAATCCCGTCCCGTGGCGCTTGCCGTCGCTGCCGCGCAGCCGCAGGTAGAACGGCTCGTCGGCGCGGCCGACCGGGATGCGCAGGGTGTACGTACCGCGGCGGCCCGAGACATCGGCGGTGTGGGCGAGCCGGGTGTCGGGGGCGTGCCAGTCGTCGCGGTCGGCGGCCGGGCCGCGGACCGCGCCGCGGATGACGTCGACGTGCTCCAGGCGCGGCAGCACACCGTACGGGTTGCGGCGGGAGGCGGCGGTCACCGTGACGGTGAGGGTGAGCCGTTCGCCGCGCCGGGCGCGCAGCCGGCCGCCGAGGGTGGCGCTGTTGCCGTGCTCACCGCGCACCTTGACGTCGATGCCGTCGATGAGATGACCGTGGTCGACCCAGACCCGGCCGGCCCGCAGTCCCTCCATCACGTTCCGGTAGCCGTACCGCGTGACGCCGACGTGCGTACGGCTGAACTGGCCGGGCCAGAAGTCGCCGCCGGGCTGCGGTTCGGTGGTGTCGTACGGGTCGGGCAGGTGGCCTGTGTTGTCGAAGTTCTGTCCGGGCGGCCACTCGCCGTTGACCCAGGTGTCCTGGGCGACGCGGTGGACGTCGGAGTTGGAGGTGATCGTGAAGAGCTTGCCCTCCGCCAGCATCGCGTCCCACAGTCCGCCGACGGTCGCGGTGGCCCAGTCGAAGCCGCCGTAAGTGACGTACGCCTCGCGCGGGTAGCCGGGCCAGGAGTCGGCGGACGGTGAATTGCTGTACTCGCCGCGGACGTTGGTGTCCGGGTGCCAGCCCGGGATGGCGCCGGCCTGGGCACCGGGGGCGCCCTCCATGCCGATCATGATCCCGGGGGCGGCGTCGCGCCAGCCGCGCATCTCGTGCGGGGAGTCGATGCCCAGGCGCATGGGGTGGTTGGCGAGGACGAGTACGTCGTCGACGTAGCGGGTGCGGCGCTGTTCGGCCAGCCATTCGAGGGCCTTGACCGCGTGTGCCTCGTTGCGCGGGGTGTCGGGGTGCGTCGGGGCGCCGGCCGTGTAGCCGAGCAGCTTGCCGTCGAAGGCCTCCTCGAAGCGGGTGAGGAGGTCGACCTCGTGCCGTCCGGGGGGCGAGAAGACGGTGCAGTGCTCGGCGCCGGGGATGTACCACTCCAGCCCCTGGAAGATGAGCATGCGCTTGTTCTCGGCACGGGCCCTGAGGATCTCCTGGTGCTCCCGGGCGGCACCGAACTCGGCGTGGCCGATGTTGCTGTGCTCGGTGAAGACCATCCAGTCGAGACCGAACTTCTGCCCTGCGGAGGCTAGTTGGGAGAACGTGTACTTGGCGTCGTGGCTGTAGACGGAGTGGTTGTGGTGGTCGCCGACCAGATAGACGAGATCCGGGGCATGCCCGTGCCCGTGGGACCGGCCTCCCGGGCTGTCGGCCTCCGCGGGCAGCGGCAGCGAGGCGGCGGCGAAGGCCGCACCGAACAGACCGGCGCGGCGCATCAGCCCTCGGCGGCTGAGGCCCTGCGGGTCGAGCCGCTCCGCGCGAACCTGGGGGTCGGCCCATTCGGGCACGGGGTGGGACATGACGCGTCGTTCTCCTTCGTGCGGGCGGCAGCGGTCCGGGGCTGGACCGAAGGGCCGCCGACAGAAGGATTTCCTGATTCCGGATCCGTCCGGTGAACTCCGGGCGAAGTGCGGGGGTCGCACCCGTGGCACCCGGGCGCGAGCGCGCGGGATTCACCGGACGGCGGTGTTCACGGCGTGACGATGGCGAAGCCGGGGTCGGGCTCCGCGAGGTGGCCGAGCAGTTCGTCCACCTTCGCGAGATCGCCGTCGGCCTTCGCCCTCCCCTGCTCCACCAGATCGGCGAGGGGTGTCTCACCCAGGAGCAGCGCGCGCAGGCCGTCCTCGTCGAGCGTCACCTCGACGTCCGGCTCGCAGGACGCGGGCCCGGTGCCCGCCACATGGGTGAGCACACCGTTGCGCAGCCGCGCGCAGACTCCTCCGGCGTGCGGCGCGGCACGATCGGGGTGCTCCGAACGGGGGACGCGAGGGCGGTACCGGAACCCGGTGACGTACGGCCGCCGTCGCCCGCCCGGAGCATCGCGGCTTGTGGGACCCGCGGCGGAGTTCCACGATGGCGGTCCTGGAAGCGACGGCATCGGGGACGGACATGGGCAACGGCACGGGCATGAGCAGCGCCGCACCCCCGCCCCGCCCCGCACTCCCCCCGCACGCCCCCCGATGACTCCGCCCGTCCGTGCCCGGGGCCCCCGCCGCAGCAGAAGCTCCCATCGGGCCCGCAACCTGCGCAGCCGCGCCGCGGCCGCTCTCCTGGTCGTGCTCGGCGCCTTCCTCGGCTGGGCCGTACCCGTCTGGGAGCGGCATCTGCCGTCGACAGGACTGGGGTTCGACGCGTCCACGGCGCAGGCGACCCTCGCCGCCATCGCCGGCGGCATGATCACGCTCGCAGGTTTCATCGTCACGGCGATCACGCTCGTGATCCAGACCGTCCAGTCGATGTCTCCCCGGCTGGTCGCGGCGCTGGGACACTTCAGCCGGTACCTCGTGCTCTTCGGGCTCCTGATCGGCACCGCCCTGTACGCGCTCGTGGCCCTCAGCCAGGTGAGGGAATCCCACGTCCCCCGGGGAAGCGTCACCTTCGCCGTGGGGCTGGTGCTGGCCGATTCCGTCGTGGTGCTCCGCCTCCTGGCCTCCCTGCGGCATGCGGTGACCGGCGGCGGGCTCTCGCGCGCGGTCGGCGAACGGCTCCGTACCGTCATCGACCAGGCGTATCCGCCGGGGCCCGCGGTGCCCTCGCCGCCCACCGGTGACGCCGACCGTGCCGTCCGTGTACCTGTCGTCCACGGGGGCGGGCCGGCCGTACTGCTCTCCGTCGACGAACCGAAGCTCGTACGGATCGCCGCCCGCCACGATCTGCGGATCCGCTTCGTACACGCGAGCGGGGACTTCGTGGGGGCCCACGACACGGTCGCGTTCCTGGAGCCGGCACACGGCCGGGGCGGCGCGGGCACCCGCCCGGCGAAGCGCGTCGCCGACTGCGTCCGGTACGGTCCCAGCCGCACCGTGGAGCACGACGCCCCGTACGGGTTCCGGCTGCTGGCCGACATCACGGTCAGGGCTCTCTCACCGGCCGTGAACGACCCGACGACGGCGGTGCAGTCCCTGGACCAGATCGAGGACGCGCTGCTGAGACTGTCGCAGCGCTCCCTCGGCGACGTCTGGCTGCTCGACGCGACCGGCACCCCCCGGGTGTCGTACCCCTCGCCCGGCTGGGAGGACCTCGTCTCCCTCGCCCTGGACGAGACTCTCATGTACGGGTCGTCCAACCCGCAGGTCGTCCGGCGCCTGCGGGCGTTGCTGGAGCGCGTGGCCGCTGCCGCGCCGCCGCCGCGCAGAGCGGAACTCGCCCGGCGCAAGGCCGCGTTGGAACGCCTGTCCTCGGCGGCCCTCCCCGATCCGCTGCTGTCGGCGGTGGCCGGTGTGCCCGATCGCCAGGGTCTGGGCGGATCGGCGCCCCGGGACGATCCCCTCGGCTGAGGGCGGAGGGGCGAGGGCGGACGGTCAGCCGTCGGATCACGAGGCCACCGGCCGGCTGTCGCCTTCCATGGTGTGGTCCGGAATCAGGGAACGGATGCGGGGTCTCGGCGAGGGCAGCAGCCAGAGCAGCGACAGGGCTCCGCCGACGGCCGCGACGAGGAGGGTCGCCCGCAGACCGATGAAGGTGGCGAGCAGCCCGCCGACGACGGCGCCGACCGGGCGTACGCCGTAATTGATCGTGCTGCACGCGCCGGCCACGCGGCTGCGCATGCCGTCCGGGATCACCGCGGCCTGGAGGGAGTTGAGGTTGACGTCGAACAGCATGACGCCGAAGCCCGAGAGGAACTGGGCGGCGGCCGGGGCCCCGGCCCGGAGCCAGAGCGGCCCGTCCGCGGCGGCGGCGATGGCGATCGGCGCCGGGAACAGCACCGCCCATGACGATGCCGCGCCCCACACCAAAACGTCGCGAGATCCTCGGGGCGAGCACGGAGCCGAGGAGGGAACCGGTCGCGCCGGTCCCGAACGCGATGCCGATCACCGCGGCGGAGAGTCCGAGGCTCCGGTCGGCGAACAGCACGAACAGCCCGCTGCCCGCCACGAAGGTGAAGAAGTTGACGGTTGCCGCGCAGCCGAGTCCGGCCCGCAGCACCGGGTGCCGGACGACGAAGGCCAGGCCGTCCCTGCCGCGCCGCAGCAGCGACGACGTCTCCGTTGCGGCGGGCGGTGGTTCCTCGACCGGAACGCTGCCGATCAGGACCGCCGACACCAGGAAGGTCAGGGCGTCCACCACGACGGCCACGGGCGCGGTGAGCACCTGGACCAGCGGGCCGCCGATGGCCGGGCCGACGACGTACGAGGCGGACCGCGCGGCGCTGAGCTTGCTCTGGGCATCGATGTAGGACGCGCACGGCACGCGTAGGTACGGGATCCGCACCTGCTCCGGCACTCTTGCCGCTACGAGCAGGACGTTGAAAGCGGCCTTGTCCTCAATCCGGGCGGAGGTTGCTGTCGGCGCACGAAGAACGGCGGCCAGGCGGTGTTGAACGTCCGGACCCGTGCGGGACGGCCCGGCACACAGCGGCTGCGCGCCGGGCCATTGCCCCCGGACAGCAACAGTGGTTGGCTGGACAACAGAAGATATGAATCGGGGTTCAGACCATGGCCTACCGACCCACCGCCCGCACGGAGGCGACCCGGCTCGCCCACCGTGAACGGCTGCTCGACGCCGCTCGGGAGCTGCTGGCGGAGGGCGGATACCCGGCAACCGGCGTCTCCGCGCTCGCCCGCCGGGCCGGCGTGGCCACCGGCAGTGTGTACAACCACTTCGCCTCCAAGCAGGAACTGCTCGCCGCGGTCTTCCGGCATGTCGCGGGCCATGAGCTCGGCGCGGTACGGGAGGCGGTGCAGGCACGGCACGGCGCCACCGATCAGCTGCGCGCGCTCGTCGAGGTCTTCTCCTACCGCGCGCTGCGCAGTCCGCGTACGGCCTGGGCGCTGCTGGCCGAACCGGTCGACCCGCTCGTCGAGGAGGAGCGGCTCACCTACCGGCGCGGCTACCACATGCTCGCCGAGGCGGTCATCGTCGCCGGTATCTCGGCAGACGAACTGCCCCAGCAGAACGCGCAGTTGTCGGCCGCCGCCGTGATCGGGGCGGTCGGCGAGGCACTGCTCGGCCCGCTCTCGCCGGTCGGATCGCGCACCGACCCGGAGCCCGTCGTGGAGAGCATCACCGCGCTGTGCCTCAGAGCGGTCGGGGCCGGCGGTTCCTGAACCCGGGCCACCCCCTGCCGTACCGGCTCGCCCCGAATCGATTCCCTCGCCGCCCCGACCCTCTACCCAGGACAGGATCACCCGCCATGACCGTCACCCAGCACCCAACCGACCTGCGGCCCGGGGGCCCCGCTCCGCACCCCACCCACGAGGTCACCAACCAGGCACCGCCCCGGGTGGACCTCGACGAGTACGGCACCAACCTGCCGCTCGCCGAAGCCGTCCGTACCTTCGGGGCGGCCTGGCACGAACCGGAGCTGCACGAGATCGGCGCTCTGGTCGGCTCCGAACACTTCCAGACCGCCACGGAGCTCGCCCACAACTCGCCGCCCGTCCTGCGCACCCACGACCGGTACGGCAACCGCGTCGACGAGGTCGAGTTCCACCCCGCGTACCACGAGATCATCGGCAAGGCCGTGCACCACGGCACGCACACCGCGGGCTGGGCCGACCCGAAGCCCGGGGCCGCGGTGGCCCGTGCGGCGTCCTTCATGCTGTTCGCCCAGATCGAGCCCGGCCACGCCTGCCCGATGTCCATGTCGCACGCCGTGGTCCCGGTCCTCCAGCGCGACCCGGACGTGGGCCGGGACTGGCTGCCGGGCCTGCTCAGCCGCGCGTACGACCCCCGCCTGATCGCCCCGGGCGAGAAGTCCGGGCTCACCTTCGGTATGGGGATGACGGAGAAGCAGGGCGGCTCCGACGTACGCGCCAACACCACTCGGGCCGTCCCAACGGCCTCCGACCCCGAGGGCCGGGCCCATCTGCTGACCGGGCACAAGTGGTTCTTCTCCGCCCCGCAGTCGGACGCCTTCCTGGTGCTGGCCCAGGCCGAGGCCGGGCTCACCTGCTTCCTCGTGCCGCGGGTCCTGGCCGACGGCACCCACAACACGGTCCGGATCCAGCGGCTGAAGAACAAGCTGGGCAACAAGTCGAACGCCTCCTCCGAGGTGGAGTTCGACGGCACCTGGGCGGTACGGGTCGGCGAGCCGGGCCGCGGCGTCCCGACCATCATCGAGATGGTCAACCACACCCGGCTCGACTGTGTGCTGGGCACCACCGCGGGCATGCGGCAGTCGGTGTCCGAGGCGATCTGGCACGCCCGGCACCGCAGCGCCTTCGGTGCCCGGCTGGCCGACCAGCCGGCCATGACGGCGGTCCTCGCCGACCTGGCGCTGGAAACGGAGGCCGCGACCTGGACCTCGCTGCGCCTGGCCCACGCGTACGAGAGCGGCAGCGGCGAGTCCGAGGAGTTGTTCCGCCGACTGGCCACCGCGGTCTCCAAGTACTGGATCTGCAAGCGCGGCCCGCACCACGCGTACGAGGCGCTGGAGTGCCTGGGCGGCAACGGCTACACCGAGGACTGGCCGCTGGCCCGGCGCTACCGCGAGCAGCCGGTGATGGCGGTGTGGGAGGGATCCGGCAACGTGATCGCCCTCGATGTGCTGCGGGGCATCGGACGCACACCGCAGTCGCTGGACGCCTTCTGGGCCGAGCTGGAGACCACGGCCGGTGCCAGTTCCGTACTGGACGGGCATGTCCGCCGGGTCCGCCAGGAGCTGGCCGAGGATCTGCGCGACCCGCTCGCGGCGCAGACCCGGGCGCGGGCGTCGGTCGAGGGCATGGCGCTGGCGCTGCAGGCCTCGCTGATGCTCCGTCATGCTCCCGCCCCGTCGGCCGAGGCGTTCGTGGCGGCCCGGCTCGGCGAGGGCCGCGGTCACCAGTACGGCATCCTGCCGCGCGGCACCGACGCCGCGGCGATCGTGGACCGGCACTTCGGCGCCGCGAGCTGAGCCGTAGGCGTGTGTGCCGGACCGGCGGGCCGGGGCTGCGGCTCCCGCCCGCCCGTCGCCGGGCGTGGCCGGCCGGTCTAAGGTTGGCCGCATGGAGTCGAGACCCCGCACCCTGTGGCTGCGTACCGAGCCCCTCCACGCCGTGCTCTACTTCGACCAGGAGTGCCGGGGCATCGGGAGATCCGTCGGCCTCAAGGGCTTCTGGATGGGGTACTTCGCCACCCGTACGGCCCCCATGGGGCGGATCCGCCCCGAGGCCGCCACCGCCGTCCTGGGTGTCTTCGCACCCGGCATGGTGGCCCGCGCGCTGCCCGACGCCTGGCGGGTGGTCACCCCCGAGAAGCTCACCGACCTGCGCGCCCGGCTCGCCGCGGGTGCGCTGCGCCGGCTCGTCCCGGACATCGACGCCCTCGCCGGCCCGCTCATCCCGCCGCTCGCCGCGATGGTGGCCGACGCCTCCTCGCAGGCCCGCCCGCTGTTCGCCGCCAACCGCCCGCTGTGCGACCGCACCGACCCGGTGGAGAGCCTGTGGCAACTCACCACCGCGCTGCGGGAGTTCCGGGGCGACGCACACAACGCCGCGCTCGCCGACCACGGTCTCGACGCACCCGAGGCCCTCGTGCTCGCCGCTGCCACGGGCCATGTCCCGCGCGAGGGCATCCGGCTCGACCGCGGTTGGAGCGAGGCGGAGTGGGCGGACGCCGAGGAACGGCTCCGCTCCCGCGGCCTGATCGACGCGGAGTCCGCTGCCACGCCACGCGGCCGCCAGGAACGGGAGCTCGTCGAGGACACCACCGACCGGCTGGCCGCCCGGCTGCTGCGCCCCCTCGCCGAGAGCGCGGTGGACGAACTGCTCGCCGCCCTGGAGCTGCCGGCCCGGCAGGTGCTGGCCGCGGACCTGTTGCCGTTCCCCAACCCGATCGGCCTGCCCGGGACGGTCTGACGACTGTCGTCGCACGCCCGCCAGGGACTGCGGGGCAGCCCTTCAGACACCTCCGGTCGCCGGGTCCGGGCGGGGCCGGACCAGCAGGATCACCGAGCACACCGCCGCGAAGGCGCACCACGTCGAGACGAACTCCAGCCGCCACAGTGCCGCACAGACGGCGGCCCCGACGGCGGCCAGCGCCCCGAGCCTTCTCAGCACCGGGTCCCAGGACAGGAGCAGGGCGCCGACCGTGGCCAGGACATAACCGGCGACCAGGAATCCGGAGCGGGGAAGATCGAGGGCGTAGCCGAGGGTGTGCCCGCGGATCTCGGCGGTCACCGGGCGGGTCGCCAGGCCGTACGCGAGCGCGACGGCGGTCGCCGTTCCGGCCGCGAGCGGGACCAGCAGGCGGCGCCGGGCATCCGGCGGGGCGGCGCACAGCACCCCCAGCGGGACCCACAACGGCAGCACCGGCAGGGCGATGACGGCCCACGCGAGGGTGGCGGGGCCGGCTCCGCCACCCGAGCGCCAGATCACCGACTCGATGATCTGGTGGGCGCCGAGCAGCAGCGGCAGCGCCGCGAGCGGCAGGTCGCGCACCCGGCGCACCCGCGCCACGCACCCCACCCCGATGGCCGCGATGCCCGTTCCACCTACGAGGTCGGCGCTCGCACTCCAGCACATGGTGTTCCCCAGGGACCCGGCGGTACGGAATCGTTCACTTCCGCGACAACGCTACGGGGCCGGGGGGCGGCGATGGATCGCCCCCGCCGTGTCCGTGAGCGGGCTGCCCGTGCCGCCCCAGCGCAGGGCGACGATCTCCGCGGCGATCGAGACGGCCACCTCCTCGGGGGTACGTGCCCCGAGGTCGAGGCCGACGGGGGAACGCAGCCGGGCCAGTTCCGCTTCGCCGAGACCCGTCTCGCGCAGCCGGGCCAGCCGGTCCTCATGGGTCCGGCGGCTGCCCATGGCGCCGATGTAGGCGGCCGGGGCGCGCAGCGCCACCTCCAGCAGCGGGACGTCGAACTTGGGGTCGTGGGTGAGTACGCACATCACGGTCCGCCCGTCGGTCTCCGTGTCGCGCAGGTACCGGTGCGGCCAGTCGACGACGACCTCCGCACCGGCGGGGAAGCGCCGGGCGTCGGCGAAGGCGGGGCGGGCGTCGCAGACGGTGACCCGGTAGCCGAGGAACGCGCCGATGCGGGCCACCGCTGCCGCGAAGTCGATCGCGCCGAAGACCAGCATCCGGGGCGGCGGGGCGAACGACTGGAGGAACACGGCGACGTCGTCCTCGCGCCGTTCACCGTTCGGGCCGTAGTGCCGCAACCCCGTTGCCCCCTGGGCGAGTTCCCCGCGTGCGTCGGCGGTCACGGCGGCGTCCAGGCCGCTCGCGCCGAGCGACCCCGACACGGTGTCCGGCCGGACCGCGAGGGCGGCACCGCGTGGAGCGGGTCCATCGGTCACGGTGGCGACCACCACCGGGCGGTGCCCCGCGACCGCTGCGGCGACTTCGCCGAAGGCGGGGTCGGACGCCGCCGTCACCGGGCGTACGAGGAGTGTGATCTCGCCGCCGCAGGTGAGTCCGACGGCGAAGGCGTCCTCATCGCTGTAGCCGAAGGTCTCCAGCCTGGCCCGGCCGCTCTGCACGACCTCCTTGGCGAGTTCGAGGACGGCTCCCTCGACGCAGCCCCCGGAGACACTGCCCACGACCTCGTCGTCCGGTCCCACCGCCATCGCCGCGCCGGGGCCGCGCGGCGCGCTGCGGCTGACCGCGACGACGGTGGCGAGCCCGAACGGCTCCCCCGCGGCGTACCAGCGGCCGAGCACCGGCAGGATCTCACGCATCGCGGGGCCGCCTTGCTCCCGGGGAATCAGGCCGTGCTGTCGGTCCACGCGTAGGGCGGGGCCACCGGGCCGCTCGCGGGTCCGGCGCCCACGTTCTCCAGGTCCGCGTCGGCGGCCTTCATCAGCTGGGCGGCCACGTCCTTCATGGCGCGACTGGCCGCGAGTTCGTCGCCGATGGCCGGTACGTCCACGTCCTGCGGGTTGCAGCGGGCGACCCCGTGTCCGGTGAGCTTCGTGGAGCCGGTGTCCAGCACCGCCTCCGCCTTGGTCGTCCCGTCGTCCTCGGTCAGGCCGAGGCGGAGCCTCCACTCCAGCGTGCGGGTCATCGCGCACCTCCTGCGGCCGCGTCCGGTCGCGATGCGCCGCCTCGACGCGGTCCTGCCACCAGCATCCACCCGGCCGGGCGGGTTCGCGCGTTCCGGCTCGTCCTCGGGGATCGCACCGCCGGAACTCGCCCTGCGGGGATCGCGCCGCCGAAATAGGATGCGGGATGTCGAATTTCACCGGCGGCGGGCGATGCCACCGCCCGGAATCCGGTCCGTCGGCACACCGGCCGGCCCCGTCGCGGCAGGCCGTGTGCTGTGCCGTGCGGACAACCGCAGTGCGGAGCGGCACATGAACCGGCGTCGTCCTCCCCGTTCGGCGAGTGCCGAGGAGTTGCTCACCACGCTGCAACAGCTCACCTCCCGGGCGCGCCGCGAGGTGGAGCTGCACCAGGCCCGGGTGGAATTGGCCGAGGTGCTCCAGCGCGAGATGCTCCCGGCGGCGCTGCCCGCGCGCCCGGGGCTCCAGACCGCTGCCCGTTACACGCCCGCCCGCAGCGGGCTGGACATCGGCGGCGACTGGTACGACGGCTTCGTGCTGCCGGACGGTGCGCTGGCCTTCGCCATCGGGGACGTGCAGGGACACGACGTCGAGGCCGCCGCGTTCATGGGGCAGGTCCGCATCGCCATGCGGGCGATAGCCGCCACCGCCGCGGACCCCGGCGAGGTCGTGGGCCGGACCAACGACCTGCTGGTCTCGGTGGGCTCCGGCCTCTTCGCGACGTGTACGTTCGTCCGCCTCGACCCGGTGTCCCGGGAGCTGCAGAGCGCCCGCGCCGGGCATGTCGCCGCGGTGTGGGCCACGGCCGACGGGCGGTCCGGGGTGACCAGTGACGAGGGTGGGCTGCCGCTCGGGATCCAGGCCGGCGAGCGCTATCCGGTCACCCGGCGGAGACTGACCGCCCCGGGCGCGTTCGTCCTGGTCACGGACGGGGTGGTGGAGGGGCCTTCGTTCCCGATCGACCGGGGTCTGGACGCGGTGACCCGGCTGGTGCACGCACGGGTCGGCGCCGACGCCGACGAGCTGGCCGACGTGGTCCTGCGGGCGGCGGAGCAGACCGGTCACCAGGACGACGCCGCCGTGCTCGTGGTACGGCACGGGACCGTCCCCGGCCGGTACTGAGACCGCGACCTTCCGGGTGAAGCGTGTCAAAAAGCCGCCACCCGTCCGGGGCAGTGTCTGATGAGATGCGTGATCCGCAGCGAGAGAACCAGACGTGCGGCCGCGGCCGCACTACGTGTCCTTGCCGTCACCGCTGCCTACTACGCGGCCGGGGGGCTCGGCCTCATCCGGGAGGTGTCCGTCCACGGCGCGGTCGTCACACCGCTCTGGCCGCCGACGGGCATCGCACTGGGCGCGCTGAGCTACCTGGGTCTCAGTGCCTGGCCCGGGATCGCGCTGGGCTCCCTCCTCGTCGTCGCCACGCTCAGCGGCTCGGTCACGCCGTCCACCTTCGCCGTCGTGGCGGGCAACACCGCCGCCCCGCTCTGCTCGTACCTGATACTCCGCAGAGCCGGCTTCCGCAAGGAGCTGGACAGGCTGCGCGACGGGGTCCTGCTGGTCTTCCTCGGCGCGCTGGCCGGGATGGTCATCAGCGCGACCGTGGGCACGGGCATGCTGGCGCTGAACGGGAAGCTGCCGCTGAGCGGGTTCTGGCCGGTCTGGGCGGCGTGGTGGTCGGGGGACGCGATGGGGGTGCTCGTGGTCACCCCGGTGCTGCTCGTACTGCACAGGCTGCGGATGCCCCGGACCACCGACCGGTGGATCGAGGTGAGCGCCCTGCTGCTCGTCGCCGTCACTGTCTCCCTGGTGGCGACCCGGAGCTCACTGTCGATGATCTATCTGGTCTTTCCGGTGCTCATCTGGGCGGCCCTGCGTTTCCAGCTGGCGGGAAGCGCACCCTGCGCCCTGCTGGTGTCGGTCCTGGCGGCGATCGCGGGAACGGAAGGGGTGGGTCCGTTCGAGGGGCGGACGATCCTTCATGTGATGATCGACCTCACCGTGCTCAACGGCTGTGTGGCGCTGACCGCACTGCTGCTCGCGGCGGTCGTGACCGAGCAGAGCAATATCCGGCAGAGGATCGAACGCGCCTGCGAGGAACTGGCCGAAGTGGTCGACCATCTGGCACCGGGAAGGGGGGCGGCCGCGTGGCCGCCCCGACCCGAGGACGAGCCCGACAGCCGATGAGCAGCACGCACCCCCGGCACCACTGACCGAAACAATCCGGCCAGTGGCCGTCACCACATGCGCCCTCGCTCGTTTGTTGGCCGGGGATGGTCTCCCGACAGCGCGCTGTCGCGGATGAACCTGGTGGACACGCCCAGCAGTTGACCGGCGTACATGTCCGCACACAACCCGATTCAGGTGCATTCCAAATGCCAATACTTACTCACAGACCAAGAGATCCGGCGCGGAACGGGACGAGACCCGAGTCAGTGTGCATGTCTGAACTTCACGAGAACTCCAGCGAAATGGCACGTCTGTGGATATCGTGCACCGAGCGAGGGCGCATCCGTCAGTCCATGAGATCGGCGGATGCGCCCCGTTTGTGACGATGCGACTGTGACTGGGGGGTTCATGGGGCATGTCGAGCTACCCGATTCGGACAGATCAGGACCCGTCGGACTGGCGGGGGCGCCACGTCCACGTACCGTCTCGAATCGGCCTCGCAGCAACGGACTCGATGAATTGTGGAGGACGCCGGCCACACCGCGCGAGCGGTCCGGACCGGCACCCGCGAAGAGCAGGGCGAGTCGGCGCGTACCGGTCGTGGTCGGCACCGAACTCCTCGGCCTGGGGGTTCCGGCCCTGCTCGTACTGCGTACCGGCGGGCAGTCCCGGGCCGCGCTGGCCGCGGCCGTGGCCGCACTGGCGTGGTCCGGCCTGCGGGCCGTACGCGGCAGGTACGCGGAACGGTCCCCGGGCGGACCACCGGGGGTACTGAGCACGGCCGGCGACTGGTTGCTGCTCATAGGCGTGCTCGCCGTGCTGCACACGGCGAGCGGCGACGCGCTCGACCCCGCGACGGCCTTGGTGGCGTTGCTGCCCGGCCTGCCGGCCGGCATCGCGGCGCAGGCCCTGCGGCGACTGCCGTGGCCGGGGCGCCCGCCACGGGCGGTCCGGCGGGTGCTGGTGGTGGGCGAGGCGCCGGGCGTCGACCGCGCCGTCCGGCTGCTCGCGTCCCGCGCCGACCATCCGTACGCGGTCGTGGCCGCCGTCCCGGTGGGGACCGCACCGTTGGAGTGCGGGGTCCCGGTGCCGGGCCGGCTCGCACCGGCGCCGGCCGACGACGATGTCTCGACCGTACTGGGCGGGGCGTTCGCGCAGGACGCGGACCTGGCGCTGGTGGTCCCCGGGCCCCAGCTCTCCGAGGAACGGCTGTGCCGGCTCTCCTGGGGACTGCACGACGGCGGGCTCGCACTGTCCGTGCTCCCGGGGCTCTCGGGCATCGCGGCCGGCCGGGTACGGGCCACCGCCGCCGCCGGGCTCACCCTGCTGCACATCGCGCCCCCGCTGCGCCGTGGGCCGCAGCCGGCCCTGAAGGCCGTGGTGGACCGGGTCGGCGCCGCCCTCGGCCTGCTGGTGCTGACACCCCTGCTGGTCCTGATCGGGGCGGCGGTGCGGTTCGGCTCCGACGGGCCGGTGTTCCACCGCCAGATCCGTCAGGGGCAACACAACCGGCCATTCACGATGTGGAAGTTCCGCACCATGGTGACCGACGCCGAGAGCCACAAGCAGCGGCTTCTCGCCACGAACGAGACCGACGGTCCGATGTTCAAGATGCGCCGCGATCCCCGGGTGACCGGAATCGGCCGTCTGCTGCGCCGGACGTCCCTCGACGAGCTCCCACAGCTGCTCAATGTGCTCCGCGGTGACATGTCGCTGGTCGGCCCGCGCCCTCCGCTGCCGGAGGAGGTGTCCCGGTACGACGAGCGCGAGTTCCGGCGGCTCTCGGTGAAACCGGGGCTGACCGGTCTGTGGCAGGTCAGCGGCCGCTCGGACCTGTCCTGGCAGGAGACGGTCTCGCTCGATCTGTGGTACGTCGACAACTGGTCGGTGGCCACGGACATGGGACTCATGGCCCGTACGCTGCGCGCCGTCACCGACGGCCGCGGGGCGTACTGAGAGCGGCGGCCGTCGATGCGAGGAGTGCCAAGTACCTTTCCGGACAAGTCCGTTCGGCCGTCACCGCGATCCGGATCAGGTCTGCGCGGGCTGCTGTTCCAGCCACCACGCGTATGTCTGGGCGATCCCGTCACGCAGCGCGATCCTCGGCGCGAAGCCGAGCGAGGCGAGCCGGGAGACATCGAGCAGTTTGCGCGGGGTGCCGTCGGGTTTCGTCGTGTCCCATTCGACGCACCCCTGGTATCCCGTCACGTCCTTGACCACAGCGGCCAGTTCACGGATCATCAGATCGCTGCCGCAGCCGATGTTGACCGGCTCGTCGCCGTCGTATCGCTCCAGCAGCAGGAGGCACGCGGCGGCCAGGTCGTCCACATGCAGGAACTCCCGGCGCGGGCTGCCGGAGCCCCAGAGCCTCACCGCGGGCGCACCGTCCCGGCGCGCCTCGTGGAAGCGGCGGATCAGCGCGGGCAGCACGTGCGAGGACTCCAGGTCGAAGTTGTCGCCCGGACCGTAGAGGTTCGTGGGCATGGCGCTGATGTACGAGGCGCCGTACTGCCGTCGATAGGAGCGGGTCTGCACGATTCCGGCGATCTTGGCCAGTGCGTACGCCTCGTTGGTCGGCTCCAACGGACCGGTGAGCAGGGCGCTTTCGGGGATCGGCTGCGGAGCGAGCCTGGGGTAGATGCAGGACGAGCCGAGGAAGAGCAAGCGCTCGACCCCGGCCGCGTGCGCCCCGGCGACGACGCTCAGCTGGATGCGCAGATTGTCCTCCAGGAACTGCACGGGGTACGTGCTGTTGGCCATGATCCCGCCGACCCTGGCGGCGGCCAGCACCACGGCCTGCGGACGGACCTCGCGGAGGAACACCTCGGTCCGTTCGGCGTCGCGCAGATCGAGCCGGTCGCGATCGCGGGTGATCACCTCGTACCCCTCGTCGGTGAGGCGGCGCACCACGGCCGAGCCGACCAGGCCGCGGTGGCCCGCGACGAACACGCGGGCACCGGATCGTAGGAGGGAACGGACGGATTCCTGGGGAGTGCCGGGGAGATCAGTCGTCATGGCCCGGATTCTGCCAGCACCAGCAGTCCGCGGTGACGTTTTGCCGCAGAACGCTCAATCCCGATATTTCGTCGCGAAATATTCGGTGCGGAACAACAGCCACTAAAGCGACCAGAGAAGAGGGAGTCGTGGCGAAGACCGCGCTCATCACCGGTGTGACCGGACAGGACGGCTCGTACCTGTCCGAGCTGCTGCTCGACAAGGGGTACACGGTCCACGGCCTGATACGCCGCTCGTCGAGCTTCAACACCGAGCGCATCGACCACATCTACCAAGGACCGGAGGAGGAGAACCGCTCGTTCGTCCTGCATCACGCCGACCTCGCCGACGGGGTCGCGCTGGTGAACCTGCTGCGCGACATCCGGCCGGACGAGGTCTACAACCTGGGTGCGCAGTCGCACGTCCGCGTGTCGTTCGACGCACCGCTGTACACGGGTGACGTCACCGGTCTCGGCACCATCCGGCTGCTGGAGGCGGTCCGTGCGAGCGGGATCGACACCCGGGTCTACCAGGCTTCCTCGTCCGAGATGTTCGGCGCCTCGCCGCCGCCGCAGAACGAGGCGACGCCGTTCCATCCGCGCAGCCCGTACAGCGTGGCCAAGGTGTACTCGTACTGGTCCACGGTCAACTACCGTGAGGCGTACGGCATGTTCGCGGTCAACGGGATCCTCTTCAACCACGAGTCCCCTCGCCGCGGCGAGACCTTCGTGACCCGGAAGATCACTCGCGGGGTGGCCCGGATCAAGGCGGGTCTGCAGACCCATCTCCATCTGGGCAATCTCGATGCCGTACGCGACTGGGGGTACGCGCCCGAGTACGTCGAGGCGATGTGGCGGATGCTCCAGTGCGACGTCCCGGACGACTATGTGGTGGCCACGGGCGAGGGCGTCAGTGTGCGGGAGTTCCTGGAGTACGCCTTCGCGCACGCGGGCCTGGACTGGCGCGAGCACGTCCGCCACGACGCCAAGTACGAACGCCCCAGCGAGGTCGACGCCCTGATCGGGGACGCCACCAAGGCCGAGGAGCTCCTCGGCTGGAAACCGGTCGTGCGGTTGCGGGAGCTCGCCAGGATCATGGTAGAGGCCGACATCCGCCAGCTCTCCGACCAACTGGCCGGGGCGGCCGTGCGGGTGGACCGATGACACCGTCCTGCACCAACACGACAGCCGGCACCACCGCACTCCTGGTGGAGCCGTGCGCCGCGGCGGTCCGGCCGCGGCCCGTTCTCACCTTCGGAGCTGAATGATGAACGCAACCACGGGCCGCAGACCCGTACGCAGCAGCCGGGTAGGTGCCGCCGCCGCGCTCTGCCTGCTCGCCGGAGCACTGTCCGCCGCCGCGTCCGGGGGCTCCCCGGCCGCGGCCCTCACCCCGCCGGTCTCGCTGACCGCGGACGACCTCACCACCTGGCAGACCAACGGAATCGTCTGGTCGATGGCCGCGTCGGACGCCGGTGTCGTCTACACCGGCGGCACCTTCTCCACCGTACGGCCGCCGGACGCGGCGGCCGGTACCTCGGAGCAGCCCGCGGTGAACTTCGCCGCCTTCGACGCCGCGACCGGTGCGCCGACCGGTTGCAGCCTGTCGTTCACCCTCTCGTCCGGCACGGCCACCGTACGGGCGCTGGCACTCTCACCGGACCAGAAGACTCTGTACGTCGGAGGGCAGTTCGGGTCGGTGAGCGGTGTCGGGGTCAGCAACATCGCCGCGATCGACACCGCGAGCTGCACCCCGCGCCAGGACTTCAAGGTCTCGGTCTCTGCGACGGTGCGGGCCCTCGCCGTCACCGCCGACACCGTGTACCTGGGCGGTGACTTCAACACGGTGGCCGGACAGGCCAGGAACAAGTTCGCCGCGGTCACCACGGGCGCCGCGCTGAAGCCGTGGAAGGCCGACGCGGACGAGATCGGCCGGGCAGTCGAGCTGACACCCGACCGCAAGCACGTGCTGCTCGGCGGCAACTTCTTCAAGGTCAACGGCGCCACGTCGCACGCGCTGGCGGTCGTGGACGCCACGACCGGGGCGGTGACCAAGAGCTACCCGGCCGGGTTCATTCCCAACACCTCCACGGTGCAGGACCTCGCCACGGACGCCACCGGCTTCTACACCGCCAACGAGGGCACCGGGGGCGGTGTCTTCGACGGCCGGATCGCTCTGGACCTGAGCGACTTCGAGCAGCGCTGGCGGGACACCTGCCTCGGCGCCACCCAGGCCGTCCTGGTGCACGACGGCGTGCTGTACAGCGGGAGTCACGCCCATGACTGCGCCACCATGGGCGAGTTCCCCAATCAGCCGCGCAAGCATCTGCTGGCCCAGTCCGTCGACGACCCGAAGCTGCTGCCCTGGTTCCCGGACACCAACGACGGTATCGGGGAGCCGGTCGGGCCCCGGGTGATGGCCCAGACCGACAAGGGCGGTCATCACTACCTTTGGGTCGGCGGCGAGTTCACCACCGTCAACGGCGTCGCGCAGCAGGGTCTGACCCGGTTCGCCGACGGCCCTGACACCGGGGCCCCTTGGGTACCCAACGTGACCCTGTCCACTATCGCGCCGGGGAAGGTGGTGGTCGACTGGCAGACCAGCTTCGACCCCGACGACGGGGAACTCACCTACCGGATCTACAAGGACGGCGCGAGCACCCCGGTGCACACCACGACGGGCTACTCGCTGTTCTGGGACCGGCCGCAACTGAGGTGGACGGACACGGACGTGGCGGCGGGCGAGACGCACTCGTACCGGATCAGCGCGAGTGACGGCACCAACACCAGCGCCAAGTCGGCCGCCGTGTCCGCCACCGTGACCTCCACGGCCGAGAAGTATCCCGCCAAGGTGCTCGCGGACGGAGCTTCGCTCTACTGGCGGTACGACGAGACCGCCTCGACCCTCGCGGGCGACAGCAGCGGCGGGCGGAACAACGGGTTCGTACGCAACTCCCCCACCCGGCGGGTGACCCCGGCCGCCGTCGCGGGCCCCTCGACCGCGATCGGCCTCAACGGTTCCACGCAGTACGTCTACAGCAACAAGCGCCATCCGCAGCCGGTCAGGTTCTCGGTGGAGACGTGGTTCAGGACCACGACCGCCAAGGGCGGGAAGATCATCGGCTTCGGCAGTCTGACCATGCAGAACAGCACCCAGTACGACAAGCACGTGTACATGCGCGACGACGGCCGGCTGGTCTTCGGGGTGCACAGCGGAAGTACCAGGACCGTCACCACACCCGGCGCTTACAACAACGGAGCCTGGCACCACGTGGTCGCCACGCAGGGCCCCGGCGGCATGGCGCTGTACGTCGACGGGAAGCTCCGTGCCTCGAACGCGCTGTACACCGGCAACGAGAAGTACGACGGCTACTGGCGGGTCGGCGGGGACAATCTGAAGGGCTGGCCGTCCAAGCCGACGAGCAACTTCTTCGCCGGACAGATCGACGAGACCGCCGTCTACCCCACCGCGCTGAGCAGCGCGCAGATCAGTGCCCACTACGCGCTGAGGACAGCCGGATGAGGCATCCGTTCCGGGCCGGTGCCGCCGTCGTCGTACTGACGGCGGCGCTGGCCGCCTGCGGCTCGTCCTCCGAGGGGCGGGACGGTGCGAGCGGCGCCGGAACCACGGCCACGCACGCCCCGCTCGCCGCCCCGACGGCCGGGCCCGCCGCCACCGCCACCACTGCTGCCCCCTCGGCCCCGCGCACGAGTGAGCCGCCGAAGCTGCCCAGCGATCGGCTCACCCCGGCCACCGGTTCGTTCACCCGGAAGGAGAAGGAGTATCTGGTCGACCGGGTGCCCAGGGGCATGGACCCCGCGGCGGTGCTCCAGACCGGTCAGGAGACCTGCGACCGGCTGCGGTTCCTGGTCAAGGCCGACCGGGACGTCGCGGTCGGTGCGATCGTGACGGGCGAGATCGCCGATGCGCGACCCGCCGTCGAGCACCTCTGCACCCAGCACCGGGACCTGCTGCGGGAGGCCGACCGGGGATACGCGGACGGCACATACCGCAACGAGCAGATCCGGCCGGGTCGCTACCGCGACGTCTCCCCCACCGGAGACTGCACCTGGCGGATCGCCGGCGCGGACGACAGGACCCTGGCCTCCGGCTCCGGCTCCGCCGGAAAGCGGACCACGATCACCGTGCCCCGGCAGGCCCGTGTCTTCACCTCCACAGGCTGCTACGCCTGGCTGCCCGAAGGAGAGCTCGGATGAGCAAGCTGCCGATAGCCGTGGCGATCCCCACGAAGAACGAGGGGCTCAACATCGCCGAGGCGGTGACGTCGGTACTTGGCCATTTCGAGGCGGTGGTCGTCGTCGACTCGCACAGCACGGACGAGACGGTGAAGATCGCCGAGGAGTGCGGTGCCGAGGTGATCACGTACACCTGGGACGGCGGTCATCCGCGCAAGAAGCAGTGGTGTCTGGACCATGTCCGCACGGACCTGGACTGGATCCTGCTGCTCGACGGCGACGAGCGGATCGGTCCCGGGCTGCTGGCCGAACTGCGGCAGGTCTTCGCCGGCCCGGCCGCGCCCAAGCCGGCGGCGTACGACATTCCGCTCGGCTACTGGTTCTCCGGGAAGCGGCTGCGACACGGCTACACCATCCGGAAGCGCTCACTGACCGACCGCACCCGCTGCCGGTATCCGGAGGTGGGTGATCTGGACGCGCCGGGCATCGGTGAGGTCGAGGGCCATTACCAGCCGGTCGCGGATTCGGTCGGCTCGCTCCGCAATCCGATCGAGCACCAGGATCTCGACCCGGTCACCGCCTGGTTCGAGCGGCACAACCGCTACTCGGACTGGGAGGCGTGGCTGGAACACCACCCCGAAGTCAAGGAACAGGTACGCAGGGTGAAGTCGCGCCAGGGGCAGCTGTTCCACAAGGCACCGTTCAAGCCCCTCGTGTCGTTCGCCTACATGTATCTGTACCGGCGGGGGTTCCTCGACGGGCGGGCGGGGTTCGACTTCGCGCTGGCGATGAGCTTCTACCGCTGGCAGATCTCCCTCAAGTCCCGTGAGGGGAAGACCGTTTGACCCGTACACCCCTCCGGCGGACCACGTCCTCGTAGGTCCGCCGGAGGGTGGCGGTCACGGCCTCGATGGTGAAGTCCTCGTTCACCAGGTTCCAGGCGGCCCTGCCTGTACGGGTGTTGGACTCCGGTTCGAGGAGTTCCAGGACGGCGGCGGCGACCTTGAGGGCGTTCTTCCCGTCCTCGCCGACCCGGCTGTCGATCACCCGGCCCGCGCCCGCACGTGCCACATCGGGGCCGAGTCCGCAGGTGCGGGTGATGACGACGGGGGTGCCGACCGACATCGCTTCGAGGACGGACACACCCAGGGGCTCCTCGATCGACGGCAGTACGTACACATCGGCCCGCCGCCCCGCCGCCAGGACCTCCTCGTGACCGAGCGGCCCCACATGGTCGAGCGATCCCAGCACTCCCAGTCTGCGGGCGAGTTCAAGGGTCGCGGGCAGCGCGCCGGTGTCGGGACCGGCCAGCACGAAGCGGGCGTCCGGGTGCCGGGCCAGGACCGCCGGCATCGCGGCGACGAAGTCCTCCGGGCGCTTGCGCTCCTGGATCCGGGCGAGGAAGAGGACCGTCGGCGGCCGCCCGGACTCCCGGCCGGGTTTGATCTCCTGCGGGCGCACTCCGTTGACCAGCCGTACGGTCCGGGTCAGCGGGACCGGTGCGGCGACGGCGTTGACATCGAGGCGTTCCGTCTCGGTGAGGTGCAGTACGGCGTCGGCGCCGCGCAGCACCCTGCGCACGCCCAGCAGATCGGTGAGCCGGGCGACCCGGTTCTCGGTGGGGTCCACCATTCCGTGCGTCTGGACGACCAAGGGGGTGCGGGAGGCCAGGGCGAGCAGCGCGGCGGGCAGTGTCACCAGGTCGCGCATCAGGTGGACATGGACGAGGTCGGCGCCGCGCATCATGCGGTACGCGGTGCGCAGGAGCGCACCGGATGTGATGCCGCTGACCTCGAACGCGGGGAGCAGATGGCGTGCCTGGAAGAGATGGGCCGGCACTCCCTCGATCGCGCGCGGGAGGGGGCCCTCGAAACCGTCTCCGAGTGCCATGATCCTGGCGTCGTCGCCGTCGGCCCGCTGGACCTTCGACAGGTTGAGCGCCACCCTGGTCGGGCCGCCGAACGCGTGGTCCGGAGTGTGGAGTGTGACGACGTGCAGGATCTTCACCAAGGTTCCCCTCAACCGCGGCCGACGATTCACAGACTAGTCATCCAAACCCCCCAAGTGGGTTGATTCGTTAGAGTGTTCACCGGTCCACGGAAACGGGGAGCACATGACGTCCGTGCACGAGGCGGCTCCGTCCGCGCCCGTACCGGAGCACGGCCCGCGAGAGCCGGGCCACGCGCAGGCCCGGCCAGGTTCGTGGGCGATGCTCTCGCGCGCCCTGGCCGTGCCCCTCATCCTCGCCCTGGTCTGTTTCCTGCCGGCGGTGATCGCCGCGCAGCCCGGCACAGGGGTCCGCGACACCGCGTACTGGCTGCAGCTGGTGCTGACCTGTTATGCGGGGATCCGGCTCGCGACCATGGTCCTTTCCACCCGGCGGCGCCTGTTGCAGGGCGTCTTCTGGATGTTCGTCTACATCGCGATGGGCGTGGCGCCGTTCGCCCAGGCCGTCATCGGGCAGACGCCCACACCGATGGTCGGGCCGCGGTCGGATCTGGTGACGGCCGTCGCGCTGATCCTGGTGGGCTGCGCCGCATTCGATCTGGGGGCCCTGCTGGCGTCGCGACGGCCGCTGCGGCGGCGGGCCGCCGCGCGCTCCGGGGGCCGCCCGGCGGTGGCGCACCCGGGGCGGCTCGGGCTGCTGGTGCTGCTGGCCTTCGCGGCGAGCGGCTACTACATCCTGAAGGTCGGCGGGCCGGCGGTCTTCTTCACCAGCCGTCAGGAGATCAGCGCCTCGGTCGCGGGGAGCGGGGTGGGGTCGGACGGGTCCAATGTGGGGTCGGCCTTCCTCAAGGGCTTCGGCACGGTGCCCGCGCTCCTGGCGCTGCTCTTCTTCACCCGTCGTCTGGTGACCTCGCGCGCGGCCCGGCGCTCCCCGTCGACGGTGCTGGTCTGGGCCGGGCTGTTCGTCCTCAATGTGATCGTCAACAACCCGGTCTCCAATGCCCGTTACTGGTTCCTGACGGTACTGGTCTCGCTGCTGTTCACCGCCTTCCCGAGCAGCGCGGCGATGTACCGCTCGGTGCTGGCCACGGGGGTGGTCGGGGCGTTGGTGCTGTTCCCCTACGCGGACCGGTTCAGGTACGACAGCGCCGGGTACCGGCCGGTGGACTCGTCGTCGGTCTTCGAGCCGCTGGCCACCAAGGACTACGACCAGACGGTGATGTTCGCCAACACGATCACCTGGGTCGACACCCGCGGCCACACCTACGGGCGTCAGCTGGCGGGCTCCGCCCTCTTCTTCGTGCCCCGGTCGGGGTGGAGCGGCAAGCCGGAGGACACGGGGGTGCGCGTCGGTCAGTGGATGGGGATGAACATGACCAACCTGTCGGCGCCGCTGTGGACCGAGCTGTGGGTCGACTTCGGTGCGCCGGGCATGATCGGTGCCCTCGCGCTGATCGGGTACGCCGCCGCCCGTACCGACCGGCGGTACGCGCGGGCCGTCTCGCGGGACGGTCCGGGGCCCGGCAGCGTCCTGGCGGTCACCGCCCCGCTGGTCGCCGGGTACGCCTTCATCCTGTTGCGCGGTCCGCTGCTGCAGTCCGTCGGCAAGCCGGCCGTCGCGGCGCTCTGTCTGCTGCTGGTCACGAGCTTTCGCCAGGACGGGCGGCGCCCGCGCTGAGCGGTGCCCGTACCGCGGCGCTGCGGTTCGCGAGCCTGGCCACTCTGGTCCAGGTGGCCACCGCCTTGCACCCGGAGCCCAGGCACAGGCCCCAGGCCGCGCCCTGGACCCCGCCCAGCGCATAGCCGCCGATGAGGAAGGCGACGGAGGCGAGGGAGAAGGCCACCTGGATGGCGAGCGTGGTGCGCGGGTCGAGCATCCGCAGGGCCAGCAGCCCGCAGGTACCGACCGCCATCGCCGCGTACTGGCTGCCGGTCGCCGGGAGCAGGGCGGCGGCCGTGGGCCAGGTGTCGCCCAGCAGCCGGCGTCCGACCGGGGCGGGCAGCAGGGCCAGTACGGTGGCCCAGGCGGCGGCGCCCGCCGCGAGGACGGCCGCGAGGAGGGCGGCGGCCCGCACCCTGCGCCGTTCGCCGGCGAGTCTGCCCAGCAGGGGCGGGCCGAAGCCGGTGGCCGAGGTGAACAGCACGTTCAGCGGCCCGAACAGGGTGGTCGCGCCACGCAGCGCGCCGACCACCAGCGGGTTGCCGACCGCGCCGAGTCCGAGCACGGAGAGCTGGCCGGTGGCGTTGCCCACCGCGAACTCCACCACGAAGCGCCGCCCGAGGTGGCCCCGCCGCAGCAGGAGCCCCGGCCGCACCGTTGCCCCGGCCACCCTCCGGTGCAGCAGGGCGGCCGACAGGATCAGGGCCGGCAGCGCGGCGAGCCCCCACACCGCGACGAGCCGGGCGGCCGGAGCGCCATGCGGTTGCAGGGCCAACGCGCCCAGTACGCAGACGAGTCGCAGGACGTCGCCCGCCAGCGCCAGGTGCGGCAGGTGCAGGGTGGAGAAGGCATAACGCATGGTGTCCTGGCCCAGCACCACCGGCAGGACGAATCCCAGCGCCATCAGAGCGTCCGCGGTGGCGCCCCGCACCAGCAGGCAGACGCCGGCCAGGGCCGCGCCCAGCACCGCCGCCGCGAGCAGGGTGAACGCCACCGCCGACCGGCAGGCGCCGCGCACCTCCTCGGTCCCGCCGCGCCGCAGCACGAGCGGCTGCCCGGTATAGGCGCCGGACACGCCCAGCAGCACCGTGAAGACGAGGTAGACCGCCGAGAAACGGGCGAACTCCGCCAAGGTGGAGAGCCGGGCGGCCGTCACCAGCACCAGGATGTTGGTGAGCGCGGCCACGCCCTGGTCCGCGACCGAGCAGACGATCGCGGTACGTGCCCTCATCTGTGTCCGGCGGTGGAGTCGAAGGGGCGCAGCCCCAGCGTCTCGGCGGGATCACCGGTGTGTTCCGGCCCGTGGCCCGCTTCGTCCCGGGCCGGCCGGCTGCCCGGCCGGCGCTTGGCGGCCTTCCGGCGGGCCCGGCGCTCGTGGCGGCTCAGGCCGGGGTGCAGCAGGGCGCCGAGCACGGAACCGCCCGCGGCCCCGATGATCTCCCGGATCCGCTCCAGGTCGCTGCGGTGGACCTCGCGCGGGTCGCAGACCACCACGACGCTCTCCACCCGGTCGATCAGCGCGACGGCGTCGGCGTACGACAGTACGGGCGGGGCCAGCACGATGACGACGGCGTCGGGCCGGTCGCCCTCGGCGACGATCCGGCCGACGGGTGCCGATGTCAGGGCACGCGGCACGTTGTCCGTACGCCGGCCCGCTATCAGGGTGAAGGCGCCCGCCCCGGGTACGTCCACATTCATCTGGCTGTCCGACGGCCAGGCGCGCCGGCCCCGGGTCGCCCAGCGCGGCCGGGAGCCCTGCGCCGCCGGGCCCAGGTCCCCGGCCAGTGCGGGGGCGCGCAGATCGGCCTCGACCAGGATCACGTCGCGTCCCATCTCGGCGAAGGCCGCGGCCAGGTTGGCCGCGGCGGCGGCCGCCGCCGCGCCGTCCCCGCGCGGGGCGGTGACCAGTAGCCTGCGGCGCTCGGCGAACGACGGATCGTAGGCGAGCCGGAAGGCGACCGCGCGGTACTCCTCGGCGAGCCTGCTCCCGCTCCGCCCGATGGCCAGCGGCGAGCCGCCGTACGCACGCTCCCTGGGCAGGGTGCCGAGCAGGGGCGCCCCGAGCGAACCGACCAGTTCCCGGGTCGAGCGCACGGCCGGGTCGAAGACCAGGCGGACCCAGGACAGCAGCAGTCCAAGGGCGAGTCCGACGACACCGCCGAGCCCCAGCAGCAGCGGCAGTCCGGCGCCGGTGGGCTCGCTCGGGGCGGCGGGCTTCTTCGTCAGGTAGCCGGGGGTGGTGTCCAGCGCGCGCAGCTCGGAGATCTTCCGGCTGAGTTCGGAGATCGCGACCACGAGGTTGGCCCGTGCGCTGGTCACGTCGTTGCTGCTGCCGGTCTGCGCCGCCAGCTGGTCGCGCTGTTCGGTGAGCGGGGTCAGCTGGGCGCGGTAGCCGTCGACCATGTGGGCGATGCTGTTCTCGGTGCGCTGGCGGCGTATCTCCAGGTAGGCGTCGGCGAGCGCCTGGGACCGTGCCTTCGCCAGTGCGGGGGTGCGGCCGGTGTAGGCGAAGCGGAGCACGAGGGTGTTGGGCGGGTTGGTGACCTGGAGACCGGAGAGCAGCGGCTCGACCGCCACCCGGTCGCCCTGTCCGGCCAGGGTGGTGACGGCCAGGGTGCCCACGGTGTCGCTGACGGCGGTCTGCCGCTCGGAGCCGATGTTGATGCCCTTGTCGGCGGAGGCACCGGCGGCGAACGGGTCCGAGGCGGCGGAACGGACGACGACCTCGCCGGTCGATGTGTAGCTCTCCTCGCCGCTCAGCGCGAGCCAGCCGCCTCCGAGCAGCCCGACGACCACGCCGGAGGCGAGCAGGGCCCGGTAACGCAGGAGCTGTCGGAACTGGTCCCTCAGCAGCGCGGGTTCGTCCTGGTCCTCCAGGGCGCGGATCGGCTGGTTCATCTGCGTGGTCTCCCTTCGGCGTCCGCGAGGACCTCGGTGAGCAGGGCGTCGAAGCGGGCCAGGCCCGCCTCGCGGCCCAGGTGACGTGCGACGTACTGGGGTCCGTTGGCCCCGAGCGCGTCCGCCCCGGCCGGCGCCTCGACGAGCTTGCGCACGGCCGACAGCAGCGCCGCGGGGTCCTGCGGGGCGACGAGGAGCCCGGCGCCGGACCGCTGGACCTCCGCCGCGGTGCCTCCCCCTTCGGCGACCGACGCCACCACGGGCCGGCCCGAGACGAAGTAGGAGGTGAGCTTCGAGGGGACGCTCATGTCGAGCACGGAGGCCCGCTGGGTCACCGCGAGCACGTCGGCGGCGGCGAGGATGTCCGTGAACTCGCCCGCGTCGGCCGGGGGCAGGAAGTCGAGGTTGCGCAGGCCCGCCGCGCGCGCCAGCAGCGCCTCGCGCTGATTCCCGTCGCCCATGAGCACCACGCGGATCTCCGGCGCGAGCCGGGCCGCGTCGACGAGGACCTCCAGGCCCTGTTTGAGCCCCATGTTCCCGGAGTGCAGGACCACCGGGGTGCCCTCGCTCCAGCCGAGGCGCGCCCTGGTCCCGGCCCGGTCGGCGGAAGGGGCCGGCACATGCGACCAGTTGGGCACCGTACGGATGCGTCCCGGGTCCACGCCGTACGCGGTGACGCGGGGCACGAAGCTCTCGTGGATGACGCCGACGAGGGCCGCGGAGCGCAGCGCGTACCGTTCGGCGGCCGAGGCGACGGCTGCCGCACGGCCGCCGCCCCGGATGCCGCTCTGCGCGGCGGCGGCACCCATCAGATCCTGTACGACGGGTATGTACGGGGCTCGGTGACGGCCGGCCAGCCGGGCACCGATGACGCCCCCGGCGAGACTGGGCACCTGCGAGAACACCGCGTCGGGCGGACTGGAGGCGGGCGGCGACAGCAGCCCGTGCCCCAGCACCGTCGCTTCGAACGCGGCTCTGCGCAAAGCCGTTTGACGGGACGGCACATAGTGTCTTCGCCGGTGCACGGTGACCCCGGCCCGCTTCTCGGCGACCCGCCACACCCCCCGGTACTCCGCTTCGGTCCGCCAGGACGGGTAGTGCGGCATCCCGGTCAGTACGTGGGTGTCCGCCCCGGCCGCCGCCCAGTGCTCGGCGAGCTGCGCGGCGTACGGGCCGATGCCCGTCAGCTCCGGCGCGTAGTTCGTCGAGACGACCAGCAGGGTACGGCCCTCGAACGGCTTGTGACGATCGGCATCGGACATGGAAGCTCGCCTTCCCCCCGGAACATTCGGTGTTCCCCCAAGGAACAGCCCCAGACTCCCCTCGGGGAACAGCCCCAAAAGCGAGCTTATCCGTTCACGAGATGCGCAAGTGGTCTTCACAGTAAGGTCGTTGCTCCATCAACACCGATACCGATATCCCACCGCACCGGATGGCATGTCCGGACAACTGCTGCGGGACACGGACATCGTGTTCACCGTGGAGGGAGAGAACTGATGGTGCACAGGGTCGGCTACGCGCCGGGGGTATACGACCTCTTCCATGTGGGACACCTCAACATCCTGCGGCACGCCCGCAGTCAGTGCGACTACCTCGTCGCCGGGGTCGTCTCGGACGAGATGGCCGCGCTCGCCAAGGGCCATCGGCCGGTGATTCCGCTGCCGGAGCGCCTGGAGATCGTACGCAGCGTGCGCTACGTGGACGCGGCGTTCGTCGAGACGGTGCCCGACAAGGTCGAGACCTGGCAGCAGGTGAGGTTCGACGTGATCTTCAAGGGGGACGACTGGCGGGACACGGAGAAGGGCGAACGGCTGGAACGCGACTTCGCCGAGGTCGGCGTGGAGGTCGTCTACTTCCCGTACACCGTGCACACGTCCAGCACCCAGCTGCGCCGGGCGCTGGACACACTCGTCAGTCCGCAGTCCGGAGCGCTCTGAGCTCCGTGAACCACTTGGCGAGGAATACCACCAGGAACAGCGCGTGCACGGCGGCGAGCACCGCGTAGCCGGTGCGGAACGCGGAGGGGTCCCCGAGGAGCAGGAACACCAGGCAGAACACCCCGTAGTCGGCGGGCAGCAGCGCCACGGCACGCAGCCGCGAGACCGGGGCGGCGCCTCCGGCTGCCGCGACGGGCCGGGCGGCCGCCTTCCCCAGCTGTTCGCGCAGCAGCCCCGCGCAGAACGTCAGCACCGCCGTGAACAGGAAGCCCAACGGCAGGAGCAGCCAGCCCTCGCCGGGCAGTCCGGCGAACCGCTGGAACGAGATCAGCACGGCGGCGTGCACGAGGATCATCTTGGCGCAGTCCACGACATGGTCCAGCCACTCACCGTCCGGGCCTCCCCCGCCGGTGAGTCTGGCCAGCTGCCCGTCGGCCGAATCGAGGGCGAAGCCGATGGCGAGCCCCGCGTAGACCGCGACCGCGAGCCCGACGGAGGGGCGGACGAGCGCCACCGAGGCGATCGCGGCGAACGTGAACGCCGCGCTGACCAGGGTGACTTGATTTGGTGTCAGCCCTATCCGGTACGCACCGGCCGCGAGGGCACGGCCCGCCGGCCGGTTCACGTACCGCGAGTAGAGCGACACCCCCTTGGCCGTCTTCTGCGCGCCGCGCAGCTCACGCAGGACCGTGCCCGTGCCCTTGCTTCCCATCCGCCCCCCAGCGTCCCACTGTTGCGAGCGGCGTCGGCATCGCTCCCCAGGAATGCGCGGACACCGCCACCGGATCCGCATCATGGCACGCGGACCCGGTCCCGCGGGGGCATCGGGGCGCACCCGACCTCGATGCGCCGGACGGGCACTGCCCCACCCGGCGGCCCGCCCCGGGCGGCAACGCTCCTCAGGCGGAGGCGGTGCGGCACTCCGGGTGGCCCCAGCCGTCGGGGTTCTTGGCGATCATGTCCTGTGCCGCGTAGGGCTTTCCGCAGTGGCAGCGGCCCGCGAACCTGGCCTTGATGGTGCCGCCGGAACGGGCGGGACGTGCCGCGCCCGCCGCTTTCTTCTTCGCCGCGCCGGCACGTGGGCCCTCGGCCGCACGGGCGGGCGCCGGGGTCGGCAGCTGCGTGGAGCCGTGCGCGGTTCCGGCCGGCCGCTGGGCCACCGCGGCCTCGCTGGCCGCCTGGTCGGCGATTGCGTTGAGCGGGTCGCCGTCCACCTGGTGGGCCGGGACGTAGGTGAAGCGCACGGCCCGGCCGGCCAGCCGGTCGTCGATGGCGACCACCAGGTCACGGTTGGCCACCGGCTTGCCGGCCGAGGTCTTCCAGCCGTTGCGCTTCCACCCCGGCAGCCACTTGGTCACCGCATTCATCGCGTACTGCGAGTCCATCCGTACCTCGATCGCCACGGCGGGGTCCGTTGAGTCCAACAGCTGCCGCAGTGCGGTGAGTTCGGCGACGTTGTTGGTCGCGGTGCCCAGCGGTCCCGCTTCCCAGCGCTCGGGCCGGCCCTGCGCGTCGGCCACGACCCATGCCCAGGCCGCGGGCCCCGGATTGCCCTTGGACGCCCCGTCACACGCGGCAATGATGCTCTCGTTCATGCCTTCGATCATGCCAGCGTCGCGGCACCCCCCGAAGCCCGTCACCCTGAGTGACGATTCGAGGTGCGGCGACCCGGCAGCGCTGGTTCCCTGATGGAGCCCGCTCTTCCCAACCGCACAAGGAGCGATGATGAGCGTTGCACGTGAATCCGGTGACCGTGCGCAGCAGCTGCGTGAAAAGGCCCGGCACATGACCGAGGCCGCCGAGCGCACCACCGACCCTGAGCAGCGCCAGCGGCTCCAGGAGAAGGCCCGGAAGCTGCAGGAGCAGTGCGACCAGCAGGGCAACATGGGCGGCGGAAGCACCCGTCCGCCCAAGTAGGACCCGCCCCGCACCAACGGCCGACGTCTTGCCGCTCTTCCATGAGTGTGCGGCAAGCCGTCGGCCGCCGTGCCGGGCCGGCTCCGCAGGCCGCCCGGCATCCCCGGTCCCCCGGTCCTCTGACCCCCTGGTCCTCGGTCGCTGCTTCTTCAGTAAGGGTGCTTGTTCGCCCTGTCCGCCCAGGCCCGGTAGGACGTGTTCCCCAGTTCGGGATGGATCTGTTCGAGCGTGATGCTGCGTCGGTCCGGCGGCTTGGCGAAGTCCTCGTACTGGAAAGCGTCGTCGAAACCGATCTCCTGGGTCGCCTTCCAGTCACAGCTGTAGTAGACGGCACCGATGCGGGCCCAGTAGATGGCGCTCATGCACATCGGGCACGGAGCCCCGCTCGTGTAGATCGTGCACCCCTGCAGCATCCGGGCACGCTCCGGCACGACATCGGGCGAGTCCTCGGGGCGCGGCACCAGTTTGAGCGTGTACCTGTCCAGGTACGCCTCGGAGATGCTGGGGGCTTCGGGATTGAAAACCTGAATGGCCTTGCGGATGGCTTCCACCTCGCCGTGAGCAGTCGGATCGGCGGTGAGCAGTACCCGGTTCTGCCCACGCGCGATGATCTCGCCGTCCTTGGTGATCACGGCACCGAACGGCCCGCCCCAGCCCTCCTCGACGGACTCGGTGGCCAGCCGCACGGCTTCGGCCATGAATTCCTTGTGCCCCATCACGGAACCCCTCTTCATCCGGCGCTCGCCCTCCTGGCACGACCACCTTTCGAGGCTAAAATTGCCCTATTTGTCTGATAACTCCCTTTAGAACTAGACTACTACGCATGAGTACCCGTGCAAGCCCCGACCCCGGCGGCAGTGCCACGGTCGTCATTTCCCAGAGGGTCCGGGCCGGCCGGAATGACGACTACAGACGCTGGCAGGAGAAGACCAACGAAGTCGTGCGGGGTTTCGACGGGTTCCAGGGGACGGAGATGTACCCACCGGCTTCCGGTGACGAGAACGAGTGGGTCGTCGTATTCCGTTTCTCACGCCTCGAACAGCTCACGCGCTGGCTGGAGTCGAGAGAGCGTCAGCAACTTCTCGACGAGGGCCTTCCGTTGTTCGACGGACCGGCCACGCAGGAGGTGCTCTCCGGCGGGACGCCGACCGACGACGTCGTCACGGCCGTGATCTCGCACGAGGTGCGGCCGGGGCACGAGCAGGACTTCCTGCACTGGCAGTCCAAGATCCTCAAGGAGCAGGAGAAGCAACCGGGTTTCATGGGGTCCGAGTTGTTCAGACCGGTGAAGGGCATCCAGGACCGCTGGGTGGTGGCCTTCCGGTTCGACACCCGGGAACACCTGGAGGCATGGCTCGCATCCGATGCCCGTCGGCGGCTCGTCGAGGAAGGGCGCGGCCATTTCGACTCCTACGACGTACGAAAGATCGGCTCGGCGTTCGGCGGCTGGTTCCGCTTCGGGTCGGGATCGCAGGAGGGCGTGCCGCCCAACTGGAAGCAGGCCATGTCCGTGGTGCTGGCGCTGTATCCGACGGTGATGATTCTGGAGCTGACGGCAGGTGACTGGTTCAAGCACCTGGGGGTGCCGGGGTACGTCGCGCTGTTCCTCAGCAATGTACTGAGCGTGAGCGTGCTGACCTGGCTGCTGATGCCTCTGGTCAACCGGGCACTCGCGTTCTGGCTGCTGCCCGGCCGCGCACGGTCGGTCCGGGTCCATGTGGCCGGGGCCGCCGTCGTGACGGTGTGCTACCTGGTGATCATCACCGTCTTCGGCCTGACCACCGGCTGACCGCTGCGCATGCGCACGCCCCTTCCGTAGCACAGCCACACTCGGCCCGCGTTCTTGTTGACGCCCCTCCGGCGGAGGCCCTAGGTTGCGGTAAGCGCTTTCCAGCTGCATCCAGGAGACTCGGGACATGAACAGCCCACTGCGCATCACGCACGCCCACGGCGACCGGATCACGGTCACGGAGGAGCGCGGCGGCATCGATCTGATCAGTTACGTCTACCGTCCGGAAGCGGCCTGGGAGGCCCCGAAGCCGTACATCCATCCCATGCGCACACTGGCCGACAACGTTGTCACCGACTATCGGCCCAACGATCACCGCTGGCACAAGGGCCTCCAGATGACGGCCTCCCACCTCTCCGGGCAGAACCTGTGGGGAGGCAACACCTATGTGCGCGGCCAGGACTACGTGCCGCTGCCCGAGCGGCTCGGGTCGATGGCGCACATCGGATTCGACGAGATCGCGGCGGACGCCGGACGCGCGGTCGTCGCGGAGCGGCTGAGCTGGCGCCACAACAATGGCACGCACTGGGCGGACGAGCTGCGCCGGATCGAACTGCACGACGTCGAGCACACCGGTGCCGGATCCGGCACCCGCACAAGCTCCGGCGCCACGGGGAAAAACACCGGTGGCAGCTGGACGCTGACCTGGTCCAGCGCGATCACCAACCGGCGCACCGAACCGCTGCTCTTCGGCAGCCCGACGACCCACGGCCGGGAGGCGGCCGGCTACACCGGCCTCTTCTGGCGCGGGCCGCGCGCCTTCCGAGGCGGCCGGGTCCTCGGCCCGGACGGGGAGGGCCCGGCGCTGATGGGGGCGCAGGCGCCCTGGCTGGCCTACAGCGGCGAACACGACGGCGTCGACGGGCACGCCACACTGATCTTCCAGCACGCCCCGGAGAACGATCACACGGGAGCGGGCGGCACCCACCCGGCGCACTGGTTCGTCCGCGACGAGCCATTCGCCGCGGTCGCCCCCTCCTTCGCGTTCCACGAGGAGCTGGAGCTCGCCCCGGGCGACACCCTGGCCCGCCGCTACCGGGTCACCGTCGCGGACGGGCGGTGGGACCGGGAACGGATCACCGAGTATCTCGCGGAGCACCCGTGGTGAACCCGGACAAGGGCCGTGGCGGCCTGTACGTGGAGCTGTCACTCACCGGTGCCGAGCGCGCCCGCCTGCGTGAACTCGCCCCCGGACCCGTGTGGTTCGCCGAGCCGGGAACCATGTCCAGGTCGGATGCCCGCGCCCTCGCCGAAGCCGACACGGCGCTCGGCAATCCCCGGGCGGACCGGGTGGCGAACGCGCCCCGGCTGAAGTGGCTGCAGCTCGCCTCGGTCGGGATCGACGACTATCTGGGGCTGGACTGGCCGGTACTCGGCCGACGGCTGACCGTGACCAACCTGGGGGATGTCTTCGCCGACCCGGTGGCACAGTCCTGCCTGGCGGGAATCCTGGCGCTCCATCGCGGCATCGACCTGCTCTCCGGGCTGCGCGCCGAGGGCAGCTGGGCGAAGTCTGCCGTGCGGCCCCGGCTGCGTCTGCTGACCGGGGCCCGGGTGCTCGTCCTCGGCCGGGGGTCCATCGCCCGGCGGTTCGCCGAGCTGCTCAGCCCGTTCGGCTGCCCCGTCACGCACTTCGCGCGCGGCTCCGGCGACATCCGCACCCTGGCCGAGCTCGATGAGCGGCTGCCCGGATTCGACGTGGTGGTGGGGCTGCTGCCCGGGACGCCGGAGACGAGCGGACTGCTCGACGCGCGACGGCTGGCCCTGCTGCGGCCGGGAGCCGTACTGGTGAACGCCGGGCGGGGATCGCTGGTGGACGAGGAGGCCCTGGTGTCCGGGCTGACTTCCGGGCGGCTCGGCGGAGCCGTGCTGGACGTCACCGGGGAGGAACCACTGCCCATCGGTAACCCGCTGTGGACCTGTCCCGGTGTCGTCCTCACCCAGCACACCGCAGGTGGTTCCACGGACGAGAGCGCCCGGGTCGTCGACCTCTTCGCCGACAACTGGCGCCGATTCCATACCGGTTCACCATTGTGCAACCCCGTGCAGTGGTCCAGAGGATTCTGAGGACGCGACGTCATGCCCGAACCCCCCGCCCCGCACCACGGCGCACCGATCGGCGACGGAGTGCGCATCGCGGCGATCCGGCCGGTGCTGCTCAGCGCCCCGTACGCGGATCCGGAGAATCTGGAGGTGCGTCTGGCGCTGCCGACCGGGTGGCGCACGACGGGTCTGGTCGAGGTCACTCTGGACGACGGCACGACCGGGCTCGGAGAGGGCTACCTCGCCGTCTTCGCGCCGCAGGTCTTCGTGTCCACGGTCGATCTGATCGCCCCCTACCTGATCGGCCGTCCGGCCGGGGAACTGGAGGAGCGGTACCGGGACATGGTGCTCGTGACGGGCTATTGGAGTCTCCAGGGGGCGGCCCGCCACGTCGTCTCCGCCGTGGAGGCGGCCCTGATCGACGCCCTCGGGAAGCGGGCGGGCGTGCCCGCGTACGAGTTGCTGGGCGGCCGTCGCACGGACGCGATCCGGCTCTACGCCAGCGGGGGCGACTCGACCTCCCCGTCGGCGATGGCCGCCGAGATCGCCGCCGTGGTGGCCCTCGGCATCGATACCTTCAAGATCAGGTCGCGGGGCCACGAGGCGGACAAGGCGGTGTGGACGCTGGAACACGCGGCGGCGCACGGCATCGGCGTCGCCGTCGACATGGCACAGAATCTTGCGGACCCGGGCCAGTCGGTGGCGCAGACGCTGGCGTTCCTGAACGCGGTCGGGGCCGGCACCCGGTGGCCGGTGCGTTTCCTGGAGGAGCCGCTGGGGGCCGCCCGGACCGCCGGGTATCCCGCTCTGCGGCGGGCGGCGGGCTGTCCGGTGGCGGGCGGGGAGACCGTCACCACCGCGCAGGAACTGCTGGAGCGTATGGCCCTTGGGTACTACGACCTGGTGCAGCCGGACGCCACGGTCGTCGGCGGTCCGCGCCAGACACTGGCAGTCTTCGCGGGCGCGGCTGAGCACGGGGTCGACGTGGTGGTCCATTGCTGGGGCAGCGCCGTGTGCCAGGCGGCCAACTATCACTCCGCCTTCGCGGGCGGCGGACAGCTGGCCGAGTGGCCGATGCCCCGTTATCCGCTGCGGTCGGAGCTGCTGGTCGAGCCGTTCCGTCTGGAGGACGGCTGCCTGCTCGCCCCGCGGGCCCCGGGGCTCGGTGTCGTGCTCACTCCGGAGGCCGAGCGGCGGTACGCCTTCCGGGACGATGCCGTCTACCGCTGTGCGACTCCGTTGCCACCCGCCGTCCCGGGCCGGTGGCGCACGGACTGACCTCACGGGCGGGAGGGTGCCGGTGGCCGGTTTCCTACGGCCTGCGCAATGGGAAAACGCTTTCAGTGCGGCTATCGTAGCCCCATGCAGAGCCAGGTCAATCGACGTTCAGCCCGTCCCCGCCCGTCGTCCGCCGTGACGCTCCAGCAGGTCGCGCAGGACGCCGGGGTCTCTCTCGCCACGGCTTCACGCGTCCTCAGCGACAGCGACCGCAACGTCACCCAGGAGCTCCAGGAGCGTGTCCTGGAGGCGGCCGCCCGGCTCCGCTACGTGTCCAACGCACCGGCCCGCGCGCTCGTGCAGTCCACGACGTCCATCGTCGGTCTGGTCGTGCACGATGTGAACGACGCGTACTACTCCGCCATCGCGGCCGGTGTCATGGAGGTCGCCCGCGACCACAAGCTCCTGGTGATGCTGGCGGGCACCTTCCACGAGCCCGGACTCCAGGCGGAGTACGTCGCCCGGCTGCGGGCGCAGCGGGCCCGCGCCGTGGTCCTCGCCGGATCCGGCTTCACCGGCCAGAGCCCCGCGCTCACCCAGGAGCTGGAGGCTTTCGCGGCACAGGGCGGCCGGGTGACCGCCGTCGCGCACCAGGACCTTCCGGTGGACACCATCGTGCCGGGCAACCGCGAGGGCGGCCGGGCGGTCGCCGAGCACCTCGCAGGGCTCGGGCACACCGAGATCGGCGTCATCTGCGGACCACTGGCCCTGGTCTCCGTACAGGAACGGCTGCTCGGCTTCCTGGAGCGGGCCGCCGAGCTGGGCGTCGTCGTGCAGGAGCACCACCGCGTGGAGGCCGACTTCACCCGGGAGGGCGGGCGGACCGCGGCGGTGCGGCTGTTCCGCAGGTCACCGGGGATCACCGCGCTGTTCGCGCTCAACGACGCCATGGCACTGGGTGCCCTCGCCGCGCTCCGTGACGACCTCGGCCGGAGCGTTCCCTCCGACGTCTCCGTCGTCGGCTTCGACGATCTGCCCGTGGCCTGCGACGTCACGCCCGCGCTGACCACCGTACGGCTGCCGCTGGAGGAGATCGGCCGTCGGGCGCTGCTGCTGGCCCTCGGTGACGCGACGGCTTCGCCGCGCACGCTCGCCGTGCCTTCGCGCCTGGTGGTGCGGGCCAGCACGGCACCGCCGCCCCGCGTGATCGGCTGATTCCACAGATCAAGGTGCCTTTCAGAGCATCGAGTTGACGCATTAAAGCCACAGGCCCCCGACTCTACGCACCAAGTTGGCGATCTTTTCCCTGCAACGCTCTTGAAATAACGCATTAACCCCCACCACACTGAAGTCAACGCCGATTGACGCGTCAAATCCGAAAAGGTGGTGGCTGGATGGAAACGTCCGGGCCCAAGTACCAGCGCATCAAGGACGAGTTGCGGGCCGAGGTGGCACGTGACGAGTACGAGGCCGGTGCTCCGTTCATCACTCAGAACCAGCTGCGCGAGCGCTTCCAGGTCAGCTCCACCACCGCCGTCCGAGCGCTCAACGACCTTGTCGCGGAAGGGCTGTTGGTGCGCCGGCGGGGCCAGGGGACCTTTGTCGCCGACCCCGAGGACCGGGCCCCGGAGCCCACCGCGGCGCACCGGTCCGGGGTGATCGCCTGCATCATCAGCGGCCAGGGGCCGTACCAGTCGGAGGTGCTGCGCGGGATCGAGTCCGGTTGTTCGGAGCGCGGGATGCGGCTGTTCTTCTCCGACTCCGCCGTCCATATGACCGAGACGGGGCATGCCTCGCACGAAGCCTCGCTGGCCCGCCAGGACCAGGTGCTGCGCCAGGCCGTCCAGGACCGGGTCGAGGGCATCATCCTCTACCCCGTCCAGGGTGTGCCCGATCCCGGCGTGCTCGCCGAGATCAGGCGCCTGCGCATCCCCATGGTCCTGGTCGACCGGTATTTCCCGGGCCTCGCCATCGACGCGGTCACCGCCGACAACTACGACGTCGGCTACCGGCTCACCGAACACCTGCTGGCCGACGGCCACGAGCGGATAGCGACGCTCTGGGGCGAGACCCAGTGCACGAGCGTCCACGACCGGATGACCGGGCACAAGCAGGCGCTGCGCGCTCATGACCAGCCCCTGCTTCCCCAGTTGACCGCGCTGCGTTCGTACACGGCACTGTCCGAGGACGACCGCAAGGAGCTGCTGACCGAGCTGCTCGGCTCGCCCGAGCCGCCGACCGCGCTGCTGTGCGCCCACGGTTTCGCCGTCGCCACCGCGGCCGCCGACCTGGCCGCGCTCGGCGTCGCCGTGCCCGACGAGATCGTGCTGGCCGGTATGGACGACGCCGGCCCCTACGACCTGCTGCCGCTCACCAGCTTCGCCGCCCGGCTCCCGGCCAGGGAGATCGGCCTGCGGGCGGTCGAGCAGTTGGTCACCCGGATCGCGGAGCGCGCGGCGGGCGAGGACCCGTACCGAAGCGCCGAACAGATCGTGCTTCCCGTCCGGATCAGGACGCGCGAGTCCGTGCCGGTCCGGCTCCGTACCGTCGCCGCCCGCCGGCCCTGAGGGAGGAGACTCCTGTGTTCGCCGCCCCTGCCCCCCGTACCCGCGAACTCGGGACCGATGTCCTGGTGGTCGGTGCCGGTCTCGGCGGTCTCGCCGCCGCGCTGACCGCCGCCCGGTTCGGACACCGCGTCGTGCTCACCGAGGCGACCGACTGGCCCGGTGGCCTGTTCACCGCGCAGGCCGTGCCGCTCGCCGACGGACACCGCATCGAACTGGACCCCGTCTCCCCCGGCTACCGCGATCTGCGCGAGCGGATACGCGACTTCTACCGCCGCAACTACCCGCTGTGCCCCGAGCGGTTCGCCGACCCCCTGCTCGACCCCGGTCTCAGCACCACCGGCCATCTCAGCCACGAGCCGCGTGCCGCACTCGCGGTCGTCCAGGAGCTCCTGACCCCGCACCTCGCCTCCGGCAGGCTCACCCTGCTGCTCGGCCACCGTCCGGTCGCGGCCCAGGCGGACGGCGACCGGGTGGCCTCGCTGACCCTGGAGGGGGCGGACGGCCGGCCGCTGACTGTCGGCGCCCGCTACGTCGTCGACGCGACGGACCTGGGCGAGCTGCTCGCCCTCGCGGGCGTCGAGCACGTCACCGGCGCCGAGTCCGGCGAGGAGACCGGCGAGCCGCACGCGCCCGCCCTCCCCGATCCGCTGGACCAGCAGCCGGTCTCATGGGTCTTCGCCCTGGACCACCGCCCCGGCGAGGACCACACGGTGGACCGGCCGGCCGGCTACGACCGGTGGTCCGGCGCCTTCTCCTGGGACACCGCGGAGCCGGGCGGCGGACCGGCCCGCTCCGTGCCGCTGTTCCTGCATGAGCCGGACGACGTCCCGCCCTGGGCGGCACCGCCCAATGACCGCTGGCACCAGCTGCGGGCGTTCGCCCGGAGCCGGTATCTGCCCGGTACGTTCGACAGCGACATCACCCTGGTCGACTGGGAACAGACCGCCTACAGCGGGCTCCCGCTCGCCGGTTGTGGGGACGAGGTACGGGCGCGGGCCGAGCAGGAGGCACGCGAGCAGGCCATGTCGTTCCTGTACTGGATGCAGACCCGCGCGCCCCGGCACGACGGCGGTCACGGCTACCCCGAGCTGCGGCTGCGGCCCGACGTCACGGGCACCGGCGACGGGTTCGCCAAGGCCGCCCACGTACGCGAATCCCGGCGCATCCGGGCCGAGTTCACCCTCCTCGAACACCACCTGACCGCCGAGGCGCGGGCCGGGGCACCGGGCGCCGAGACGTTCACGGACAGCGTGGGCACCCTGCGTTCCCGGATCACCCTGCACCCGGGAACGGGGGGCGGCGCGGGGCTGGACCTGGAGTGCCTGCCGTTCCAGCTGCCGCTGGGGTCGCTGCTGCCGGTACGGGTGGAGAATCTGCTCCCCGCCGGGCGGAACATCGGCGCCACCCATCTCAGCGCGCCCGCGCTCGGCGGGCACGCGGGCCAGTGGAGCATCGGTGAGGCGGTCGGCGCACTGGTCTCCTACTGTCTGGAGCACCGGCTGCCGCCGCGTGCGGTCCGCGCGAGCGAACACCGGCTCGTCTCCTTCCAGGACCGGCTCAGCACTTCGCTCGGTCTCGCCCTCGACTGGCCGGACCGGCTCCGCACCGGGCCCGTTTCCAGTGCCGGGGCGCTCTACGCCACCCTCTGACCCGACCCACTGCCCTTCCTTCGGGGAGGGCACTTTCCCGACCTGCTGGAAAACGCTTACCAATCAGCGGCTCACGCCCTCAGCCTGGACGGCCCTCTGTGACTGCGACTCCTTATCGTGTACTGCTCGTCGGCGCGGGCAACATCGCCCGCGCCGTCCATATGCCGGCGTTCCTCGGACTTCCCTCGGACTTCACGGTGGCGGGGGCCGTGGACGCCGATCCCGCGGCTGCCCGCTCCTTCGCCGCCGACTTCGCGCTGTCCCACCACTCCACCGATCTCGCCGCGTCGCTGGGCGAGCTCCGCCCCGATCTCGTCGTCATCGCCTCGCCTCCTGTCGCCCACCGGGAGCAGGTCGTCGCCGCGCTGACCGCCGGGGCCTGGGTGTGGTGCGAGAAGCCGCCGGCGCTGAGCCTGGCGGAGTACGACGCCATGACCGCAGCCGAGGGCGAGCACGGCCCGTACGCCCCGATCGTCTTCCAGCACCGGTTCGGCTCGGGGGCCGAGCACGCCAAGGCGCTCATCGCCTCCGGGGAGCTGGGGGCGCCGCTGGTCGCCCACTGCCAGACCACCTGGTACCGCGACGACGCCTACTACGCGGTCCCGTGGCGCGGGAAGTGGGCGACCGAGGGCGCAGGCCCCGCCATGGGGCTCGGCATCCACCAGATCGACCTGCTGCTCGAACTGCTCGGCGACTGGGCTGAGATCCGGGCCATGGCGGGCCGGCTGGCCCGTGACGTCGAGACCGACGACGTCACCACCGCCACCGTGCGCTTCGCCTCGGGCGCGCTGGCCACCGTGGTCAACAGCGCGCTCTCGCCACGGCAGTCGAGCCATCTGCGGATCGATCTGCGGGACGCCACGATCGAGCTGAACCATCTCTACGGCTACGGGAACGGGGACTGGACCTACACCCCGGCGCCCGGCGTCGGCCCCGGCCGGGCGGACCGCTGGAACTCCCCGGCCGAGTCCGTCCCGAGCTCGCACTCCGCCCAGCTCCGTTCCCTCCTGGCCGACATGCGGGCGGGGCGGCGTCCCAGGGCGAGCGCCGGGGACGGCCGCCGGTCCCTGGAACTGATCACCGCGATGTACAAGGCGGCGCTCACCGGTCTCCCGGTCCGGGCCGGCGAGATCGTCCCGGGCGACCCCTTCTACACGGCACTGCACGGCTCCGTTCCCGGCTGGGCGCCGCAGGAGCCGGGGCGATGACCGCCCGCCCGGACGGCGGCTTCGACCGTGCGCTGCTGCTCACCTTCGACGACCGGCACGTGCGCGAGTGGGCCGCGGTCGCGCCGCTGTTCACCTCGTACGGCGCGCGGGTCACCTTCTTCGTCTGCGAGCCCGACCGGCTGGAGAGGGACGAGGTGCGGCTGCTGCGCCGGCTCGCGGACGACGGCCACACCGTCGGCTGCCACGGCCTGCGGCACGAGCGCGCACCGGAGTTCGTCGCCGCGTACGGCGCCGGAGCCTACCTCGACCGCGAGGTGGTGCCCGCCCTCGACGCGCTGCGCCGCCTCGGCTTCCCGGCCCGCAGCTTCGCCTACCCGTGCAGCGCCCGCGACGAGGACACCGACCGGCTGCTCCTCACGCTCTTCGAGCGGCTGCGCGGCGGGGTGCCGGTCGCCCGTCGCGCCGATCCGTCGTTCGCGGCCGAACTCCACGTCCCGGCCGGTGACGTCGCCGCCCGGCGGGTCCTGCCGGGCTGCTCGGTGGACTCCGGGCGCGGGAGTCTCGCGTACGGGGACGATCTGAGCGGTGTCGAGGCGGCGCTGCGCCGGACCGCCGAGCACGGCGGTATGACCACGCTCTACGCCCACTGCGTCGCCGACGCCCATGAGGCCAACCATGTGACCCCGGCCCGACTGGAGAAGCTCCTGGTCGCGGCCGACGGGATGTCACTGCCCTGCGTGGGCTTCGACGAACTCCCTCGAACCACCGAAGCGTTGCATACATTTCCTCCAGAGGGGCCCTTCACTCATGCATGACGACCGCACACTGACCGAGGAGCGGCTCGGCCGCGCCCTGCGCGAACGCATCCGCCCCGCCGTCCACCCCCGCACCGTGGAGCTGGAGTTCGAGGTCTGGCACGCCCCCGGCGAACCGGTGCCCTTCACCGAGGCGGTGGCCGCCCCGTACAAGCCGGGCACCATCGGCGACGACTGGGGGCCGGCCTGGGGCACCAGCTGGTTCCGGGTGACCGGCCGGGTCCCGCGGGACTGGGCCGGTGAGAGGGTCGAGGCGGTGATCGACCTCGGTTTCGCCAAGGACCGCCCCGGTTTCTCCGCGGAGGCGCTGGTCCACCGGCCGGACGGCAGCGTGGTCAAGGCCCTCAACCCGCGCAACACCTGGCTGCGGATCGGCGAACCGGCCGCAGGCGGCGAGGAGTTCACGTACTTCCTGGAAGCAGCCGCCAATCCGGAGATCCTGGACGGGGTCAGTCCGCTGGGTGACCGGGAGACGGCGGGCAGCGAGCCGCTGTACCGCGTCGAGCGGATGGACCTCGCGGTCTTCGACCAGCAGGTGTGGGAGCTGGTCCAGGACCTGGAGGTGCTCGACCAGCTGATGCGGCAGCTGCCGCTCGGGGCGGCGCGCCGCTGGGAGATCCTGCGCGCGGTGGAACGCTGCCTGGACGCCCTGGACCTGGAGGCCGTGGGGGCGAGCGCGCCCGCCGCCCGCGAGCGGCTGCGGGCGGTGCTCTCCTCCCCCGCGCACGCCTCGGCGCACCGGCTGTCGGCGGTGGGGCACGCGCACATCGACTCGGCGTGGCTGTGGCCGCTGCGGGAGACGGTACGCAAGGTCGCCCGCACCACCTCCAACGTGGTGGCGCTGATGGACGACCGCCCGGAGTTCGTCTTCGCGATGTCGCAGGCGCAGCAGCTCGACTGGCTGCGGGAGCACCAGCCGGCGCTGTACGCCCGGGTGAAGGAGAAGGTGGCCGCCGGTCAGTTCGTGCCGGTGGGCGGGATGTGGGTGGAGTCGGACACCAACATGCCCGGGTCGGAGGCGCTGGCCCGGCAGTTCGTGTTCGGCAAGCGGTTCTTCCTGGAGGAGTTCGGGGTCGAGACTCAGGAGGTGTGGCTGCCGGACTCGTTCGGCTACTCGGCGGCGCTGCCGCAGCTGGTGAAGCTCTCCGGTTCGCGCTGGTTCCTCACCCAGAAGATCTCGTGGAACACGACGAACCCGTTCCCGCACCACTCCTTCCTGTGGGAGGGGCTTGACGGCACCCGGGTGTTCACGCACTTCCCGCCGGTGGACACCTATGTGGCCGAGCTGTCCGGCGAGGAGCTCGCGCACGCCGAGGAGAACTTCCGGGACAAGGGTCACGCCACCCGCTCGCTGGTGCCGTTCGGCTGGGGTGACGGCGGTGGCGGCCCCACCCGCGAGATGCTGGCGCGTGCCCAGCGGCTCGCGGACCTGGAGGGCTCCCCCCGGGTGACGATCGAGACACCTTCGGACTTCTTCGCGGCCGCCGAGGCGGAGTACGACCGGCCGCCGGTGTGGCTGGGCGAGCTGTACCTGGAGCTGCACCGCGGTACGTACACCTCGCAGGCGCGTACCAAGCAGGGCAACCGGCGCAGCGAGCATCTGCTGCGGGAGGCGGAGCTGTGGGCGGCGACCGCCGCGGTGCGGGCCGGATTCCCTTATCCGCACGAGGAGTTGGACCGGATCTGGAAGAGCGTGCTGCTGCACCAGTTCCACGACATCCTGCCGGGTTCGTCGATCGCCTGGGTACACCGTGAGGCCGAGGCGACGTACGCCCGGATCGCCGATGAGCTGGAGGCGGTGATCGGGGCGGCGCAGCAGGCGCTGGCCGGTGCCCCAAAGGACGGCGGCACGGTGGTGTTCAACTCCGCGCCGCACGGCCGGGCCGGCATCGCGGCGGGGGGCGCGGCGCTCGCCGGGCAGGACCACGCGCGGCCGGCCGTGGAGGTCGCGGAGCACGGCTCCGGCTTCCGGCTGGACAACGGGGTGCTCCGGGTGACGGTGGACGGTCGGGGGCTGGTGGTCTCCGTCGTCGACCTGGTGACCGGGCGCGAGACGGTCGCGCCGGGCTGCGCGGCGAATCTGCTCCAGGTTCACCCGGATCTGCCCAACCGGTGGGACGCGTGGGACGTCGATGCCTTCTACCGCAACACGGTGACCGATCTGACCGAGGCGGACGTGGTGCGGCGCAGCGGCGACGGCGTCGAGGTGGTGCGCAGCTTCGGCTCGTCCCGGGTCACCCAGCTGCTGACGCTGCGGCCCGGTGCCCGGCGCCTCGACATCGACACCGAGGTCGACTGGCACGAGCAGGAGAAGTTCCTCAAGGCGGCGTTCCCGATCGATGTGCGTGCCGATCAATCCACGGCTGAGACCCAGTTCGGCCACGTGCAACGGCCGACACACACCAACACCAGCTGGGAGGCGGCCAAGTTCGAGATCTGCGCCCACCGCTTCCTGCATGTCGGCGAGCCGGGCTGGGGTGCGGCACTGATCAACGACTCGACGTACGGGCACGATGTGACCCGTACGGTCCGCGAGGACGGTTCGACCACGACGACGGTGCGGCTCTCGCTGCTGCGGGCGCCCCGCTATCCCGACCCGGCGACCGACCAGGGGGTGCACCGGCTGCGCTACGCGCTGCTGCCGGGGGCGACGATCGGTGACGCGGTCCGTGAGGGCTGGTCGTTCAGCCTGCCCGAGCGCCGGGTGCCGGGGAGCGCCGAGGTGGCCCCGCTGGTCTCGGTCGACGACGACGCGGTGGTCGTGACGGCGGTGAAGCTCGCCGACGACGGCAGTGGGGACGTGGTGGTCCGGCTGCACGAGGCACACGGCGGGCGGGTCTCGGCCCGTCTGACGGCGGGCTTCGCGCTGGCCGGGGCGAGTGTCACGGATCTGCTGGAGCGTCCGCTCGCCGGCGAGCGGGCCGAGGTGGACGGCGATGCGGTCCTGCTGGGGCTGCGGCCCTTCCAGATCGTGACGCTCAGGCTCACACCCGACGACGAGGCGTGAGAGGCGTACGGGGTGGGTGCCTGCCATGTCGGACCTGCCCCGTACTCTTTTTTCCATGACCGCTGGGGGGCCTGTGCGCCGTGTGATCGACGACCGTTTCGAGCTGGTGAGCCGGCTCGGCAGTGGCGGTATGGGCATGGTGTGGCGAGCCCATGACCTGGCCCTGCACCGCGATGTGGCGCTCAAGGAGGTCCGGCCCCCGGACCCGGCGCTCGCCGAGAACGATCCGGGCTCGGCAAGGCTGCTGCGTGAGCGGGTGCTGCGCGAGGCCCGTGCGCTGGCCCGGCTCGACCACCCGGGCGTCGTCACGGTCCACCACATCGTGGACGGCGGCGCGGGGACGTACCCGTGGATCGTGATGGAGCTGGTGCCCGGCGCCTCGCTCGCGGAGCGGCTGGCCGAGGGGACGCTCTCCCCGGTCGAGGCCGCCGGGCTGGGCCGCGGGGTGCTGTCCGCGCTGCGGGCCGCCCATGCCGCCGGGATCCTGCACCGCGACGTCAAGCCCGCCAACGTACTGCTGCGGACCGACGGGAGCCCGGTCCTCACCGACTTCGGCATCGCGGCGATCCGTGAGTCCACGAGTCTGACGGCGACCGGTTCCATCATCGGCTCCCCCGACTACATGGCGCCCGAGCGCATTCGCGGCGAGGAGGGCGATCCTTCGTCGGACCTGTGGTCGCTCGCCATGATGCTGTACGTCGCCGTGGAGGGCCGGCACCCGCTGCGCAAGGCCACTACCCTGGCGACGCTGGCGGCCGTGCTGGACGAGGAGATTCCGCCACCCGCGCAGGCCGGTCCGCTGGCTCCGGTACTGAACGCGCTGCTGACCCGGGACACGGACGCCAGGCCCGGTCCCGAGGAGCTGGACCGGATGCTCGCGGAGGTGAGCGAGCCGGCACCCGGACCGGGCCGTACCGCTCCACAGGACGCCGTACCGCCCCGTCCGGCGCCCACTCGGCAGGACGAGGTGCCGCCCGGCTTCGGTCCTCCCGTCGGCCCGACCACCGTCCTGCCCACCGCCCCCGTGCGGCGTCCGCCCGTCACCGCTCCCCCGCGCCCGCAGCCCGCGCCCCTGGGCACCAAGGAGATCCGCCGCCGGGTCCGGCGCGGCCGTGCCGTCGCGATATCCACCGCCATCGCGGGCACCGCCCTGACCGGGGTGCTGGTGTGGTCGCTGCTGCCCGCCGAGGACACCAAGGCTTCCGGCACCACCCCGTCCGCCTCCGGCCGGGCCCCGGAACCGGCCCCGGACTCCTCGGGCGGGCCCTCCCCCGCCGAGGAGAAGGAGACCCCGCAGAAGGCCACCGCGCCCGAGAACCTGCTGACGCCCTCCGGCGCACGGTCCGTCATCGCCGCGCTCAAGCCGGTGATGGGCACCACCGAGATCACGTCGTTCACGCTGTACGACGTGCACGCGAGCGCCGAGGCCCCGATCGCGAAGGACAAGGCCCTGTACGACGTCTTCGCCTACCGGGACGGCAAGGCCACCCGGGAACGGGCGGGCGGCACCCTCATATCGGGCGCCAAGTCCGTGGACCTGGAGAAGTTCGACTGGGACGCCCTGCCCGGGCTGATCCGCCGGGCGGACAAGGAGCTCGGCGTCGCCGAGCCCACCACCCACTACGTGGACATCGACCCGGCCTCGCCGTTCGACAACTACCAGCCGACGCTGAGCGTCTACGTCTCGGACGAGTACGGCGGCGCCTATCTGCGGGCCGACATCAACGGCAAGGTGCTCAAGAAGTACCCGCGCAACGGCTGAGCCCGCGGCGGCTCAGCCCAGCACCCGTACCAGCACCAGCAGCACGGCCGCGATCACCACGCCCGACACGAGCGCACGGAACCCCGCCGGCACGCCGCCGGCCCGGCGCTTCACCTCGCCGACCGGCGGCACGAGGCTCGCCGCGCGGGCCAGCCACTCGCGCGGCGGGTTGTCGGGGACGACGACCCGCCAGGGCTGCTCGGGGTCGTACTGGACGACCGCCCTGGACCTGTGCAGCAGCCCCTGCAGGTCGAGGGGGTGACGGACCTCGATCCGGTACGGGGGCAGGTCGTCGGCCATCACGGTCAGGTCGAAGGCGAACACGGAGTCCACGGCCTGCCCGTCGGTGGCGGTCCGGCCGTTCTTCTTGTTCACCGCCCTCACCCCGTTGACCACGGCGGGCGCGAAGGCGCGCGGTCCGCCGGAGCGCAGCGCGGGGGCGACGCCCGACTGCATGTCCTCGGCCGCCCTGCCGTACGCCGTCAGGGCCAGGGCCGTCACCGGCAGCCCGACGCTCAACAGCCAGCGGGGGCCGTCCAGGGCGCCCCGGACCACCGCCGCCAGCGCGAGGCCGGTGCCGATCGCGGACACCACGGTGAGCAGCCGGACGGCGTTTCGCAGGGAGGACGCGGGAGAGGTCGACGTGGTCATGAGATGCGCAGCAACTTCCGGCGAGCGATGGCGACCCTGGTGAGGGCCGGGTCGCCGGGGCGGTCGGCGTCGTACACGGCGAGGGTGTCACGGCTGAGGGCGACGCGTTCCACGACGGCCGGGACCTCGTGACGCACCCCGTCCTCGTCGTCGAACACCACGGTGACCTCGCCGTACTTGCGGCCCACCGACCGCCAGCCCTCCAGCACCGCGTCGGCCGTGCGGAAGCGGCGGGACAGCCTGCGCAGCCCCGCGGTGCGCCGCAGGCTCACCGCCGCGCCCCACCAGGCGGCGAGAGAGCCCACGCCCGCAGCGGACCACAGGAAGGCGAGCCACTGGGAGACGGTGAAGTCGCCGAGCGGAAGGAAGATGTGGAAGCTGGTGACGGTGTCCCGCTCGACCTGGCCCTCCGCCAGCGCGTCGTACCAGCCGACCGCGGCCGCGACGGCGCAGAGCACGATCATCGCGCCCGGTGCCGCCCGGTGCAGGTACCGGGCGCAGAGCAGGCCGAGGACGACGGCGAAGCCGATGCCGAGCATCGGGGACATGGATGCGAGCTGGTCACTGGCGCAGCCACCGGCCAGGTCGCAGGACCATTTCACCCCCGCCGCCTCATGGCTGGCGATGTACCACATCATCCAGACCTGCCACGCCATCAGCGCGCACGCGATGACGCGCATCGCCTGCGCATAGGCTTTCTGCCGCACTGTTCGCCCTTGTCCTCGCATGTCACGGGGCATTGACGTGCCCCGGTGGACCATATACACGGTGTCCATGGCCTGTCCGTGATCCGCACCACGCCGGCTGCGGTGCGGTGGGGTTCAGACCACGCTGTTCAACGCCTTCGGCACCCAGCGGAGCTGGGCGGCCTCCTGGAACATGGCACCGCCCTCGTGTCCGTTGAACGGGTAGACCTCGATCTCCTTCTCGCCGCAATAGGCGTTGTGGGCGGCGAAGACCGTGGACGGCGGGCAGACCTGGTCCATCAGCGCGACGGAGAAGAGCGCGGGGGCGGTGCCCCTCGCGGCGAAGGACACCCCGTCGAAGTACGACAGGGTGCGCAGGGCGTTCTCCTCCTTGCCGCGGTGCATCTTGAGGTAGCGGGCTATCTCCGCGTACGGGTTGGCATCGGTGAGGGTGACGGCCCGGCCGAAGTGGCAGAGGAACGGGACGTCGACGGCTATGGCGGCCAGGTCGGGAACGAGCGCGCCGACGGCGAGGGTGATGCCGCCGCCCTGGCTGCCGCCGAGCGCGACGGTGCGGGTGGGGTCGGCGAGCGGATGCGACCGGGCCGCTTCCACGGCGCGTACGGCGTCGGCGTGGACGCGGCGGTAGTAGTAGCTCTCCGGGTCCTCGATGCCCCGGGTCATGAAGCCCGCGTGGGAGGGGCCGGAGCCGACCGGGTCGGGGGTGTCGCCCACGTTGCCGCCGCTGCCCTGGCCGCGTACGTCCATGACGAAGTGGGCGAATCCGGCCATGGGCCACAGGCCCCAGCAGTGCGGAAGGCTGCGGCCGCCGTTGTAGCCGTGGAACTGGACGACGAGCGGGAGCGGGCCCTCGGCGTGCGCGGGGGCGGTGAACCAGCCCTTGACCGGGTGGCCGCCGAAGCCGGCGAACGTGACATCCCAGGTGCGTGTGCCGGTCAGCCCGGTCTCGACGGGTTCGAAGGAGACCGCGGGGTCGTGGGGGCGGGTCTCGGCGAGAGTCTTCGACCAGAAGGTGTCGAAGTCGTCCGGCTCGTCGATCTGCGGCCGGTAGGAGCGGAGTTCGGGCAGCGGCAGGTCGAACAGGGCCATGAGCTGGTCTCCTCACGTCGGGGCTCGGGACAGTGTGCCGCTCGGCTGCAGGGCACCGGGCGGCGGGGCCGGGCGCTGTCAGGTGCGCCCGGCCCCGCCCGTTCTGGGGGGGGGTGGATCAGTCGGTCAGCTGGACGGCCCGCAGGCCGGCTGCGCTCTTGGAGTTGTTGGCGATGGATCCGCCCCACTCCGACCAGCCGCGTGCCCGGCCGTCGTCGTCGCTGTCGTTGACGACGAAGCCGAGTCCGATGGACTCGGTGGGCTTGCCGGCGAGGCCGAGCGAGGCCCACGGCACCGTCACCGTGTAGCGGGTGGTGGTGCCGTCACGGGTGATCTGCGCGGTGGCGCCGGGGGTCGGCCCCGCGGACTGGCCGGAGGGCGCCCGCCAGGTGTGGACCTGCGGCTTGCCGCCCACGATCGAGGCGCCGAACTCGACGTACTGATTGCTGCGGCCCGGCACCTGGGGGGTGACGGCGAACTGGATGCTGTCGCCCTGCCACATGTTCTCGGCGGTGGTGGCGGGCTGTGCCAGGACGTTGTCCGTGATCGCGCCCTTGAGCACGAGCCCGGCGTCGGTGTACTGGGGCCGGACGGTGCCCGACAGGTCGGCCGCGCCGTTGTATCCGCCCTTGTAGCTCACCGAGCCGTCGGCGATGACGTCGACGGGGGTGGTGGTGTCGGTGCCGGCCGGCTGGACGGCACCCCAGCCGTTCCAGGCGCCCACCGCGGTCCTGGCGCCGTCGGGGGTGTTGATGTAGGCGGCCGTCCAGTAGCGCTTCCACTGCTTGATGTTGCGCGCGTCCACGGTGTACGAGGCGCTGGACCCGGCGCCGACCTCGATCGGCCCGTCGACGGTGCCCCGGTCCAGGTAGCTGGTGCCCTCGTTCACCTGCCAGTCCAGCTTGGTGAGTTCGAGCGGGCCCCGGACGCGGTTGTTGGTGACGGTCACCTTGAGGCCGGCCGCGAACGGGGCCGCCTTCTTCACCACCGGGTCGAAGGTGACCTGGGTGGGCGGCACCACCTCGGTGGCGGAGGTGAGGCGGGCGAGGTTCACCGGCCCGAGTCCGACCGTGCCGCTGACCGTGCGCGGGCCGGTGAGGGCCGAGGTGGGCAGCTCGATGGTCCGGCGGACGACCTTGCCGGGCTCGGCGGTGAGCCCGTACTTCTCACCGGCGATCCGGAAGTCGTAGCGCAGCGGAAGCGTCCGTCCCTTGGTGCCGTCCACCTGGAGCACCGCGTCGACGGTCTCCTCGGTGTTGGAGTGCTGCGGCAGCCGGAGCGAGAACACGGGGCCGCTCACGCTCTTGACCGCGCTCACCGCGCCCTTGACGTACAGCACCTTGCCGTCGATGCCCAGCTGCACCTTGCCGCCGACCGGGAGGTAGGTCTTGTCGTGGCCCATCTGGTCCGTGACGGTGACCGGGCCGGTGGCCGACAGTTCCGCCGTTCCCGGCGTCGCAGCCGTGGTGTACAGGGCCCGGACCGTGTTCGTTCCGGTGCCGAAGCGGTATGAGCGGACGTCGGCGGAACCGGCGTCGTCACGGCCCGCGTAGGCGCGGCCCGCGAGCTGCCGGATCAGCACGCCCTCGGTGACCACGGACGGCTTGGGCTGCCAGGCCTTGACATCCGCGGTGGGGCGCTTGAAGGCGCCGAAGTTGTGTTCCTTGTTGGTGGCATCGGTGCCGTCGTTGGTGAGGTCGTACCAGTAGTAGCGGTCGGCACCGGAGGCGAACGAGAAGATCTGGGCGCGCGGCACGTACGCGGCCTGCTTGGCCGGGGTGACACCGTCGCTGTGGGTCGGATAGCCGTTCTCGGTGATCCACAGCGGGAAGTCCTTGCCGCCCGCCGCGTCCAGGTCGGCGCGTACCTGCGGCAGCTTCTCCAGCGCGGTCTCGGGCGGGTTCGGGTAGCCGTAGTGGTGAACGCTGAGCGCGTTCATGTACTTGAGGCCGCCGATCGCGTACAGCCGCTTCAGCCAGTCGGTCTGGAGACCGGCCAGTCCGCCGCCGACCACGGTGGCGTCCGGGACCTTCGCGTGCACCTTGCCGTAGCTGGCCTGGAGCAGCTTGAGGTAGCAGTCGGCGGTGATCCCGCAGGTGCCGTTGTTGAAGCCGGTCGAGTTGTACTCGTTGTAGATCTCGATTTCCTTCGAGTACTGCTGGTACTTCTCCACGGCGGCGGCCGTGAACTTCCCGTACGCCTCCAGCGCCTCGTCGGACGCGGGCGTCCGGTTGCCGTCGTAATTGGCGTTGCGGTAACCGGAGATGGGCAGGGCGGTCAGCCCCTGCGACTTGGCGTACGGGATGTGCTGGTCGGTGGGGTAGGTGCTCCAGGAGTACGTGCCGGGGGTCTTCTCGATGGCTCCCCAGTTGATGTCGGAGCGGATGCCGTGCATGCCCATCAGCTTGACCGAGCGCAGCAGTTTCTGGTCGTCGCCCTCGTTCCATCCGTAGTGGATGCCCGTGCCGAAGCGGGCGTCCTGCTGTTCCTTGCCGGTCAGCGCGGTCAGTACGCCGAATCCGGCGGTGCGGGTGGTGGTGCCGGCGGTCGCCGTGAGTGTGTAGTAGCCGCTGCCGAGCGTGGTGACGTCGACGGTGGCCGTGCCGCCCGAGACCGGGGCGGTGCCCGACGCGACGGTCAGGCCCTGGTCGTCGATGGCCTTCCAGGCCACGGAGGCCTGGTCGGAGGTCAGGGTGATCCTCGCCTGTCCCTTGACGAAGATCAGGTCGGGCGAGGTGACGGTGAGGGTGCCGGCCGCGTGGGCGGCCGGGGCCGTGCCGGGCAGCGGAGCCGCCACCAGCAGACAGCCGAGCAGGGCGGCGGCGCCGCCCCATGCGGCGGGTCGCCGGGAGCGACCCCTTATTCTGGCCGGAGCCAGGGGACCTGGCCGGATCGTGCCGTTCTGTTCCATCGAGGCAACCTCTCGATCGGATCGGCGCGGTGCGTTTTCGGTGGTTCCCGGGTGGGGGTGTGCTCCGTCGGCTGTACCCCGGCGGAGCACACCGGCCCGTATGCCGTCGGCGCGCACCGCTGCCGCCGTCGGCCGGCGCGGACGGGTGTCCGGCGCCGGTGCCCGGGTGGTCTCATCCCTTGAGGCCGGTGAAGCCTCCGCCGCCGCGGACGATCTGCCGCTGGAAGATCAGGAACAGCACGACCGGGGGCAGGACGGCGAGCAGCATCCCGGCGATGAGCAGCGACTGTTCCGCCGTTTCCGCGAGGCGCGGCAGTGCGGCGGAGATGGGCTGCTTCTCGGTGTCCGGGATGACGATCAGCGGCCAGAGGAAGTCCTTCCAGGAGTTCATGACCGTCAGCAGGGTCACCACCGCGAGGATCGGCTTCGACATGGGCAGCACGATCCGGCGGAAGATGGTGAACGGCCCCGCCCCGTCGACCTTGGCGGCCTCGAAGAGTTCGCGGGGGATGCCGTCGAAGAACTTCATCACGATCAGCACGGTGAAGGCGCTGGCCGCGTGCGGCAGCCAGACGCCCCAGGGGGTGTTGGCGAGGGAGATGCCGAGGCCCGGCAGGTCGAGCACGGTGAGGTAGAGCGCCACCAGGGAGATGGAGCCGGGGATGAACAGGGTGGCGAGCACCATCCAGCGCACGGGCGCCGCCCACTTGGGGCGCAGCACGGACAGGACGTAGCCGCCGGTGGTGGCGACCACGAAGTGGGCGACGACCGAGCCGGTGACCAGGACCACGGTGTTCCAGAGGTACTGGCCGACCTGGAGTTCGCTCCAGGCCCGGGAGAGGTTCTCCCACTGCGTGTGGGCGGGCCAGAGCGCCAGCGGGTCGCGCAGCAGCTCCTGGGTCGGTGAGACGGCGCCCTTGAACGTCCAGTAGAGGGGCGCGGCTCCGAAGGCGAGCAGCAGGAGCGAGAGGGTCTGCACGGAGCGGAGCGAGAACCGTACGGAGGTGCGCCGCCGGTCGGCGCTGGAGATGAGTCCGCGTGCGTTCTCCTCGGAACGGCTGCCCCGGCGGGCGCGGAGGGGGGTCTGTACGGCCATCAGTTGCTCCAGCTCCTCGTCGCCCGCAGATAGATCGCCGAGAGCACACCGAGCACGAGGGCCAGCATCACACTGAGTGCGGTCGCGGCTCCGAAGTCGCCGTTCTGGAAGGCGTAGTTGTAGATCAGCATCAGGATGGTGAGAGTGGAGTCCTCCGGGCCGCCGTCTGTCATCACGAAGGGTTCGGTGAAGATCTGGAGGGTGCCGATGATCTGGAGCAGCAGCATGATCAGGACGACCCCGCGCAGTGACGGCAGGGTGATGTGCCAGACCCGGCGCCAGATGCCCGCGGCGTCGATCTCGGCGGCCTCGTAGAGTTCGGTCGGCACGGAGCCGAGCGCTGCCAGATAGATGATGACCGTGGAGCCGAAGCCGGCCCAAGTGGCTTCCAGCACGATCGACAGCATCGCGGTGTCGGTGGACTGGAGCCACGGGTACGGGCCGAGGCCCACATGGGCCAGCAGTTGGTTGAACAGCCCGGCGTCCGGGTCGTAGAACACCTTCCACAGCAGCACCGACACGACCGGCGGGATCGCCACCGGAAGGTAGGCGAGGATCCGGAACACGGTTCCGCCGCGCCGGAGTTCGGAGATCAGCACGGCGAGGAAGAGTGGTACCGGGAAGCCGATCAACAGGGCGAGGACGGCGAACAGCGCGGTGTTCTTCACGGCCTTCCACAGCAGCGGGTCGTCCAGCACATGCCGGAAGTTGTCCAGACCCACCCAGGTGGCGGGGTCGACCAGATTGGTCTGCTGGAAACTGAGCTGCACGCTCTGGACGATCGGCCACCACGAGAAGTAGGCGAAGCACAGCACCATCGGCAGGCCGAACAGGATGGTGGTGACACCCCCTTGCCTGACCCAGCGGACGAAACGTTCCGCCGGGCCGCTGCGGTACGGGGAGGCGGTGGGCGGCGGCCCGTCGGGGGTCCGCGGCCGGGCTGCGGAGGGGTCGGCGGAACGTTGTTTCCTCGTCCGGTCCTTCCGGGTGCGCTTCCCGGCGGGCGCCGCAGGCGCTTGCGACCTGCTCATTGACGTCTCCTCGCCTCTCCTCGTGCTGTGCTCACTGCCTGATGGACCGGACGCTGGGCCGCGGGGCGGGCTGCCAGGGCCTGTCCGACCCTGATCCGCCGGACAGGCCCTAGTTCTGCGCCCGCTCCACCTGGGACTTGACCTGCGCCGCGGCCTTCTTCAGCTGCTCCGCCGGGTCGGCGTCCTCGCGGGTCAGTACGGCCTGTACGGCGCTGTCAAGGGCCTTGTAGACGTTCTGCGCCTCGACGGGCGGCTCGATGGCCAGTTCGTAGTCGCCGAGCGTGCTGCTGTACGGGGCGAAGTTCCCGACCGGCACGTTGGCCTGCTTGTCGACCGCGGCCTGGACCGGATCGGCGATGGCCGGCTTGTAGAACGGCACGGTCGGCACACCGATGGCGGCACCGTCCTTCTTCTTGGCCACCGCGTCCTTCTCGGCGAGCCCGGCGTCGTACTTGGTGGACAGGTAGTAGAAGTCGATGAACTTCGCCGCGGCCTCGCGCTGCTGCCCGGTGGCCCTGGGGCTGATCACCGCGATGGTGCCGCCGGCCAGGGTCCGCTTGCTGGTGCCGTCGACCGGCATGGCGCCGAGGCCGATGGTCTTCGGGTCGCCCTTGTACTGCTGGATGTAGTGGCCGACCATGCTCGGTCCGGCGATCGTCATGCCGATCTTCCCGGCGGAGAAGTCCTTCTCCATGTCGGTGATGTTGCGCAGTTGGTTCTTGCCCATCGAGTCGTCCGTCCAGCGCATCTCCTTCAGTGCCTTCAGTGACTTCTCGGCGCCGCTGCCGGGGCGGTCGAAGCTGTTGGCCCACTTGCCGCCGGACTCCTCCTGCATGCTGTCGCCGAAGGAGTACGCCATCGCGGTGAGCATCCAGCCGCCGGTGTTCTCCTTGGTCATCTGCGCGTATCCGGTGGCGTCGGTCTTCTCGGAGATCGCCTTGGCCGCCGTACGGACCTCCGACCAGCTGGTCGGCGGCTTGTCCGGGTCGAGTCCGGCCTTCTCGAACAGGACCCGGTTGTAGACCAGGCCGAGGGCGTACTCCTCGGTGGGGATGCCGTACAGCTTGCCGTCCACGCCCTTCGCGGGCCCGAGGGCGACGTCGTTGAAGTCCTCGCTGTGCTTCAGCGTCTTGAACTCCGAGGAGAGATCGGCGATCTGCCTGCGCTTGATCAGGCCAGACATCTCGGTCAGCGGCACCCGTACGACCGTCTCCAGACTGCCGCCGCCCACCTTGGTCTGGAAGCTCTGCTGGTCGTACTGGTACTCGTTCGTCCTGATCTTGATCTTCGGGTTCGCCTTCTGGAACTCCGCGACCCGCGCGTCGAACGTCTTGAGCGCGGCCGCGTTGGTGGCGGGCGGGCGCCCGGAGACGGTGATCGTCACCGTGCCGTCGGCGGCCGTGTCGCTGCCGGAACCAGAACACGAGGCAAGCACGCAGACGAGCGCACCCGCCGTGACGCCCGTCAGGGCGATGCGCAGGGAGGGTCTCATCGGGGACTCCATTCAGGGGCAGACCGGAAACCGGCTGGAAAGCGTTTTCCAGCCGGGGTCACCTTGCACCGCCCGATATCGTCGCGTCAATGGGTTCGGGGAGGGCATCCGCCCCGGAGCCCAACGAATGCCCCTTGCCGCGAGGTAGACGTCGGCCTAGCCTCTGGAAAACGTTTCCCGAGCGTTTCCCAAGATCGTCGGTCCGACGATCGCGAGCTGGAGGACATCCGTGCACCCTGCCTGGTCGGCCGCCGAGTACGACCGCGCCCTGCTTCGAGCAGCCCTGGCCGAGGGCGACCGCTGCTGGGACTCCGAGGCGAACCTGCTGGAGGTCGAAGCCCCGTACAACCCGATCCACACCCACATCAAGGGCGGTCTCGCACACCCCACGCGCAACTCCCTGCACTACGCCCTCCTTCTGCTGGAACGGGGCGGCGAGGGCGACGCCGAGCGCGCCCACGCCGTGATCCGGCGGATCGCCGGGCTCCAGGACCGGTCGCCGGAGAAGGCCACCTACGGGATCTGGGGCTACTACGCCGAGGAAACGGCGGCCGAGATGGACCCGGCCGACTGGAACTGGGCGGACTTCCTCGGCATCGCCCTGCTGCTGGTGGATGCCCGCCACGGCGACGGTCTGCCGGCCGACGTGCGGCAGGAACTGCGGGAGTCGCTGCGGCACGCGGCCGCGTCGATCGTCCGCAGGAACGTGCATCTGACGTACACCAACGTCGCCGTCATGGGCACCTTCGTGACACTCGCCGCCGGGAAGCTCCTCGGCGACGAGAAGCTGTTCACGTACGGCAAGGACCGCATGGTGCGGCTCTCGCGGGCCATCGACGGCACCGGCAGCTTCACCGAGTTCAACAGCCCGTCCTACTGGGGCGTAGTGCTCCAGACCCTGACCCTGATCAGGGAGCACGTCGACGACGCGGAGGTGCTGAAGCTCAACGACCGGCTGCACGACCGGCTCTGGCTGCACTTCCTGGCCCGCTGGCACCCGCCGACCCGCCAGCTCTCCGGCCCGATGGCCCGCTGTTACAGCAACGACCTGGGGGTGCCGCCGTTCCTGGCGAAGGCGGTGCGCGGGGAGCTCGGCGCGCCGGTGCCCAGCCCGGTCCGGGGCGAGATGGCGACCGGGGTGGATTCCTGCGTGGACTACCGGATGCCCGACTGGGTCCTGCCCCGGTTGCGGGAGCTGGCGGGCGAGCACGAGCACCGGGAGCTGTTCACCGGGACCCCGTACCCGGAGACGGGCACCACCTGGCTGGACGCGGTCACCACGCTGGGCAGCGTGAACCACCAGGACACCTGGCTGCAGCGGCGTCCGCTGTTCGGCCACTGGGTCCGCCCGGACGGAACCTCCGGGCATCTGCACGTCCATCTGATGAAGGACGACGGAGCCGAGGACTTCGATTTCGCCTCGGGCGTGCTCTCCACCGTGCAGAGCGGTCCGCACGTCGCCTGGCTGGCGGGGTTCGCCTGCCCGGCGGGCGACCGGCACCACCACCTCGACATGATCGAACCGGGCGACCGGTTCCGGGCGCGTTCGCTACGGCTGGTGGTGGACGCGATCGGCGCGCCGCCTGTGGCGGAACCGGCCACGGTCGACGGCGGGCTCGAACTCGACCTGGGCACGGCCCGGCTGGACTTCAGGCTGGCCGGCGGTGCGTTCGGCGGCCGTACGCCGACAGCCCGGCTGGTGCCGCGCGCCGACGGGGTTCGGATCGAAGTGGTGCTCTACGAGAGCGCGACCCCGGCCGAGCTGGACTGGGCGGCGCTCGGCGACACCTTCGCGGCGGGGACCCTGTCCCTGGTGCCGTCCGGCGCGCGGCGGGGTGCGCAGCCCGGCCCCGAGGTGGCGGTGGCCGGTGACCACGCCGAGGTGCGGTGGACGACCCCGCAGGGGCGCCGGCTCACGGTGCGCGGCGGCCGGTCGGTCGTCTCCCGCGAGGAGCACGCCGCGCTGCACTCCGCGACGCTGGACGGCGCGGCACCGCCGTCGCCCCGCCTCTCGGATGCGCTGCTCGTTCCGTAGGACACCGGACACGGCCGGCCGCGCGGGCAGCCCGCGGCCGGCCGGGCGGCGCCGCGGCGCGCGCGTTCAGCCGGCCGGGCCGGTGGTCACCGGCGCACGAGGGGCGGGAACGGACCGGGTGAGGTATCCCGGAAGCATGGCTTTCCCGCGCTTCCTGGAGTCGGTCATCAAGCCCCGAAGGCGCAGGAACGCGCTCCTGGCGATGCCGTTCGCACTGATCGCCGTCGTCACGGTGGTCGACCTGCTCGCACCGCCGGATGTCCATCTCGGTCCGTTCCTGGTGGCCGCGCCCGCGCTGGCCGCCTCGTTCACCGGGCCGCGCATGACCGCCTTCGTCGGCGTGGTCGCCGTGCTGGCGCAGTTCCTGGTGGCCGCGCGCACCGGTCTCATCGACCTCAACCACACCTACCAGATCGTCGCGCTCGTACTGATCTCCGTCTGCGTCACCTTCTACGCCCACCTGAGAGTCCGCAGCGAGCGGGCCGTGACCCAGCTGCGTTCGGTGGCCGAGGCCGCACAGCACGTGGTGCTGCGCCCGCTGCCCGGACGGAGCGGCCCCCTTCGTATCTCGTCGGTCTATCTGGCGGCGGAGGAGGAGGCGCAGATCGGCGGCGACCTGTACGCCGCCGCCCGCACCATGGGAGGCACCCGGGTGATCGTCGGCGATGTACGCGGCAAGGGGCTCGCCGCGATCGGCGAGGCGGCGAGCGTCCTGGGCGCCTTCCACGCTCTCTCCCGCCAGCGGTGGACACTGACCGAACTGGTGGCCCAGCTGGAGACGAGCATCGCGCCGTGCCCCGACGGCACGGCCGAGGCGGGCGCGGGCGGGCAGGACGACCCGGACCTCGCGGAGTCGTTCGTCACCGCGGCCGTGCTCGACATCCCCGACAACGCCGCCGAGATCCGCCTGGTCAGCTGCGGTCATCCACCGCCGCTCCTGCTGCGGGCGGGTGAGGCGATCCCGCTCGATGTCCGGACGCCGGCCCCGCCGCTCGGTCTGACCCACCTGGTGATCACCGAACCCACGGCGGAGACGTTCCGCTTCGAGGCCGGTGACACCCTGCTCCTGTACACCGACGGCGTCATCGAGTCCCGGGACCGGTCGGGGCGCTTCTATCCGCTGCGGGAACGGGCCGCTCCGCGGTCCGGCATGGGCCCCGAAGCCCTGCTGGAGGCCCTGTGCGCCGACCTGTTGCGGCACGCGGGCGGCAGCCTGGGGGACGACGCCGCGCTGGTCGCCATCGAACGCCTGCCGGCCTCCGGATGATGTCCCCGGCTTCGCCGCCTCAGCTCCGCCCGGTGCCGAGGCGGCGTGAAACGGAGCGCAGCCAGGGGTGGCGTTCGTGGAGCTGGGCGGAGCGCCGGTCGAGCTCCTTGCCCAGGCGTTCCGTGCGCTTGTCGATGTCCAGTTCGTCCAGGATCCGGTCCACCTCGGCGAGCAGCGCGCCGTGCAACTGCCACTGTCTGGGACGTTCCTGGATGTCTTCGAGAAGCAGATCGGCCACCCGGTCCCGGGTCGCGCGGCTGACGGCGAGCGCGTGTGCCAGCGCTGCCTCCGCCTCCTCGGCGTTCTCCGCGAGCGGGGTGGTGATCAGCTCCGAGAAGCTCTCGACGGCACCGGCCAGCTGCCCGAACAGCTCCGTCAGCAACTCCGCGACATCGGTGGGGAACAGTGTTTCGTCGGTGCGCGCCTTGGCCAGGTCGGTCAGCGTGCGCGACAGGACCCGCAGCACCACGGCGCAGATCTCCAGGGTGTCCAGACCGGTGCGGAGCACGACCCGATACAGCAGTCCCTGCCGGACGCGCGGATTGAGCGTGAGGCTGTCCTCCGCCTGCCGCAGCGAGGCATCGACCTCCACGATGTCGTGGTCGAGGCGGCGGGCCGCGTGGAGCCGGTCGGCCGCCTGCTCGACGGAGATGTGTCCGCCCACGTCGGCTGCCGTCGCGCGGAGCATCTCCCCCATCTGACGCGCCAGACCATCGATGGAGGCGCCCGCGGGCTGCACCCAGACGGGAGGCGCCAGAAGCAGGTTGAAGAGCAGCCCCACGCCCGCACCGATCAGGGTCTCCAGCACTCGGTCCCAGGCGGTCGACGCGACCTGCGAGACACCCAGCACAAGCATGGCGCTGATCGCCACCTCGGGCACGAACTCGCCCACGCGCACCAGCCGCCCGATGATCAGCGACACGAAGATCGTCAGCCCGAGACTCCACCAGTTGAGACCCACCAGCGCGGTGAACGCGATGGCGATGAGCACCCCGACCACGACGGAGTTCACCCGGCGGATCCCCGTCGTGAGGGTCGCGTAGAGGGTGACCTGCACGACGAGGAGCGCGGTGAGCGGGGCCGTGAGCGGTGCGGGATGCGGCAGGGCCCACACCGCCACGACATACGCGATGACGGCGGCCGCCGTGGAGCGCAGGGTCTGCGCTCCGACGGGCTCGGTCGTCCGACGGACGAGCTCGATCACGGGTGCGGATACTCGTGCCATCTCCTTCCCATGCCCGCCCCTGCGCGACTCGGGCATCCCCGTGCGGCGACACCCTCCGTACGGAGGACGCCCGCTGCCGGAGTCACGGTGCGAGGGTGGCGAGCAGTTCCGCGACCGCGGCGGTGGACCGCATCTCGTCGGCCAGGCGCTCGGCACCGGCACGGTAGGAGGGTTCCTCGAGGACCAGTTCGGTGGCCGCTCGGACGGCCCGTACGTCGTCGGCGCCCAGCACCGCCGCCTCGTCCGCCGGGCCGCCGGCCGGGGTGACGGCCGTCCCCGCCCCCGCGTCGGCCACCAGCCGGGCGTTCACCGGCTGGTCCGCGAAGAGCGGGACGCAGACCAGCGGGACACCGGCCGCCAGGGCGCCGAACACCGTCCCGGAGCCGCCGTGGCAGACCACCAGGGACGCACTGCGCAGCACGTCCGCCTGCGGCACCCACTGCTCCACATGGACCTGGGACGGCAGCGGTCCGAGGTCCGCCGCCTCGACGAGGTGGCCCGTGGTGAGCAGTACCCGCACCGGCAGTTCGCTCACCGCCTCGACGAGCGCCCGGTACAGGCCGACCGCGGTCGGCATCGCGCCCGCCTCGGTGCCCAGGGTGAGATGGACCAGCGGTTCCGCCGCTCCGCCCCACCGGTCCGGCAGCGCACCCGGCCGGGGGGTTTCGTGGTAGCGGTGGGTCGCGGCGTACGACGAGGGGTCCAGGGAAGCCGGCAGGCGGGTCAGATACGGGGTGGCGAGGAGACGTTCCGTGATGCCCGTTCCGTACGGGGCGAAGACGGGCGCGAGCAGGGTGTCGGTGGACCGGGTGAACCGCGCGGCCGAGACCGCGACCCGGAGCCGCGGGATGCCCTGGCGCTCGGTGGCCACCACCGACGCGAACTCGTACGCCTCGTGCACGACGAGGTCGGGCCGCCAGTCGCGGCACGCCTTCTCCAGCGCGGGAAGCATCGCGGCGATCCCGAGCCGGCCGAACACCTCCGTGACCATCATCGCGACACCGTCGTCCGCAGGCAGTGCCAGCACGGGCCCCATGGCCCGCGCGATCTCCTCCTGGGGCGGTTCCGCGCCGATGCGGTAGGGCTGTTTCCGGGTCGCCAGTAACGATTCGAGTGCCGGTGGAGCGACGACGAGGACGTCGTCGCCCCGCGCCGTGCAGGCGTCGATGAGGGGGATGAGCGGGTGGAAGTGGCCCGGTCCGCGGGTCGAGGCGAAAAGTACACGCATGGGACTGAGCCTAGGGATGTCCGACTGCCGCCCGCAGGAACGGTTTCCGCCTGATTGTGCGCGTTACCGGCGCGTTTTTGACGGTCGTGCGCCGCGGCCTTCCGGCACCCCGCATCCGGTTCCTGCCGTTCGGTTCGCGCCGGATCCGTCCGCCCCGGCCCGGCACGCCCGGCTCACGCGCCGCGGGCCCGGCCCGCGAGCACGACGGCCAGGATTCCGGGCACGAGCAGCAGCCCGAAGGCGGCGGCGTAGCCGATGTGGTCGTTGGATCCGCCGCCCAGGAAGGCGTTGAAGACGGCGGAGGCGACGCCCAGAACCAGGATCTGGCCCAGGTTCTGGGTGGTCTGCATCGCGCTGCTGGCGTAGCCCTGGCGGCCGGCCGGGGCGTGGGCGAGAGACAGCACCGTGAGGGACGGGGCGAGCAGGCCCATGCCGACGGCCGCGACGACCATCGAGGACGCGGCGGTGATCGCCGGAATCCCGGGCAACGACCCGACGGAGGCGATCACGATCGCCACCACCTGCACCAACGCCCCGACCACGACCAGGCGGTGACGGGGCGTCCGCTCGGGCAGCCGGCCCTGCACCCAGGAGGAGGCGGCCCACGCCAAGGCGGCGCCGGTGAAGGCCAGACCTGTCACCACGGGGGCCACGTCCCGGCCGGTGACCAGCATCAGCGGCACGAACGCCTCCAGCGTGAAGAACACCCCCGAGCTCAGCCCGCGCAGCAGTACCGTGGCCGGCAGACCGCGCGCGGCACGCCAGGTGCCCGCCGGCAGCAGTCGGAAGGCGAACAGCACCATCAGCGCGAGTCCCGCCACCGCGAACAGCAGATGGCGCGTGTCCCAGCCCGAAACCCCGTACTGGCCCAGCGCGGCACCCACGCTCACCGCCACCGCGATCGTCAGGGCGGGGCGCGGGGTCCGCCCCTTCGGCAACACGGGCGCCGCCTTCCAGGAACGGCCGTTCAGCAGGGCCACGACCGCCAGCGCCGGAAGCGCCGTGAGCGCCGCCAGGCCGTAGAAGACCGCACGCCAGGACCACCACTCGGCCACCAGCCCGGCCAGCGGAGGTCCGACCAGTGACGGAATGATCCAGCAGGCGCTCATCAGCGCCAGGGCGCGCGGCTGGAGCCGCTCGGGGTACGCCTGGCCGATCGCGGTGTTGATCGCCACCGCGACCATCCCGCCCGCCACGCCGTCCACGAAGCGCCCGGCGGCCAGTTGCCAGATCGAGGTGCTGCTCGCCGAGACCAGCAGGGTGACCACGGCCAGCACCATGCCCGCCGCCAGCGGACGGTTCGCCCCCGCCCGGTCGGCCCAGTGACCGCCCAGTACGCCGCCCAGCAGGCTCGCGGCCACGAAACAGCCCGCCACCAGCGGGAAGAGCGACACCCCGTCCAGATCCCGGGCGGCTGTCGGGAGCGTGGGCACCACGGCCAGTGCGGCGAGGCCGGTCAGGAACATCACCGCGGCGAAGCTTGAGGTGGCCGCCGCGTACGTCCGGGTGAAAATGCCTTCGGCGGCTTCGGAACCCAGGGGCAAAAGGCCGGCTGTCGTGGTCCGGCAGCCGCCCTCCGCGGTGGCCGGTTGCGCGGACGTCGTACGCGGTTCGCGCGAGGGACTCTTCGGGGCGTCGGTCACAGGCGCCCAAGCTATGTCGGCCGCTTGGGCGCGTGCCACTTGTTTTCCGCGCACACCATCGCCGCGGAAGCCGCCCGGGGCACGGACCTGCCGCCACCGCGGGGTCCTCCCCCGGCGGCCGGGAAGCGGACCGGAGCGCCGGGGAAGGGGCCGGCCCTCGGAGGGCCGGGGCGCAACCGGGCCACTGCCCGTACTTTGATACTCGCCCCGGACCGCGTGATGCGCATCCTGGTGCGAGCCGCCCGGCCCTGCTCGTGGACGCGATCACCGCCACTCGGGGCCCGGCCCCGTTGCGGCCGGCCGGTGAACGCACCGGTGCGGCCGGTGGGCCGTGCCCCGGCCGTGCGGGGCACGGCCCACCGTGAAGCGTCGGCCGCTGTGCCGCTGTCGGCGTGGATTCACCGACAGCGGGCGGTCACAGGGTGCGTTCGAGACGGTCCGCCATCAGCCTGACGAAGCGCGACGGGTCGCTCAGTTCGCCGCCCTCGGCCAGCAGCGCCAGGTCGTGGAGCAGTTCGGCCGTCTCCTGGAGTCCGGCGCCGTCGTCCTCGCCGCGTTCGGCGTGAGCCCGGTTGAGGCCGCTGACCAGCGCGTGCTCCGGGTTGAGTTCGAGGATGCGCTTGACCTCGGGAACGGGCTGGCCCATGGCGCGGTACATGTTCTCCAGGGCCGGCGTCAGGTCGTGCGTGTCCGAGACGATGCAGGCGGGCGAGACGGTGAGACGCGAGGAGAGCCGTACTTCCTTGACGGTGCCGCTCAGATGGTCCGTCATCCAGCCGAGCAGATCCGCGTACTCCTGCTGCCGGCCCTCGCGCTCGGTCGCGGCCTCCTTCTTCTCCTCCTCGGTCCCGAGGTCGACCTCGCCCTTGGCAACGGACCGCAGCTTCTTGCCGTCGAACTCCGGCTCCGCCTCGACCCACACCTCGTCGACGGGGTCGGTCAGCAGCAGCACCTCGACGCCCTTGGCGCGGAACGCCTCCATGTGCGGGGAGTTCTCGACGGCCTGACGGGACTCGCCCGTCACGTAGAAGATGTGTTCCTGGCCGTCCTTCATCCGTTCCACGTACTGCCGCAGCGTGGTCGGCTCGTCCTTGTCGTGGGTGGTGGCGAAGGACGCGATGCCGAGGATGGTCTCGCGGTTCTCGAAGTCGCTCAGCAGCCCTTCCTTGACGACCCGGCCGAACTCCCGCCAGAACGTGGCGTACCGCTCCGGCTCGGCGGTCATCATGTCCTTGACCGTCGACAGCACCTTCTTCGCCAGCCGCCGGTGCATCAGCTGGATCTGGCGGTCCTGCTGGAGGATCTCCCGCGACACGTTGAGCGACAGGTCCTGCGCGTCGACGACACCCTTGACGAAGCGCAGGTACGGCGGCATCAGTGCTTCGCAGTCGTCCATGATGAAGACGCGCTTCACATAGAGCTGGATGCCGCGCTGGTACCCCTGCATGAAGAGGTCCTGGGGCGCGTGCGACGGGATGAAGAGCAGTGCCTGGTACTCGAAGGTGCCTTCCGCCTGGAGACGGATGGTCTCCAACGGGGCACTCCAGTCGTGACTGATGTGCTTGTACAGCTCGTGGTACTCGTCGTCGGTCACCTCGTCGCGCGAACGCGCCCACAGAGCCTTCATCGAGTTGAGCGTCTCGGGCTCGCGCGGGGCGTCGTCGGCTCCTTCCTCGCCATCCGCGCCCTCCGCGGCTTCGGGAACCATCCGGACCGGCCAGGTGATGAAGTCCGAATACCTCTTGACGATCTCCCTGATCTTCCACGGGGAGACGTAGTCGTGCAGCTGGTCGTCGGTGTCCTCCGGCTTGAGCCGGAGCGTGACGGAGGTTCCCTGGGGAGCGCTGTCGACGGTCTCGATCGTGTACGTGCCCTCGCCGGAGGACGTCCACCGGGTGCCCTGGCTCTCGCCCGCGCGCCGGGTCAGCAGCGTGACCTCGTCGGCCACCATGAAGCTGGAGTAGAACCCGACGCCGAACTGACCGATCAGGCCGTCGGCCGCGGCGTTCTCCTCGGCCTCCTTGAGCTCCCGCAGGAACTTCGCGGTGCCCGAGTTCGCGATGGTCCCGATGAGCTGGACCACTTCGTCGTGAGACATACCGATGCCGTTGTCCCGCACGGTCAGCGTGCGGGCCTGCCGGTCGGTCTCGATGGCGATGTGGAGATCGGACACATCCGCGTCGAGCGAGTCCTCGCGCAGTGCTTCGAGCCGCAGCTTGTCGAGCGCGTCGGAGGCGTTGGAGACGAGTTCACGCAGGAACACGTCCTTGTTCGAGTAGATCGAGTGGATCATCATCTGCAGAAGCTGGCGCGCTTCCACCTGAAACTCGAACGTCTCAGTGGGCATAATCCGTGATTCCTTCTCAGGTCCGCGGTACGGAAATCGGCCTGAGTACTTTAGATCAGTCGGCCGCATCGGCGCCGCCCTGCCTCCGATCGGGCCGGTGCCACCGCGTAGCCGTCGGCCGTCCAGCCGCCGTCGCTGACCATCACCTGCCCCGTGATGTTCGCGGACACCCCGGAGGACAGGAACAGGGCGAGATGTGCGATGTCCTCGGGGCTGCCGAGGCGGCCGCGCGGGGTGCGGCGGCGCAGCGCCCCGGTGTCCAGGCGGCCGGCGTCGGAGAGCCTGGTCAGCAGGTCGGTCTCGACGTACCCCGGTGCGAGCGCGTTGACCCGGAGGCCGAACGGGGCCCACTCGACGGCCAGGACCTTGGTGAGGGAGGCGACGGCCGCCTTGGTCGCGCAGTACGCCGCGCGCTCGGGCCCGGCCGTCACTCCGTACATCGACGAGGTGGTCAGGATGACGCCCCCGTCGCCCTCGCGCATGATGCGGGCGGCGGCACGTGCGCAGACGAAGACCCCGGTGAGGTTGACGTCCAACGCAGTGTTCCAGCGGTCGAGTTCGAGATCGAGGGACGGCGCGTTGGCGGACACTCCGGCGTTGGCGACCATGACGGACAGCTCTCCCGTCCGGGCGGTGAAGTCGGTCAGCGCCGCCGTCACGGCGTCCTGGTCGCTGACCGGAGCGGTGGCCGTCGCGATCACCTGGCCGGGGTGGCGCGCCTCCATCGCGGGGCGCACCCGGTCCAGTTCGTCGCCGTCGATGTCGAGCAGCAGCACATGGCATCCGGCGTGCGCGAAGGCGTCGGCCATCGCGAGTCCCAGGCCGCGGGCGGCGCCGGTGACGCATACGGAGCCGCCGCTCAGGTCCGGGTAGATCGCCGCTTCGGTCGTCATGTCCTGTTCCGTTCCGTTCCCACTCGCACTGCCGCTCTCCTCATCGGTGTTCTTCTTCCTGCTCAGATCATGTGCATGCCGCCGTTCACATGGATGACCTCGCCCTGTACGAAGCTCGCCGCGGGCGAGCAGAGGAAGGTGACGACGGAGGCCACTTCCTCCGGCCTGCCCAGGCGGCCCAGCGGGGTGGTGGCGAGAGCGGTGTCGCCGCGGTCGGCGACGTAGTCGCGGGTCATGGGGGTCTCGATGATGCCGGGCGAGACCATGTTGATCCGTGCCCTGGAGCCGAGTTCCCAGGCGAGGCTGCGGGAGAAGGCGAGCAGCGCGCCCTTCGTCGCCGCGTAGTGCGCGTGCCGGACGCTGCCGCGGTGACCGGCCATGGAGGTCAGATTGACGATGCTGCCGCCCTCGTTGAGGTGGGGCAGTACGGCGCGGGTGAGGTAGAAGACGCTGTCGCTGACCCGATCGCCGTGCTCGGCGCCGTCGGCGAGCAGGCCGGTGACCTCGACGCACTGCTGGCGGAGCTCGGTGTCGGCGTCGCCGCGCGAGGCGAGGCCCGGCAGGCGGTGCGCCGCGACGTACCGGAAGAGCCTGTGGCGCGGCCCGCGGCGCCGCCGGCGTCCGGTGGGCCGGATCGCGGCGGGCGGATCTTCAGCAGTCCGCTGGCGCGCAGGCTGGCCCGGGAGGCGGGCCTCGGCATCGAGACCCTCAGCGGCACCGGGCCCGGCGGACGCGTCGTCCGGCGTGACGTCGAGGCGGCTGTCGCGGCGCGGCGGACGCAGGCGACTCAGCCGCCCGCGACTCCGGCCCCCCTGGCTGCCGCCCCCGTGCCGCAGCCCGCCGCACCCGGCGCGCCCGCCGCGCCGGCCGGCACCGGCGACTACGAGGACATCCCGCACACCCGGATGCGCCGGGCCATCGCCAGGCGCCTGACGGAGAGCAAGCAGCAGACCCCGCACTTCTGTCTCCGGGCGACCTGCGCCGTGGACGAGCTGCTCGCCCTGCGGCAGCGGATCAACGCCGTCAGCCCGGTCAAGGTCTCGGTCAACGACCTGCTGATCAAGGCCGTCGCCACGGCACACACCCAGGTGCCCGAGATGAACGCGGTGTGGCAGCCGGAAGCCGTCCGCCGGTTCCGTTCCGTCGACGTCTCGGTCGCCATCGCCACCGACACGGGCCTGGTGACGCCGGTGCTGCGCGGGATCGAGAACCTGTCGGTGTCGGCGATCGCCACGCGGACCCGTGCGTTCGCGGAGCAGGCGCGCTCCGGGGCACTGCGCCCCGCCGACTTCGAAGGCGGCTCGATCACCGTGTCGAACCTCGGCATGTACGGGGTCGAGGAGTTCGCCGCCATCATCAACCCGCCGCAGGCCGCGATCCTGGCCATCGGCGCCGCACGCGACGAGGCGGTGGTCCGCGACGGTGCGGTCACCGCGGCGAAGGTGCTGGGTGTGGTCCTGTCCGTGGACCACCGTCCGGTGGACGGCGCTGTGGCGGCGCGCTGGCTCACGGCCTTCACGGAGGCCGTCCAGAACCCGGTCCGGCTCGTCGTCTGAACCCACCCCGGCGGGGGGGGGGGGGGGGGGGGGGGGGGGGGGGGGGGGGCGGGCCGCGCCCCCCCCCCCCCCCCCCCGGCCCCGCCCCAAGCCCTGTCGTCAAGTCCTGTCGTCCGCATCCGACGGCTGTCACAGCACACCAAGAGGACACCGATGTCTTTGATCCGCGGTTCCCGCACGAACAGTGCGGCCACACCACACGAAACCCCGCGCGATGCGCTCGGCGAGCTGGACCAGCGCAACCTGCGGCGGCTGATGCCGCTGCTGGCCGCCTACATCATGTCGTTCCTGGACAGGACCAACATCGGGCTGGCCAAGGAACGTCTGGAGGTCGACCTGGGCATCTCCGCCGCGGCCTACGGGCTGGGCGCCGGGCTCTTCTTCCTCACCTACGCGATCTCCGAGGTGCCCAGCAACCTGATCATGTACCGGGTGGGCGCCCGCTGGTGGATCACCCGGATCATGGTGACCTGGGGCGTCATCTCCGCCTGCATGGCCTTCGTGCAGGGCGAGAAGTCCTTCTACGCCATGCGGCTGCTGCTCGGTGCCGCCGAGGCCGGGCTGCTGCCGGGCATCCTGCTCTACTTCACCTACTGGTTCCGCTCCGAGATCCGCGGCAGGGCCATCGGGCTGCTCCTGCTCTGCGCCTCCATCGCCAGCGTCGTCGGAAACCCGATCGGCGGGCTGCTGATGGAGATGGACGGGATCGGCGGCTGGCACGGCTGGCAGTGGATGTTCGTCATCGAGGGCGTCCCCTGCCTCTTCCTGGCGTTCGCCATCTTCCGCTTCCTGCCCGACGGCCCGGCCGAGGCGCCCTGGCTGACTGCGGACGAGGCCGGGCTGGTCCAGGACGCGGTCACCCGCGAGCAGACCGAGGGCGCCCAGGCGGCCGGCAACGACTCCGGTTCCGGCTCGCTGCTGACGGTACTGCGCGACAAGCAGATGCTGCTGGCCATCTTCGCCAACTGGACCCACCAGGTCGCCCTGTACTCCGTCGTCTACTTCCTGCCCGGCGTCATCGGCGGCTGGGGCGATCTCTCGCCGTTCACCATCGGCCTGCTGACCGGACTGCCCTGGCTCACCGCGGCCGTCGGCGCCGTACTGGTGCCGCCCCGCGCGACCACGCCCCGGCGCTCCCGCAACTTCGTGGTGGTCGGCCTGCTGATGACGTTCACCGGCCTCGTCGTCGCCGCCGTCGCCGGTCCAGTGATCGCCCTGCTCGGCTTCTGCTTCACCGGCCTGGCGTTCTTCGTGGTCCAGCCCCTGCTGTTCAACTTCCCCGCCACCCGCTTCTCGGGCAAGACCCTCGCGGGCGGCCTGGCGCTGCTCAACACCATCGGTATCACCGGCGGCTTCGTCGGCCCCTACATCATGGGCTACGCCGAGGACGCCACCGGCAACCGCCTGTCCGGCCTGTGGGTATCCATCGTCCTGCTGGCCCTCGGCGCGCTGGCGGCCACGCGGCTGCGCTTCTCCCCCAAGTCCGCGTCCTGACAAACCCCCTGGCGTGGGCCCCACGGGGTCCACGCCATGGGGCCCGCTTCCGACGCTGCTGCCCTCGATTCGTCCTCGCTGTTCACTCCGGACCCAAATCTTTCAGGGGGCGGGTTGCCGGAGTACGGCTACCTCCCGGGGCGGCAGCACGAGGCCACCCTCCGACGCGGGGCCGACGAGCAGCTCACCGGTCACACCGGGCAGCGGCACCGGCGCGTCGCTGCGGTTGACCAGGAAGAGGTAGCGGCTCCCCGCGTCGCGGCGCACCGCCAGTTCGACCACTCCTCGTGCTCCGTCCGGGAGTTCACTGGTCACGCCGGCCGGTGCGAGCAGCTCCGGCAGCAGCGAGGCGAGGCCTTCGACGCCGAGACGGGTGGAGACGTACGCGGCCGACCCGTCGCCTGCCGTACGGCGTGTGACGGCCGGGCGGGAGGCGTACGTCCCGCTGCGGTAGTGGGCGAGCACCTCCGTGTCCGGCCCGGTGACAGTGATCCGGTCGGTCCACACGCTGCCGGTCGTCGCGTTGTCGAGGTCGACGGTGTCCCCGTCGAGCAGCGGCCCGAACTCCTCGATGCGGATGCCGAGCAGCTCGCGCAGGGCACCGGGATATCCGCCGAGCCAGATGTGGTCGTTCTCGTCGACGACGCCGGAGAAGTACGTGGTGACGAGGTGTCCGCCGCCCTCCACGTACCGGTTCAACTCCGTGCCGAAGGGCCGGGACACCATGTGCAGCACGGGTGCGATCACCACGTCGTACGAGGAGAGATCGGTACGGTGCGCGGGCACCACATCGGCGCGGACGCCGAGCCGCAGCAGCGCGGAGTACCAGTCGAGGGCCTCGCGGTGGTAGTCGAGCCTCGATGTGGGATGGGAGTCCTGCTCGCTCGCCCACCACGAGTCCCAGTCGAACAGGAGAGCCACGCGGGCGGGTTCGCGCTCGGTTCCGGCGATCGGTGCGATCGCTTCGAGGGTGCGGCCCAACTCCGAGACGGAGCGGAAGACCGCGCTGTCGGGGCCGGCGTGCGGCACCATCGCCGAGTGGTACTTCTCGGCTCCGGCCGCCGACTGGCGCCACTGGAAGAAGCAGACGGCGTCGGCGCCGTGCGCCACGTGCAGCAGCGAGTCCCGCGCCAGCTCACCGGTTCTCTTCGCCAGGTTGACGGGCTGCCAGTTCACGGCGCCGGTGGAGTGCTCCATCAGGAACCACGGGCGGTGGCCTGCGATGCCGCTGGTCAGATTGGCGGCGAAGGAGAGCTCGTCGCGATCCTGCGGGCCGGGGACGATGTAGTGGTCGTTGGCGACGAAGTCGATCGCGCCCGAGGCCGCCCAGTCCGCGTAGTCCATGCCCTTGGTGCCGCCCATCACCATGAAGTTGGTGGTCACCGGCACGTCGGGGGTCAGCTCCCGCAGCACCTCGCGCTCCGCGAGGAGATGGTCCTTGAGCGCGTCCGACGAGAACCGCTTGAAGTCGAGCTGCTGCGTCGGATTGGGGTGCGAGGCGGCGAGGCGGGGCGGCAGGATCTGGCCCCAGTCGCTGTAGCGCTGGGACCAGAAGGCAGTTCCCCAGGCATGGTTGAGGGCGTCGAGATCGGTGTAGCGGCGGCGCAGCCAGGCGCGGAAGGCATGAGCGGCGTCGTCGGAGTAGTCGTAGACGTTGTGGCAGCCCAGCTCGTTGTTGACGTGCCAGGCGACCAGGGCCGGGTGTCCGGCGTAGCGCGTCGCCAGCTTCCGTACCAGGCCCAGCGCGTGGGTGCGGAAGATCTGTGAGGTGGGCCGCCAGTGCTGGCGTGCGCCCGGCCAGAGCGTCTCGCCGGTCGCGGTCACCGGCAGGATCTCCGGGTGGGCGGTGGTGAGCCACGGCGGCGGGGAGGCGGTCGCGGTGGCCAGGTCGACGCCGATGCCGCCCGCGTGCAGCAGGTCCATCACCTCGTCGAGCCAGTCGAAATCCCAGGTGTCGGCGGTGGGCTGGAGCCGGGCCCAGGAGAAGATCGCCAGGGAGACGATGTTCACGCCGGCCTCGCGCATCAGCCGGATGTCCTCCTCCCACACCTCCCGCGGCCACTGCTCGGGGTTGTAGTCGGCGCCGTAGCCGAGGCGGCGGCTGCCGTCGCCGCCCGCCGGGTAGGGGAAGCGGGTGGTGCGGGGGGAGGTCATGCAGGTCCTTTCGGGGGCCGAGGTCAGGTGGAGATGACGATGGCTGTGGCTGTGGTGCGGTCAGGAGCCCGGGGGGCTCCGGGGGCTACTTCTCGACGGTGAATCCCTGCTCCGTGCCGTACTCGACGGACGCGTCCTGCCAGGCCTTCAGGCCCTGGTCCAGCCTGGTGCCGGAGATGTAGGCCTTGCCCACGGTGTCGTTGAAGATCGAGTTGGCGTACACCTGGTACGGCAGGTACTTCCAGTCGGTGGGCACGTTCTTCGCGGACTCGGCGAAGACCTTGTTGGCCTTCTGGCCGCCGAAGTACGGGAATTCGGTGTTCTGGAACGCCTCGGAGTTCAGGTCCTTCGTGGTCGCGGGGAACGCACCGTTCTCGACGCGGGTCTGCACGCCCGCACCGGAGTTGGCGTACTCGACGAAGGCGTACGCGAGTTCCTTGTTGCCACCGAGCTCGGGCAGCGCGAGCGAGCTGCCGCCGTTCTCCGCGCCGGCCGTCGCGCCCTTGGTCCACTGCGGCAGCGGGGCGGCCCGCCAGTCGCCGGAGGCGCCCTTCACGCCGGAGGCGAAGTTGGCGGGCATCCATGCACCGGTGGGCAGTGTGGCGATGGTGCCGTCACCGAGGCCCTTGTACCAGTCGTCGCTCCATCCGGCGATCGGCGAGAGGAGCTTCTCGTCGATGAGCTTCTGCCAGGTCCCGGTGTACTTCTTCGAGCCCTCGTCGGTGAAGTCGATGCCGACCTCGGTGCCGTCGACCTTGTACGGGTGCGCCCCGGCCTGCCACAGAAGGCTGGTGGTCAGGCCCGCGTCGCCGAGGTCGCTGGTGATGTATGCCTTCGGGTCCGCCTTGTGCAGCTTGCGGGCCGCCTCGACGTACTCGTCCCATGTCGTCGGCACGGCGATGTCGTACTTGTCGAAGACCTTCTTGTTGTAGAAGAGCGCCATCGGCCCGGAGTCCATCGGCAGGCCGTAGACGCCGTCATGGGCCCGCACCGCGTTCCACGGGCCCGGGGAGTACGTGTCGGCCAGCTTCTCGGCACCGTACGGCTTGAGGTCGGTGACCGACTTCGTGAGCGCGTACTGGCTGAGCGCGTAGTACTCGATCTGCGCGACGTCGGGGACGCCCTTCTTGGCCGAGATCGCGTTCTGCAGGGCCTTGTACTGGTCGTTGTTGGTACCCGCGTTGACCAGCTTGACGTCGACCTTCGGGTACTTCTTCTCGAAGTCGGCGACGACCTGCTTCAAGGTGGGCTCCCACGCCCACACGGTTACCGTTCCGCCCTTCTTCAGTGCGGCCTGGATGCCGGCCGCGCCGACCTTCTTCTGTGCGGAGTCCTCGTCGTCGGAGCCGCCGCAGGCGGTCATCCCGAGGGCGAGGGCGCAGACGAGACCGATGCCGCGCAGCAGGCGGCGGGGGTTCTTGGGCATGGCGATGCTCCCACTTCGTCGTGGTTCTACAGAGGGCCGTCGTGCTTCTACAGAAGGTTTTCGGGAACCGTGAAGGCTGGGCTTCCCGGCCGCGTCTACTCCTTGACGCTTCCGGCGGCGAGACCGGACCGCCAGTACTTCTGGAGCATCAGGAACGCTGCGATCAGCGGCACGATGGTGATCAGCGAGCCGGTGATGACCAGGTTGAACACGACCTCGCCGCCGGCCGCGTAGGCCTGCTTGTTCCATGCGTCGAGTCCGACGGTCAGCGGGTACCAGTCGGGGTCCTTCAGCATGATCAGCGGCAGGAAGTAGTTGTTCCACGTCGCGACCGTGGTGAAGAGCAGGACGGTGACCGTACCGGGCGCCAGCAGCGGCAGCGCGACCCGGAAGAATGTGCGCACCTCGCTCGCGCCGTCGATGCGGGCGGCCTCCATCAGCTCGGTGGGGATCGCCTCGGCGGCGAACACCCACATCAGATACAGGCCGAACGGCGAGATCAGGGACGGGACGATGACCGCCCACGGAGTGTCGGTCAGGCCGATCTTGCTGAACATGAGGAACGTCGGGACGGCGAGGGCAGTGGTCGGCACCGCGACCGCGCCGATGACGACCGCGAACACGGCCCGCTTGCCCGGGAAGACGAACTTGGCGAGCGCGTACCCACCGAGCACCGCGAGGAGTGTGGCACCGCCCGCGCCCACCACCACGTACAGCAGGGTGTTGAGGAGCCAGCGGCCGAAGACGCCGTCCTGGTAGGTGAAGGTCTGGGCGATGTTGTCCCACAGGGCGAAGTCCCCGTCGAACCAGAGGCCGAACGAGCGCGCCAGTCCCCCTTGTGTCTTGGTGGCGCTGATCAGCAGCCACAGCAGCGGGACGAGGCTGTAGAGCACGACGACTGCGGTGAGCAGGGTCAGCAGGACACTGCGCCCGGGACGCCCGGGGGTATGGCGGCGCGGAGCGCGAAGGCGCGGGGCGGCTGACTTCGCCGGAGCGGCGGGGCGGGGGGCGGCGGCGGTCGGGCCGGTCATCGGGTCACGCTCCCTTGCGCATGCCGCGCAGCTGGACGACGTAGGCGACGACCATGGTGATCACGCCCATGACGATGGCGACCGTCGCGGAGTAGTTGTGCTGCTGGCCGGAGAAGGACAGCGAGTACGTGTAGTAGTTCGGGGTGTAGTCGGTGGTGATCGCGTTCGGTGCCAGCTTCTGGAGGATGGCGGGCTCGTTGAAGAGCTGGAAGCTGCCGATGATCGAGAAGATGGTGGCGATGACGAGCGCGCCGCGGATGGCCGGCAGTTTGATCGCCGAGATGACGCGCCACTGTCCCGCGCCGTCGATCTCCGCCGCCTCGTACAGCGAGTGCGGGACCACCCGCAGCGCGGCGAAGAAGATCAGCATGTTGTAGCCGACGAACTCCCAGGTCACGATGTTGCCGATGGATGCCAGGATCAGGTCGGAGGAGAGCGGGTCGGGCAGCTTCACGCCGAACGCGTCGTTGATGTCGCCGACCAGGCCGAAGCGGGTGCCATAGATGAAGCCCCACATGAGGGAGGCGACGACGGCGGGCACCGCGTACGGCAGGAAGACGGCGATCCGGAAGAAGTCCTTGCCGTAGAGGCGGCCGCTGTCGAGGGCGAGCGCGATCAGCAGTGCGAGCCCCAGCATGATCGGCACCTGAAGGAGGAGGAACAGGCCGACGCGCCCGGCCCCTTCCCAGAACTGGCCGTCCTGCAGGGCCTGTCGGTAGTTGTCGAAGCCCACGAAGGTGGTGCCGCCGATGAGCTGGGTCCGGAAGAGGCTCAAGTAGACCGAGTACCCGAGCGGTGCCAGGAAGACCAGCGCGAAGACGAGGACGAAGGGGCCGATGAACCCCCATCCCCTCCACGAGCGGCGTGCCCGTCGCACCGGTGGTCCGGCCGGGCGGGTCCCCGTGGCCGCCGACGGTTGAAGCGTCGTCATCCTGCGTCCCTCACTCGTACATCCCTCGCGGGTGGTGACCTCGATGTTTGCGTAACCATTTCGGCGCGCAAGAAGCCGACGGCTGATATGTTTACGTAAACATCGGGTGGCGGCATGTCTACACCGCCCCGTTGATCACGGTCAAGAGTCTGTCTCCCGGTATACGAACCGGGCAGTGGGTGAGGGGGGACGGTGGGAGCAACCGACAGCGCCGCGGCACGAGGCGGGGCCGGCGGCCGGCGCCGTGCGCAGAGCGCGTCGATGGCGGACGTCGCCCGGGTCGCGGGGGTCTCCGCGCAGACGGTGTCGCGCGTCTCCAACGGCTTCCCCGGCGTCAACGAGGAGACGCGGCAACGGGTGCTCACGGCGATGAAGGAGCTCGGCTACCGGCCCAACAGTGCGGCCCGCGCGCTCAAGCGGGGCGAGTTCCGCACGATCGGCGTGATCACGTTCACCCTGTCCACGACGGGCAACATGCGCACGCTGGAAGCCATCGCGACATCGGCCGCGCAGGAGGGGTACTCGGTCACGCTGATGCCGGTCGCGGTCCCCACCCAGGACGAAGTGCGCGGCGCCTTCTCCCGGTTGGGCGAGCTGGCGGTGGACGCCGTCATCGTCATCATGGAGGTCCATCTGCTCGATTCGGCGCCCCTGTCGCTGCCGCCGCACGTGAAGATCGTGGTCGCGGACTCGGACGCCGGGGACCGGTACGCGGTCGTCGACACGGACCAGGCGGGCGGCACCCGGGATGCCGTGCAGCATCTGCTCGGCCTCGGGCACCGCACCGTGTGGCACATCGCCGGACCGGAGGCGTCGTACGCGGCACAACGACGGACGGACGCCTGGCGCAGAGCACTCGAGGAGGCCGGTCGAGTGCCGCCGCCCCTGGTGCGCGGCGACTGGTCGGCTGAGTCGGGCTACCGCGCGGGCCTCCACCTGGCCGACCGGTCCGACTGCACCGCGGTGTTCGCCGCCAACGACCAGATGGCCCTGGGCCTGCTGCGCGCACTGCACGAGCGCGGCCGCAAGGTTCCCCAGGACGTCTCGGTCATCGGCTTCGACGACATTGCGGAGTCGGGCTCCTTCCTGCCCCCGCTGACCACGGTCCACCAGGACTTCGCCGAGGTCGGCCGCCGCTGCGTGGAGAGCGCCCTGCGCCAGGTACGGCAGGGCGGTCAGGAGCGGGGAACGACGCTGGTGCCCACCCGGCTGGTGGTGCGGGACAGCACGGCGCCCGGACGCGGCTGAGGACGCGCCGGGGCCGGGGCACTCGGGCGGCGAAGCCGACGCCGTTGGCGCCATCCGCACCACCGCGCCGCGGTCGCCTCCCCGTCCCCCGGCCCCGGGCGCCACCCCGTGCGCCCGCCCGGCTCAGGTGGCGGGCCGGCTCGCCAGGTACTCGGTCAGGCCCTCGCCGGTGAGCGGGTAGTAGTCGCAGAGCCGTCCGCCCTCGTCGAGGCGGCGGCGCGCGAACTCCTCCCGGTCCTGGTGCAGCAGGGAATCCTCGGAGAGCGGGATCGCGTTCCGCTGCGGCACGACGACGGCGCCGTCCTCGTCGGCCACGATCAGGTCACCGGGGGTCACCAGGGAGCCGCCGACACCGACGGGCACGTTGAACGCGGACGGGAACAGTTCGGTCTGCGAGGCGTAGTGCGGGGTGACGCCCGTGCACCAGATGGGCACGCCGAGCGCCCGGACCCGGGCCGCGTCCCGCACCCGTCCGTCCACCACGATCCCGGCACCGCCACGCAGCTTGAAGTAGCGCACGAGCATGTCGCCGAGGCAGCCGGTGAAGTGGCTGCCGTAGGCCGAGACGACGAGCACGTCGCCGGGCCGGATGGACTCCAGGACGCCCCACAGCGCGGTCTTGCGCTCGATGTCCTCCTGCTCGGCGCCGTTGAAGACGTCCTCGCGCTGCGGCAGGAACTGCAGCGTCACGGCACCGCCGGTGACCTTGACGTCCGGTTCGCGGTGCAGCGGTACGGGACCGTCGATGAACGTCCGGGTGATGCCCATCTGGTGCAGCTTCGCGCAGGCCGTCGCCGCGCTCACGCCCTTGAGGGCCTCCACCATCTGTGAGGTGGGCCGCACGTAGTCCGCGGTGTGGACCGGCGCTCGCATCGATTCGTAACGACGGCCCTCCTCCGTCCCACTGACGCGGGTCTCCCCCGTCGACGGCGTTTCCTGATCCCCTGTCGGGTTCATGCACTTGCCTCTCCGCGCGCTCGTCGCGCACAACGCCAGTGACATCATCGCCTATCGATGGTAGATAACAGCCAATCGATTAGTGATGTCAATGCGTCAGGAGCCTTCCGTGACCGGTGCTTCCACCGACTCCCCTGATCCCACCGGGTGGTTCGAGGCCGCCCGCTTCGGACTGTTCGTCCACTTCGGCCTGTACAGCCTGGCGGCCCGGCACGAATGGGTGCGCAGCCGGGAAGCCATGTCGCAGCAGGCGTACGACCGTTACCTGCACCGCTTCGATCCCGATCTCTTCGACGCCGCTCAACTTGCCCGTACAGCACGAGAGTCGGGCATGCGGTACGCAGTGCTGACCGCCAAGCACCACGACGGTTTCTGCCTGTTCGACTCGGCACTGTCCGACTACACCTCGGTGCGCGCGACGGGCCGGGACCTGGTGCGCGAGTTCGTCGACGCGATGCGCGCCGAGGGCCTGCGCGTCGGCCTGTACTACTCGCTGCTCGACTGGCACCACCCCGACTTCACGGTCGACGAGCACCACCCGCTGCGCGGCACCGCGGCCGAGCGGGAGCCGCGTGACATGGCGCGCTACCGCGCGTACATGGAGGGGCAGATCCGCGAGATCCTCACCGCCTACGGCCCGATCGACCTGCTCTTCTTCGACTTCACATATCCGGAGAAGGGACCGCAGGAGTGGGGTGCCAGGCAACTCCTCTCCCTGGTGAAGGAGTTGCAGCCCGGCATCCTGGTCAACGACCGGCTCGGCATCCCCGGCGACTACGTGACGCCCGAGCAGTACCAGCCCGACCGACCGCTGGAGCGCGGCGGTGAGCGGGTGATGTGGGAGGCCTGCCACACCCTCAACGGCTCGTGGGGATACGACCGCGACAACCACGACTACAAGGACCCCGCGCTACTGGTCCGCATGCTGGTGCAGTCCGTCGCCTGCGGCGGCAATCTCATCCTGAACGTCGGACCCACCGGCCGCGGCGCCCTGGACCCGCGAGCCCGGACCACGCTCGGGGCCATCGGCGAGTGGACCCGGCTGCACGCGCGTTCCGTGCACGGCGCGGGGCCGAGCGCGTTCGAGGCGCCGGCGAACGCCCTGTACACACAGGTCGGCCGCCGCCTGTATCTGCACCTGCCGGCCTGGCCGCTCAGACACCTCCATCTGCCCCGACTGGCCGGGCGGGTGCGTTACGCCCAGCTCCTGCACGACGGTTCGGAGATCCGGTTCCAGGAGATGGACGGCACACGGCACGAGCACAACAACCTCACGCCGCCGAACCAGCCTGCGGGCACCCTGACCCTGACCCTGCCGATCGCCCGGCCCGACGTGCTGCTCCCGGTGATCGAGCTGGAGCTGGACGGGCAGGAGTGAACCCCTGGTGCCCAAAGGTCTCTTCGCCGTGCGGTGCTCGCCGACGGAGCCGACCTGAGCCGGGGAAAGGAACTCAGAGCATTGCCGCAGCACCCTTGAAGAAGCGAGATGCAGCCCTTTAGCATCAGCAATCGATAGACGATAGACAAAGAGGTGAGGGCCCCGCCCCACCTCCGCCGCATCGCACCACCCCTCCGGGCGACCGTACCGATCGGCCGCCCGCGACCCCCTCCCATCGCAGCTCCACCGGGAACTCTGCGGCTGTACACCAGCTATCGATTATTCACGACTACGCAACGGAGCGTGTCCCGATGAAGAAAATGTGGCGCCGTACCTGCGGACTCGCCGTGGCTCCCCTCGTGATGGCATCGGCCGTCGCCTGCGGCAACGGCTCCGACCAGGCCTCGGAGGGCACGACCCTCCGCGTCATCGTGAACATCACGCCGAACCTGACGGAGAAGTACTGGAACGATCTCTTCGATACGTACGAGAAGTCCCACCCCGGCGTGACGGTCAAGCTCGAACTGACCGGCACGATCTCGGCGGACGCGAAACTGAGGCAGGACCTGGCGGCGGGCGATCCGCCGGATGTCGCCCAGCAGATCACGCCGACCGCCGAGACCGCGTCGCTCTTCGCCGACCTGTCCGACCAGCCCTGGACCGCCAAGACACCGCTGGCAGACCAGTACGCCATCGACGGCAAGCACTACGTGGTCGGGGTGGGTGAGCAGATCCAGTCGCTCGTCTTCTACAACAAGGCCGCCTTCGAGAAGGCCGGGATCGACGCCGCGAACATCCGGACCATGGATCAGTTCACTGCGGCCATGGGCAGCTTGAAGGGGGCCGGCTTCAAGCCTCTGCAGACCGCCGGCCAGTGGGTCACCGGCTCCCAGTTCTCCATGATGGCCGACGCGGGTGTGCTCACCGCCGACCCCGAGTGGACGGCCAAGCGCAAGGACGGAGAGGCCTCCTTCGCCAAGAGCGACTACCTGCCCTACCTGGAGCACTACAAGAGCTGGATCGACAAGGGCTACCTGGACAAGAGCGCGCTCGGCCTCACCTACGCGGACGGCCAGACGGCCTTTCTGAACGGCAAGTCCGCGATGTACATCATGGGTTCGTACTTCGTGCCCGCCGCCGACGCCGCGAAGAAGAGCGACGACATCGGCGTGTTCACCATGCCGACCGACGGGGCCTACCCGTCCGGTCAGTTCGGCAACATCTCGAACCCGTACGTGGTGGTGAACAAGTCGCGCCACAAGGCCGAGGCGATCGAGTTCGTGAAGTGGGCGACCACCGACCCGAAGGCCATCAAGAGCCAGCTCGCCTCCGACGCCAATCTGCGTGAGGGCTTCACGTACCCGATGTCCAGCCTCGGTTCGTCCGTGCAGAAGATCCTGGACAAGGCACCGTCGGTGATCGTGAAGTCCGGGAAGGGGCAGCCGATCGCCGGGTTCAGCGACGAGCTCAACAAGCAGATCCAGTCCCTGTACACGGGCTCGTCCCCCGCGGCCGCGGCCGAAGGATTGGACAAGTGGTGGAACTCGCAGAGCTGAAGGCGGGACCGAAGCAGCGCGGGCGACGCCGGGCCGGACTGAGGGACTCGGCCGTCACCCTCGCGATGATGGGCCCGGCCGTACTGCTCTACACGGTGATGACCGTCGTGCCGGTGGGCGTCGCGGTGTATCTCAGTCTGACCGACTGGGACGGCTTCTCCACCGCCACGTTCACCGGGCTCGACAACTACAAGCACCTGTTCGACGATCCGAGTTCGTCGGACGCCTGGTACGTGACGGGGCTGGTCGCCGCGGCCGGCACGGTCCTCATGGTGGGACTGGGGCTCGTGTACGCGCTGGCTCTCAAGGGCCGTTCGCGCACCAACTCGTTCTTCCGGGCCGTCGCCTACTTCCCGCACGTCATCAGCGCGCTGATCCTCGGCTACCTGTGGGCGGCGATCCTCGGCACCAACGGCGCCATCAACAACACACTCGCCAAGTTCGGGATCGAGCCGCTGGGTTTCCTCTTCGACGAGCAGTTCGCGCTGATCTCACTGATCGCCGTGATCGTGTGGGCCGGATTCGGCTTCAACGTCGTCCTGTTCGTGGCCGCCCTGCAGACGGTGCCCGCCGAACTGCTGGAGGCGGCGGCGATGGACGGCGCCTCCAAGCGGCAGATCAACACGCGGATCGTGATCCCCATGATCGCGCCCGTGGTGACCGTGGCGACGGTGCTGAACCTGGTGGGGCTGGTCCGGGCGTACGACATCGTGGTCAGCCTCACCGGCGGCGGTCCGGCCGGATCGACACAGACGTTCACGTACCTCATTCTCGCCCGTTCCTTCGAGGGCACCAAGGTCGGGTACGCGACCGCGCAGGCGGTGTTCCTGATGGTGGTGTCCGCGGTGCTCGCCCTCGTTGTGACGGCGCTGCGCAACCGTCAAGACCAAGCCGCGACAGGTTAGTTAGGAGCCGTTGGTGGTGGTACTAGAGGCAGAGGTCCGCGAGAAGGCGAAGGCCTTGCCGACCAGGAGCGACGACGTGCGGCGCACGGAGCGCGAGGAGGCCCGTTCACCCGTGCGGTGGGCCCTGCTCGCCGTGCTCTTCGTCGTCATGATCGTGCCGGTCTATCTGCTCGTGGTGAACGCCTTCAAGTCGCAGCAGGACATCCTCGACAACCCGTTCTCGATCCCCCTGAGCGAGCTGACCTTCGAGCACATGTCGGCCGCGATCAGCAGCCCGCAGTTCAACGTCATCGGCGGCTACGGCTTCACGCTGTTCCTCGTCGTGGTCGTGGACGTGCTGTGCATCCTGCTCGCGGGCCCCGCCGCGTACGCGATCGCGCGCAGTCTCAAGCGGCGTACGCAGCTGGTGCTGCTGTACTTCCTGGCCGGCACGTTCATCCCGGGCGCCGCCGTGATCATCCCGGTGATCTATGTGCTGCGCGAGGTCGGGCTGGCCAACACCGTGACCGGTCTGGTCGCGCACGATGTGGCGTCCACACTGCCGGTGAGCATCTTCCTGTTCGTCGGCTTCATCCGCACCGTCCCGGTGGACATCGACCACGCGGCGACGATCGACGGCGCGGGCCGGTACCGGACGTTCTGGTCCATCATCTTCCCGCTGATGCGTCCGGCGGTCGTCACGGTGCTGATCCTCAACTCGATCGGGATCTGGAACGACTTCGTCTCGCCGCAGATCCTGCTCAGCCCGTCCTCCGGGCACTACACGGTCACGACGGCGATCTACGCGGGCATCAGCCAGTACTCGACCGACCTGACGAAGGTGTTCCCCAACCTTCTGCTCGCCATCGCGCCCGTCGTCATCTTCTTCATCTACATGCAGCGCCACATCATCAGCGGTCTCACCGTCGGCGCCGTGAAGGGATGAGTCGTGAAGGGACGAGCCGTGGAGAGAGGACCGGGCTCGTCGTCACCTGTCCGAGCAAGAGCCGAGAGAAGAGAAAGGACCACGCAGTGCTGAGGAGTTCGATGCCACGGTCCCGCAGGGGTTCGTGGCCCGCAGCCGCCCTGCTCGCAGCCCTGGCCATGGTGGCGGCCGGTCAGCCCGCCGCCGCCCATCCGGCCGGGTTCCGGCCGGGAAAGACCTACTACGTCGCGCCGACCGGCGAGGACACTGCCGGCGGCCGGAGCGCCAGGGCCCCGTTCCGGCACATCCAGAAGTGCGCAGATGTGATGATGCCCGGCGACACGTGCCTGGTCCTGTCCGGCACGTACGAGGAGACGGTCGTGCCGGCCCGCTCCGGCACCGCCGCACTGCCGATCACCTACCGCGCCGCCCCGGGCGCGAAGGTGACGGTCAGCGGTTCCGCCAGGATCGGCGGCTTCGAGCCGGTCACCGCCGCCGATGTCACCGAGATCGCCAGGACCGACCCGTTCGCCCAGGACTCGCAGTTCAGCGACGCGGTGGCGGCCGGGCACGTCTACAGCACGGATGTCGACCTCGGCCCGGACGTGAGCACCGTGCAGGTGTTCACCGACAAGAGGATGGGCGTCGAGGCCCAATGGCCGTACCCCGGGCTCGATCTGCTCGGCCCCACGCTCCAGTACGCCGGTGCGGGCAGCGCGGACGCCACGATCGCCGACGCGGACCTGACCCGCCCGGCCGGTTACTGGGACGGCGCGCGCGCTCTCACCGGCTACTGGTACATCTCGGCCACGGGCAAGGTGAAGAGTTCGGCCGTCGGCTCGGTGACGCTCGACGTGGCGCCGCCGTGCGTCCACAAGGTCGTACCGAAGGAGACGCGGTACGCGCTCTCCGGCAAGATCGGTGAGCTGGCGCATCCCGGCGAGTGGTTCTACGACCCGGCCACGAAGCGCCTGTACGTGTACAGCACCGACGACCCCGGTGCCCACACCTTCGAGGCCAAGCGCCGCACCCTCGGCTTCGACCTGACGAACACCAGCCACACCACGGTCGCCGGCATCGGCCTGTTCGCCACGACGATCCGGACCGGCGCCACCAGCACCGGTGTCACTCTCGACGGCATCAAGGGCCGGTACCTGTCGCACTACACGGACATCACCCGGGGCGCGACGGACTGCGGCAGCACGGTGACCCGGGGCGTCGGCGACACGGGCATCATCCTCGACGGCACCCACAACAAGATCGTGAACAGCGATCTGTCGCTGAGCGCCGGGAACGGCGTCGCACTGCGCGGACAGAACAACACCGCCACGGACAACGTGATCCACGACGTGGACTACATGGGCACTTACGCGGCGGGCATCGCCGTGCAGGGCAACAGCCAGACGGTCACGCACAACACCATCTCCCGCGTCGGCCGCAGCGGCATCAACCTCCAGTGGAACGAGGTGACCGGCCTCACCCCGGGCAAGGACCTGATCGCGTACAACGACATCTCCGGGTACGCCCGGCTGAGCCTGGACGTCGCCGCGATCTACACCTGCTGCAGCGCGTACATGATGGGCTCGTCCATCGACCACAACGTGCTGCACGACCCGGCACCCACGACGACCTCGACCACGTTCGGCATCTCGGGCGTCTACGCGGACAACGGCCAGAGCGATCTCGTCATCGCGAACAACGTGGGCTGGGGCAACCGCGAGGGCACGGTGATGCTCAACGGCCTGGGCACCGGGTCGCACGACAACAGCGTCTACAACAACACCGGTGGGATGACGCTGTTCTACGTGAAGGAGCCGGAGGCGTCGACCGGCACGAAGATCTACAACAACATCGGGACGATCCGGGGCCTGACCGACGCCACGAACGGCGGTCTCGTCCTGTCCAACAACCTTCCCGCCGAGACCGATCCGCTCTTCGTCGACGCGGCGAACCACGACTTCCGGCTGACCGCCGAATCCCCCGCGCGCAATGCGGCGATCCCGCTGCCGGGGATCAATGACGGTTCCACGGACACAACACCGAGTCTGGGCGCGTATCAGTACGGGGCACCGAAGTGGACGGCGGGCGCCCGCCGATAATTCCCCCGATCGACACCGTCTCTGCAACTCACATGCAAAACAAAGGGGGCCCGGTGCGAATTTCGCATCGGGCCCCCTCGCCGGTGGATCAATTCGACTTCGCCCCGGTCTTCCTGGCCGCCGTCCGCTTCGTCGCGGCGGCCTTCTTGCGCGGCTTCTTCGCCTCCCGGGCGTCCGGCACGGGCCCGCGGCCGGCGGCATGGTCGGCGAAGGCCTCCGCCGCCTTGTCGGGCTCCCCGGACCGCAGCAGGTCGACGAGACGGCCGTGTTCGTCGGCCATGGCGCACCAGTCGCCGTCGAAGAGCGGGTCGGAGATGGCCCGCAGGGTACGCAGGCTCGGCTCGATGACCTCCCACATCCGGGCCAGGAACGGATTGCCGGCGAACTGGCTGACCAGGGTGTGGAACTCTATGTCGGCGTCGCGGAAGCCGCTCACGTCGCTCGCGGCGACCGCCTCGCGCATCCGCTCCACCAGCGCGTCGAGCTCGGCGAGCTGTTCCTCGGTGATGTGCTCGGCGGCGAGCCGGGCGGCGAGGCCCTCCAGCGGTTCGCGCACCTGACGGGCGTACTCCGCGTCCTGCGAGGAGATCTCGACCACGAAGTGGCCGCGGCGCGGGACGTGCGTGAACAGGCCCTCACGCGCGAGCCGCTTGACCGCCTCGCGCACCGGGGCCTGGCTCACACCGAGCCGCCGCGCGATCTCCGATTCGACCACCCGGTCGTTCGGCGCGAGATCGCCCTCGACCACGGCCTGGCGGAGCAGTTCGTAGACCTGGTCCGAGATCAGGGTCTTTCGGAACCGGTCCTTGTTGGTGGCCAGCGTGGAGACGAATCCACCCGACGCATTGGATGCCATGAATTCCCAATCCTGCACTGGGGCACGTAAGTTGCGACATAATACGCACCCATCTTCTCTCGATGGAATCACATCGAGGTTTCCAGCTGCTTGGACAGCCATTCCAATTTGACGACCTCATGGGCCGGCCCGCCGCCTTCGTGATCATTGAAAGGATAGGTCCGTATCTGCTTGTCGGCCTGGTCCACATTCCACTGGGCGCCGTAATGGTTGAACGCCGCATACACCGTGGAGGGCGGGCAGACGCGGTCCATCAGACCGACCGAGAACAGCGTCGGCGCATTCGCCCTGCGGGCCAGGGCGGCGCCGTCGAAGTAGGACATGGTGCGGGCGACCGTGGCCGCGTGCTCGCGGTGCAGCTTCACGAACCTGGCGACCTCGACGTACGGCGGCAGGTCGGTGATCGTGGTGGCGCGCGGGAAGTGGCACAGGAACGGCACGTCCGGCATGACGGCCACGAGGTCGGGGACGAGGCCCGCCGCGGCGAGCGCGATCCCGCCGCCCTGGCTGGTGCCGGTGACCACGGTGCGGGACGGATCGACGTCCGGGTGCGTGCGCGCGGCCGCGACGGCGCGCACCGCGTCGGTGTACAGGCGCCGGTAGTAGTAGCGGCGCGGATCGAGTACGCCGCGGGTGAGGAAGCCGGGCGCGGCGATGTCCCCGGCGGCCGGGTCGGGGTCGGGGGTCTCGGCGCCCTGGCCCCGGGTGTCCATGACGAGGTGCGCGTAGCCCGCGTCCGCCCACAGCCGCTTCTCGTGCGGGGCGCCCCGGCCGCTGCCGTATCCCAGGTACTCCACGACGATCGGCAGCGGGCCGGTGCGGGTCACCGGCAGGTGGAACCAGCCGCGCACAAGGTGGCCGCCGTAGCCGGCGAAGGTCACGTCGAAGGTGTCGATCGTGGCGAGCCCGTTGTGCACCGGCTCGAACGTCGCGGCGAGGCCGAACTCCTCCTGCCGGCCGAGTGTCTCCTGCCAGAACGTGTCGAAGTCGCCCGGCTCGGTGAGGGCCGGGCGGTATCTCTCCAGCTCGTCCAGGGACAGGTCGAAATGTGCCATGGGGCATCTCCGCGGAGGTCGGGACCGACTCTCGGCGAGGCGGAGCCGGTCACTTTTCATCGCCTATCGATCATCGAGAGAATCGAATCAGGGGCGTTCGAGCACTGTCAACCACGCGTACGGTCATCCGCCGATTCCGTACACCCGCACCGCGGTCGCGTGCAGTACCCGATGCCGCTGATCCTCCGTCAGATGGGCCAGGCCGAGCACGGACGCCGTGAGCGAGTCGGCCCGTGAGCCGCGGGGCAGGCAGATCGGCCAGTCGGAGCCGATGAGACAACGGTCGGGGCCGAGCACGTCCACGACGTGTCGCACCATGTGCGCGACACGCCGCCGCTCCACCCCGTGCTGCTGGGTGAGCAGCCCGGAGATCTTCACCACCACGTCCGGGCTCGCGGCGGCGCGCTCCACGTCTCGGTACCAGTCCCGCGCCGCAGGTGTGCGCGGGTCCGGTGCGTTGCCCAGGTGGTCGACGACGACGGTCAGCCCTGGGTGCCGGTCGGCGACATCGGACGCCGCCGCCAACGCGCCGCGGTGGAGATTGAGTTCCAGCGCCGTACCGGCTTCGGCCAACACCGGGACGAGCGCGCGGGCCGGCTCGGGGGTGTCCGTCCACGTGGCGCCGCCGAGCCGCATCCCGCTCGGGCGGAGGTCGCCGAGCTCATGCAGGAGGGCGTGGAACGGGCCGGGGCCGCCGGCGCCGTGGACATGCAGGTTGGCCACGTAACCGGCGACCAGGTCCGGGCGGCGCAGGCACAGTTCACGCAGGGCGAGCGTCTCTCCCGCGTCGCCGCGCGACGCCTCGACCAGGATCGCCCCGGCCAGGTCGAGGCCTTCGGCCGACCGCTCCAGGTCGGCCTCGTCGAAGACGCGATGGAGCTCGCTGCCCGGCCGGATCCACGGGAACCCCTCGGCCGGATCCCACAGGTGGACATGGCAGTCGATCACGTTGCGCCTCCCTCTCGGGGCTCGTCGGGGCCGCTCCGGAGTATTGACACGTCGGCTCCCTGCCCGTGAGTCTAACCATCGGCTATCGATGGGCGATTATTCAATCCGTACGTGACGAGGGTGCAGGTGTTCTCGATGCTCAGGCCTGAACGAACCGGTGGCACGCGCACAGTGGGCGAGCCGCACGGACCACTGCTGACCGCGTCCCGGCGCGTCACCGAGATCCCCCGGTGGGCATACCTGGAGAGGGAGTTGTTCGCCGTACAGGACAAGGCGTGGCGGCTCTTCGCCGACCGCTACACCGAGGGCGACGGCCGCCTCGTCTTCCGCGACACGCTCGGCCGGGGAATGGACGGCCGGGACGGTGTGGACGACTTCTACGAGCCGTTCTTCAACTGGCCGACGCTGTATCTGCTGGGTGGCAGCGCGGAGTTGCTGACCGCGGCGCGGCGGCACTGGCACGGGGTCACCGCGCAGCTCACCGAGATGGGCATGCTCGTCGACGGCCTGGAGCGCGGCTACGACTGGTTCCACCAGGGCGAGGGCCTGCTTCTCTTCTACGGCCTGTGCCTCGCCGACCCAAAAGACCCGGAGCTGCGCGAACTCGCCCTGCGTTTCGCGGACTTCTACCTTCCCGGCGGCCCCAACTACGATCCCGCGCACCGGCTCCTGCGCGCTCCGCACAACGGCTCGGCAGGACCGCGCTTCGGCTTCAGCGACGAAGAGGCGTACTTCCCGTGGAGTCTGGCCCTGCGCCCGTACGGCCTGCCGCTGGACGGGGTCGACGACGTCACGTCCTTCGACGACCTGGCCGTTTCGCCCGAGCGTGCCCGCGCGTACGGCCGCGCGATGTGGGACCGGATGGGCCGCGGTGACACGATCGTGAACCTGGCCGCCACCGGTCTGGCCACCAACGCCTTCCTGCTCAGCGGCGAACAGCGATACGCGGACTGGGTGGCCGAATACGTCGCCGGGTGGCAGGAGCGGCTGGCTGGGCGTGACGTCGTACCCGACAACGTGGGCCTGAACGGTGTGGTGGGCGAATACCTGGACGGCCGCTGGTACGGCGGCCACTACGGATGGTCCTGGCCGCACGGTCTGTCCCCCGTCGGCAGCGCCACCGTCATCGGCGCGGCGAACGCGACGCTTCTCACCGGTGACCGGGGCTTCCTGGACCTCGCCCGCAACCCCCTCGACGTGGTGCTGCGTCACGCCGAGCAGCGCGGCGCCGACCGGATGGGCACGCTCGGCGAGCGCTGGGAGCCCCACCTGAGCGCGATGACGGCCGAGCGCACCCTCATGGTGCCCCAGCGGCACAACGACTCCGGCTGGTTCGACTTCACCGTCATGCCCGGCCAGCTCCCGCTCGCGCTCTGGCACTTCAGCCGCGAGCAGGCCGACCGGGACCGGATCGAGCATCTGCGCGCGGAGTCCCACTGGGACTGGACCACCGTGCACACCCAGCGCATCAAGGACGAGGCCGGGCACGAGGAGCCCTGGTACGAGTTCCTGCACGGACGCAACCCGCACTTCCCCGAGCGGATGCTGCGCAGCGCCCTCGCGAGCTGCGCCGAGCGGGTCGAGGCCATCGAGAACGACACGGTCGACCCGGCCGTCGGACCCGACGCCCTGGACATCCACCACTGGCAGCACCTCAACCCGGTCGTGACGGAGGCGCTGCTGCAGCTGACCACCGGCTCCCCGCAGGTCCTCTACAACGGCGGCCTCGCCCAACTGCACCTGCGCTACCACGACGCGGACGCCCGCCGTCCCGGCCTTCCGGCGGACGTCGCCGCGCTCGTGTCGGACATCCGTCCCGACCACACGGTGGTGGAGCTGATCAACCTCGGCGACACGGCGCGCTCCCTGCTGGTGCAGGCGGGTTCGTTCGCCGAGCACCACGTCGCCGCCGTCCGCGTGGACGACGGTCCCGAGCAGCCGGTCGGCGGACCGTACTGCCGCGTCGGCCTGCCCGGGAACTCACGGATCCGGCTGACCCTGACCATGACGCTGCGCGCCGGCCGCGCGGCCTGTGCATCCCCGTGGGAGACGGCATGACCGGCAACGCCGCAGCGAACCGGCTGCCCTTCACGCTGCCCCGCATCGGCATCGGCACCGCTCCCCTGGGCGGGCTCTTCGAGGAGGTCGCCGAGCAGGACGCCGCCGCGACCCTGAAGGCCGCGGCCGAGGCCGGGATCACATACTTCGACACCGCGCCCCGCTACGGACACGGCCTCGCCGAACAGCGCCTGGGCCGCCTGCTCGCCCCGTCCGGGGTCACCGACCCGGTGATCTCCACGAAGACGGGCTGGCTGCTGCGCCCCCGGCCGGACGGCTCCCCCGGTGAGGTGATCACCGACTGGACGGAGCGCGGCATCCGCGAATCCCTGGAGGCGAGCCTGACCCGCCTGGGCCGCTCCAGCGTCGACATCCTGTATCTGCACGACCCGGACGACTACCCGGACGAGATACGCCGCACGGCCTATCCGGCGGTGCGCAGGCTGCGCGACGAGGGGCTGATCCGGGCGATCGGATTCGGGATGAACCACAGCGGTCCACTCGCCTCGTACGTGGCGGAGTTCGAGGTCGACGTCGTGCTCATCGCGGGCCGCTTCTCGCTCCTGGACCACGAGGCGCTCACCACCCTGCTGCCGCTGTGCGCCAGGACGGGCACCGCGGTGGTCGTCGGCGGCGTCTTCAACACCGGTCTGCTGGCCGATCCGTCCCCCGGCGCCATGTTCAACTACCGGCCGGTTCCCGCGGAGACGCTGGAGCGGGCACGCCGGTGCCGGACGCTGTGTGAGGCGTACGAGGTGCCGCTGCCCGCGGCCGCGATCCAGTTCCCGCTGCTGCACGCCGGCGTCGACTCGGTCGTCCTCGGCTGCCGTTCGGCGGCCGAGGTGACGGCGAACGCGGCGGCCGCCCGCTTCCCGGTCCCGGACGAGCTCTGGCAGCGGCTCGCCGAGGCCGGGTTCGTGCCCGAGCAGTTGCTGGAGGGGCGCGCCGTGTAGCCACGGACGACCGTCCGCCGCGGCGCCCCGCCGTCGGCGGCGGACGGCGACCGGTCCCGGCAGGTCCGTCATGGTGGCCTCGCCCACACCTGGACCGAGAACTGTGGTGTCCCGCCCGCCACATACGCCCCTGAACTGCCCCTTCCTACGGTGTGGCGACGCACCCTCGTCCCCGCCAACCGTCCGGAAGCGGTACCCGTGGCCGCCCCAGCGACCTCACCGCCGGCCCCGTCGAGCCTCAAGCGCATCGTCGCCTTGTGCACCTCATGGGTAACGGCCGACAGACCTGTGGGTGGGGGGCCCACCGCCGCCGTCCGGCCGGCAGGCGATGCCCCGTGTACCACCAGGCCGACGAAGAATCTCCTGGTGTCGTACTCGCCGTAGTAGCTGGGGTGCTTCCGGACGCCGAACGCGCGTCGAGACCACATCCACTCATGGTCGCCGCACCCGCTGCCGTCGTGCTGTCTCACAACCAGCCGCGGCGGGCCGCGATCACTCCGGCCTGGAAGCGGTTGGCGGCGCCGAGGAGGTCGTGCAGGCGGCTGATACGGCGGCGCATGGTACGGACGGACCAGCCGAGCTGACGGGCTATCGCCTCGTCCTTGAGGCCACTGACCAGGAGGGTGAGGACGAGTCGGTCCTCCTCGCCGAGGGGGTCCTCGGCCGGGGCGTTGAGGGGCAGGGCCTGCTTCCAGCACATTTCCCAGTAGCCGGTGAGGGCATCGAGCAGGGTGGACGGGCGGATCACCGCGGCGCGAACGTCGTCGAGGTTGAGGGAGAGCGGCATCAGAGCGAGCTTGCGGTCGGCGATGGCGAGTTTGATGCCCAGGCCGGGCAGGACACGGGCCTGTTCGCCGTGCCGGACCAGCTCGCGGATGTCGTCGAGGACGCCCGGCCATTCCAGGGCCTCGGGGGCGTAGACCGCGCGGTACCGTACACCGCGGCCGAGCGCCGTCGCCTCCACCGGGTTGGAGGTCGTCAGGGCGTACGGCGGCCGGTCCAGGGTCATCACGTCCTCGTGGGCCTCCTGTTGAAGGCGGACGAACCAGCGGCCGAGGGCCTCGCTGCCGGTGGTGATCTCCACCTCGTCCTCACAGGTCGCGCCGGTTCGCGCGGCGGCGAACAGCCGGGACAGCTCGTCGGCCACCGAACGGACGCGCTCCAGCTCATTACTTCTGGCCCGTACCAGCGCCTCGACGGCCGCGCCCGGCTCGATCGCGGCGTACCGGCGGCGGGTGCCGGCGAGCCGGCCTACCAGCCCGTGGTCGCGAAGCCGGTCCAGCGCCCTGGCAACGCGCTCGGACGAACAGTCGAGATCCGCGGTGAGTTCGGCAGGCGCTGCCGTCCGCCGGGTCAGAACGGCGCGGTAGACGCTCTCGTCGAACGGATCGATTCCTGCCGCCGTGAGTTGCGGTGTCTCGGGAGTCATGGACGGATCATGGCCCAGTTGTGCCAGCGGCAGCAATGGGCCACGAAGATCAGTTGTGCGACAAGTGCCTGCACCACTAGGACCTTTACGCATGGCAATGAAGTCACGAAGATCGCGTCATGCCGCCCTCGCCGCCGTTGTTCTCACCGGCACGTTGGCGGCGACACCGGGTGCCGCCAACGCGTCCACGCCCGACCCGCCGCAACGAGTGCTCGTCGAACTGTCCGGGAACCCAGCGGTCACCGCCGCGCCCGGTGGATCGCTGCTGTCCGCCGAGGCCGCCCGCGGCGTCGGCGCCGCCCGCCGCGCCCTGGACGCGCGGCAGGAAACATTCCTCGGTTCGGCGAGGAGCGCCGGGCTGCACCCTTCGGCGACCCGCAAACTGGGTCTGCTCATCGATGCCGTGGCAATGACGGTGCCCGCGTCCGAGGTGGGGCGACTGTCCTCGCTGCCGGGCGTCACCGCCGTCCGCCCCGACACCCGGGTGCTGACGAAGACTGACGCGAGCGTCCCGCTGATCGGCGCACCCGGCGTCTGGCAGCGCAAGGACCCCACTGGAAGGCGCGTCACAGGCACGGGGACCACTGTCGCGGTCCTGGACAGCGGGGTGGACTACACCCACCCCGACCTGGGTGGCGGACTCGGCAAGGGCCACAAGGTCATCGGCGGGCACGACTTCGTCAACGGCGACGAGGACCCGATGGACGACAACGGCCACGGCACCCACGTCGCCGGCATCATCGCAGGCAAGGCGGCTGAGAAGGGCGGCGTCACCGGCGTGGCGCCCGGCGCGGATCTGCTGGCCTACAAGGTGATGGACGCCGACGGCTCCGGGTACACGTCGGACATCATCGCCGGAATCGAGGCAGCCTCCGATCCGGCCAACCCGCACCGCGCCGATGTCATCAACATGAGCCTCGGCGGCCCCGGCGACGGCACCGACCCGCTGGGCCGCGCCGCGACCGCGGCCGTACGAGCCGGTGTGGTCGTAGTGGCCGCAGCGGGCAACGACGGACCGGGCGCAGGTACGGTCAACAGTCCTGGCACGGCCGACGGTGTGGTCTCGGTCGGCGCGTCGACGAGCAATCTGCGGCTGCCCAGCGCCTATCTGGCCGGCGATAAACCCGAGTTGATCCAGAGTTACCGCGGCATCCTGTCCGCGAACCCGCCACAGGACCCGGTCACGGCGCCGCTCGTCGATGTCGGAGAGGGCACCGCCGAGGACTGGAAGCGGGTCGGCGATGTACGCGGAAAGATCGTACGGGCGCAGATGCTCGTCGCCGCCGAAGCGCGGTACCTGACGGCGAGCGCCGTGGAGTGGGCGCAGGAGGCGGAGAAGCGCGGTGCGATCGCCGTGCTGGCCGGCCTGCCCTCCAACGACGGCCCGGTCTTCGTCGCCGGAGCACCGGGAGAGCTCACGCCGTCGGAGGTGAACCCTGAGCCGGGAGTGGCCCAGGTGCCGTCATCGCCCGCGCGGATCGACGCCTCCGGCGACTCGCTGCGCATGGACCGCCTGGTGGTCATGGGCATCGACTCGACCCAGTACCAGGAGCTGAGCACCCGGCTCGCCGCCGGGAAGGTCTCGGTGACGCTGCGGGGCACCGACACCACCGACCGGATCGCCTCGTTCTCCTCACGCGGTCCCTCCCAGGACTTCGGCCTGAAGCCCGATCTGGTCGCACCAGGCGTGGAGATCCGCTCCACCGTGCCCAAGTCGCTCTACGGGCCCGGTCAGTACCGCATGTCGGGCACGTCGATGGCGGCCCCGCACGTCGCCGGTGCCGCGGCCCTGCTCCGCCAGCTGCACCCCGGCCGGACGCCCGCCGAGATCAAGGCCGAACTGATCGGCACCGCGAAGCCGCTGAGCGGCACCGGGCCCACGACGCAGGGCTCGGGCAGACTCGATGTGGCCGCGGCCGCCTCCGCCACGGTCAGCGCCTCACCGGCCTCGGTGTCGTTCGGGCTCGCCGATCTGTCCCGGCGTCACGTCGGCGGCACCGCGAAGGTGACGTTGCGGAACTCCGGCAAGCTGCCGGTTGCGACCGCGCTGCGGGCCGAGGGTCCGGCCACGGTCTCGGCGAAGCGGGTCACCGTGCCGGCCGGGGGGACCGCGACCGTCACGGTCTCGCTGCGCGTCGCCCGGCCGGCCACCGACACCGAGATCAGCGGCCGTCTCACGGCGACGCCCGACCGGGGACCGGCGATCAACGTGCCCTACCTGCTCGCCGTTCGGCATCTGGCCGTCCAGGCCGCACCCGACCCGAGCGACGGTCACTCGACCGTGCACATCGCCCCGCCGACCCGGCTGGCCGCACCGCCGGTCGTCACCGTCACCCCGCCTCGCGGCAAGGCCGTCGACGTCACTTCCACACTCGATCCCGCCAGCGGCTACTACCGGGCCGAGGTGACCGGCAGCGTGGCCGGCACCTACCGGGTCTCGGTACACGGCACCGCCGGCACCGGGCAGCTGCTCACCGGCGCCAGCGCCTTCGAGGTCACCCCGGTCGACAGCCGCGGGGACCGCTGGGAGCCGGTCGGCCCCAACAGCGAGGCCGGTTCGGTCGTCCTCTCGCCGAGTCGGCCGAAGCAGGCCGTCCTCACCCAGTACCAGAAGGCGGCTCCCTGGCTGACCACCGACAACGGGGCCTCCTGGCGCCAGTTGGGCCGACTGCCCGTCGCGGACGGCACGGGTCCGCTCGTGGTGGACGCGAAGAATCCCGACCGCTGGTGGTACGCCGTGAACAGCGTTCACGACGGCAGCCGCCGGGGCGCCATCCTGCGCACCGATGACAACGGGCGGACCTGGCGCACGCTCGACGTCCCGGACACCCGCATCATGGCGCTCGCCGCCGATGAACAGACCCGCACCCTGGTCGCGGTCACCTCGGACGCACTGCTGGTCAGCACGGACGCGGGCGACCACTGGACGACATATCCGACCGGCGTCACCGGCGCCGTCACCGCCGCCGCCGTCACCGGTGACACCCTCTATATGACGACGTATCACGGCGTCTGGTCCCGCTCCGGCGTCGGCTCGGGCAACCCCGGCGAGGCACGCCTGCTCTTCGCCCCGCCCGGCGGGGGCGTCGGCGGGCTGGCCGCCGACTCCTCGGTCGTGGCGGTGTATGTCCCGGGCCGGGGAGTTGTCGGTTCCCGTGACAGCGGGAAGACCTGGACCACCCTGCTGTCCATGACGGACGGCGGACTCCGCCTGACCATCTCGGATGACGACCTGTACCTGAGCACGTCGTCCGGCCATGGCCGCCTCAGCCGCGACCACGGTCGGACGTGGACCACGGTCGCCGCGCCGTCGCGCGCAGCGCTACCGATGGACTACGACCGTTGGGCCGACGGTTCCGTCACCGTCTCCAGCGAGCAGGACGGTCTCTACCGGGGTGCCGCGGACGGCACCGGATACCGGCGGATCGGTGTCCAGGGACTGACGATCAACGATCTCGCTGTCAGTGACGGCCACCTGCTCGCCGCCACCGACAGTTCGGTCTACCGCACCGCCCTTCCCGTCGCAAGCCCGGAATGGGGCCAGTCGGGCGGCGAGGGCATGAGGGGCGTGACTGTCCCGCAACTTGCCGTGTCGGCCAAGGATCCGAAGGTGATCTGGAAGGTGCGGCGCACCGCGTTCGGCTCATTCACCGTAGAGCGCAGCGGAGACGGCGGCACCACCTGGCAGAAGAGGGGCAGTTCGGCGGAGGTGCCGACGGCGCTCCTGGTCCACCCCGCCGACCCGAACCGGGTCATGGTCAGCTTCCGAAGCCTTCTGGGCCAGGGGCTGTTCGCCACCAGTGACGGCGGCGCGACGTGGAAGAACCTCTACCACGAGCGCTCCTTCGACACCATCGCGGGCGACCCCGCAAATCCGCTGCGCCTGTGGCTCGGCAACGTCGCCGGTCTCTACCGGTCCGACGACGGTGGGGTGACCGTCACCAAAGTCACCGACGGCCCGGTGACCGCGATCGACCTCGACGGGCGGCGCCTGGTGATCGGCGGCGAGACTGTCCGCGTCAGCACCGACGCCGGCCGGACCTTCCGCACCGCGGACACTGGCGCTCTGGCGATCCATGTCTCCGACCTGCTCCGGGTCAAGGACACGCTCTACGCGGCCACCACCAGGTCCGGAGCCAGCGGCCTCCTGCAAGGCGGCCGCGGCGTACTTCGCAGTACCGACCACGGTCTGAGCTGGCACAACGTCTCAACCGGCCTGCAGAACACCGACACCACCAAACTGGCCGCGAGCCCCGATGCCCGCACGCTCTACGTCGGCACCGTCGACGGGGGCGTGCACCGTCTCAACCTGCGTCACTGATCGCTACGGACCGGGTGCCCGGACGGAACCTCCGTCCGGGCACGCCGACCGGGTTCATCCGGCCGCCTGTGCATGGGTCTCACGGTGCGGGGGCTGCCGGTGCGAGACCACGTGTCACCAACCATGGCCGGCCGGCTCCGCGGAAACCCGCCCCGCCCCGAATGCCGAAGTTCAACGCCGCGCAGTCAGCACCAAGTCAGCACGGCCAGGCGATCAGGGGTGCTGACATGCGGTTGCAGGTCAGCACCAAACCAGCACGGGAGTCACCACCGGGACACGGAACCATGCCGAACAGCGCCATTCAGACAGGCGCCTGCCGGCCTTCAATACGTTCCTTGAAGCAGTCTCGACGCGCCTGTCATGGTGGCCCCGCGCACACCCGACCCGAGAACTATGGTGTCCCGCCACATGTGCCTCTGACCTGCCCATTCCTACGGTGTGGCGACACGAAACCGTCCCCGCCAACCGCCCGGAAGTGGTGTTCATGGCTGCCTCGGCATCCGCCCCGCCGACCACCCGCTCGCTCAAGCGCATCGTCGCAGCAAGTCTCATCGGGACCACCATCGAGTGGTACGACTTCTTCCTCTACGGGTCAGCCGCCGCGCTGGTCTTCAACAAGCTGTTCTTCCCCGAGTCCGACCCGCTCGTCGGAACGCTCCTGTCCTTCCTCACCTACGCGGTCGGCTTCGCCGCCCGGCCGCTGGGTGCCCTGGTGTTCGGCCACTACGGCGACCGGCTCGGCCGCAAGAAGCTGCTGGTGCTCAGTCTGCTGATGATGGGCGGGGCGACGTTCGCGATCGGGCTGCTGCCTACGCATGCCACGGTCGGGGCCGCCGCCCCCGTACTCCTCACGATCCTGCGGCTGGTGCAGGGCTTCGCGCTCGGGGGCGAATGGGGCGGGGCCGTGCTGCTGGTGTCGGAGCACGGGGACGCCGAACGGCGCGGCTTCTGGGCCTCCTGGCCGCAGACGGGCGCACCGGCCGGGCAGCTGCTCGCCACCGGGGTCCTGTCCGCGCTCACCGCGCTTATGTCGGAATCCGCGTTCGGGTCGTGGGGCTGGCGAATCCCCTTCCTGCTCTCCGGTGTCCTGGTGCTCATCGGCCTGTGGATCCGGCTCTCCGTCGATGAATCGCCGGTCTTCAAGGCCGCGCTGGCGCAGGCCGAGGAGCGCAGGTCGAGTGCCGGGACGGCCGAGAAGATGCCGCTCGTCGCCGTGCTGCGGCACCACTGGCGCGATGTGCTGATCGCCATGGGCGCCAGGATGGCGGAGAACATCAGCTACTACGTGATCACGGCGTTCGTGCTCGTCTACGCGACCACGGCGGCGGATCTGAGCAAGCAGACCGCGCTCAACGCGGTGCTCATCGCCTCGGCCGTCCACTTCGCGGTCATTCCGATGTGGGGCGCGCTCTCGGACCGGGTCGGGCGCAAGCCGGTGTATCTGGTCGGCGCGGTCGGTGTCGGGCTGTGGACGTTCCCGTTCTTCGCGCTGATCGACACCCGGAACTTCGGAAGTCTGCTGCTCGCCGTCACCGTCGGGCTGTTCTTCCACGGTGCGATGTACGCACCGCAGGCCGCCTTCTTCTCGGAGATGTTCGCGACCCGGATGCGGTACTCGGGCGCTTCTATCGGGGCGCAGTTCTCGTCGGTCGCGGCCGGTGCCCCGGCGCCGCTCATCGCCACCGCGCTGCTCGCGGACTTCGACAGCTCGGTACCCATCTCGCTGTACGTCATCGCCGCCGCGCTCATCACCCTGCTCGCGGTCGGCTGCGCCAAGGAGACCCGGCACCGGGACCTCACGGACATCGACGGGGCCGCGGCCGCCCCGGACGCCGCCGGGGCGCCGAAGGCCGACGCCCGTACCGTCTGAGTCCGTGGTCGCGCACGTCGTCCGCAGCGCGGCCCGGTCTCCCGGGCCGCGCTGCGGACGACGGTGTTCACTGCCCGGCGGTGGGTTCGAACCAGGTGGGTCCGTCGGTCATGGACTGCTTGATCCGGAAGAGCCCGAACTCGTTCAGCGGCGGCAGCGCGTCCACCGGGAACCAGCCCACCTCCAGCGACTCGTCGTCGTTGACTCGTGCCTCACCGCCGGTCGCCCGGCAACGGAAGGTGACGTCCAGGTACTGGCAGCGGTCGCCGTTCGCGTACTGCACGGGCTCCAGGGCCTGGGTGAGCACCACCCGCTCCGCGACGCAGCGCACGTTGGTCTCTTCGTACACCTCACGCTCCGCCGTCGCCGCCGGCTGCTCGCCCGGCTCGCAGATGCCGCCGATGACCGACCATTTGCCGGTGTCGGAACGGCGTCCGAGCAGCACCCTTCCCTCATCGTCGAAGACGATGGCGGTGACGCCCGGCAGCAGGAGCAGTTGCTGACCCGCGGTGGCGCGGATCTCGCGGATGAAATCAGGAGTTGCCATGGCCCGACCCTAAAGGCTGTCCGTGATCCCCCAGGAATCACAGGACAGCCCTTCCGTGGCGCACCGGTGGATCAGTGGCTGCGCCGGCTCCGTACCGCACGGACGCTGACCAGGCCGAGCCCGGCCACGGCGATCAGCACCAGCACCGCTTCGGGGAGCGTGCCCATCCGGGTCGCGGGCGTCAGCGAGGACCGAAGCGGCACCTCGTCCACGAGCGCGTCCGGGGTGAACAGCTTCGTCTGTTTCACGATCGTGCCGTCCGGGCGGATGACGGCGCTGACCCCGCTGGTGACGGGGACGACGACGGACCTGCTGTGCTCGACCGCCCGCACCCTGGACATGGCCAGCTGCTGATATGTCATCTCGCTGCGGCCGAAGGTGGCGTTGTTGCTGGGTACGGCGATCAGCTGGCCGCCGTGCGTGACGGTGTCCCGTACGGCGTCGTCGAACGCGGCCTCGTAACAGGTCACGAGTCCCACGTTCGTGCCCGCCAGGTCGAAGACCCCGACCTTCTTCCCAGGGCCGAAGTCACGCGCCACCCGGTCCACGTCGGAGCTGAAGATCCGGGCGATGGAACGCATCGGCATGTACTCGCCGAACGGCTGGATGTGGCGCTTGTCGTAGGTGTCGACGGGGCCCTTCTCCGGATCCCACTGGATGAGGGTGTTGCGCAGGTCCCCGCTGTCGGGATCGATCACCGCGCCGACCACGGTGGGCACTCCGATCGCCTTCACCGCATCGTCGATCACGATCCGGGCGTCGGCGTTCCGGTACGGGTCGAGGTCGGAGGAGTTCTCCGGCCACAGGACGAAGTCGGGCTGCGGCACCTTGCCCTCCTTCACCTCCCGGGCGAGCTGTTCGGTGCGGCGCACATGGTTGTCCAGGACGGCGCGGCGCTGGGAGTTGAAGTCGAGTCCGAGCCGGGGCACGTTTCCCTGGATCGCGGCGACGGTCGCGGTGCCGTCCTCGGCCGAGTCGTCGACGAGGGGCAGCGCGGCGAACGCACCGGCGACGGGCACCAGGACGGTCGCGGCCGCGGCGGCGACGGCCGCCCTCGGCAGCGTGCCCGTACGGCGGTGGGCGCGGACCTGGCGTACCGCTTCGCAGAGACCGAAGCCGCACAGCACCACCGCGAAGGAGAGCAGCGGTGTGCCTCCCAGGGCCGCGAGCGGCAGGAACACGCCGTCCGCCTGGCCGAAGGCGATCTTCCCCCACGGGAAGCCGCCGAACGGCACCCGGGCCCGGACCGCCTCGTCGAGCACCCAGACCGCGGCGGCCCACACCGGCCACCAGGCGAGTCGGCTGACGGCGGCGATCCCGATGCAACCGACCGCGATGAACAGCGCCTCGGCGGCGGCGAGCGCCAGCCACGGCACCGGACCGACCTCCTCGCCGGTCCAGTGCAGCAGCGGCAGCATGAAGCCCAGTCCGGCGAGCAGACCGAGGCCGAAGCCGGCCCGGAGCCGTCGTCGGTGCAGCACCCAGCCGAGCAGGGCGAAACCGGGCAGGACCAGCCACCACAGGGGGCGCGGCGGGAAGCTCAGATACAGCAGTACACCCGCGATCACGGCGGCCGGGGGCCGCAGGAAGCTTCGCTTCCGGGACACGGGGGATGAGGCCGGCTGCGCGGCCTCGACTTCGGTGGTGGTGGCGCTCACCCGGCGGAGTCTACGGTGGCCGGCTGTGGGTCCGGCAGCCCCGCCCGTGTGGTGGAACCCTTCGTACCGGATCGTTCCGGCGCTTTCCCGCACAGATCCGGCCCGCTGCCGTCCGAGCGGGGCGGCCCTCGGGTGTTTCAGGTACCGGCCGTCGCTCCGGTCGCCGGCAACTGCAGGCGCTCACGGATGAACCGGACGCCCGCCTCCGCGTCGTCGACCGTGATGGTGAACGTCCTGCCGTCGCCGAGCCGGAGCACCAGGCCCTCGCCCCTGCGGACCACCACGGCCGTGCCCTGCTCCGGTCGCCAGCGGTAGCCCCAGCCGCCCCATTGGCGCGGGGTCACCTCGGGGGCGAATTCCGCGCCCACCACATGGGTGAGCAGAATCCGGCGGCGCGGCAGGCCCATGTGGCCGCAGCGCACCTCCAGTGCGTCCCCGTCGATCCTCACGGCCACGTTCACGAACGCAAGGGTGCCGAACAGCATGAGCAGCCCGGCGGCGACGCAGCCGATCACGGACATCAGCAGCGGGGCGATCCCGGAGGTCCAGTTGGAGGTGACGGCCAGCTGGACGCCGAGCGCCAGGCAGGCGGCGCCCGCGGCCGCGAGTACCCACTGGGCCCGGTTGGTGGCCCGGCCGGTCCAGACGGCGGAGCACGTATCGGCTCCGTCGTCCCGGGGTTTTCGGGGGTGGTCCCTCATGTCAAGCAGCGTACCCAGGATTCCGCACGCCGGGCATGGGACGAACGGGCCCCGCGGGGTCAGCGGGCCGGGCTGACGGCTCCCAGCAGCCGCCCCTCGGCGTAGGCCAGAGCGGCTGTCGGCAGGTCGGCGGGGCGGCCGCTGAGAAGGACCGCGAGAGAGGTGGACGGTTCGGCCGACGGAGCGGGTTCGGCACCGATCCGGCGCAGTGCCTGGGCGGCGACGGCGCCCGCGGAACCGTACAGCGCGACCGGCGGCAGACCCGGCTGCCGCACCGCGTCGCGAATGCGTTCGGCGACCAGTTCGTAGTGGGTGCAGCCCAGGACCACGGCCCGGACGTCGCGCGGGGTGCGGGCGGCGGCCGCGGCGATCGCCAGGTCGATCGCGGTCTCGTCCGCGTACTGCACGGCGTCGGCGAGACCCGGGCAGGGCACCTCGGTGACGTCGACGGAGCGCGCGAATTCGGCGATGAGCCCGCGCTGGTACGGGCTGCCGGTGGTGGCGGGGGTGGCCCAGATCGCGACGGGGCCGCCGCCGGCCACGGACGGCTTGATGGCGGGGACGGTGCCGATGACCGGCAGCGTGGGTTCGAGCGCGGCGCGGAGCGCCGGGAGGGCGTGCACGGAGGCCGTGTTGCAGGCGACGATCAGGGCGTCCGGCCGGTGGGCGGCGGCCGCGCGGGCCACGTCGAGCGCCTGGGCGCTCACGTACTCGGGCGTACGCGGTCCCCAGGGCATGCCGTCGGGGTCGGAGGAGAGCACCAGATCGGCGTCCGGCCTCAGCCGGCGTACCGCGGCCGCTGCCGCGAGCAGGCCGATTCCTGAGTCCATGAGCGCGATCTTCACCCGGTCACCATAGTCGACCGCCCTTGCGCTTCCGTCCCGGTGGGGCAGACTGCGGCGGATGAGCGCCGTTGCCTGGATCGCCGTGGGTTCGCTTGCCGCATGGGTGTGGCTGCTGCTGGGACAAGGGTTCTTCTGGCGGACCGACCAGCGGCTGCCCCGCCGGGAGCCCCCCGCCGGATGGCCGTCCGTCGCGATCGTGGTGCCCGCGCGTGACGAGGCCGACATGCTGCCGGTGAGCCTGCCGTCGCTGCTGGCGCAGGACTATCCGGGGCGGGCGGAGATCTTTCTCGTCGACGACTGCAGCAAGGACGGGACCGGGGACGTCGCTCGCGCGCTGTCCGTACGGTACGGAGGGCTGCCGGTGACGGTCGTCTCGCCGGGTGAGCCCGAGCCGGGCTGGACGGGCAAGCTCTGGGCGGTGCGGCACGGGATCTCGCTGGCCCGGACCAGGGAGCCGGAGTATCTGCTGCTCACCGACGCCGACATCGCGCACGAGCCGGACAGTCTGCGGGAGCTGGTCGCCGCCGCCGGGTCGGGCGGCTTCGACCTGGTCTCGCAGATGGCCCGGCTGCGGGTGTCGAGTCTCTGGGAGCGGCTGGTGGTGCCGGCATTCGTGTACTTCTTCTCGCAGCTCTACCCGTTCCGGTGGGTGAACCGGGCGGGTGCCCGGACGGCTGCGGCGGCCGGTGGCTGTGTGCTGCTGCGGACCGGGGCGGCGCAGCGGGCCCGGGTGCCGGAGTCGATCAGGCAGGCGGTGATCGACGACGTATCGCTGGCGCGGGCGGTGCAGCGCAGCGGCGGGCGGATCTGGCTGGGGCTCGCGGAGCGGGTGGACAGCGTGCGGCCGTATCCGCGGCTGGCGGATCTGTGGCGGATGGTGTCGCGGAGCGCGTACGCCCAGTTGCGGCACAGTCCGCCGCTGTTGCTGGGGACGGTGCTGGGGCTCGCGCTGGTCTATCTCGTGCCGCCGGTCGCGCTCGTCGCCGGGCTGCTGACCGGTGACCCGGTGGCGGCGTGGACGGGCGGCCTGGCGTGGGCCGTGATGACCGCGACGTACCTGCCGATGCTGGGCTACTACCGGCAGTCGCTGTGGTCGGCTCCGTTGCTGCCGTTCACCGCCGTGCTCTATCTGCTGATGACGGTCGATTCGGCGGTGCAGCACCACCGGGGCCGCGGCGCGGCCTGGAAGGGGCGTACGTACGCCCGTCCCGAGGCCGCGCCGGACCGGTGAGCCGAGCCGACGGTGGGCCGATGGCCGCAGGGCCGGCCGGACCGCCGGGGGGTTATTTACGGCCGGGTGTCCAGTTCATGCCCCACCCGTAGGCGTAGTCGATGGTGCGCTGCGGGCTGACTCCGCGCTCGGGGACGAGGTAGCGGGCCTCGCGCTGCACCGTGAGGTCTCCCCCGTTGTTGGTCAGGAGCGCCAGGGCGCAGACCGTGGACGGGACGGTGCATTCGTCGAGCGAGAAGTCGATCGGGGCGCCGTTCTGGGGCTGGAGCGTGACGGTCGCGTGGAGGTCGGCGAAGCTCCGGGCGCCTTCGTAGATGGTGACGAAGATCAGGACGCGCCGGAGCTTGTTCTTGTGGTCGAGGTTGACGGTGAGGTTCTCGCCGGTGGAGACGGCGCCGGTGCGGTCGTCTCCGTCGAGATGGATGTAGGGAGGGTGCTGGAGGGCGCCGAACGCGTTTCCCAGCGCCTGCACGACTCCCTTGCGGCCGTCGGTCAGTTCGTAGAGGGCGCAGAGATCGAGGTCGAGGTCCGAGTGGTTGGCGACCGCTCTGCCGAACTTGCTTCCCCAGCCCTTGAACTGTTTGCGCACTTCCCAGTTGAGATTGACGCGAAGCGCTCCCGAGGTGCCGCCCTGTTTGGCGAGGGAGACCACCGGCGCTTCCTTGGTGAGCGTCACCTTGGACAGGCGGACGGGCGCGGGGGCAGGGGGTGCGGCAGGCGCCGGCGGCGCCATCGGCGGCGCGGGCGGAGCCGACGGCCGGTGGTCGACCCGCGTTGCGCTCTGCGGCTGTTGGGGTGTACGGGGCCGGCGATCGGGCTGAGCCGGCTGGGGCCGCTGCGGTTCGTCGACGGAGATCCCGAAGTCGGTCGCGAGCCCTTCGAGGCCGGTGTCGTACCCCTGGCCGACGGCCCGGAACTTCCAGGCGCCCTGGCGCCGGTAGAGCTCCCCGAGGATGAACGCGGTCTCGATCGTCGCGTCCGCGCTGTCGAAGCGCGCGATCTCCCTGCCGCTCGCCGCGTCCGTGATCCGTACGTACAGCCCGGCCACCCGGCCGAACGTGCCGCCGTCCGCGGAGGCCGCAAGCACCACCCGGTCGATGGCCGGCTCGACGCGCGCCAGGTCGACCGCGAGGCTGTCCGTCGTCCCGTCACCGGCGGTCCGCTTGCCTTCGTGGCGCACCGCGCCGGACGCGTGGGAGGGCTGGTTGTAGAAGACGAAGTCGGCGTCGCCGCGCACCTTTCCCGACGGCATGAGAAGGAGCGCCGAGCCGTCCACGTCCGGTGTCCCCGGGGAGGCGCGCCACCCCAGTTCGACCCGCACGGCCTGAGCCGTCACCGGAACATTGGCGCCTTTTTGCATGGTCATGCTCGCCCCCATCGCGAGTCCGGCTGCCCGAAAACCTTTCCCCGACAACCTAATCCCCCGGACCGTCACCGGAGTCGCGGACGTCCGGTCCGGTCGCCGCGATCCCCCGGACCCGTACAGATTTCGATGGTCAGGCATGAATGGCTTCATCATCTTCCGTTCACCGGGGCGCGGCTGCCAGCATCGGCGCACCGCCACCCCTTGAGGGAGAATCCGATGAATCGTCCCCGTTCTCTGCGCTGTCTGGCAGCCCTGGCCGTGGTGGCTCTCGCGGCCACCGCCTGCGGGCGTTCCGGTCAGGGCGAAGCCCCGTCCGAAGCCGCGTCGAAGGCCGCCTCCGGCCGGACCGCGGCCGAGTTGCTGCCCGCCCAGTACCGGGAAAAGGGTGTGCTCCGGGTGGCCACCGCGGTCGGGTACCCGCCGATGGAGATGTACGAGCCCGGCACCACCCGGCTCACCGGCGTCGACCCCGATCTGGCCAAGGCCCTTGCCGAGCGGCTCAAGCTGAAGCTCGAACTCACCAATGCCGCCTTCGACGGACTGATCCCCGGCCTGGAGTCGGGACGGTTCGACCTGGTCATGTCGTCCATGACCGACAGTGCGCAGCGACGCCGGGCGGTCGACTTCGTCGACTACTTCCGCACCGGCGGCGTCGTCATGACGAAGCAGGGCAACCCGCAGGGCATCAAGTCCCTCGCGGACCTCTGCGGAAAGACCGTCGTCCTCGCCAAGGGCAGCTCCAACCTCCACATCGGCGAGGAACAGAACGCCAAGTGCCGGGAGAAGATGCGGATCTCGCAGAGCGAGGACGCACCGACCGGGCTGCTGCAACTGGACAGCGGACGCGCGGTCGCGACCATCGTCGACTATCCCGTCGCCAAGATGTTCACGAAGAAGAGCAGTTCGTACGAGGTCCTGCCGGAGCAGTACGGCACCGCCCCCTGGGGAATCGCCTCCGCGAAGAGCCAGGGCGGACTGCGCGACGCCGTCCACAGGGCCCTGCAGGAGCTCATCGACAACGGCGACTACAAGAAGATCCTCGACACCTGGGGAGTCGGCGACAGCGCCGTCCCCGAGGCCACCGTCAACGACGGGCAGTGAGAACGGACATGAACCTCCAGAAAACACCCGGGCCCGCCCGCGGCGGGGTGCCGGATGCCGACCCCGCCGACCGGATGCCCCACGAGGACGACCTCTCCCTCCAGGTGACCGGACGCCCGCGTCCCGGGCGCTGGCTCGCGGTCCTCGGCGCCGCCCTGTTCGCGGTGTGGCTCGCCTACACCGTCATCGTCAATCCCAATCTGCACTGGGACATCGTCGCCGAGTACCAGTTCGACGGCGTGATCCTCAAGGGCCTCGGGGTGACCATTCAGCTCACCCTCGTCTCGATGGTGCTCGGCATCGCCATCGGGGTCGTCGTCGCGGTGATGCAGCTGTCCGACAGTCCGGTCCTGCGGCTCACCGCCGGTGCGTACACCTGGTTCTTCCGGGGCACCCCGCTGCTGGTCCAGCTCATCTTCTGGTTCAACCTGGCCCTGCTGTTCCCCGTGATCAGCGTCGGGATCCCGTTCGACGGCCCCAAACTCGTCAGCTGGCAGTCCAACCAGGTGATCACCGGCTTCGTGGCCGCGCTCCTCGGACTCTCCATCAACGAGGGCGCCTACATGGCCGAGATCGTGCGGGCCGGCATTCAGAGCGTGGATCCCGGCCAGCGCGAGGCGGGTGCCTCCATCGGGATGTCGAACCGCCGGATCCTGTCCCGGATCATCCTTCCGCAGGCGATGCGGGTCATCATCCCGCCGTTCGGCAACCAGTTCATCTCCATGCTCAAGACGACCTCGCTGGTCTCGGTCATCGCCGGTGCCGATCTGATGACCGTCTCCCAGCACCTCTACCTCGCCAACTTCGAAGTGGTCGCCCTGCTCCTGGTGGCCTCGATCTGGTACCTCGTGCTCACCACGATCGCCAGCATCGGTCAGCACGCCGTCGAGCGGCGCTACAGCCCCGGTACCGCTCCCGTGCTGGGGAGCAGGATCCTGGCCAATCTCCTGCCCGGACGCGCCAAGAAGGGGGCAACGGCATGAACGACGTGATCCTCAAGGCCCGTGGGGTCCGCAAGAGGTTCGGTGACACCGAGGTGCTGAGGGGCATCGACCTCGATGTCCGCAGCGGTGAGGTGCTCTGTGTCATCGGCCCCTCCGGATCCGGGAAGTCCACGCTGCTGCGCTGCTTCAACCACCTTGAGCGGATCGACGCGGGGCGGGTGTGGATGGACGGTGAGCTGGTCGGCTACGAACAGCACGGCCCGTCGGGCCGGGTGCTGCGCGAGCGGCGCGCCCGGGACGTGCGGCGCCAGCGCGAACGGATCGGCATGGTGTTCCAGCGGTTCCACCTGTTCCCGCACCGCACCGCGGTGCAGAACGTGATGGAGGGTCCGGTCGTCGTCAAGGGACGGTCCCGTGCGCAGGCCGAGGAACAGGCCCGCGGGCTGCTGGCCGACGTCGGTCTCGCGGACCGGGCGGACCACTACCCGGGGCAGCTGTCCGGCGGGCAGCAGCAGCGCGTGGCGATCGCCCGCGCGCTGGCCATGGAACCCGCCCTCATGCTCTTCGACGAACCCACGTCCGCCCTCGATCCCGAACTCGTCGGCGAAGTGCTCGGGGTCATGCGCGACCTGGCCCGCAGCGGCATGACGATGGTCGTGGTCACCCACGAGATGGGCTTCGCCCGTGAGGTCGCCGACCGGGTCCTGTTCATGGACCGGGGCGCCGTCGTCGAGGCCGGGAACCCCGACCTGTTGTTCACCGACCCGCGGCACGAGCGCACGCGGGCCTTCCTGTCGACGGTGCTGTGATGGGCCGCCCCCTCGATCTGCTGCTGCGCGGTGGCACGCTCGTGGACGGAACCGGAACACCCGCCCGGGAGGCGGACATCGCGGTGATGGACGGGCGGATCGCCGTGCTCCCCGCCGGGACCCCGGCCACGGCCGTCGAGACCCTCGACGTGGCCGGGCGGGTCGTGTCCCCCGGCTTCATCGACGTACACACGCACTCCGACGCCCTCGCGGCGCCTCACGGGGACGGCGGTACCGCGGAGGCGGCCGACGACCTCCGTCTCGCTCCCCTGCTCCAGGGCGTCACCACGGAGATCTGCGGCAACTGCGGGACCAGCCTGTTCCCCTCGCTCCCCGAGCGGCTGCCGGAACTCGCCGAGCATCTCAGGGTGACGTTCGGGCTCGGACCGGTGCGGCCCGCCATGGACTTCGACGCGTTCGCCGCCGGTCAGAACCCCGCTCTGCGCCACACCCACATCGCCTCGCTGGTCGGCCACGGCACGCTGCGCGCCGGAGTGATGGGCTTCGAGGCCCGGCCGCCCCGGCCCGGTGAACTGGACGCCATGTGCGCGCTGCTGGACCGGGCGTTGGCCCAAGGGGCGGCCGGTCTGTCCACCGGGCTGATCTACCCGCCCGGCACCTATGCCGACACCGATGAGATCGTCGCGCTGGCCGGGGTCGCCGCCCAGCACGGCAAGCCCTACGTCACCCATCTGCGCGACGAGATGTCACAGGTGGAGTCCGCCCTGGAGGAGGCCCTGGAGATCGCGGTGCGCTCCGGCGCCCCGCTGCAGATCTCCCACCACAAGACCGCGGGCCGGCACGCCTGGGGCGCCACACTGCGCACCCTGCCCCGGCTGGAACGGGCCCGCGCCGAAGGCGTGGACGTGCTGTGCGACGTCTATCCGTACACGGCGGGAAGCACCGTCCTGCACGCCATGCTGCCCCCGTGGGCGAGTGAGGGCGGCGTCGGCGCCCTGCTGGAGCGGTTGCGCCGCCCCGAGACGCGCGACCGGATCAGGAGGGACATCGCCCGGGGCGTCGAGGGGTGGGAGAACACCGTGGGGAACGGCGGCTGGGACCTCATCTCGGTGGCCGCCGCGCAGACACACCCCGAGGCCGAGGGACGCACCATCGCCGAACTCGCGGCCGAGCGCGGCGTCCATCCGGTCGACCAGGCGTGCGATCTCCTGCTGGCCGAGCAGGGCGAAGTGACCATCATCAGCCATTCCATGCGCGAGGACGACGTCCGCCGGGTCCTCTCCAGCCCGCTGTCGATGATCGGCTCGGACGGCGTGCCCAAGCCCGGCCGTCCGCATCCGCGCTGGGCTGGAAGTTTCGCGCGGGTGCTCGGCCACTATGCCCGCGACGAGCAACTGCTCCCGCTGGAGAGCGCGGTGCACAAGATGACCGGACTGCCCGCCGGGCGGTTCGGACTCACCGGCCGCGGCGTGGTCCGCGACGGCGCCGTCGCCGATCTCGTCGTACTCGACCCGGCGTCTGTGCGCGACACCGCCGACTTCGACCGGCCTCTGCTGACGCCCGAAGGCATCGATACCGTCGTGGTGGCGGGGCGGGTCGCGGCGAGAGACGGCCGTCCGACCTCGGCGCGGGCGGGAGAAGTGGTGAGGATCCGATGAGTCTGGCCCAGGTGGCCGCGGCGGCGCGGCGCTCGGCCGCGCTGCCGCTCACCCTCGCCGTCGCCGCCGTCGACATCGACGGCGGCGGCACGGTGGGGGTGGACGAGCACACCGTTCTGCCGGTGGCGTCCGCCTCGAAGCTGCTGCTGCTCGCCGAGGTCGCCCACCGGCTGGACAGCGGGGAACTGCCCGCCGACCGTGTCGTGGAGGTCCTCGACGAGGACGTGGCGGAGGGCACCGGTCTGCTGCGCAGGCTGAGCGGGCGCGGCTGGACCGTCGAGGATCTGGCCTGGCTGACGGCCTCGGTGAGCGACAACACCGCGACCAACGCGCTGTTGCGCCTCGTCGGGCGGGAGTCCACGGCCCGGCTGGCACGGGAACTCGGGCTCGGTCACCTCACGCTGCACGACAGGGTCCGCGACGTCCGGGGCCCGGGCGTGCCGCCCGTCTTCGCCACCGGCACCGCACGGGACCTGGCGCGGCTGGTGACGCACGCGGTGCGCGGCACCATGAGCAGCCCGGCGGCCTCCGCCCGGCTGTTGCGCTGGATGCGTGCCAACACCGACCACGGTCTGGTCCCCGCGCTGATCGACCACGACCCGTACGCCCCGGGCTTTCCCGAACGGCTGCGCGACGGGCTCCTGGTGGCCAACAAGACCGGCACCGACACCGGCGTCCGTGCCGATGCCGGTGTCATCGTGGGCAGGCGCCGGCTGGCGTACGCGGTGGTGGCGCACTGGGACACGGCTCTGGGCCCGAGCACCGAGCGGGCCGCGGTGCATGCCATCCGGGACGTGGGGCGCACCCTCGCGGCCTGTGCCGGGCGCACGACCGCCGGCTGAGAAGCCCCCGGGGGCGCGGTGGGCGTGACCGGCGGGCCGGTCACGCCCACTGCACCTCCAGCAGCGACCGGATCTCCTCGGCGGCCGACCGCAGGTCCGCGAGGAAGATCTTCAGCAGCGGGTTGCGGTTGGTGGGCCGGGTGGCGACGCCGATGCGCCGGTGAAGCCGGGGGTGGTCCAGGCGGCACACATGCACGCCCGCGGTGTCGCCGAGCCCGAGGGCCGGGACGAGTGCGATGCCCATGCCCGCGCGGGCCAGGTTGATCGTGACCTGGTAGTGATCGCTGCGGCAGCGCACCCGGGGCCGGAAACCCTCTGCCGCGCACGCCCGCTCCAGAACCGGTTCGCCGGTGTGGCCGCCGTGCGTACCGATCCAGCTCTCCCCCTCAAGGGCGGCTAGCCGGACCGCGGCGTGCCGCCCGAGGCGGTGCCGCAGGGGAAGGACCACCAGCTGCGGCTCGTCGAAGAAGATCTCCACGTCCACGGTCGCCTGCCGGCACCAGGGGTCGAGCGGATGCTCGAAGACGACCGCGGCGTCGAGCCGGCCCGCCTCCAGGTCGGGCACCAGCTCGTGCGGCTGTCCGAGAATCAGCTCCAGCTCGACCTGGGGCCGGTTCGCCGAGAACGCCGACAGGGCCCGGGGCAGCAGCTCCAGGCCCGAGGAGGCGAAGAAGCCCAGCCGCAGGACCCCCGCCTCGCCCTCGGAGTGCGCCCGCAGGTCGTCCCGGGCCACGGCCATCAGGTCGGCGACCGCCTGTGCGTGCTCGGCCAGGCGCACCCCGGCCGCGGTCAGCCGCAGGCTCTGCGGCTGCCGTTCCACCAACGCCACTCCGAGCTCCTGCTCCAGCCGGGCCAGCTGGTGCGAGATCGCGGAGGGGCTCAGATGCAGCGCCTGGGCCGCGGCCACGATGGTGCCGGTACGGGCGATCTCCAGCAGGACGAGCAGTCGGGCACTGTTCAGCATCGGGTCAGGTTAAGGGCTGTCCCGTGATCCCTGGTGGGCTCGTCCACGTCCAGGCGCAACAGGTCCTCCTCGGTCTCCCGGCGCACCACGGTGCGGGCGTGGCCGTCGCGTACGAAGACGACGGCGGGACGCGGCAGTTTGTTGTAGTTGGAGGCCATGGCGTATCCGTAGGCGCCGGTGACCGGCGTGGCCAGGAGGTCGTCCACCGCGACGTCGGCGGGCAGGGCGGCGTCGTCGACGATCACGTCACCGCTCTCGCAGTGCTTGCCGACCAGCCGTGCCCGCATGGGCCTGGGGGCGCGCGGGCTGCGCGGCAGGAACACCTCGTAGCGGCTGCCGTACAGGGCGGGGCGCAGGTTGTCGCTCATCCCGCCGTCCACGCCGACGTACGTCCGCACGCCCTCGATCCGCTTGATCGTCCCCACCCGGTAGAGGGTCAGCCCGGCGCGGGCGGCGATGGAACGGCCGGGCTCCACGGTCACCGGGGAACCCCAGCCCGCGTCACGCACCGCGGTCCGTACCCGGGCCGCCCATTCGGCGAACGACGGTGCGGTCTGTCCCGCCTCGTACGCGACGCCGAGGCCGCCGCCGACCGTGAGCCGGTGCATCCCGGTGTCGGCGGCGAACCGCGCGACGGCGGCGGCGCCGGCCGCGAGTTCCGCGGTGTCCAGCACCTGCGAGCCCACATGCGCGTGGACGCCTTCCAGGGTCATGGCCGGGGAACCGGCGGCCCGCCGCACCGCGGCCGCCGCGGTTCCGCCGGCGAGGCCGAAGCCGAACTTCGAGTCGTTGCCACCGGTGCGGATCGCCTCGTGCGCGCCGGCGGCCACTCCGGGCGCCACCCGCAGCTGGACCCGGGCGGGCGGCAGGTGTTCCTCGGCGTGCAGCCGCTCGATGCGGTCCATCTCGTCGAAGCTGTCGACCACCAGGTGCCGCACCCGGGCGGACATGGCGGTGCGCAGCTCCGTCGCGTCCTTGTTGTTGCCGTGCAGGACGATCCGGTCGGCGGGCACCCCGCCCTGCAGCGCGACCCGCAGCTCGCCGCCGGAGGCGACATCGAGCAGCAGCCCCTCTTCGTGGGCCAGCCTGGCCATGGCCGTGCACAGGAACGCCTTGGAGGCGTAGGCGACGTTGTCCCGGCCGAAGGCTGCGACCGCCTCCCGGCAGCGCCGGCGCAGATGCTCCTCGTCGTACACGAAGAGGGGCGTTCCGAAACGCCGTGCCAGTTCGGTGAGCAGGACGCCACCGACGGCCAGCCCTTCCGGATGTGTTTCGCAAGTGCCGGGCAGCAGACCCGATTCGATGGCTGACGTCATGAGTTCCTCCCCGGAAGCCGGCTCGCAGCCATCCTGCGGCCTGCACAGGAGGTCATAAAAGCGCATTCTTCTATGGCTGAGCCTCATGGATTTCGATGCTCGCGCCGTGCTGCCGGTGCCGGTGCGCCGCCCCGGCTCGACGCGGCCGGTAGGCGGCCGCACCGGCTCCGCCGGTTCCCGTGGGCAGCCCGGTGGCGCACCGTGTCCCGGGCAAGCCCCGTATTCCTTCGGCGGACGAGGTCACCGTTGAGCGGCCTCAGACCCCGGATCGTCGCCGGTTCGTCCGCTCGCGCCGTACCGGTCACCGCGCCGAGCCCCGTCACGGCCATGAGCCCGTCGGCCGGTGCCGCGGCGGCCGCCTCCCACGGCGGGCCCGCCTTCGACTCGAGTCCGGCCGAGGCGGCGCCGCGGCGCCTGCTCCCGCACCACGCCGGGCAGTGTGCTCCGTGCATCACCCATCTCCCGGAGGGCACCGGCGGCAAGTCGGCCGCGGCGTACCAGCTCTTCAACGAACTGTCCTTGCGCACGGGGCCGTTGGACCACTCCGCCTGGTTCGCCGCCTACGCCGCGCGACGCTTCGGCGGCGCCGACCCCCGCATGCGGCCAGGGTGTGGGAACTGCGCACCGGCCCGTACAGCACTCCGGCCGGCACCCGGAGCGAGTCCCGGGACAGCGGCGCTCGTTGCCGCCACCGGCTACTGGCTCCCGCCCCGGTCGTGGTCCGATGCCAGCAGAACTTCGCGTGGGACGAGCGCGGTGGAACCCGGCGCGGTGCAGGCGTACGCCCCCGCCACGGCTCCCAGCCGGGCGCAGTCCAGCGGATCCCGGCCGGCGAGCCTCCCGTACAGGAAGCCGCAGACGTACGCGTCGCCCGCGCCGTTGGAGTCCACCACCGGTGCGGGCGGGACGGTCGCGGGGATGTGGTGCGGGGTGGGGCCGCCGTCCCGGGTGAGTACGTGGGAGCCGCCCGCGCCCGCCGTGGCGACCACGGTGTCGGCGCGGCCCTCGCGGAGGATCTCCCGCATCAGGGCGAAGGTGCCCTCGCCCGCGCCCGCCGCGCTGAGGAAGACGAGGTCGGAGCGGAGCGCGAACTCCCGGTGGTGGTCGGCCAGTCCGTCCCAGTCGTGCAGGTCCGTGGAGACGGGTACGCCGAGTTCCTCGATGTCGTCGTAGAGGAAGCGCGTGAAGTTCATGATGGACAGGTGGACGTGGCGGGTACGCCGCAACCTCGGCAGGTAGAAGTCCCTGGGCATTCTCAGGTCGGCGGGGTCGCGGGCGTCGTAGAACGACATCCGGCGTCCGGTCGCGTCCACCAGGTTCACGGCGCGGCGGGTGCCCGCAGCGGAGACCAACGGGGCGAACTCCACGTCCCCTTCGGCCAGGCGCTCGCGCACCTGTGCACCGGTCCAGTCGTCGCCGATGCAGTCGAGGAGCGCGACCTCCAGTCCGAGCGCCCGGGTGCCGAGCGCCACGTTCCCCCCGGTGTGGCCCGGCCATTCCTCGATCGGCCCGACATGGACCGAGTCGGCGAGCGGGACGGGCAGGGTGTCGACCCGCACGATGGTGTCCACACCACTGCCTCCGACGACCAGGACGTCGTACTCCGTGTGCTCTCGGGTCACCGCTGAGCCCTCCCGTTGCCGTGGCGGCCCAGTATGCCGTGGGCCGCATGTTCTTCCGCGCTGTCTGTCGGGGAGCGGAAAAGCCCCCGCTCCTAACGGAGCCTTTATCCCTGTTTTGCCAGGTCAGGCGGTCAGAACCGGCGTAAAACGGATGACCCCAAGATTAGGTCTCCCCAACCAGCACATCGTGGGCTTAACTTAGGTGTCATGACCTCCCCCCGCTCCACCTACGGCGGCGGCTACTACGCCGCACCGTCGTTCCCCGACACTCCGATCTACGACTCCCTGGTCGCGGAGCGGGGCACCCCTCAGATCGCTCCGATCCGAGTGCCTGCCGCCTACGACACCGGCAACAGCTATCTGCCGGCGCTTCCGGCGGCGTTGCCGGCTCTTCCCGCGGCACCTTCCCAGCCCGGTCCGTCGTACGGATACCAGCAGCCGGCGGCTCAGCAGGGCTACGCGCCGATGCAGCCCGCGCAGCTGCAGCACGCGCCGGCGCCGTACATCCCGCAGCAGCCGTCCGCGGCCCGCGGCGGATACCAGGCGCCCTACCCGCAGGAACAGCAGCGGCCCGCGCCGGGCACCGGTTACGAGGCGATGCGTCCGGCGTCGCCCCGCCCGGCGCCCACCCGGCCGGCCCCGGCTCCCTCGCCCTACGAGGACCCGTACAACCGCCCGTACCAGGGCCGGGGGTACTGACCCGACATCACACGCAGTCGCACGGAGTCGTCGTCGAGCCATGGGGACTCGACGACGGCTTCGGCGTTCTCGCTCCGGACGCTCCGTCAGTCCGGAGCGGGCCGACGGGAACTCCCGGGGATGGGTCGCGCGTCGGCCGGGGTGAGGTTGCTCTCTCTTCGCTCCTTCACCCCGCCAAGCGTGCCGTATCAGGCTAAGACGGATACGGAAGGGGGTGCAGGACTGTGCGAGCGGTTACGGGTGTATGGCGCTGGCGGCACAATCCCCTGCGCCGCGCCACTGACCGGCGCGAGGCATGGGTGGCTCTTGCCGCGTTGCTCCTGATGGTGCTGGCGACGCCGGCCCTGGGCTGGGTGTGCGGGTCGTACGCGGACGACGCCCTGCAGCAATCGGTCCGGCTCCAGCAGGCCGAACGTCGTGCCGCCACCGCGGTCGTGCTGCGCCGGGCACCACGTCCGCCGCGTTTCGCCACCGACCCCGAGGTGTCCTCGGAGCACGGTTCGCAGACCCCGGTGGTGGCGCGCTGGAAGGCCCCGGACGGCACCGCCCGCCGCGGCACGGTGATGACCTCGTCCCGGAGGACCGCCCCGGGCACCAGGGTGGAGATCTGGACGGATCTCGAAGGCCGCCCCGCCACACGCCCCATGGACCCCCCGACCGCCCGTACCCACGCGGTGCTGGCCGGACTCGGAGCGACGATGCTCACCGTCGGACTGATCGAGGGCGTACGGCAACTGATCGTCCGGCACATGGTGCGCGGGCGGTACACCCGGATCGACCAGGACTGGGCCAAGACCGGTCCGGATTGGGGCAGGACCGGAACCGGCAGCTGATCAGCCGGTGATCGGGGCAACTCCCGCCCGCCGCGCGCGCTACGGTGGACCGGCCCGCCCGCTTTCCGGGTGGGCGGTCCCGGGATTCGCCGCTGCCGTAAGGCCGGTGACACGGGCATCACGCACGCACGAGGTGGGGGCACAACAGCGCCATGGCACAGGGCACGGTCCAGGTGACGCACACCGGCACATCGCGGTGGCGGCGCCGCACAGGCGAATACGCCTCCCTCACCGCAGCCCTGGAGGCCGCGGCCGACGGTGATGTCCTCACCATCGCACCAGGCACCTACCGGGAGAATCTGGTCCTGCACCGCGCGGTGACCCTGCGCGGACCCGAGGGTCCCGTCGGCTCCGTCCGGATCGCCCCGCCCGACGGGGTCCCGCTGACCATCCGCGCTTCCGCCGTCGTCACGGACCTGCATGTGGAGGGCCAGGACTCGACTGCCCCCGCACTGCTCGTCGAGGACGGCGCGCCGGACATCGCGGACCTGAGGATCGTCACCCGTTCCGCCGCCGGGATCGAGGTGCGCGGTGCGGCCCGGCCGACCGTGCGCCGCTGCACGGTCGACAACCCCGCCGGGGTCGGCGTCGCCGTACTCGACGGCGCGGGCGGGGTGTTCGAGGAGTGCGAGGTCGTCTCCGCCGGGCAGTCCGGGGTCTCGGTCCGCGACGGCGCGCATCCGCGGCTGGAGCGCTGCCGGGTCCACCACGCGTCCGGCGCGGGCCTCAGCGTCACCGGCGAGGGGAGCGCCCTGGAGGGTGTCGGCTGCGAGGTGTACGAGATCAAGGGCAGCGGGATACAGGTGACCGCGCGTGCGGCCGCCCATCTCACCGACTGCACGGTGCACCGCACTTCGGCGGACGGTGTCACGCTCGACACCGACGCGGTACTGACGCTCGCCGACTGCGACATCCACGACATCCCGGAGAACGCGGTGGACCTGCGTTCCCGTTCGGTCCTCACCCTGACCCGCTCCACGGTGCGCCGCTTCGGCCGCAACGGCCTCTCGGTCTGGGATCCCGGCACCCGGGTCGACGCCAACCAGTGCGAGATCCACGACAGTACGGGCGACTACCCGGCGGTCTGGGTGAGCGACGGGGCGACGGTGATACTGGACTCCTGCCGGGTCCATGACGTGCCGGACGCCATCTTCGTGCTCGACCGGGGTTCGCGCGCCGACGTCGTCGACAGCGATCTGTCCCAGGTCCGCAACACCGCGGTGTCGGTGAGCGACGGGGCGACCGCGCAGCTGGACGACTGCCGCATCCGTGAGGCGTCCACCGGCGCCTGGTTCCGCGACCACGGCAGCGGGGGCACGCTGAACAACTGCACCATCGACACGGCGCAGACCGGAGTGATCGTCACCAAGGGCGCCGACCCGACGATCGAGCGCTGCACGGTCACCTCGCCCGCCGAGGCCGGTTTCTACGTCTCCGCCGAGGGCCGCGGCACGTTCAACAGCTGCCGGGTCACCGGCAGCGACGGCTACGGCTTCCATGTGATGGACGGCTGCCGTACGACGCTGACCCGTTGCCGGACCGAGCGGTGCGCCCGCGGGGGCTACGAGTTCGCCGAGCCCGCCGTCGCGCACGGCGACGGCCAGGGAACCGGCCCCGTGGTGGAGGACTGCACGAGCGACGAGAGCGCGCTGCGCTCCCCCGCTCCCCCACTGACCACCGTGCTGACGGCGACACAGTCGGCCCCAGGACTGCTCGGCGGCGTTCCCGGACAGCGCGCCGTCGAGCCCGTCCCGGCCGAGGTGCCCGCCACCGCGCCGGCGCGCGGGTCCGACGCGGTGCTCGGGGAACTGGACGCGCTGGTGGGCCTGGACAGCGTCAAGCGGGAGGTGCGCGCCCTCACCGACATGATCGAGGTGGGCCGGCGGCGCCAGGAGGCCGGGCTCAAGGCGGCGTCCGTCCGCCGCCATCTCGTCTTCACCGGCTCCCCCGGCACCGGGAAGACCACCGTGGCCCGGCTGTACGGCGAGATCCTCGCCTCGCTCGGGGTGCTGGAGCGGGGCCATCTGGTCGAGGTGTCCCGTGTCGATCTGGTCGGTGAGCACATCGGTTCGACCGCCATCCGGACCCAGGAGGCCTTCGACCGGGCGCGCGGCGGGGTGCTGTTCGTCGACGAGGCGTACGCCCTGTCGCCCGAGGACTCCGGCCGGGACTTCGGCCGGGAAGCGATCGACACGCTGGTGAAGCTGATGGAGGACCACCGGGACGCGGTGGTCGTCATCGTCGCCGGCTACACCCACGAGATGGAGCGGTTCCTCACCGTCAACCCCGGAGTGGCGTCCCGTTTCTCACGTACCATCACCTTCAGCGACTACGAGTCCGCCGAGCTGCTGCGCATCGTGGAGCAGCAGGCCGACGAGCACGAGTACAGCCTGGACTCCGGGACCGGGGAGGCACTGCTGAAGTACTTCGCCGAGCTGCCGAAGGGGCCGGCGTTCGGCAACGGCCGTACCGCGCGCCAGACCTTCGAGTCGATGGTGGAGCGGCATGCGGGCCGGGTCGCCCAGCTTGCCGAGCCGAGCACGGACGACCTGACCCTGCTCTACCCGGAAGACCTGCCCGAACTTCCCTGATTCCGCGCGGCCTTGGTGGTGTCCTCCCCGTCGGACTGGCGGGGCAGGACCGGGTCCAGCCGTTCCAGGAGCGCGGCCCGCTCCTGGGCGAAGACCGGGTCGGCCTGGTAGTCCGAGTGCCCCAGTACGGCTTCGGGCAGCGGATGTTCGCGGGTGCGCCCGTAGACCAGGGGGTCCTTCAGTGGCCCTCGGTCGACCTCGGGCCCGGGGCCCTCGTCGAGCCGGACCCGGCCGCCGATCGGGTCGGTGGCCCGCCACAGGTTGCGCCAGCAGTGCACGGAGCGGTGCAGGGCGTGCAGCGGCCCGGGGCCGAAGTAGGCCGGGAACCAGCGCGCGTACAGTCGCTCGATCGGCGAGCCGTAGGTGAGCAGGGCGACCCGGCTGCGGGTCTCGGCGGGCAGCTGCCAGACCGCGGACGCGGCGAGGACGCTGCCCTGGGAGTGCCCGGAGATGACGAGCCTGCCCCGGGTTAGCGCGGTCCAGGCGGACATCCGTGACGCCAGGTCGGGGACGGCCCGCTCGGCGTAGCAGGGCGGCGCGAAGGGGTGGGCGGCGCGCGGCCAGAACGTACCGACGTCCCAGAGGATGCCGATGGTGCGCCGGGCCGAGGCGTCGCGGTAGGCGCGCCGCCCCCAGGTGACGAAGAGGATGAAGCCGAGTCCGACCATCCAGGAGCCGGTGGACTGTGCGGCCTGGGCCACGGACTCGACGAACGGGCCGCTGCCCGTCATCGCGAGTCCTGGCACCTGGCCGCTCACCCAGGCCCCGAAGACCGCCGCCGCGCCGAGCAGCAGGGTGGCGGCGCAGACCGGGCCCAGGATCCAGGGCGCGGAGTCGGTGAGGGCGGCCGTGGCCTGCATGCGGGCGATCTGCCGGGTACGGGCCGGGTCCGGCCGTTCGTCCTCGTACGCCCGGTCGATCTCCGGCTCCAGGGCGCGGGCGGCGAGCCAGGTCCGTACGAGCAGCACCAGGGCGGGGACCGCCAGCAGTACCAGGAGCACGGGAATGACCGATGCCTGCCAGCTGAGCAGTACCGGCGGGCCCTTGATGACGGAGCTCCGGCCCATGCCGGGGGTGCCGGGGCCGTCGAGCCAGTCGGCGACGCGCTGGGAGACCCCGCCGCTCATGACGCCGCCGAGGGCGCAGGCGAGCATCGCGACCACGGGCCCGCCGAGTCCGTACATGACGGTGCGGGGTTCTGGGGTCCGGCGGTACAGGCTCAGTGACACCACGGCGAGTACGACGACGAGTGTCCCCTGGGCGAGGGTGATGACGCTGAAGGCGAGATCGCCGGGCAGGGCGCCGGCCGAGGTCCAGTCGGGGCGGGACCAGGCGGCGTACGCCGCGGCGAGGACCAGCAGGGTCAGGGCCGCGCCGGGCAGGTAGGTGATGAGGGCGCGGTCGAGCCGGTTGTCCAGGCGCCGTTCGCTGCGGCCGCGGCGGCAGACCACCCAGAGCACGACGAGTCCGCCCAGGACCAGTGCCGCCTCGAACAGCCGGCCGATGATGCCGGGTACGGGTCCGGTTGCGGCCCGGTCGTGGCGGGCCGCGGCGCCCGCGACCGAGGCGGCGACGGTCAGGAATCCGGCGGCGGTATGGGCGGCGCGCAGCCGGGCGACCAGCCGGCGGCCGTACCAGAATCCGGGCCGGCCGAGGGCGGGACGGACGACGGGCCCGGTGCCGGTGGTGGCCGGGGCGGGCGTGGGGTCGAGGTCGTCCGGTTCGGTTCCGGTGAGCGGGCGCTGTGATTCGTACGCGCTCCAGGTCCGGTTGGACAGGAACCAGAGCAGCGCCACCAGGGCGGTGGGCACCAGGGCGGCCAGGGCGAGCCTGCGGCCCGGCTGGGACCACCAGCCGCCCTGTGCCGTCGACAGGAAGCCGAGCCAGGACCGCTGGTTCGAGCAGTCCGGCACGCCCGCGCACTGCCAGGCCGCGAGGTCGAGCGCGACCTCGCAGGCCGCCGCGGTCAGCAGCACCGTGAGGCTGAGCGCGACGAGCCGGACGAGGACGCCGTACAGGCGCACCGTGCGGGTACGGGAGCGGGCGGTGGGGCGCATCCAGTGGGCGAGGTTGACGACCACGAACGGGAGCAGCAGCAGCCACAGGGCGCGGGAGCCATTGCCGGAGGTCAGGTTGGACCAGCAGTAGGCCTCGGGGATGGGGCGGTCGCGGTACCGCTCCGGATGCTGTTCGGCGTCCGTGTCCTCGGCCCGGCGGTAGATGGCGGCCGTCGCGTCGCCGGTGATCCGGACGGTACGCGGATCGTCGAGCATCTCCTGGGGGGTGGCGCCGCCCACGCCGTGGACCAGCAGTTCCAGCGCGGGCCCGGGGCTCTGCGGGGCCTGGGTGGCAGGTGGCACGGGAGTAACTCGCTCTCTCGGTCGTGGGGGGGTCGGTGCGCGGTCACCAGAATCGCGGAAAGGGGCCGGTGGCCGCACCGCTCTCACCGAATCTCCCCAGTGCGGCGGCCGACGACACCGCGTGGCAGGATGACCCCGTTCGAAGAGACTGCTGCACGGCCATCGGGAAGGACCGGACCCTGCGTTGAGCGACAATCAGAACCTGCTCGCGGAGCAGCGGCGTGCCCTGATCCTCGACGAGGTGCGCAGGCGCGGCGGGGTCCGGGTCAATGAGCTGACCCGCAAGCTGAATGTCTCCGACATGACGGTGCGCCGGGACCTGGACGCGTTGGCCCGCCAGGGGGTCATCGAGAAGGTGCACGGCGGGGCCGTGCCGGTGGTCGAGGCCAGTACGCACGAGCCCGGTTTCGAGGCCAAGTCGGCGCTGGAGCTGACCGCCAAGGAGGACATCGCGCGGGCGGCGGCGGCCATGGCGGTGCCCGGCAGCGCGATCGCGCTCTCCGGCGGCACGACGACCTACGCGCTCGCCCAGCAGCTGCTGGACGTACCGGATCTGACGGTGGTGACCAACTCGGTGCGGGTCGCCGATGTCTTCCACACCGCGCAGCGGTCGGGGGGCGCGGCGGGGGCCCGGCCCGGGGCCGCCACGGTGGTGCTGACCGGCGGGGTGCGGACCCCCTCGGACTCGCTGGTCGGTCCGGTCGCCGATCAGGCGATCGCCTCCCTCCACTTCGATGTGCTGTTCCTCGGCGTGCACGGGATCTCGGTGGAGGCCGGTCTCTCGACGCCGAATCTGGCGGAGGCCGAGACCAATCGCCGTTTCGTCCAGTCGGCGCGACGGGTGGTGGTGGTCGCCGACCACACCAAGTGGGGCACGGTCGGCCTGAGTTCGTTCGCTTCGCTGGACCAGGTGGACACCTTCGTGACGGACGCGGGGCTGTCGGCCGCCGCTCGTGCGGAGATCGAGGAGCATCTGCCGGGGCTGGTGGTGACCGGCCCGGTCGCGGAGGGCGGCTCCTGAGCTGCTGTCGGGCTCCGCGCGGATTCCGCTCGGCTCGCGCCGGGCGGTGTCCGGGCCCTTAGGATCGTGCTGTGGCCGTCTTCCGGATCGAGCGCTTCACCTCCTTGCCCGCCGCCGAGTCCTGGCGCCGGGTGACGGACTGGGAACGGCACGCCGCGCACGTACCGCTGACCACGATCACCGTCCCCATGGGGCTGCCGACCGGTGTCGGAACCGTGTTCGTGGCGCGTACAGGCGTGGGGCCGCTGGGGTTCGACGACCCGATGGAAGTGGTGCGGTGGACACCGCCGGCAGCCGGGCGCGCGGGGCTGTGCCGGCTGGAGAAGCGCGGTTCGCTGGTGCGGGGCAGGGCGTCGATCGATGTGTATCCGACGGATTCCGGTTCGCATGTGGTGTGGGTGGAGGAGCTGGGCGTGCGGCTGCTGCCGCGGTGGTGCGATCCGCTGATCGCCGGGGCGGGCCGCCGGGTCTTCGGCCGGGTGCTCGACAGCATGCTCGACCGTCCGTAGCGGCACCGTCCGTAGCGTGCGTCCGGGGCCGGCCCCGGACGCGCCGGGGTACGGCGGCCGCACCGACCGCGACATCTGACGTAGTGTCAGCTATGGTGTGGCGCGGCCCCGTCCGCCGCCGACCGCACGGGAGGTGCGTTCCATGCCACGCCGACTCCGATCCGTGGAGCTCGAGTTCGTCGAATCCGCTCCACTGCGGCTGGTCTTCGCCGCCGAGGTGTCCGCGGCCCCCGAGGGGGTCTACCGGGCGCTGGCCGACGATGTGCCGGGCTGGCCGGGCTGGTTCACGGCGGTGACGTCCGCCCGGCCCACCGAGGACGGCGCGGGCCGTGAGGTCCGGCTCAAGGGCGGCTTCGTGATCCAGGAGACGATCATGGCGGCGGAGCCCGGCAAGCGGTACGCCTACCGGGCCGACCGGACCAACGCCCCCGGCATGCGGGCCCTGCTGGAGGAGTGGCGGCTCACCCCGGCCGGGACCGGGACGCTGGTGCAATGGACGTTCGCCGCCGACGGTTCCGCACCGTTCCGGTTCACCCTGCGGCTGGCCCGGTCGGGGGTGGGCCGCTCCTTCCGGGACGCGGTCCGCGAGCTGGACCGGCGGCTGACCGGATCCGCGGCCTGAGACCCCGCGCAGCGCGCCCGCGCCCTGTGCCGCGCCGGTGGTCGGGGCCCGGGGTCAGGGCCAGTTGCCGTCGGCCAGGAAGGAGTCGATGGTCGCCGTGTACGGGGCGATGTCCAAGCCCTGCGCGGCGAGCCAGCTGTCGGAGTAGTACTTGTCGAGATAGCGGTCGCCCGGGTCGCAGATCAGGGTGACGATGCTGCCCGTGCTGCCCTGCTCGACCATTTCGGCGACCAGTTTGAACGCGCTCCACAGCCCGGTGCCGGTGGAGCCGCCGGCCTTGCGGCCGATGGCCTGCTCCAGGGCGCGCACCGCCGCGACACTGGCCGCGTCCGGCACCTTCATCATCCGGTCGATCGCCCCGGGCACGAAGCTCGGCTCCATCCGGGGCCTGCCGATGCCCTCGATCCGGGAGCCGCAGTCGCTGGTGGCCAGGGGATCGTGCCGGGTCCAGCCGTCGAAGAAGCAGGAGTTCTCCGGGTCGGGCACACAGATCCGGGTGTCGAACTGCATGTAGTGCACATAGCGGGCGATGGTCGCCGAGGTGCCGCCGGTGCCCGCCGTGGCGACGATCCACGTCGGCTCCGGATAGCGCTCCAGCCTCAGCTGCTGGTAGATCGACTCGGCGATGTTGTTGTTGCCGCGCCAGTCCGTGGCCCGCTCGGCGTAGGTGAACTGGTCCATGTAGTGGCCACCGGTCTCCTCGGCAAGCCTGGCGGACTCCTCGTACATCTTCCGTGAGTCGTCGACGAAATGACATCGGCCGCCGTGGAATTCGATCAGCCGGCACTTCTCGGGGCTGGTGGTGCGGGGCATCACGGCGATGAACGGCACACCGATCAGCTTGGCGAAGTACGCCTCCGAGACGGCCGTCGAACCGCTGGACGCCTCGATCACCGGCTTGCCCGGCCGGATCCAGCCGTTGCAGAGCCCGTAGAGGAAGAGCGAGCGGGCCAGCCGGTGCTTGAGGCTGCCGGTGGGATGCGTCGACTCGTCCTTGAGGTAGAGGTCGATGCCCCACGCCTCGGGCAGCGGGAAGAGCAGCAGATGGGTGTCGGCGGAGCGGTTGGCGTCGGCCTGGACCTTGCGCACCGCATCCTTCAGCCAGGCGCGGTACCCGGGGTCGGAGCGGTCGGTGTCGATCGTCGCAGCGGCCCGGCCCTCGCCGCCGTGCTTCTCGGTGCCCATCATCGCGTTCCTCCTCGTGTCACCATCACTCCACCGACAACCGTATTCCCCCTACCTGCACAAACGTTCACTTTGATGGCCCATAGCCCTGCCTTGGCGTCGAGCGGCCCGAAGCCTCGGCACCGGACCGGCACGCGGCCTGGCGTGCCGGTCCAGGTTTGTGCAGACTTCCCATCAGAAGTGTCACGAAGGGGGCGAAGCAGTCATGCCGGAAACGGAGTTCAGTGCGACGGGGGTACGGATCGAGCGGTGGGCCCGCTCGCTCACGAGGGCCGGGCAGGTGATCGTCAAGGACGGCAGACTGGCCCTGCTCACCAGCAACGGACGGGAGATCGACAGCGCCCCGGTGGTGACGGTGAGCGCGGGCAGGCCATGGTTCGCCGGAGCCGGTGCGGCCGTGGCCCGGCTCAACGGGACGCGGTACCGGCTGACGATGGGGCAGCGCAACCGCGGTCCGGACCGGGGCGGGCCGGCCCACCGGTTCCTCGAAACGCTGCGCAGCGCGGGCGGACGGATGACCTGATACCGGTGGCCGCGCCGGGACATCGCGAGTTGCGGAGCCGTGACCCCTGGGTGACATTGGACACGTCACTCATGGTTCACCGGCGGTGACACCGTGATCCGCACCGCCGGGCCCGGATCAGCGGCCGGCCGGTCGCGGGATCCGTTCCTCCGTCTTCTTCCGGACCTATTTCGGGGAGTCGCAGCCGTGATCAGCGAGCCAAGCAGGCACTGCACGGTGGAGCTCCAGGCCCTGCCGTCGCGGATCGGTCAGGTCCGCAGAATCATCTCGGCGCAGTTGCGCTACTGGCATCTCGATCCTCTGATCGACCAGGCCGCGCTCTGCGTCACCGAACTGCTGACCAATGTCCACCGGCATGCCCAGCCGGACAAATCGTGCACCGTCGAAGTCGAGTTGCTGCTCGAACGGCTGACGGTGTCCGTCCACGACCACGACCCACGGCTGCCGACCGTGCGTGAGCCCAGCGCGTCCAGTACCTCGGGGCGCGGGCTCGCACTGATCGCCGCGGTCAGCGAGAGCTGGGGGGTCCGTCCGAGGGGCGGGGCCGGAAAGGTCGTCTGGTTCACTCTTCCGGCGCCTCCCCGGAGCGCCGTGCTCGCCCCGCATTCGGTGTACGGGGCCACCACCGACGGGCCGTTCGAGCTGGACTCCGTCATATACCTGGAGAGCGGCACGCCTTCCGTCGCACGGTCGTCGGTGTTCGGGTGACGTGCCGGGTCCGGGCGGGGAAGACCGTGACGTGACGAGGAGGGGCGAGGCGCCGGACCGCGCCTCGCCCCTCCTCGCTGCGCGCTACTGGGCGGCGATCGCTCGGAGCACGTTCAGCCGTGCGGCCCGGTGGGCCGGGCGCAGGCCCGCCAGCGCTCCGGCGGCGACCCCCACGAGGGCGACCACCAGGAGCCGCAGCGGCGGCAGGTCGAACGCGACGGCGGTGTCGCCCGCCGACGCCTCGACCAGCACCCAGCCGAGGAAGCCGCCGAGCAGCAGTCCGCCCGCCGTGCCGAACGCGGCCACCAGTACGGACTCCCAGCGGACCATCGAGCGCAGCTGGTTCCGGGTCTGGCCCACGGCTCGCAACAGGCCCAGCTCCCTGGTGCGTTCGTGCAGGGCCAGGGTGAGCGTGTTGGCGATGCCCAGCAGGGCTATCAGTACGGCGAGTGCCAGCAGGGCGTAGACCAGGGTGAGCATCATGTCGATGGCGCCGGCCGAGGACCGCGCGTACTCGTCGCGGGTCTGTACCTCCGGGTTGCCGTACGCCGCCGCGGTCTTCGCGACCGCCGCCTTGCCGTCGGCGGTGGACACGCCGGGTGCGAAGGAGACGGCGATCAGCGAGTCGGAGTCCTGTGCGCGGTGCGGGGCCCAGGCCTGGCGGGTGATGACGTAGTCGCCCGCCAGTTCCGAGTGGTCGTAGACGGCGCGGACGGTGAAGTCGTGCCGTGTGCCGTCGGTGAAGCCGAGCCGGACCGAGGATCCGGCGCGGAGGTCGCGTTTCGCGGCCTCGGTGCCGGAGACGGCGATCCCGTCCGTGCCCAGCCCCGTGAGCGAGCCGTCGATCCGGCCGAGGTCGAAGACCCTGCCGAGGGCGGCCGGGTCGGTGACGGTCAGGGCGCGTCCCGCGCCGTCGACCTCCGCGACCCCCTTGCCGAGGCCGACGGCGGTCGCGACCTGCGGCAGCCGGTCGACGGCCGGGGCGAGCCCGGGGCTGAGGCCGCTGCCGCCCGCGCCGAAGGCGGGCGCGCTGATGGCTACATCTCCCGCGAAGGAGCGGTCGACGGTCCGGTTCATCGTCGCCTTCAGCGATGCGCCGAAGACGGTGAAGAGGGAGACCACGGCGACGCCGATCATCAGCGCGGTCGCGGTGGAGGCGGTCCGCCCGGGGCTGCGCAGGGCGTTGCGCCGGGCGAGTCCGCCGGTGACGCCGCGCAGTCGGCCGAGCGGGACGCCCAGGACCCGTACCGCGTACGTGGCGGCGACCGGGCCGAGGACCACGAACGCGGCGAGCGCCGCCACCGCACCGGCCGCCGACAGCTGGACCGACGAGGTGGCCAGGGTGCCGGTCAGGATGGCGCCGACGGCGGCCACCAGCAGCACGAGTCCGGTCAGGGCCCTGGTCCGGGACGCCCCGGAGTCGTCGACGGCGCTCTCCCGCAGGGCGGCGAGGGGCGCGGTGCGGCCGGCCCGGACGGCGGGCAGCAGGGCCGAGCCGACGCAGACCAGGATGCCCACGGCGAGCGGCAGCAGCAGGGAGACGGCGCCGATCACCAGCGCGCCGTCGGGAAACGGGAAGCCGACGGCGGGGAAGAGGGCCCGCAGTCCGGCGGCGATGCCGATGCCACCGGCCAGGCCCGTGGCGGAGGCGGTCACGGCGACCGCGGTCGCCTCGACGAGGGTCGCGGTGACGACCTGGCGGCGTGCCGCGCCGAGCGCGCGCAGCAGCGCGTTCTCCCGGGTCCGCTGGGCGACGACGATGGCGAAGGTGTTGTGGATGGAGAAGGTGGCGACGAGCAGCACGATCCCGGAGAACACCAGGAGCAGCGTGGTGAACAGGCCGAGGAAGGCACCGGAGATCACGTCCCGGTTCTCGGCCGCCGCTGCCTGTCCGGTGACGGCCTCGACGCTGCCTGGCAGCACGGGCCGCAGTGCGTCGACCAGTTCCTGCTGGCTGGTTCCGGGTCCGGCGCGGACCAGGATCGCCGATGCCTCGCCGGGCTTCGGCGTCAGGTACTTCTCGGCATCCGCCCGGGTCATGGCCGTGTAGGTGACCTGCCCCATGCCGTCCTGGCCGCCGAAGGTGGCCAGTCCGACGATCCTCACGTGTACGGGGTCGGGGGTGCGCAGCACGGTCGTGTCGCCGATCCTGAGCCCTCCCCGGTCGGCGGTGCCGCGGTTGACGACGACCTCGCCGGGGGCGGCGGGGGCGCGTCCGGCGGCGAGCCGGTACGGGTTGAGTTCCGGGTCGTCGATCCAGTTGCCCGCGAGGGTGGGCGGGCCCTGGCCGCCGATCGGCTTGCCGTCGGCGCCGACGAGCTGGCCGGCGCCCTGGATGTCGGGGGCGGCCGCGACGACGCCGGGAGCCCGTTCGATCCGCTTCACCAGTGCGGTGCTCACCGGCTGCCGTGTGCCCCGGCCCTCACCGGCGACGGTGACCACGTCGGCGCCGCGCACGACGGCGTCGGTGCCGGCGTTGGCGTCGGCGAACATGGTGTCGAAGTTGGCGCGCAGCGTGTCGCCCATGACGAGCGTCCCGGTGAGGAACGCGACGCCGAGCAGGACGGCGACGAACGTACCGGCGAAACGGCGCTTGTGGGCGCGGAGCGAGGAGATGCTCAGGCGTACCGAGGCCCGGGTACTGTTCATGCCGTCACCGCCTGCGTGAGGGGTGGGGGGCGAAGGACTTGAAGCGGTCGAGCACGCGCTCCGCCGTGGGGTCGGGCATCCGGTCGACGAGTCGGCCGTCGGCGAGGAAGACGACTTCGTCGGCGTGGGCGGCGGCGACCGGGTCGTGGGTGACCATCACGACCGTACGGGCGGTCTGCCGGACGGTGCTGCCGAGCAGCCGGAGCACTTCCTGACCGGACCGGGAGTCGAGGTTGCCGGTCGGTTCGTCGGCGAAGACGACGTCCGGGCTGCCCGCGAAGGCCCGCGCCACCGCCACCCGCTGCTGCTGTCCGCCGGACAGCTCGCCGGGCCGGTGGTGCAGCCGGTCCCGGAGCCCGACGGTGTCGATGAGGGTGTCGAGCCACTCGGGGTCGGGCCGCTCCCCCGCGAGGTCCGGGGGGAGCGTGATGTTCTCGGCGACGGTGAGCGTCGGCAGCAGGTTGAAGGACTGGAAGACGAAGCCGATCCGGCTCCGGCGGAGCAGGGTCAGCCTGCGGTCGTCGAGCGTGCTGATGTCGGTGTCCCCGATGAAGGCGGAGCCCGAAGTGAGCGTGTCGAGCCCGGCGGCGCAGTGCATCAGGGTGGATTTGCCGGATCCGGAGGGCCCCATGATCGCTGTGAAGCGCCCGGCCGGGAAGTCGACGCTCACCCCGTCCAGTGCCCTGACCCGGGTGTCGCCCGCGCCGTAGAGCTTCACCGCGTCGACGACCCGGGCGGCGGGAGCGGGCGCGGAGGCGGGGCTGGGGGTGGGTTCGGAGGTGGGGACGGTGGTGGTCATGCCACGCCTCCCCTGCTGCCGCGGCCGAACTGTTCGTCCAGGACGGAGAGCCGGCGCCAGTACTCGTCCTCGTCGATCTCGCCGGCCGCGAAACGCGTGCCGAGCAGGGTGATCGGCGACGGTTCGGCGGGGGCTTCCCGGGTGGTACGGGCCTGCCAGGGTCCTCGTCGGTCGCGCCATGCGGTACGGCGCAGCAGGGTGAAGCCGCCGATGACGACGGCCGCCCAGAAGAGCGGGAAGAGGAGGATCCAGGGCCCGGGTCCACCGCTGTACGCCAGGGTGTTCATCTCGGTCGGCTCCCTCGGTTCAGGGGTTCGTGGTCAGGTTTTCCTGACGCTTCCGAGCCTCGCCGGAAGAGGCGTCCGAGTCGTCGTACGGCCAGCGGCCGTGCGCGTACCCCCTCGGGAGTACGTGGCGCCGCCACGGCTGCTCCCGACGGTGACCGGGACCGCTGGACGAGTTGTGCGCACCACTCGACGAGACGGTCCTCCGGCTGCGGTGGCAGGCACCGTGCGCGCGGCCCCGGGCGACGTGCCGGCCGCCGAACCGGGCACCCGCGACACACCCGGCCGGCTCATCCCGCGCGGCCCACCGCTTCCAGGAAAGGAGCTGGGCCTCAGGAGAGGGCGTTGGACGCGATCACGGCGGCCGGCCCGGCGCGGTTGCTCGCCTGGCGGGCGCCCGCGGACGCGGCCGGCGGCCGAGCCCCGTACCCGCCCGGCCCCGTCAGGCCAGCGCGGCCAGCGGGTCGTCCAGCACCGGCTGCCAGGCCAGTTCGGCCGCGCCCACCAGGCTGTTGTGGTTGAGCGTGCACGGCAGGATGGGGACGCTGCCGCTGCGTCCCCACAGGCTGCGGTCGGCGACCACCGCACGCAGCCGCTCCGGGTCCGCGTCGAGCAGCGCGCGGTGGAGTCCGCCGAGGATGATGCGGTCCGGATTGAGAATGTTGACCAGGCCGGCCAGCCCGAGGCCGAGCCGGTCGATCAGCTCCTCGGCCGCGCCCCGTACCGCGGCGTCCTCGTACTCCGTGCGCAGCAGGTCGTCGGCCTGCTTGAGCAGCGACTCCTCCGGGCCGGGTTCGCGGCGGGCGGCGACGAGGAAGGCCAGGGGGTCGGTCTCGACATCCAGGCAGCCGCGCCCGCCGCAGTGGCAGGGGCGCCCCTCGGGGTTGACCGTGAGATGGCCCACCTCCAGCGCGAGTCCCGAACTCCCGGTGTGCAGGCGGCCGTCGAGGACGAGCGCGCCGCCCACTCCCCGGTGGCCGGTGGCCACGCAGAGCAGGTGCTGGGCGCCGCGGCCGGCGCCGTGCCGGTGTTCGGCGAGCGCGGCGAGGTTGACGTCGTTCCCGGTGAACGCCGGTCCGGGGATGCCCGCTTCGCGTACGCATGCGGCGAAGATCTCGCTCACCGGGGCGCCGGCCTGCCAGGCGATGTGCAGCGGGTTGAGCGCGGTGCCCTCCGGTTCGGCGACCGCCGACGGCACCGCGAGCCCCGCACCGACGCAGCGCAGTCCGCTGTCCCGCAGCAACCGGGCACAGTCGTCGACCACTTCGCCGATGACCTGGGCCGGGTCCGCGGTGACGGTGACACGGCCGGGAGCGGTGGCCACCAGCCGCCCGCCGAGGCCGACGAGCGCGGCGCGGAATCCGTCGGCGTGCACCTGGGCGGCGATGGCGACGGGGCCGGACTCCCGTACGGACAGCCGGTGCGAGGGGCGGCCCTGCGATCCGGCGGCGGAGCCGGGCCGGGAGTCGACCCGGATCAGGCCGAGCGCCTCCAGTTCCGCGGCGACCGCACCGGCTGTCGCCCGGGTGACCCCGAGCTCGGAGGTGAGGACGGAGCGGGTGGGCGCACGTCCGGTGTGGACCAGTTCCAGCGCGGGTCCGAGCGCGCTGCGGCCCCTCTCCAACTTTGTCCGGGTGGTGGACACCTTGCCGTTCATGGGGGCGAGTCTCCCACGGTCCTGGGGTACGGCCGACGCCCCGGTGGCCCGGCTGCGCTCCTGCCGACCGTCTTGCGTCCATTGTCGCGGCGCCTCTATGCTTAGTTTGTGCCGCAACTAAACAAACTGCGGACGGCCCTACCGGGGGGACCGGGCGGAGACACCGCCGCACCCCCGTCGGCCCGCCTCCGTACCGCCCTGACCGTGTTCTTCGCCCTCGACGGCTTCCTCTTCGCCGGCTGGGTGGTCCGTATCCCGGCCATCAAGCACCAGACCGGTGCCTCCGCCGCCACCCTGGGCCTCGCGCTGCTCGGGGTCTCCGCCGGGGCCGTGGTGACCATGGTGTTCACCGGCCGGCTGTGCCGGCGCTTCGGCAGCCATCCGGTGACCGTGGCCTGCGGCGTCCTGCTCTCCCTCGCCATCGCCCTTCCCGCGCAGACACGTTCGGCCCCGGCGCTCGGCATGGTCCTGCTGGTCTTCGGTGCCGCGTACGGCGGGATGAACGTGGCGATGAACAGCGCCGCGGTCGATCTGGTCGCCGCTCTGAGGCGCCCCGTGATGCCCGGCTTCCATGCCGCCTTCAGCCTCGGCGGAATGGTCGGCGCCGGGCTCGGCGGGCTGGTCGCGGGCGGCCTCTCCCCGGCCATCCATCTCCTCGCCCTCACCGGGGCCGGGCTCCTGGTCACCGCGGTGGCCGGGCCGGTGCTGCTGCGACACCCGGCGCCCCGGCCCGCGGTCCCGGCACCGGGCGCCGAAGCGCCCCGGCGGCTGAGCGGGCGGGCACGCCGACTGGTGCTCCTGTTCGGCCTGATCGCGCTCTGCACCGCCTACGGCGAAGGCGCCCTGGCCGACTGGGGCGCACTCCATCTGGAGCAGGACCTGCACGCCCACCCCGGCGTCGCTGCCGCCGGCTACTCCTTGTTCGCGCTGGCCATGACGGCGGGCCGGCTCAGCGGCACGGCCCTGCTCGAACGGCTCGGCCAGACCCGCACCCTCGTCCTGGGCGGTGCGACGGCCGCCGTCGGGATGCTGCTCGGTTCGCTCGCCCCCAGCGTGTGGGCGGCCCTTCTGGGCTTCGCTGTCACCGGGCTCGGTCTGGCCAACATCTTCCCGGTCGCGGTCGGCCGGGCCGGTGAGCTGGCCGGGGCCGGCGGGGTGGCCGCCGCGTCGACGCTCGGCTACGGCGGGATGCTGCTCGGGCCGCCGGCGATCGGCTTCCTGACCGACTGGTCCTCGCTCCCGGTGGCCCTCACCACGGTGGCGCTGCTGGCCACCGCGGCCGCGGCGCTGGCGTACGGGGCACGCAACGCGACCCATGCGCCGGCGGACTGATCCGGCGGGGACAGGAGCCCGGACCGCTGGCACAAGCGGGGCCATGGAGATCGCGGACCACATCAAGTCCCTGGCCGTCGCAGGACAGTTGCTGGCGACCGCCGCGCAGGAGGCGGGGACCGGCGCTCCGGTGCCGACCTGTCCTCAGTGGCGGGTGCACAATCTGCTGCGGCACACCGGGATGGTGCACCGCTGGGCGACCGCGTTCGTCGCCGAGGGTCACACCTCGTACCACCCCGACGGTGGGGAACCCGATCTGGACGGGCCCGAACTGATCGACTGGTTCCGCGAGGGCCACGGCCTCCTGGTGGACGCCCTGTGCACCGCGCCGGCCGGGCTGGAGTGCTGGAGCTTCCTGCCCGCGCCGTCGCCCCTGGCCTTCTGGGCCCGGCGCCAGGCGCACGAGACCACGATCCACCGGGTGGACGCGGAGTCGGCCCTTTGCGGGCGGCCGTCGCCGGTCCCGGCCGCTCTCGCGGCGGACGGGATCGACGAGTTGCTGCTCGGGTTCCACGCCCGCCCGAAGAGCCTGGTCCGCACCTCGGCGCCGCGCACCCTACGGATGCGCGCCACGGACACCGACGCCTGCTGGACCGTACGCCCCTCTCAGGAGCCGCCACGGGCCGTACGAACGGACGGAGCCCCCGAGGAGGGACCCGAAGAAGGGCTCGTGGACTGCGAGTTGACTGCTTCGGCCGAGGAGCTCTACCTGACGCTCTGGAACCGGCTGCCGCTCTCCGCGGTCACCGTGACGGGCGACCCGGAGCCCGCACTGATCTGGCGCGAGAATTCCGCGGTCAACTGGTCCGGACCGCCGAGGACGCCGGCGACCGGGGCGTAGCGGCGGCCGAGAACCCGCCCGGCGCGGCGGCCAACTTCGACCCTCCAGTGGATCGTCAGCGGCTACATCCTCGGCTACGGCGGCCTGCTGCTCCTCGGTGGCCGGGCGGCCGATCTGCTGGGCAGGCGCCAGGTCTTCCTCGTCGCGCTCGGCGTCTTCGCCCCACCGTGCTGGTCGCGTCGTCGCAGACGGACCGTGCGGCCGGGGCCGGGACGACGGCCCCCGCGCAGAAGGTGTCCGTGCGGGACTGACCACCGGGCGAGGGGGACGGTGCGGTGTCCGGCCGGGGCGGTTGCCCGTCGGCCGGGCACCGCGCCGGTGTGCTGCCGCGAGCGCCGTCCGCGCCCGGCTCAACCGAGCCAGCCCGGCCGCACGAGCCCCGACTCGTAGGCGAGCACGACGAGCTGGGCCCGGTCGCGGGCGCCCAGCTTCACCATGGTGCGGCTGACGTGGGTCTTGGCGGTGAGGGGGCTGACGACGAGGCGCCGGGCGATCTCCTCGTTGGAGAGCCCTATGCCGACGAGCGCCATCACCTCCCGCTCCCGTTCGGTGAGTTCGCCCAGTCGGGCCGATACCGCGGGCTCCTTGGAACGGGCCGCGAACTCGGCGATCAGGCGCCGGGTGACTCCCGGCGAGAGCAGCGCGTCGCCGCCCACCACCGCCCGTACGGCGCGCAGCAGTTCGTCCGGTTCGGTGTCCTTGACGAGGAAGCCGGAGGCCCCGGACCGGATCGCCTCGAAGACGTACTCGTCGAGCTCGAAGGGGGTGAGCATGACCACCCGGACGTCGTCCAGCCGAGCGTCCCCGGTGATGGCGCGGGTCGCGGCGAGGCCGTCCAGATGCGGCATCCGGATGTCCATCAGAACGATGTCGGGCCGCAGTTCGCCCACCAGGCGCACGGCTTCAGCGCCGTCGGCGGCCTCCCCGGCCACCTCGATGTCGGGCTGGGCGTCGAGCAGGGCCCGGAAGCCCGCCCGGACCAGCGACTGGTCGTCGGCGAGCAGTACGCGGATCACGGTGTCTCCTCCTCGTGTGCCGCTGTGCCGGACGCACCGGACGGCAGCGGAAGCTCGGCGCTCACCCGGAAGCCGCCGTCGGCCCGGGGGCCCGCCTCGATCGTGCCACCGAGCGCGGCGGCCCGCTCCCGCATTCCCGCCAGCCCGTTGCCGCTGCCTCCGGCGTCGCCGCCGGTGGCGGGTCCTTCGTCGTCGACACGGAGCCGGATACGGCCGGGCCCATAGCCGATCCGGACCCGTGCGGTACGCGATCCGGAGTGCCGGACCACATTGGTCAGCGCCTCCTGCACGATACGGAAGGCGGCGAGGTCCGCGCCGGGCGGCACGGCCGGCCGTTCGCCCTCGGTCTCGACGGTGACGGTCAGTCCGGTGCTCGCCGCCTGCTCGACGAGTTCGGGGAGCCGGTCGAGTCCCGGGGCCGGGGCCCTGGGGGCGTCTCCGGGGGCGCGCAGGGTGTCGAGTACCTGACGCACCTCGCCCAGCGCCTCCTTGCTGGCGGCCTTGATGGTGGTCAGCGCCGCACGCGCCTGCTCCGGATCGGAGTCCAGCAGCGCGAGTCCCACGCTCGACTGGACGTTGATGACGGAGATGCTGTGGGCCAGGACGTCATGGAGTTCGCGCGCCATCCGCAGCCGTTCCTCATCGGCCCGGCGCTGCTCCGCCGCCTCCCGTTCCGCCTGCCGGTCCGCCCACTGCTCACGGCGTACGCGTACGAATTCGGCGGCGGCGATGATGGCCACCACCCAGGCGGCGATGCCCAGTTCCTGTCCCCAGGCGGCGGGATGGTCGTCCGACGGCGGCAGCCACCGGTAGAGCCAGTGCGCCACCAGGACGTGTCCCAGCCACACCATGCCGACGGCCGACCAGGCGGCCCGCCGGTGCCCCGAGACGACGGCGCTGAAGCAGCCCACGGCGACGGCCAGGAAGACCGGCCCGTACGGATAGCCGGCTGCCAGATAGATCATCGCCGCGGCCGAGCTGCCGAAGACGGCCACCACGGGGTGGCGGTGGCGCACCAGGAGCACGGCCACGGCCAGGAAGAGCAGCAGCCGCGCGAAGAGGTCCAGCGGGGCCCGCTCGTCCATCTGTCCCCGGGCCGCGATGGTCGAGCCGATCATGACGACTGCACCGATCAGGATCGTCGACGGCCAGGCCAGCCGAGTGGTGGGCCACCCCGGCGCCCCGGTCAGCCACCGCAGCGGCTCGCCGTGCGCCCAGGGGGGACCACCGCCTCTTCCGTGTGAGCGCTGCTCTTCCATGCCGGCCACGCTAGACCGCGGGCCGCGCCCGGGGCGTCAGCCGGGCGTGGTGCTCACCCGTACTCCCCGGGGAGTACGTCGTACGGGAGATCCCTCAGCCGTTCCCGCCGGCGGGCAGCCCGACCGAGCGGGCCATCTCGGTGACCGCTTCCCGGAAGAAGACGTCCCGGGCCTCCACCACCCGGTTGAACTGGCCGAAGATCTCGAAGGAGATCAGCCCGAACAGCTGCGCCCAGGCGGCGATCAGCGGGGTGGCGGCCTCCGGGGGAAGGTCCGGGGCGAACTCTCTGACCATCCGCGCGGCCTCGTCGCGCAGATCGTCGGCGAGCGGCGGCAGGGCCAGGCCGTCCGCGCGGTGGGCGTCGGCGACCACGGCGATCAGGACGAGGCCGACGCGGGAGGCGGGGCCGATCGTCGCCTGCGGTGCGGTGTAGCCGGGCACGGGCGAGCCGTAGATCAGGGCGTATTCGTGGGGGTGGGCGAGGGCCCAGTGGCGCACGGCCCGGGCGACCGCGATCCAGCGGGCGAGGTGGGTGGCGGCCTCGGCACCGGCGGCCCGGTGGGCGGCCTCGGCGGCCGCGCCGACGGAGTCGTAGGCGTCGACGATCAGAGCGGTGAGCAGCTCGTCCCGGCTGGGGAAGTAGCGGTAGAGGGCGGAGGACGCCATGCCGAGCTCCCGTGCGACGGCGCGCAGCGACAGCTTCGCGGCACCCTCGGCCGCGAGCTGTTTCCTCGCCTCGTCCTTGATGGCGGCGGTGACCTCGATACGGGCCCGTTCCCTGGCTCCTCGGACAGTGCTCATGAACAGCAGTCTGCCACGGAAGCAGAGCACCGACCAACAACGAGAGCACTGCTCTTGCTTTTGAGCACCCATCCCGTGCACACTGATCTCAAGCGAGAGCACCGCTCTCAAAACCTTGGGGAGTCACCATGTCTCAGCCGTACTACCTCCGCGGCAGCGCCCTCAACGTCCGGACGAACGGCATCGTCGGCTGGCTCGCCCGCCACGGCGTCAGCATGTTCGGGTCGGCCGAGATGTCGGTGCGCGGCCGCAAGAGCGGGCAGCTGCAACGCATACCCGTGAACCCCCACACCCATGAGGGCGCGCAGTACCTCGTCTCCGCCCGGGGACACTCCCAGTGGGTGCGCAACATGCGGGCCGCGGGCGGCGGCGAGCTGCGCGTGGGCCGGAAGGTCCGGGCCTTCACCGCCGTGGAGATCCCGGACGACGAGCAGAAGTCGCTGGTCATCCGCACCTACCTGGAACGGTGGGGCTGGGAGGTCAACGACTACTTCCAGGGCATCACCGCGAAGTCCTCGGACGCCGAACTGCTGGCGGCCTGCCCGGACCACCCCGTCTTCCGGATCGCCGTGGAGCGCTGACCGTGCATCCGGCGCCGCCCGGCGTACGAAGGGAGTTCGCGGATCAGGCCGGAGGCCGGCCGACCCCGACCCGGCCTGATCCGGACGAAAGGCCCTAACGGTCCATCGCGTTCAGCGCCCGCTGCGCCAGCGGATGCGTACGGACCAGCTCACCGAGCGAGGTCGTGCCACGGGTGATGCCCGCGAACGCGTTCCAGGCCGGGCGGAATCCCGTCAGCACCGCGTGCAGCACCCCGGGACGGCGCTCGAACAGCTTCAGCATGCGCCGCCCGACACCCATCTCGACGCCGAGCCCCGCCTTGATGGCGAACGCGTAGTTCAGCGCCTGGCGCCGGGCGTCCACCGCGTCGTGCGACTCCGCGATCCGGACCGCCCACTCGCCGGCCAGCCGCCCCGACCTCAGCGCGAAGGAGATCCCCTCGCGGGTCCACGGCTCCAGCAGCCCCGCCGCGTCGCCGCACACCAGCACCCGCCCGCGTGACAGCGGCGAGTCGTCGCTGCGGCAGCGCGTCAGATGACCGGAGGAGATCTTCGGCTCGAAGCCGGCCAGGCCGAGCCGTGCGATGAAGTCCTCCAGGTACCGCTTGGTTCCCGCCCCGTCGCCCCGCGCCGAGATCACACCGACCGTCAGGACGTCGCCCTTGGGGAAGACCCAGCCGTAACTGCCGGGCATGGGGCCCCAGTCGATGAGCACCCGCCCCGCCCAGTCCTCCGCGACCGTGGCCGGAACCGGGATCTCCGCCTCCAGGCCGAGGTCCACCTGGTCGAGCTTCACCCCGACATGAGCCCCTATCCGCCCCGCGCTGCCGTCGGCACCGACGACCGCGCGGGCCAGGACCGTCTCGCCGCCGGACAGCACCACGGCGACCGTGCGCCGGTCGGGCACCGAGGCGCCGTGCTGCTCGACCCGCGTCACTGTGGCGCCGGTGCGCAGCTCGGCGCCCGCCTTCTGCGCCTCCTCGACCAGACCCGCGTCGAACTCCGGGCGGTTGATGAGCCCGAAGAGCATCCGCTTGGAGCGGCGGGTCCGCGCCAGCCTGCCGTTGAGCGAGAACGTGACCGCGTGGATCCGGTCCCGCAGCGGCAGTTCGAACCCGGGCGGCAGCGAATCACGCGAAAACCCGATGATGCCGCCGCCACATGTCTTGTACCGGGGAAGCTCCGCCTTCTCCAGGAGCAGCACCCGCCGGCCGGCGACCGCCGCCGCGTATGCCGCGGATGCTCCGGCCGGTCCACCACCGACTACGACTACATCCCACACGGACGAGTCTTCGTGCTCCTGTACGGCGTCTGCGTTCTCGCTGCTCACGATGTGCTTCTGCTCCCGATCCCACCAGTGGCCCATGCTGCTCACGGCATCCTACGGCGCGTTGCCCCCGGCCCCCGCTGTGGGAGGATCGACCGTACGTTCGTCCCGCATGCGACGCCGCGCACTCGGTGCACATGTGGCCGGATTCGTACACATAACGTCGCACCCACGAGGAGCGTGCCCATGACCGCCCGTCCGATTTCCGAGAGCATTTCCTCGCTGATGCCGCGCGCCAAGGCGGAGCTTGCCGAGTTGGTGGCCTTCCAGTCGGTGGCGGATCCCGCGCAGTTCCCGAAGAGCGAGTGCGAGGCGGCCGCCAACTGGGTCGCCGACGCGCTGCGCGCCGAGGACTTCCAGGATGTCGCCCTTCTGGACACCCCCGACGGCACCCAGTCGGTCTACGGCTTCCTGCCCGGCCCGGCCGGCGCCCCGACCGTACTGCTCTACGCGCACTACGACGTGCAGCCGCCGCTCGACGAGTCCGCCTGGATCTCGCCCCCGTTCGAGCTGACGGAGCGCGACGGCCGCTGGTACGGGCGGGGTTCGGCCGACTGCAAGGGCGGCGTCATCATGCACCTCCTCGCCCTGCGCGCCCTCAAGGCCGACGGCGGCGTCCCGGTCTCCGTGAAGGTGATCGCCGAGGGTTCCGAGGAGCAGGGCACCGGCGGTCTGGAGCGGTACGCGGAGGCCCACCCCGAACTGCTGGCCGCCGACACCATCGTCATCGGCGACACCGGCAACTTCCGGGTCGGTCTGCCGACGGTCACCGCGACGCTGCGCGGCATGACGATGCTGCGGGTCACCGTCGACACCCTCGAAGGCAACCTGCACTCCGGGCAGTTCGGCGGCGCCGCGCCGGACGCGCTGGCCGCGCTGATCCAGCTGCTGGCGTCGCTGCGCGCCGAGGACGGCACCACGACCGTCGACGGGCTCGCCACGGACACCGAGTGGGACGGACTGCAGTACCCGGAGGCCGAGTTCCGCAAGGACGCGAAGGTCCTCGACGGGGTCGGGCTGATCGGCACGGGCACGGTCGCCGACCGCATCTGGGCCCGGCCCGCCGTCACCGTCATCGGCATCGACTGCCCGCCGGTGGTCGGCGCGACGCCGTCGCTCCAGGCGAGCGCGCGGGCGCAGGTCAGCCTGCGGGTCCCGCCGGGCCAGGACACCGCCGCGGCGACCGAGCTGCTGACCGCCCATCTCAAGGCGCACGCCCCATGGGGGGCCAGGGTCGCGGTGGAACAGGTCGGCCAGGGCCAGCCGTTCCGCGCGGACACCTCCAGCCCGGCGTACACGTCGATGGCGCAGGCGATGGAGGCCGCGTACCCGGGCGAGAAGATGCAGACGTCCGGCATGGGCGGCTCGATCCCGCTCTGCAACACCCTCGCCGCCCTCTACCCGCAGGCCGAGATCCTGCTGATCGGCCTGAGCGAGCCGGAGGCACAGATCCACGCGGTGAACGAGAGCGTCTCGCCCGAGGAACTGGAGCGGCTGTCGCTCGCCGAGGCCCTGTTCCTGCGGAACTACGCGGAATCCAAGCGGGTCTGACCGCACGCCGTACGATCCGGAGCCCCGCGGATGCCCGGCGAACAGCCGGACCGCGGGGTTCCGCGCTGTCCGCGCGGACTCACTGACGCACGTCCACGCAGCCGCACGGTCGCTACGCGCTGAGCGAAGCTCGCCCACAGCGTAGATCCGTCCGGCGGGCGGGCACCTCCACGTACGTTCGCCGTATGGATGTCGTCGAAGTACTCCCCCAGCTGCACATGTTCCGCTTCCCCATCGGCCAGGCGTACCTGTGGCAGGACGGTGCGGACCTCACCCTGATCGACGCGGGCGACATCGACGCCGCGCCCGCGATCGAGGGCGCGGTGCGCGGTCTCGGCCTGGACCCGGGCCGGATCGGCCGGATCGTGATCACCCACGGGCATTGCGACCACTACGGCGCGGCGCAGGAGCTAGCCGACCGGCACGGCGCCGAGATCCTCGCCCATGGCCTGGACGCGGCGGCGATCCGGGGCGAGGAAGTCATCGCCGATCCCGTACTGCTCGACTGGGAACTCCCGCTGTGGGAGCACGCGCGGACCGTTCCCGCCGCCCCGCCGACCCGGGTCGACCGTGAACTGACCGACGGCGACGACCTCGGGTTCGGCGCGGGGGCACGGGTGGTCCACGCCCCCGGCCACACCCCGGGTTCCATCGGCGTCCATCTCCCGCTCCACGGCGTGCTGTTCACCGGGGACTGCGTGGCCAGGGTCGACCGGGTGATGCTGGGCGTCTTCAACATCGACCGGGCGCAGGCCGTGGGCTCCTTCCGGCGGCTGGCCGCGCTGGAGCCGGCCACGGTCTGCTTCGGGCACGGCGAACCGCTGACCGCGGACGCCCCTGCGCTGCTGCGCGCCGCAGAGCCGGTCGGGTGAACCCCGATCGGGCGGCCACGCCCTGGCGCGCTCTCAGCCGACGGGGACCCCGGCCTCCAGGTTGAGCACGACCGACCGCTCGCGGGCGCGCAGGGCCCAGCGCAGCCGTTCGTACCGGGTCGGGGGCAGCATGGTGGCCGCTTCCGCCTCGGTGGCGAACCGCCAGCCGCGCAGTTCGGAGCCGGGCAGCAGCAGCCGCTGCGCGTCCGCGCCGGTCAGCAGGCCGCCGTCGAAGAGGAGCCGCAGGCCGCCGTAGCCGGGCGGCCGAGGCGCCTCCCAGTCGACGACGAGGAGTTTCGGCACCCGGTCTAGATGGATGCCTATCTCCTCGGCCACTTCACGGATCCCGGCCTGGGCCGGTGCCTCGCCGGATTCGACGACTCCGCCCGGGAATTCCCAGCCGGGTTTGTAGGTCGGGTCGACGAGCAGCACCCGGTCGTGCTCGTCGAAGAGCAGGACACCGGACGCCACGGTCTCCGCGGTCGGTTCGGGTGTCTGCACGATCTCGCACGGGGTGGCTGCGCCGCTGCCGACCGCCTCGGCGATGCGCTCGGCCGTCTCGTACGGGGTGAGCGCGCCGGTGTCGATGGCGTAGGCGTCCTGAGTGAGCCAGCCGAGCGCCGCCCGGTACGGCTCGATGTGCTGGCGGGCCCACTGCCGTACCCGGTCGCTGTGCGCCGAATCGTCGGGATACTCCACGCGGTCGGCGATCCGTTTACGCAGGATCGTTTCCTCAGGTGAGAGCAGGACATGGCGCACCGCGATGCGCCGGGAGGCCAGCCCTCCGAAGATCTCGTCGCGGTACTCCTGCCTCAGCAGGGTCATCGGCACCACCAGCACACCGGGCACCTCGGTGAGCAGGGCCGCCGCGGTGTCCACCACCAGTCGCCGCCAGATCGGCAGGTCCTGGAAGTCCGTCACCTCGGCGAGTCTCTTCTGGGGCAGCAGCTGCCGCAGCCCCGCGCCGACCAGTGCGGGGTCGTAGAAGGTGCTGTTCGGGATCAGATCGATCAGTTCACGCGCGGCGCTCGTCTTGCCCACGCCGAACGCACCGTTGATCCAGACGATCACGGTTCCCCCTCTTCCGTAGCCCCCTGTGGCTTGCCCGCAACACCCTGCCGCGAAAACCCGGTTGTGGCGATGCTTGTTTCCCGGGCAGAACCGACGGCCGTCCGGCGCCGGCACCCCGGCAGCTGCGACAACCTCAGGACGACCTCCTGGCAGCCACAGCCCTTCCACCCCGCCATCACAATTTCATCACCACCGGAATATTCGAATCCTGGGCGTCTGCCGGGACCGTTACGGTCATCTCTCCATGAGCAGCACCAGGGGGGACATATGCCTCGAAGCCAGCAACCGACGTGCGGGCGGCCGCCCCAGCCGCCCGGCAACAACCCGTACGGAACGCCCGGTCCACCGGACCGCCGTCCGAAGTGGGCACGGAAGCGCATGGTGATCCCGGCCGCCGTCGTCCTGTTCCTCGTGGGTGTGGGCATCGGGGCCGCGGACGATCCCTCCGCGACGGAGAAGACCGCCGACGCGAAGGCCGCGCCGTCCGCGACGGTGACCGCGACGGCCACGGTGACGGCCACCCCGGCGCCGTCGGTCACCGAGACCGTGACCGCGAGCCCGGAGCCTGCGCCCACCGTCACGAAGACCCGCACCGTCAGGGCGACCGTCCCGCCCGCGGCCGAGGACGACGGCACCTCCGGCGGATCCGGTTCGGGCGGGGGCGGCGCCGCCACGTACTACGTCAACTGCTCCGCCGCGCGGGCGGCCGGCGCCGCGCCCGTCCACGCGGGCGAGCCCGGCTACGGTCGCCATCTCGACCGGGACGGGGACGGGGTCGGCTGCGAATAGCCGCCGTCCGAAGCGGGGCGTGCGGGGACAGCCCAGCAGGACGTCAGTCAGACCCTGAGCCACGACCACCGGAACCCGCTACGAGTATCAATGTCAGTCCCGCCCCGTAGCCTGTTCTCATGTCGATCACCCCTTCGCCTGCCACCCCTGTGCGCTCTCCCGCCGCGGTGAACGCGGACATCCGAGCACTGTGGGCGGCTGGCCCGCTGTCGCCGGAAGGTGAGGCGGTGTATCAGCGGCTGCTGGTGGAGTGGGAAGCCGCGGTCCGGGCGGATGTCGTCGCAGCAGCCTGACCTGTACGTCTCCGTTCGATTGTCAGTGCCGCCGTTTACGATCCGGCCGGAGTATCCCGAGTCGAGCTGGAGATGGCCGTGAAGAAGGCCGTGCTGCATCCGGAGCCTCCAGCCGCCAAGGGCTGATGCACGCCCGCCCCTCCCCCGGGCGCTGTTCCGGTTGAGGGGCGATCTCGTAGCTGCGCCCAGCCATAGGCGCGAATGGGATGAGCCAACGGTACTGGGCCGGTATGACAACCGGGTCGGCCCGCCGTGACGGGGGTGACACGGCGGGCCACGGTCAGTGTGGCAGGGGCAGGCGAAGTTCGCGGAGGTCCTGGAAAGACTTAGAATCGAACTTATGTCCGATACCCCGTCGCGCCTGGTCATGCTGCGATTCCTCAGGAGAGTGCAGGAGCAGCAGCTCGCCCAGACCGACCGGTGGATCGCCGACGAGGAACGCCGCGAGGCAGAGTGGCAGCAGGGCGAGGAGCGGCGGCCGCCCACCCCGGACTGGGTCATGGAACTCAGCATCGGAGCGGGCTCCCAGCCCATCGAGGTGCACGCCGGACACTGCTACGCCATCGGAAAACGACGCCGGGCCATCAGCCGCGAGCAGGCCCTTGCCGCGCTCGCCGAAGGAATCCGGGCATGCGCGCACTGCCGGCCAGACACCGCGCTCGGGGTGCTGTGACCTCGGAAGAGGCACCCTTGAGGCATGACGAATGCGCCGATAATCGTTCATCGGCCGTCCGCGTCGGGCGGCCGGCGTGTCACCGCGTATGACCACATCCTCGGACTCGCTCACGACGATCACGACCTGATCGAGTTCCTGCGCCGGGCCGGACTCCCGGACGCGGAGACACTGATCGACGACCCGCAAATGGTCGAGTGGCGCGGCGGCCGGGCTCACCGGTACGAAGCGGCGTGACGCGAGCACCGCGATCGCATGGAAGAGCGAAGCCGCGGGGTTCGGGGTGCTGTGAGCAGCAGCGCGGCGCAACCTGGAGACATGAACGCCCCAGTAGTCGTACACCACCCGTCCTCAGCAGGCGGTCGGGCGGTCACCATCAATGGCGAGATCGCTGGCATCGCCCGCGACGACAGCGACCTCATCGAAATCCTCCGGCGGGCTGGCCTCTACGACTGTGAGTATGCCCTCGACAACCCGAACTGGGTCGAGTGGCGCGGCGGGCAGGCCCACCACTACGAAGCGGCGTGAGGGCGGGCGTGGAGCCGGTTTAGTGGGACGCCAGGCGGTACTCAGCGGTGTTGCCCCGACTCTCGATCCTCACAAGAACTCCGTCGCGTAGCAGTCGGCGCAGAGCACCTCTCGCCTGCTTCTCACGAGCGCGGCCATCGGCTCCCTGCACGCCTGCGTCACTCAGCGCCGTGACGGCACGCTGCGTGCCCCACGTTCCGCCCACGACCCGGATCGACTTGCTCAGGACCTCGTAGTTGGCCAGACGCTTACTCACTACCGGCTCCCTTCTGCTCTTCGTTCGACTGGAGCCTTGCGGCGTGGTCGAGATCGTGCGCTCGAAGGGGATCAGCAGCCGACCGATTGACGAACGACCGCCAGGGCCACCGATCGGCAACGCACGCAAAACATGCCGGAGCCCGGCCCGCTTCCGGGCCGGGCTCCGGCGCACGCGGCGACTATCCGACTCTGAGTGCCCATGCCCGCTGGAAGCCGTGTGCTTGGCGTACCGCTCGCGGGCGCCGTCCGCTTGCAGTCGACTTCGCCCTGCACGAACTCGACGATCGGCAGCGAGACGAGGATGTGGCCAGCGCCGGGCGCGTCGTCGGGGCCCGCGTCGATCCGCTGGAGCAGTGCCACTGCGTCCCCGCGTGACATGTGCTCCAGGACGTCGCCGGCGATGACGAGGTCCCGGTGGAAGGTGTGGCCTTCGGATTCGCGGACATCCTCGACGTGGATCTGGTCGTACATCTTCCGCGTCTTCGTCGACCTCAACTTGTACTTGGCCACGTAGGGCTTGTGGATCTCCACTGCCGTCCACCACACGCCGGGCTCGTCGGGCTCGTGTGGGCGGAGCAGCTTGGCGTAGGTGCCCTCGCCTGGCCCGATGTCGGTGACGGTGCGGGGCTGGTACTTCTTGAACCGTGCGAGGGTCCAGTCCTTGCCCTCGGCGTCGCTGGTCGGCATGGCATCCTCTCAAAGCTGAAGTAGTGACACGGCTTGCTCTGCCAGGGCGGCTTGGCCGACGAGCCATGCACATCTGGTCCAGTAGAGGCCGAAGACAGAGGGGGCAGCCATGTGGGACGCCGTGGCAGCAATAAGTGGTCTCGTCAGTGCCGTCGTCGTGATCGTCGCCTGCGTGTATGCGGCTAGTCAGCTGCGAGAGACCCGGGAGGCGCGCGCCCTGAGTTCACTCCTGTCGATCCATCAGGAGTACCAGGCGCCAGCACTGAGAAGGACGCGCCGTCTCATCCGGGACGGCCACCTTGACGTGACCAGCATCCAAGGCGAAGACAGACATAGCCTCGATGACCTTCTGCAGAAACTTGAGCTGGTGGCATTCCTCTCAAGTCGCAAGCTGGTGCAACTGGAGGACGTTGTTGCTCTCTTCCCAAGCATTCCGCTGGTCGTGTCTGAGATCAGGCCGTACATCGATCAGCGCAGGCTGACCAACCCCACATACGCCGAACATGCGTTGACGCTCGCGAGCAAGTACCCGTAACGCGTCAAGCGGCATTCGCGGCTTCGGGCAGCGGGGGCGCTTCCCCGGGGCGATGAGCTCTCGCGTCCATTCGTCACGCCTGCGCACTCGGCCGCCTGCTTGTTGTCGAGGAGATCGCATGGATAGAAGCTGTGAATGCGCGCCATGACGCCCCCTGACATGCAAGAACCCCCGCCGTGGCAGCGCGGGTTCAGGTGTTGCATGAGACATAGAGCTATCGCCTGCACTTAGTGTTCAGGTCAGGGCGTTTCGCAAGTAGACCCTGATTCTGGCTGCGGGAGGCGGGGTCTTGCCCGGATGAATTCCTGGAACTCCTCGTCGAAGTCGAACCACTCGGTACTGCGGATCCGGTGTGCGCGGAAGCGCCGATGGAGTCGAGCCTCAAGCTCCCGTCCACCGTCGAGAGCGAGGATCACGTTCTCTCGTCGGAGAGATAGCGCCGTGATACGAGCCGACAAGTTCGCGGCGTATCCGATCTCGACCCGGTCGCCGTTCAGCAGAAAGTAGACGGCTGCATCGCGCCGACCAGAAGACGGCAGCTCGCGGACGATCGCCGCTTCTGTGGGGGCGACTTCGGCTCCCCGGTGGACGGGCGGTCCGGCTACCTACACAGCGCCTCCGCGTCCGGCTCGACTTCCCGGCCGAGCTGGACCCCGTCGTCTGGGGCACCGAGACGACCATGACCGCCGCCGCGTTCCCGTTCCGCAATCCAATCCGCTCCAGCACCGAGGACGGCCGGCGCGTGTTCTCCTGGAGTACAGACGAACCCCCACTTCACGCGCGATACCGGCTTGAGTGGACTTTCCGCGCCCAATAGACGCACGTACCCGTCCGACCCTCGGCTTCCACTGCTGACCGCGGACGAGGTACGCAAGGTGATCAGCCTGCTGCGGCACCTCGCCGACGACAGCACCGAGGGCAGGGCGGCCGGGGACCTGGCGGCCGATCTCGGCCGGCGGCTGTCCGCAGAGTAGAACCGGTGCCCCACTGACCCAGGCGTTCCTCTTCAGCTTGCGCCTCGGGGCACCCGGCAGTGGTACGACTTGGTGCCACTCCCCACATGCGGGTGACGGCCTTCTGGGGGACGGTGGAGGAACGACTGACCTCACTCCCCTGGGAGAGTCATGATCGTCAAGATGCTGCATAAGACGGGTCTGAAGTCCGAGCACGCCTACTGCGCCGGTTTCCTCGCGATCGGCTTGTCCGTCGCCTCATGGTTCGGGTCGGTGACGTGTGAGCGCCGTGGGGTGGCTCGTGCGGATCGCTGGGGCATTTTCGTGGGTGAGTGGGCGCCCACGCTCTTCGCCCTCGGCCTGGCCCTCGCAAACTACGAGCATCCCGACGCCGATGTTGACCTCGATGCGGAGCATCTGCACCCCGTCGCTGACTGACACCCATGTCCGGCTATCTGCCTGTGGTCGTGTACCCGCCTGATGGGTCGGGTGGGCGTCGGGTACGAGTGGTGTCGGACCACTCGTACCCGAATGCGGCGGGCGCGCGACCGGCGTTGATCTCGCAGAACGGGCAGTCGGTCATCGGGTCGGCTCCTCGGTCACGGCGGTGTCGACTTCGGGGTGGGTGAAGCCGACCGGCTTGCCGAGTTGGCGTGCGTAGGCAATCTCGGCGCGGGTGCTGCTGCCGATGTAGTCACCGACCACGAGCACCTCGTCGGCGAGGCGGATCTTCGCCCGGTGCAGGTTGTCGAGCTGGACCTTGAGCGGCTCGGCCAGCTCCCCGGTCGCCCACAGGGGGTGGGGGTCCTTCAAGTTGCAGCCGGGCTTCACGACGATGCAGCCGGCCGCGGTGAGTTCACAGTCGGCGTCGACCATGGCGTCCATGAATCGGGTGGAGCCGCAGATCACGACGATCGTCGGGATCCTGAGCCCGGCCTTGGCATCGGCGAGCTTCTCTTCCGGGGTGAGCAGCTGCGGGTACGAAATGTGGATCTCCTTCGGAGTGTGTGGTGAAGTGGTCCAGCGACCGCCCGGCTATGACCCGGGCGGTCGCAATGCGGGTCACAAGGTGGGGCGGGTGCAGTTCTCGTGCGTGTCGCACCGGCACCGACCGCACCCGGCACACAACTCTTTGTTCAGGCCCTAACCCTTGCTGGACCCGAGGGTGAGGCCCGCGATGAAGTGGCGCTGGAGCAGCAGGAAGACCACCAGCGTGGGCAGGGCGACGATCACCGAGCCCGCGGCGAGCAGGTTGTAGTCCGTGAAGAACTGCCCCCTGAGGTTGTTCAACGCCGAGGTGATGGGGAGCTTGTCGCCGTCGGAGATGAAGACCAGCGCCCACAGGAAGTCGTTGTACATCCAGGTGAACTGGAGCGTGCCGAGCGCGGCCAGGGCCGGACGGCACAGCGGCAGGGTGATCCGCCAGTACCGGGTCCAGACCCCCGCGCCGTCGACGACGGCGGCCTCCAGGATCTCCTGCGGCAGGGTGCGCATGAAGTTGGCCAGGACGAAGACGCAGAAGCCGAGCTGGAATCCGACCTGCACGACCACGACGGCCCAGTACGAGTCGAACATCGTCATCGAGTCGGACATCCAGTAGGGCAGCGGGATGCGGTTGAACACCACGTACAGGGGCGTCACGATCACCTGCTGTGGCAGCAGGTTCCCGGCGGTGAAGAGCATCAGCAGGACGAGCCCGCCGCGCATCTTCAGGCGCGCCAGCGCAAAGGCCACGAACGAGGCGAGGAAGAGGGTGACCAGCACCCCCGGGACCGCGATGATCATGGTGTTGACGAAGTACTTCGTCATGCCGGAGTCGGAGAACGCCTGGCGGTAGTAGTCCAGGGAGAGATGGCGGGGCAGCGAGAAGTAGCCGTGCTCGGCGGTCTCGTCGTACGGCCGCAGCGAGGCGTACACCGCGAGCAGCAGCGGGGCGAGGAAGGCGAGGGAGACCGCCATCAGGAAGGCGTGGACCCCGATCCGGCCGGGGCGGGTCCGGCGCCGGGCGGCACGGGCCGGCGGCGCGGGCGGTGCGGCGGGCGGGGCCGGCGCGGCTTGGACGGTCAACGGTTCTTCTCCCCTCGGAGCTCCTGGACCAGGTACGTCACGACGAACCCCAGGGAGACGACCAGCAGGACGACGGCGATGGCGGAACCGAAGCCGATCCGGCTGGCCTCACCGATGATGTTGTCGGTGACGAGGACCGAGAGCAGTTCGAGTCCGTTGCGGCCGTGGTTGACCGCGTACACGATGTCGAACGCGCGCAGGGACTCGATGACGGTGATGACGCCCACGATGACGTTGACCGGCCGCAGGGTGGGCAGGACGATGCGGAAGAAGGTCTGGGTCTCCCCCGCCCCGTCGATCGCCGCGGCCTCCTTCAGCGAGGGGTCGACGGCCTTGAGTCCGGCGAGGTAGAGGATCATCACGTAGCCGGTGTGCCGCCAGGCGGCGGCGAGAATGACCATCCAGATGTTGAGGTCCGGGTCGCCGAGCCAGTCCGTCGGTGAACCCTTGTCGCCGATGACCGCGTTGAGGGCGCCCTGGTCGCGGGAGAAGACCAGCTGGGCGATGAATCCGACCACGGCGAGGGACAGCACGACGGGCATGTACAGCGTCGACTGGTAGAAGCGGCTGAAGCGCACCCCCCGGTCGATGAGCACCGCCAGCAGCAGCCCGAAGGGGGTGGCGACCAGTCCGAGGAAGGCGAGCCAGAGCAGATTGTGGCGGGCGGCGGGCCAGAACTGCGGGTAGTTGGTGAAGAGGTTCTCGTAGTTCTGCGTACCGACCCACTTGATGTCACCGATGCCGTCCCAGCCGGTGAAGGAGAGCGCCACGGAGGCGAGGGTCGGTCCCCAGACGACGGCGATGTCGAGCAGGACGGGTATGCCGAGCAGCACACCGAGTACGGCGAGGTCGCGGCCGGTGAACCGCCGCGAGACCCGCCGTCCGGTGCGCCGGGCCGGGATGAACGACACGGTCGGTACTCCAGGTTCGGTCGGATGTCATCGGGGTCGTCCGGGGTCAGTCGGCGGCGAAGACGGTCTTCTTCTGCCGTTCGATGTCGTTGACCAGGCCGTCCACGTCGTCCGGGTCGCTGATGAACTTCTGTATCGCGGGGATCATGACCGTGGAGGAGAAATCCGGCCTGGTGTCCCGGTCCAGGAACTGGGAGATCTGCTTCGCCCCGGAGACCAGCTCCACGGCCTTCTTCTGGAGCGGTGAGTAGGTGGAGATGTCTGCCTGGTCGCTGACCGCGATGTTGTTCGGGTCGCTCTGCAGGTAGATGTCCTCGGCCTTCCCGGTGGCCAGCCACTTGAGCAGGTTCTTGGCGCTCTCCAGGCTCTTGCCGTTCTTGAGGTTCTTCGACTTCTTCGCCAGCAGGAAGCCGTCGATGGGTGCCTCGACGGCGTCCTGCCCGTGCTCCGGGTTGATCTCGGGGAAGGGGAAGAAGTCGATGTCGCCCTGTTCGCCCTTGGGGAACTGGGCCCCGGGGTGCGGCAGTCCGAGGACGGCCATGCCGGCTTCCTTCTTCTGGAGGCTGTTGGCGGCCTCCTGCCAAGTACGGCCGTTGGCGCCCGGCTGGCAGTACGGGAGGAGCCGGCGCCAGGTGTCGAAGACCTCCCGGACCCGCTTGTCGGTCCAGGAGACCTCGCCCGCCATCAGGCTCTTGTGGAATTCGTAGCCGTTGGTCCGCATGTCGATGTAGTCGAAGGTGCCCATGGCGGGCCAGCCGTCCTTGTCGCAGAACGCGATGGGGTCGAGCTTGTCCTTCTTCATCTGCTCGGCGAGCGCCACGTATTCGTCGAGCGTCCTCGGCGCCTGATAGCCGCGGTCCGCGAACAGGCTCCTGCGGTGGAAGACGGCCCACGGATAGTAGTAGTAGGGCGTGAGGTACTGCTTGCCGTCCGCTCCGGTGGACTGGGCTTTCAGAGCGGCCGAGAATCCCTTGTAGTCCTGCCAGTTGTCGCTGATGTCGTGCAGCAGACCTTTTTCGGCGAAGAATTGCATCCGGTATCCGGCGAACCACATGAAGACATCGTCCGGCTTGCCCTGGAGATACCGGTTGATGTTCTCCTGAAAGGTGTTGTGGTCGACGGTGTTGACCTTCACCTTCCGCCCGTCGGACTGTGCCTCGTACGCGGCGAAGGCGTCGGCGAACGCCTTCTTCGGAACCGGGTCGGAGGAATTCGACCCCAAGGTGATCGTCTTCCCGTCGCCCCCGGGGCCGCTCCCGCAGGCGGTGAGCAGCGCGGGCAGCGCCACCGCTCCGGCACCAACGGCCACGCCACGCAGCAGACTCCGCCGGGACATCCGATGTCCCGCGACACTGCCCGGCACACCCGACCTGTCGTAATCAGACTGCGTCATGCCCCACTCCTTCGGAGATGCAACCCAACACAACCGAACGTGCGATTGGATCTCACCCCCAACCGCTGGCGTCGTCAAGGGTTTTGACGAGATGACGGGCAACCGCTGCCACCCCTCTTCCAACACACTTCAACACGCTCTAACGTAATCGCACGCCTTGGCGTGCACATGCCGTCATCCGATCATGGACGAGTATGGAGGAACGTAACGATGCGTCATCTTCCAACCCGTACAACCCGAACCAGCCGTCATCGAGTCATCGGAGTGCTGATGGCCGGACTGCTGTGCGCCGCGGGAACGGCCGTTCCCGCCGCCGCGAACTCGCCCCTCACCGAGCCCGCGCCCATTCACCACGTGACTCCACAGTCCGGAAACGGCCTTGCGCTCACCCCTCCGATGGGGTTCAACAATTGGAACTCGACACACTGCCGGGCCGAGTTCGACGAGTCGATGATCAAGGGAATCGCCGACATCTTCGTCGAGAAGGGCCTCAAGGCGGCGGGTTATCAGTACGTCAATCTCGACGACTGCTGGGCGAAGCCGCAGCGCAATGCGGACGGAAAGCTGGAGGCCGATCCGCAGCGCTTCCCGAACGGCATCAAGGCCGTCGCGGACTATGTGCACTCCAAGGGCCTCAAAATCGGCATCTACACCAGCGCCGGCACCAAGACCTGCGACAGTGTGGGTCTCCCGGGGGCACTGGGCCATGAGTTCAGTGACGCACAGCAGTTCGCGGACTGGGGCGTCGACTATCTGAAGTACGACAACTGCAACAACCAGGGAGTCGACGCGAAGAAGCGCTATACGACGATGCGGGACGCGCTGGCGGCGACCGGCCGCCCGATCGTCTACAGCATCTGCGAATGGGGCGAGAACAAGCCCTGGGAGTGGGCCGGCGAACTCGGCAACCTCTGGCGCACGACCGGCGACATCAACGACAGCTGGGGCAGCATGCTGTCGATCATGAAGAAGAACCTGCCCCTCGCGGCCGCCGCCGGCCCGGGGCGCTGGAACGACCCCGACATGCTGGAGGTCGGCAACGGCGGCATGACGGACACCGAGTACCGCACCCACTTCTCCATGTGGTCGGTGATGGCGGCGCCACTGCTCATCGGCTCCGACCTGCGCAAGGCGAGCGCGGAGACCTTCGAGATCCTCTCCAATCAGGAGGTCATCGCCGTCGATCAGGACCCGCTCGGCAAGCAGGGCACCGTGCTGTCCTCCGTCGGCGGGCGCTGGGTGGTCGCCAAGGAGATGCGGGACGGCAGCCGCGCCCTCGCGCTCTTCAACGAGACCGGCAGCGCCCAGCGCATCGCGACGACGGCTGCCGAGGTGGGGCTGCCGGAGGCCGACGGGTACACGATGCGCGACCTGTGGGAGCACAGGTCCTACAACACCGCGGGCACCCTGGCGGCGACCGTCCCGGCGCACGGGACGGTGCTGCTGCGCGTCGCCGCCGACGACAAGTGGGCCGCCCAGCCGCCCGCAGTGGAACTCGGCCTGGATTCCCGGCCGTTGATCGAAGCCGGCCACACCGCCACGCTGACCACCACGGTCACCGATCTGGGCCGCACCCCCGCGAGGAACGTCTCGGCGCAGCTCACCGGCCCCTCGGGCTGGCAGGTGAAGGCGGTGTCGCCGACCGGTTCACCGGCTCTGCCCACCGGCCGCTCCCTGACCACCCGCTGGCAGGTGACGGCCCCCGCGCAGGCCACTGGTGCGTACGACCTGACCTTCGCCGTCCGTTACCGCTCACCGGCCGGCACCCGGGTGGAATCCACGGTCCCGCTCCGGGCCGATGTCGTCGTCGCACCGCCGTCGGGCGGCGGCTACCTGAGCGATCTGCCGCAGCTCTCGGCATCCAACGGCTGGGGCCCGGTCGAGAAGGACACCAGCAACGGTGAGAGCGGTGCGGGCGACGGCAATCCGCTGACGATCGGCGGCGAGGTCTTCACCAAGGGGCTCGGCGTGCACGCCTACAGCGCCGTCGAGTTCTACACCGGCGGGGCGTGCGGCACCGTGACGGCGCGGGTCGGGGTCGACGACGAGAAGGGCGCCAGGGGGACGGTCGCCTTCGAGGTCTGGGCCGACGGTACGAAGGTGGCATCGACCGGCGTGCTGACCAACGCGATGCCCGCCCAGCCGCTCGCCGCCGATGTGAGCGGCGCGCAGGTGGTACGTCTGGTGGTCGGCGACGGCGGGGACGGCGTCGATTCCGACCACGCGGACTGGGCGGACCTCCGGATCACCTGCTGACGAGGGACGGCGGTCGCGGCGGCGCCACGCGTTCGGCGGGCGGGTGGTTTCCGGGGAACCGGCCCCGGAAACCACCCGCGCCGGTCAGCCCCGGGCGGCCGCCACGCCGCCCGGACCCACCCGCGCCGCCGCGGCGGCCGCGCCGACCAGTCCCGCGTCGGTGCCCATCACCGCCGGGGCAACCTCGATCCGCCGGACGAAGGAGAGCGTGGCGTACTGGCGCAGGGCCCGGCGCAACGGCGCGAAGAGGACGTCGCCCGCGCCGGCCACACCCCCGCCGATCACCGCGATGTCGATCTCGACGAGCGTGGCGGTGGCGGCGATCCCGGCGGCCAGCGCCTGCGCGGCGCGCTCGAAGGAGGCGACCGCGACCGGGTCCCCCGCACGCGCCGCGGCGGCCACCGCGGCGGCCGAGGCATCGCCGTCCGGTCCGGGCCGCCAGCCGGCCTCCAGCGCCCGGCGGGCGATGTTGGGACCGCTGGCGATGCGCTCGACGCAGCCGCGCGAACCGCACGGGCAGGGGTCGCCGTCCAGATCCACGCAGACATGGCCGATGTGCCCCGCGTTGCCCGTGGGGCCGGGGTGGAGCTTGCCGCCGAGGACCAGCCCGCCGCCGACACCGGTCGACACGACCATGCAGAGCGCGTTGTCGTAGCCCTGGGCAGCTCCCAGCCAATGCTCGGCGGCCGTCATCGCGACCCCGTCGCCGACCAGTTCGACGGGCAGCCCGCCGGCCGCCTTGCCGACCCGTTCCACCAGCGGGAAGTCCCGCCAGCTCGGGACGTTGACCGGGCTGACCGTACCGGCCGAGGCGTCGACCGGACCCGCGCTGCCGATGCCGACGGCCGTCGCCCGCCCCCACAGCGGGGATCCGGACAGCTCGGCGAGCACCTCCGTCACGGCCCCCATCACCGACTCGGCGCTCTCGCGGGCGGGCGTCGGCCGCTGCGCCCGCGCGAGAAGCGCACCGCCGCCGTCCACCAGCGCGGCGGCGATCTTGGTGCCGCCGATGTCCAGCGCGGCGACGAGGTCGGTATGCATCGGTGTGGCTCCGTGAGTAGAGGGCGGGGACCTGCGGCTTCTGGAAACAGTCTGCCCAGTCTCCATTCAGCTGACAACGTTGTCCAGGGCCTATGCTCGTCGGCACAGCCTCCGTGGCACCTGCCACGGATCCGCCGGACCGCCCGCACCCGAGGACAGGACAGCGCACCGTGGCCGAGATCGCCCGTCACTCCGAGACCCGCTACGGCAACCGGCCGACCATGAAGGACGTGGCGGCCCGCGCCGGAGTGGGCCTCAAGACGGTCTCGCGCGTGGTCAACAGCGAGCCGGGAGTCACGCCCGACACCGAGCGCCGGGTCCAGGAGGCGATCGAGGCGCTCGGCTTCCGGCGCAACGACAGCGCGCGCGTCCTGCGCAAGGGCCGCACCGCCTCGATCGGCCTGGTCCTGGAGGACCTCGCGGACCCGTTCTACGGGCCGCTGAGCCGCGCCGTGGAGGAGGTCGCCCGCGCACACGGCGCACTGCTCATCAACGGGTCGAGCGCCGAGGACCCGGAGCGCGAGCAGGAGCTGGTGCTCGCGCTGTGCGCGCGCCGGGTGGACGGGCTGATCGTGATCCCCGCCGGTGACGACCACCGCTATCTGGAGCCGGAGATAAAGGCGGGCGTCGCCACCGTCTTCGTGGACCGCCCGGCGGGCCGGATCGACGCCGACATGGTCCTCTCCGACAGCTTCGGCGGCGCACGCGAGGGGGTCGCCCATCTGATCGCGCACGGCCACCGCCGGATCGGCTTCATCGGTGACCAGCCGCGCATCCACACCGCGACCGAGCGGCTGCGCGGCTATCACGCGGCGATGTCGGACGCCGGGATCACCGTCGATGACTCCTGGGTCTCGCTGGGCTCCACCGAGCCCGCGCGGGTCAGAGCGGCCGCCGAGGCGATGCTCACGGGTCCAAAACCGGTGACTGCACTCTTCGCGGGCAACAACCGTGTGACGGTCACCGCGGTCCGCGTGCTGGCCGAGCAGGACCGGCGGGTCGCCCTGGTCGGCTTCGACGACATCGAGCTCGCCGATCTCCTCGGCATCACCGTCATCTCCCAGGACGCCGCGGCCGTGGGCCGGACGGCGGCCGAACACCTGTTCCGCCGCCTGGACGGCGCGGACCACGCCCCGGCACGGGTGGAGCTGCCGACGTCCCTCATCCCCCGCGGCTCCGGCGAACTGCCGCCCGCCTGAGCGGGACGGACGGGCCCAGGGGCCGGGTGAACCGATTGCCGGTTCCGTCGGCCGGTCATCAGGATGGCGCCGTGCCCACCTTCACCGCTCCCGACGGAACAGAACTCGCCTACCGCCTCAGGGACTAGGGAGAGCCGCTGCCCGTGCTGCCCGGCGGCTCGATGCGCGCCTGCGCCTACCTCGGGGATCTCGGCGGGCTGTCGAGCCGACGCCGGCTGATTCATGCAGAGCGACTACGGGGCCGCCGACCGCTATGCGGCTCCCGGCGCCTTCGATTCCGCCGAAGCCCGCGACGCACCTGCCGGGTGGTGTGCCCGGGTCCTTGTCTTCGCGGACGAACTGGACGGCGGCCACTGCCCCGGGTCGCGGCCACGATCGCGGGGTTGTTGCCCGATGCGGGTCCGGTCGTCCGGCCGGGCGCCGGTCACTTCCCGTGGCTCGACGACCCCCGGTGCTTCCCGTGGCTCGACGACCCCCGGTGCTTCGCGGGGATCGTCGAAACCTTTCTTCGGGGGTGACGGTACGGGCGGGGCCCTACGGTGCCGTCACCGTCAGTCCCCCGCGCCGCGGCGAGGCGAAGGCGTCCAGGTCGTCCCGCGTCAGCCCGGTCAGCCGGGCGACCTCGGCGGTGTCCAGGGCGCCGCAGTCGATGCCGCGCAGCAGGTAGCCGCTGAGGGCCTTGGCGGTGGCAGGCTCGTCCATGACGTCGCCACCGGCCTTGGCCACGTACGCGGCGAGGCGGGCCGCGGCCTGCTCCAGGCCCTCGCGGTAGAAGGTGTAGACGGCCGCATAGCGGGTCGGCAGGTGGCCCGGGTGCATGTCCCAGCCCTGGTAGTAGGCGCGGGCGAGGGCGCGGCGGGTGAGGCCGTAGTGCAGCCGCCAGGCCTCGTGGACCTGGGGCGTGGGGCCGACCGGGAGGACGTTGGTGGAGCCGTCAGAGACCCGTACACCGGTGCCGGCGGCGGCGACCTGCATGACGGCCTTGGCGTGGTCGGCGGCCGGGTGGTCGCTGGCCTGGTAGGCGGCGCTGACGCCGACGCAGGCGCTGTAGTCGAAGGTGCCGTAGTGCAGGCCGGTGGCCCTGCCCCGCGCCGCTTCGATCATGCGGGCGACGGCGGCGGTACCGTCGGCGGCGAGGATGGACTGGCTCGTCTCGATCTGGATCTCGAAGCCGAGCCGCCCGGCGGGCAGCCCGTGCGCCTCCTCGAACGCTTCGAGCAGCCGGACGAAGGCCGTGACCTGCTCGGGGTACGTCACCTTGGGCAGCGTGAGGACCAGTCCGTCGGGAAGGCCGCCGGCCTGCATCAGACCGGTGAGGAAGACGTCCGTGGTGCGGATGCCCCGGTCGCGTACGGCAGCCTCCATGCACTTCATCCGGATGCCCATGTACGGGGCCGCCGTGCCGTTCGCGCACGCCTCCGAGACCAGCCGGGCGGCGCGGGCGGCGGACTCGTCCTCCTCCGCGTCGGGGCGGGGGCCGTAGCCGTCCTCGAAGTCGATGCGGAGGTCCTCGATCGGCTCGCGCTCCAGCTTGGCGCGCACCCGGTCGTGGACGGGCCCGGCGAGTTCGTCCGGGATGCCGAGGACGGCCGCGAACGAGGCGGCGTCGGGGGCGTGCTCGTCGAGCGCCTCCAGTGCCTGGTCGCCCCAGGCGCGGATGGTGCCCGCCGCGAACGTGTCGCCGGGTACGTAGACCGTGTGGACCGGCTGGCGCGTACCCGGGTCCCCGGGGTAGCGGCGTGCCAGCTCAGCGTCGACCGCGGTGAGGGAAGCGCTGATCTCCTCGCTGACCGCACCTGCGAGGCTCGTTGCCACCTTCTCCTGCTGACCCATTTCCACACCTTCCACAGTCACGCTGTTTCCGCTTCCCGGAATCAACAATCCGTATAGTGAAGTTATAAGGCCGCCGGACCTGCGTCAATGGTGACCAGAAACGGTCCGGGGCCGTGTGGTGCGTGTGCACCACACGGCCCCGGACCGTTCGTTGGGGGGTGTTCCGGCTTTGGCCGGGGTCAGCCCTTGCGGGACTTGACCTCGTCGGTGAGCTGGGGAACGACCTGGAAGAGGTCGCCGACGACGCCGTAGTCCACCAGGTCGAAGATCGGGGCCTCGGCGTCCTTGTTGATCGCGACGATCGTCTTCGAGGTCTGCATCCCGGCCCGGTGCTGGATCGCACCCGAGATCCCCGACGCGATGTACAGCTGCGGGGACACGGACTTGCCGGTCTGGCCGACCTGGCTGGAATGCGGGTACCAGCCCGCGTCCACCGCCGCACGCGAGGCACCCACGGCCGCACCCAGCGAGTCCGCGAGCGCCTCGATCAGCGCGAAGTTCTCCGCACCGTTGACCCCGCGGCCGCCCGAGACCACGATCGCCGCCTCGGTCAGCTCCGGACGGCCCGTCGCCTCCCGCGGCGTCCGCCCGGTCACCCGCGTCCCCGTCGCCAGCGCCGAGAACGACACCGCCAGCACCTCCGCCGCACCCGCCGCCGCGACCGCCTCGACCGGAGCCGAGTTCGGCTTCACCGTGATCACCGGCGTGCCCCGCGACACCCGCGACCGCGTCGTGAACGACGCCGCGAACGCCGACTGCGTGGCCACCGGACCCTGCTCACCGGCCTCCAGATCCACCGCATCGGTGATCAGACCCGAACCGATCCGCACCGCCAGACGCGCCGCGATCTCCTTGCCCTCCGCCGACGACGGCACCAGCACCGCCACCGGCGACACCGCCTCGTACGCCGCCTGCAGAGCATCCACCTTCGGCACCACGAGGTACTCGCCGAACTCGGCATCCTCCGCCGTCAGCACCCGCACCGCACCATGCTCACCCAGCACCGCCGCCGTACCACCGGCACCCCCGCCCACCGCGAGCGCCACCGGCTCACCCAGACGACGCGCCAGCGTCAGCAACTCCAGCGTGGGCTTGCGAACCGCACCGTCCACGTGATCGACAAAAACCAGAACTTCAGCCATGGGACTTCAATCTCCTGCGAGTAACGAAGAAACAGGGGGAGCACAACAGGAACCACAACCCCCACCCGAACAGGCGCCGGGACCGGGGCCACAGGGGCGGATCAGATGAACTTCTGCCCCGCCAGGAACTCCGCCAGCAGACGGCCGCCCTCACCCTCGTCCTTCACGATCGTGCCCGCCGTCCGCGCCGGACGCTCATCCGCCGAGTCGACCACGCTCCAGGAACCCTCCAGACCCACCTCACCGGCCTCGATCCCCAGATCCTCCAGATCCCACGACTGGACCGGCTTCTTCTTCGCCGCCATGATCCCCTTGAACGACGGGTAACGCGCCTCGCCCGACTGGTCCGTCACCGACACCACCGCCGGCAACGACGCCTCCACCCGCTCCGAGGCACTGTCACCGTCACGACGCCCCCGCACCACACCGTCCGCCACCGACACCTCGGACAGCAACGTCACCTGCGGCACACCCAGACGCTCCGCCAGCAACGCCGGGACCACACCCATCGTCCCGTCCGTCGACGCCATCCCCGAGACCACCAGGTCGTACCCGGCCTTCTCCACAGCCTTCGCCAGCACCAGCGACGTAGCCATCACATCACTGCCGTGCAGATCGTCGTCCTCGACGTGAACCGCCTTGTCCGCACCCATCGACAACGCCTTGCGCAACGCGTCCTTGGCATCCTCCGGACCCACCGTCAACACGGTGACCTCCGCATCATCAGCCGCATCCGCGATCTGCAACGCCTGCTCCACCGCGTACTCATCGAGCTCCGACAGCAGACCGTCCACATCCTCACGGTCCACCGTCAGGTCATCGGCGAAATGCCGGTCACCGGTGGCGTCGGGCACGTACTTCACACAGACAACGATCCTCAAGCTCACGCCGGCTCTCCTACCTGGGTGTGGTTCGTAGGACGACACTATGGCACTCAGTACCCTCTGTAAAGGTACCCAGTGTCGGATTCGGTCTTCCGGTGCTACGTTCCCGGCATGACTGACGCGCGCAGGCCAGTGAAGAAGGCACCGATGCGGGAGGTGCTTGCCGAGGCGGCCTTCCAGCTCTTCCTGGAGCGGGGCTTCGAACGGACCACGGTGGACGACATCGTGGCGCGGGCGGGGGTCGGGCGCCGGTCGTTCTTCCGGTACTTCCCGTCCAAGGAGGACGCGGTCTTCCCGGACCACGAGCGGTGCCTCGCCGACATGACCGCGTTCCTGGAACGGGCCGGCGACGCCGATCCGGTGGACGCGGTGAGCGACGCGGCCAGGCTGGTGCTGCGCATGTACTCCGCCAACCCGGAGTTCTCCGTCCAGCGTTACCGGCTCACCCGGGAGGTCCCCGGACTGCGTACCTACGAGCTGTCGGTGGTGCGGCGGTACGAGCAGACAATGGCCGGATATCTGCGTGGCAGGTACGGGGAGTCGGGCGACGGGGCGCTGCGCGCCGAGGTGATCGCCGCGTCCGTGGTCGCGGCGCACAACAACGGGCTGCGGACCTGGCTGCGTTCGGGCGGCGAGGGGGATGCGGAGGCCGCCGTCGACCACGCACTCGGGATGGTGCACCGGGTGTGGGGGAGTGAGGCGGAAGAGGGTGCGTCGATGCCCTCGACGGACGGCGACGTGGTGGTGATGGTCGCCTCGAAGGGGGCTCCGATGTGGCGCGTGGTGCAGCAGATCGAGTCCGTCATCGGGCAGGGCTGACCATGCGGTCAGGCTCGGTCTGGCACTGAGTGTCTTTACGTCCCGGCACTCAGTGCCCTATGGTGCGGACGCGTCGACGCGCAGGTGCGGCGCATCCGAGCCGAGCGCAGGGGGTCGAACGTGTCCCAGTCATCAAGTGGCACCGTGCAGACGGTGCATGAGGAAGCCCGGCTGGAGTACCACCGCTGCCGCTGGTGCGGCACGGCCTCCTTCCGCAGGCTGTTGTGCCCGGTGTGTGCGTCGGGCGACCTGAAGCCCGAGCGCAGCGCCGGCCTGGGTGTCGTGGTGCGGTCCGGCGTCATCCACCGCTACACGGACGCCGCACGCAACGAGTCCCTCGTCCGTCTCCCCGAGGGCTTCGTGTTCCGCTGCCGTGTCGTGGGCGCGGCCCCGCACCGCGTGGCGGTCGGCGCCCAGGTGCGTCCCGTCATCGCGGACGGCCCGGACGCGGGCGAAGTGGTCTTCGAGCTCTGCGACCCGCCGAGGGACGACGGCTGGCTCTGAGGGCCGGCCCGCCCGACCTCGCCCTGCGTCGGCCTTTCAGGACCCGGTTGGGGTCCTGGAGGGCCGACGTCGTCGTTGGGGGAGGGGAGGGGACACTCGCCGCCCTCCAGCTCGATCGCGGCTTCGGCTGCCTGTTCACCACCCACGACCTGGCCGCCGTCGAATACCTCGCCGACCGGATCGCCGTGATGTACCCCGGGCAGATCGCCGAACAGGCCCCGACCGCCGAACTGTTCGCTTCTCGGGCGGTCGGCAGGTCTCCTGACACCTCGTCGGTGACGACGGCATCGCCCCGGACGCCGCCGCCCGCCCCCCCGTACATACGATCCGTTCCACCCCTTCCGCACGTCGCAGCAAGGAGTCGCAACCGTGTTCACCACCCGGCCCACCCTCCAGGGCACATTCGGCATGGTGTCCTCCACCCACTGGCTCGCCTCGCAGTCCGCGATGGCGGTTCTGGAGGACGGCGGCAACGCCTACGACGCGGCCGTCGCCGCCGGGTTCGTCCTGCACGTCGTCGAACCGCACCTCAACGGACCGGCAGGCGAGGTGCCGATGATCCTGGCACCGAGGGACGGCGAGGTGCGGGTGCTGTGCGGCCAGGGCCCGGCCCCCGCGGGCGCGACCGTCGCCCACTACCGCTCCCTCGGTCTCGACCTGGTCCCCGGCACCGGACCGCTCGCCGCGGCCGTACCCGGCGCCTTCGACGCCTGGATGCTGCTGCTGCGCGACCACGGTACGAAGTCCGTCGCCGAGGTGCTGCGGTACGCGATCGGCTACGCCGAGGACGGCCACGCCCCCGTCGAGCGGGTCGGCCAGACCGTGGAGACCGTCCGCGAACTCTTCGAGACCGAGTGGCAGTCCTCCGCCGACGTGTACCTGCCCGGCGGCAAGGCGCCCAGGCCGGGCGAGCTGTTCCGCAACCCCGCACTCGCCGCCACCTGGCGCCGGCTGATCACCGAAGCGCAGGAGACCGGCGGCGAGGACCGGGCCGCCCAGATCGACGCCGCCCGCAGGATCTGGAGCGAGGGCTTCATCGCCGAGGCCCTGGTCCGCCAGGCCGCCCGCCCCACCATGGACACCAGCGGCTTCCGTCACACCGGCACCCTCACCACCGCCGACCTGGCCGGATGGTCCGCGTCCTACGAGGCCCCCGTCACGTACGACTGGAACGGCTGGACGCTCGCCAAGGCGGCGGGCTGGAGCCAGGGCCCCGCCTTCCTCCAGCAACTCGCCCTGCTCCCCGACGAACTGCCCCGGTACGGCAGCGCCGACTACGTCCACCTGCTCATCGAGGGCTGCAAGCTCGTCATGGCCGACCGCGAGGCCTGGTACGGCGACGCCACCGACGTACCCCTGGACGCACTGCTCTCGGAGCCGTACAACGCCGAGCGCCGCACCCTCATCACCGCCGAGGCCTCGCACGAGCTGCGCCCCGGCAGCCCGGAAGGCCGCACCCCCGTGCTCAGCCGCCACGCCCACGCGGTCGCCGCCGGCGGTGACGACTTCGACGCCATGGGCATCCCGACGGCGGGCGTCGGCGAGCCGACCGTCGCCAAGGACGGCACGACCCGCGGCGACACCTGCCACGTCGATGTGGTCGACCGCTGGGGCAACATGGTCTCCGCCACGCCCAGCGGCGGCTGGCTCCAGTCCAACCCGGTCGTGCCGGAGCTCGGCTTCCCGCTAGGCACCCGACTCCAGATGGCCTGGCTGGACGAGTGCCTGCCCAACTCCCTCACTCCGGGCCGCCGCCCCCGTACCACCCTCACCCCGTCCCTCGCCCTGCGCGACGGCGTCCCTGTCATGGCGTTCGGCACGCCCGGCGGCGACCAGCAGGACCAGTGGCAGGTGCACTTCTTCCTGGCGGTGGCGCTGCGCGCCGAGGTCCGCGGCGGACTCGACCTCCAGGGCGCCATCGACGCCCCGAACTGGCACAACGACAGCTTCCCGGGGTCCTTCTTCCCGCGCGGGATGCGCCCCGGCAGCGTCACCGTCGAGGAGGGCATGGACCCGGAGGTCGTAGAGGAGCTGCGCCGCCGCGGCCATGACGTCACCGTCGGCGACCCCTGGTCCGAGGGCCGGATGTGCGCCGTGGCCCGCGACCCGGAGACGGGGGTGCTGTCCGCGGCCGCCAACCCGCGGGGCATGCAGGGGTACGCCGTAGGACGCTGAGCGGCCACTTCCCCGACATGACCAGGTCGTCGGCGCCCCGGGACGACATGATTGGCTGGGGACATGATCGATGAATTCCTGGCCGGAGACCTGACCGAGGTCGAGGCGGCGGTACGCGCAGCGGCTGCCGCCGAGATCACGCCCCGCTTCCGGCAGCTCGCCGCGCACGAGATCGTCGAGAAGAACGGTCCGCACGACCTCGTCACCACCGCCGACCGCCTCGCCGAGGAACACCTCACCGCATCGCTGACCGGGCTGCTCCCCGGCTCGGTCGTCGTCGGCGAGGAGGCGGTCCACGCCGACCCGGAGGTGTACGAGGCGCTGGGCGGCGACGCACCCGTGTGGATCGTCGACCCGGTCGACGGCACCCGTCAGTTCGTCCGCGGCGAAGCGGGCTTCTGCACCCTGGTCGCCCTCGCCCACCGCGGCGAACTCCTGGCCTCGTGGACGTACGCCGCGGCCCTGGACGAGATGGCGGTCGCGGTCCGCGGCCGCGGTGCCACGCTCGACGGCGAGCGGATACGCTCCGGTTCGCCCACCCCCGGCGCCGCGCTGCGCGTGGCGATGTCGCACCCCGATTACACCACCGACGCCCAGAAGCGTGCCCTGCTCGGCCTGCGCACCGAGGGGATCGAGGCCCGCCCCTGCGGTTCGGCGGGGCTCGAATACCTCGCCGTCGCCCGTGGCGAGCTGGACGCGGTCGCCTTCAGCTGGGAGTACGCCTGGGACCACGCGGCGGGCCTGCTGCTGGTCGCCGAGGCGGGCGGCTCCGAGGCCACCCTCTCCGGCGTACCGTTCCGCATCACCGGCGGCAACGCGCTGCCTTTCACGGCGGCCCGCGACGAGAAGACCGTCGAACGCGTCCTTCAGGCGCTCAGCGACGGGGCCTGAGCGGGATTCCGTTCAGGATCGGGACCCCGATCAGGCCAGGAGTTCGCGGGTCGGCGCCGCGAGCCGGGCGCGGGCCCGCGGATCGTACGCCTGCTCGCGGGCGGGGCTGTCCGTGAACCGGTCGACCGGATCGCCGAGGAGTTCGCCCCGCAGGAGCGGGACGCCCTGCGGGCTCTGCTCGCCCGTTGCGTCACGGCCGTCGGGCGGGACTGAGCGGGGCGCCGCCGGGCGTCTGCCGCAACTCCCGGCCGGCCTGCGTTGCCCGCCGGCTCACCGCCCGCGGGCAGGTCCACCTCGCCCGCCGGCTCACCCCACCCGCCGCGAGCCCACCCCGCCGTCGGCCCGTCTCACGCGCCGCAGACTCACCCCACCCGCAGACTCACGCCACCCGCAGGCTCACTCCACCCGTCGGCCAACCTCACCCGCCGCAGGCCGACCGGACGTCCCGCACGAGCTCCGCGGCCAGCTCCACCGCCTCCTCGTCCAGGCCCCGCAGCGCTTCGTCGATGCGCTCGGTGTACCGCTCGGGGGTGTCCGGCAGGGCGGCGGCCGCGGCCGCCGCGCCCTTCTCGTTCAGACACCAGGTGCGATGGTGGGCGTGGAGGGACTGGGCGAGGATGCCGAATGCCCGTGACAGGCACAGCGACACATGGAGCCGGTCGCCGCCGGGCGCCGACTTGCGGGCGGCCGCCACCGAGAACTCCGCCTCCCAGGCGGCATCGGTGAGTGCGGTGCGCAGCGGCTCCGGATAGTTACGGACCTCTCCCTGAAGCGCCGTCAACTCCTTCTGCGGGTCGGCGATCATCCGGCCCAGCGCGACCTCGCCGGGATACGCGGGGGACCAGAAGCCGAGCGGGTGCCCCGGCTGCACGCCCACCTCGAAGCGCCCCTCACGGCAGTCGGCCCAGACCGCCTCCACCCGGTCCAGGTCGCGCAGGATCCAGTCCACAGGGACGCCGTCCACCCGCAGCCAGGCCCCGCCGTCGACCCACGGCCCCCACCCGCCGGGAACGGCGACCTCGGCCGGGGAACCCTGTACCTCGGAAGCCAGCGCGGTCAGCGCGGCCACGTCGGGGGCGCCGCGGTAGTACAGGCCCAGGTCCCAGTCGGAGTCCGGACGGTGGGTGCCACGGGCCCGGCTGCCGCCCAGCGCGACGGCCCGGATGCCGGGCAGTGCGGTGAGCCGGGCGGCCATGTCGGCGATACGGGCGGGCACGTCGGTGACGGGGGCGGCTGGTGCGGTCGCTTCGACGGCCGCCCGGGGCGTGGCCTGGGAGTCAGTTGTGTTCATCGCGCGGCGACCATACCCGCGCCCGCGCTGTCGGTGCCTCGGAATATCCTGGGTGCCCTGGCCGTCGGCTGACGAAGGAGTCCGAAGGTGCCGTCGATGCTCGATGCAGTCGTCGTGGGGGCGGGCCCCAACGGACTGACCGCCGCGGCCGAACTGGCCCGCCGCGGCTTCGCCGTGGAGGTCTTCGAAGCGCAGGACACCGTCGGAGGCGGTGCCCGCACCGAGGAGCTCACCCTTTCCGGTTTCCGTCACGACCCCTGTTCCGCCGTCCACCCGCTGGGCATCGGCTCACCCGCGTTCGACGCGATGCCGCTCACCCGGCACGGCCTGGAATGGCTCCAGCCCGAGCTGGCGCTCGCCCACCCGTTCCCGGACGGCACGGCCGCCGTGCTCACCGGTTCGGTGGGGGAGAGCGCCATGTCGCTGGGGCCCCAGGACGCGGGGGCGTACCGCAGGCTCGTCGCCCCCTACCTCGGCCACTGGGACACCCTCGCCCAGGACTTCCTGCGCACCCCGTGGGACGGGCTGCCCCGTGACCCCTACCGCTGGGTGCGCTTCGGTCTCGACGCGCTCCAGCCCGCGTCGCTGCTCTCCCGGCGCTTCGGCGGTGCGAAGGCGCGCGGCCTGTTCGCCGGGCTCGCCGCCCATGCCATAGCCCCAACCAGCGGAATCGCCACCGGCGGTATCGCTCTGCTCTTCGCGCTCGCCGCGCACGAGAAGGGCTGGCCCGTGCCGCGCGGTGGATCGCAGTCCATCTCCGACGCCCTCGCCTCGTACATACGTGAACAGGGCGGAGCGATCCGTACCGGCACGGAGGTCAAGCGCCTCGACGAGCTGCCGCCCGCCCGCGCCTACATCTTCGACACCTCGCCCACCGCCCTCGCCCGCATCGCCGGACTGGGCCACGCCTACCGCGGCTACCGGTACGGAGCGTCCTGCTTCAAGATCGATTACGCCTTGTCGGGCCCCGTCCCCTGGACGGCGGAGGAGGCCCGGCGCGCCGGCACCGTCCACATCGGCCCCACGGCCGGTGAGATCGACGCCGCGATGACGGCCGCCGTGACCGGCCGCGACCCCAGCGTGCCGTTCCTGATCACCGCGCAGCCCAGCCTGGTCGACCCGTCCCGCGCACCCGAGGGCCGGCACGTCTTCTGGGCGTACGGACACGTCCCGTCGGGCTGGGAGGGTGACGCCACCGACGTCATCGAACGGCAACTGGAGCGCTTCGCCCCCGGCTTCCGCGACCTGGTGCTGGCTCGCGCGGTGGCGGGACCGCCCGAGCTCGCGACGCGCAATGCCAACTACGTCGGCGGCGACATCGCGTGCGGTGCCTTCGCCGGCCTGCAGACGGTGCTGCGCCCCAAGCTGGCCCGGGTCCCCTACGCGACGGCGCACCCCGCGGTGTTCCTCTGCTCCTCGGCCACTCCGCCCGGCCCCGGGGTGCACGGCATGTCGGGCCACCACGCGGCGAAGGCTGTCTGGCGGCGCCTGCGGGCGGCCTGAGCGGGCCGCCCGGGGCATCATGGTCCACATGCGTACACCCGAGGGCGTGACCGTCACCCTGGTCCGCGGCGACATCACCCGGCAGTCCGCCGACGTCATCGTCAACGCGGCCAACTCCTCCCTGCTCGGTGGGGGCGGGGTCGACGGCGCGATCCACCGCCGGGGCGGTCCGGAGATCCTCGCCGCGTGCCGTGAGCTGCGCGCGTCGCAGTACGGAAAAGGCCTGCGCACCGGCCAGGCCGTCGCCACGACGGCCGGGCAGCTGGACGCGCGCTGGGTCGTCCACACCGTCGGCCCGGTCTGGAGCAGCTCCGAGGACCGCTCGGCGCTCCTTGCCTCGTGCTATCGCGAATCACTGCGGACGGCCGGGGAGCTGGGGGCGCGTACCGTCGCCTTCCCGGCCATCTCGACCGGGATCTACGGCTGGCCGATGGACGACGGGGCCCGCATCGCCGTCCGCACGGTCCTGGCGGAGGCCGCGGCGCCCGTGGAGGAGGTGCGGTTCGTGCTGTTCGACGCGCACGCGTACGCGGAGTTCGAAGAGGTACTGGCGGCGCAGGGCTGATCCGGGGCGAAGCCTGAGGGGGCCGATCCAGCCGGCGCGGGAGGAAGCCGAAGGGGACCGGCCGGGCCGCCGCGGACGAGCTCCGGCGCCAGCCGCGCGACGCCAGCGCGACCCGGCCGCGACAGTGTGGACGAGCGGCCCCGCGGCTTCCTGCGGAAGTTCGGCCTCTCCCGGGTCCGCGCACGCGAGCAGGCGCATGCCGGATTCCTGCCGGGGTCATCAAGTCCTCCTGGTGACAGCCGCCCCGGGCGGGGAAGCCGCGTCAGAGGGTTGTCCACGCCGCGCGGACTCCGCGCCGGCCTCCGAAGAGTTCCTGGCAGTGCGAGGTCCATGTCGGATTCTCGCCAGCCTCCGGGTGCCTGGTGACGGATGCTTGAGCCATGTACACCGACACCGAGCGCTGCGTACGGGCCGTCCACTCCAAGGACGCCCGCTTCGACGGCTGGTTCTTCACGGCGGTCCTGACCACCCGGATCTACTGCCGTCCCAGCTGCCCGGCCGTGCCGCCCAAGGTCGAGAACATGACCTTCTACCCCAGCGCCGCCGCCTGCCAGCAGGCGGGATTCCGCGCCTGCAAACGGTGCCGGCCCGACACCAGCCCCGGCTCCCCGGAGTGGAACGCCCGCGCCGACTCCGTGGCCCGCGCGATGCGGCTCATCGCGGACGGTGTCGTCGACCGCGAGGGCGTACCCGGACTCGCCGCCCGGCTCGGCTACTCCGCCCGGCAGATCGAACGCCAGCTGCTCGCCGAACTCGGAGCCGGCCCGCTCGCCCTGGCCCGCGCACAGCGCGCCCAGACCGCGAGACTGCTCATCGAGACGACCGGACTCCCCATGGCGGAAGTCGCGTTCGCCGCCGGGTTCTCCTCGATCCGGACCTTCAACGACACTGTCCGCCAGGTCTTCGCGCTCGCCCCGGGCGAACTGCGCAGCCGCGCCGCCCGTTCCGGGACACCCCCGGCCACCCCGGGCGTGATCGCGCTGCGGCTGCCGTACCGGGCCCCGCTCAACCCCGGCAACCTCTTCGGCCACCTCGCCGCGACCGCCGTCCCCGGCGTCGAGGAGTGGCGCGACGGCGCCTACCGCCGCACCCTCTCCCTGCGGTACGGACACGGCATCGTCGCGCTCACCCCGCATCCCGACCACATAGCCTGCCGGCTCTCCCTCACCGACCCGCGCGACCTCACCCTCGCGATCAGCCGCTGCCGCTGGCTGCTCGACCTGGATGCCGACCCGGAGGCCGTCGACGAGCAGCTGCGCGCGGATCCGCTGCTCGCCCCGCTGGTCGGCAAGGCGCCCGGCCGGCGGGTGCCGCGTACCGTCGACGGGGCGGAGTTCGCCGTACGGGCGGTGCTCGGCCAGCAGGTCTCGACCGCCGCCGCCCGCACCCACGCGGCCCGCCTGGTCGGCGCCCACGGCCTGTCGGTCGACGACCCGGAGGGCGGCCTCACCCACCTCTTCCCGGACCCGGCGGCCCTCGCCGGACTCGACCCGGAACAGCTCGCCCTGCCGCGCAGCCGCCGCACCACCCTCACCACGCTCGTCTCCGCACTCGCCGACGGATCGCTGCGGCTGGGCACCGACACCGACTGGGAGCAGGCGCGGACCGAACTGACCGCCCTCCCCGGCTTCGGCCCCTGGACCGTCGAGGTCATCGCGATGCGGGCGCTCGGCGACCCGGACGCCTTCCTCCCCACCGACCTCGGCATCCGGCGCGCCGCCGAGGAGCTCGGCCTCCCCTCGACACCCGCGGCGCTCACCGCCCGCGCGGCCGCCTGGCGCCCCTGGCGGGCGTACGCGGTCCAGTACCTGTGGACCGTGGACGACCACCCCATCAACCACCTGCCCACCGAAAAGAACCGGGAAGTCCAGCCATGACCGATCCGCAGCCCCCCGCGGCGACCCGGCAGCACACCGTCGTCGACAGCCCGTACGGTCCGCTCACCCTGGTCGCCACCGACGGGGACCTCGCGGGCCTCTACATGACCGGTCAGCGGCACCGCCCGCCCGAGGAGACCTTCGGCGAACGTGACCCGCGGCCCTTCACGGAGGCCGTCCGTCAGCTCGACGCCTACTTCGCCGGGGAGTTGCGCACCTTCGATCTGCCGCTGCGACTTGACGGCACCCCGTTCCAGCGCAGCGTCTGGGAGCAGTTGCGGCTGATCCCGTACGGCGAGACCCGCTCGTACGGCGAACTGGCCGAGAACCTCGGGAAGCCGGGCGCCTCACGGGCGGTGGGGCTGGCCAACGGAAAGAACCCGGTGGGCATCATCGTCCCCTGCCACCGTGTCATCGGCGCCTCGGGCAGTCTCACCGGCTACGGCGGCGGACTCGACCGCAAGCAGCGGCTGCTGGCCTTCGAGAACGGTACGCAGGACGACACCCCGGCGCTCTTCTGACGCCGCCCGCGCCCTCTCCCATGGACGCCGGCACGGGAACGGGCCCGGACACCGAGGTCCGGGCCCGTTCCCGAGCCACCTGCGTACGCGCCGGCCGTCAGCCGGTGAAGATCTCCACCAGGGTCCAGATCGCCAGCCCCAGCATGCAGAGCCCGCCGATCCGCTGGACCGTCTTCAGCGGTACCCGCTTGGCGATGAAACGCCCGGCGAGCAGCGCCAGCGCCGAGACGGACATCAGGGCGGCCGCGGACCCGATCGCCGTGGACCAGGTGCCGTCGCTCGCGGCCAGGTTGGCCGTGGTGATCTGGGTGAGGTCGCCCCACTCACTGATGAAGACGGCCATGAACGCGGTCGAATAGACCGGCCAGAAACCGGTCACCGTCTTCGTTCCGCCGTCCTCGTCGTCATCGCCCCCACCCGAGCGCAGCAGCATGAAGGCCCCGAACGCGAAGAGGGAGGCGGAGACGAGCTTGACCATCCAGTCGGGCAGCAGCCCGATCAGGCTGCCCGCCCCCACCGCGATGGCGACGTGCACGATGAACGCGGACGACGTGCCGAACCAGACGTACAGCGGTCGCATGCGGGTGCCCATGGCGAGCGACGCGAACATCGTCTTGTCGGGGAGCTCCGCAAGGAAGATCAGACCGAAGGCGGTGAGGATCGCCCAGGGGTCGAGGTGCATTCCGGGTGGCTTTCTGTGAGAGCCGGGCCCCGGGTCTTCGCGAAGCGCCGCTCGGGCTTCCGGAGGACCACTCGGCCCGGCATGACGTCAGCGCCCACGGAGGCGCGGGCCTGTCATACCTGACCGAAGGTCTCGCCCGCCCGTGATGGTCCAACGGGCCCGGCCACCGGGAACCCGGGGGTTCCAGTGTGTCGACGACCGGTTTGCGGGGCTACTCCCCTTCGCAGCCATCAACTGTACCCCACCACCGCACGGGGGAGATCAGGTGTTCGATCCGCCGGTGGGGATCGGTACAGTCCCCTGGTGATCATCCCCGCCCGCACCGGAGGCGTCCCCGCATGAGCCGCCGCACCCGAAGGGCGGCCCCCGCCGAGGGGACGCCCCGGCCCACCGTCAGCGTCTGCCGCGGCTGCTGCTGCGGGACGCCCAAGATCCCGGACGTGGACCACGCCGGTCAGCTCGCCGAGCTGCGGCGGTTGCTCGGCGCGGTCGCCACCGTACGTGCCGTGGAGTGCCTGGACTCCTGCGAACGGGCCAATGTCGTCGTCGTGCAGCCGTCGGCCGAGGGCCGCCGGGCCGGCGGCCGCCCGGTCTGGCTCGGCCTGGTCAACGACCCGGACGCGGTGACGGACATCGTCACCTGGGTCGAGGCGGGCGGTCCCGGGCTGGTGGACCCGCCGGAGATCCTCGACCTGTACACGTTCCGCCCCTCGCGGCGCGTACAGCAGGAACTCGACCACTGAGGCATGTCCGGCCGAGCACGGCCGGGCCGCTACGGTGCCACGGGCTTCACCGTCACGAAGAAGGCCTGCGGGGTCTTCTCCCACTCGTCCGCCTCGCGGACCAGCCGGGACCGGACACGGAACCCGGCCTTCTCCAGCATCCCGGCCACGGCCTCGGGCACGAAGCGGTGGACGTCGAGCGTCACCGCGTGGCCGTACGCCTGCTCCAGGCGCACGCATTCGTCGCCGACCTTGAAGGCCATGAGCAGATGGCCGCCCGGGGCCAGGACCCGATGGAACTCGGCGAAGACGCCGGGCAACTGCTCCGGCGGGGTGTGGACCAGGGAGTACCAGGCCAGCGCACCGGCCAGGCTGCCGTCCGCCAGATCCAGGTCGGTCATCGAACCCTCGTCGAAGACGAGGTCGGGGTAGGTCGCGCGGGCCACCGCGATCATGCCGGGGGAGAGGTCGATGCCGAACACGTCCAGTCCGAGATCGCGCAGCTGGGCCGTCACACGACCGGGCCCGCAGCCCAGATCGCCCACCCGGCCGCCGCCGTGCGCCGTCACGATCTCCGCGAAGGCGGCCAGCACGGCATTGTCGTACGGCTTCTTCGGCATCAAGTCGGCCAGCAGCACGGCGTAGTCGGCGGCCACGGTGTCGTACGAGGCTCGGGTGGCGTCGAGCTGGGAGCGTTCTGTCATGCGGGGGACCGTACAGTCCCCCACCGACAACTCCCGGCCGGGCCGACCGCCTTCCGGCCCCACCCGCACCTCGGTCCCCCGTACCTCAGTCCCCGGAAATCCCGCCCGAAGGCCTGTCGGTAGCCCCGTCGGCATCCCCGTCGGAACCCGCGACCGGCCCCGTACCGGCGGCCAGCCGCCGCAGCAGCGCGGGCAGCGCCGTGCCGATGGGCTCGCGGACGACCTCCTCGGCCAGTTCGTCGTACGGGGTCGGCTCCGCGTTCACCACGACGAGCCGCGCCCCGTTGTCCACCGCGATCCCGGCCAGCGACGCGGCGGGCTGCACCTGGAGCGTCGTACCGACCGCGATGAACACCTCGCAGGCCTTCGCGATCGACACCGCCTGGCCCAGCACCACCGGATCGAGCCGCTCACCGAACATGACCGTGGCCGATTTCAGGATGCCGCCGCAGACCGCGCACGCCGGGTCGGCCTCTCCCGCCTCCACCCGGGCCAGCGCCTGGCTCATCGCCGAACGGGCGTGGCAGCGGGTGCAGACCACCTCGCGCGCGGTCCCGTGCAGCTCCAGGACCTTGCGGCGGGGGAGCCCGGCGAGCTGATGCAGACCGTCGACGTTCTGCGTGATCACCCGCAACGGGACGCCGGACCGCTCCAGCTCCGCCACCGCACGGTGCGCCGCGTTCGGCTCCGCGGACCAGGTCGAACTGGTGCGGCGCATCTGCCAGGAGCGGCGGCGGATCTCCGGATCGGCCATGTAGTAGTCGTACGTGACGAGCTTCTCGGCCTCCGGGTCCTTGCGCCAGAGCCCGTTGGGCCCACGGTAGTCGGGGATGCCGGAGTCCGTGGAGATGCCGGCGCCGCTGAGGATCGCGACCAGAGTCATGGAGCGAGCGTAAGCAGCGCCGGCCACCGTCCGCGAGGCCATTTCGGTCTCGGGCAACCGTCCGCCCAGTGGCGGACGTCAGGCCGCGGGGCCGGCAGGAGTGAACGGGGACGGGGTCAGGCCCGTCCAGCTGTTCAGCTCGGCCCGTGCCGTCTGCTTGGTGACGCCGCCGTCCTGGAGCGTGCCACTGCGCGCCACGTAGAACCGCCCGTCGTCGAGCGAGACCAGCCCGTACTGCCCGTACTGTCCCGGCGCCGGCCACCCGTACGTACCCGTCGTGGCGTCGTGCGCCCCCTCGCGCAGCAGCGGGAGCAGCAGCCCGCGCTCCGGGCGCTGCTGCCCGCGCAGCCAGCCGCGTACCGGCTTGCGCGCACCGTCCAGCGCGAAGACCGAGTAGTTGGGGAAACCGGGCTTGGAGCCCTTGTAGGCGGCCATCAGCCAGTTGCCGCTGTGCCCGTCGTACTCCAGGTTCTGCACGCCGTAATTGGTGTTCCCGGTGTACGCGAAGAACTTGCCGCCGACGCGGGCGGGTCCGCTGGTGTGCGGGGCGGACTCGGTCAGCGGGCGTTCGTACTTCTTCCAGTGGGTGACGTCGTACTGGAGCAGCACCTGGTGGTCGTTGTCCGTGCGGCCGGTGTTGGCGTACACGCCGTACGCGACCGTCAGTCTCTTCGCGGCGCGGTTGCCGCGCCGGTCGCCGAAGGCCGGACCGAACGCGATGCCGTCGATGCCGCTGCAGCCGTAGCGGTGGTCGGGAGTGTTGCCCGTGTCGCCGTCGAAGACCCCGTCGCCGTTCATGTCGGCGGTGAAGTCCTTCACGACCTCCTTGAGGTAGACGGTCGAGACGACCCCGGTGGACTGGGCGTCCATGTCCATCCGGGTGATGCGGTCGACGTCGAGGATCGCGATGTAGAAGGACTTCGCCTCCTTGTACTCCAGCGAGCCGTAGACCCGGCCGTCCTTCTCGTTGAAGTCCAGATCGCCGAGGTGGCCGGTGAATCCGGTGACCGAGCCGACCGGATTGCCCTTGAGGTCGGTCTTGACCAGCAGATTGGTCATCGAGAAGTACATGAAGCCCTTACGGCGGTCGATGGCTATGCCCTGGACATGGCCGGACTGCCAGGCGCCGCCGTCGACCGTCTGCGGCAGGCCGCCCGGTGCGGCCGGCACCGAGGCCGGTGCCGCTTCCGCGAGCGCCGTCGACGCCGTGGCGACGACTGCCGTACAGGCGAGCGCTGCGACGGTCGTGACCAGTCGCCCACCGAGGTGTCCCGTGTGCTTACGCATGATCCCTCCGCTGTCGTGGAGTCCGGATGATGCCGGTCGAGCGTGCACTGCGGACCAATGGCACATGAACCCGACGGTCCGGCAGCCGTCGACCGGACTACCAGTTGACGACCGGTCAGCACAACGGGACAGAAGGTGATTCGGGTGGTATCCGGGTCCTGGCCGTCAGCCGTCAGCGGTCAGCCGGGAGGCCGTCCTCCAGCTCCACCGCGCCGCCGCCGGATTCGAGCACCTCCAGCGCGGCCTTCACGCGCAGCGCGAGGGCGCCCAGCAGATAGCGGTCGATCTCCTCGCGCTCGACCAGCCGCCAGGACAGGAGCTCCTCCTCCTGGAGCCGGATCGCCTTCAACCGCGTCTCGTCCAGCACCCCGCCGTCGTACACGTACGCGGCGATCGGCGGCCGTTGCGGACCGCGAGCCCAGTCGACGGCGAGCAGCCGCCCCGGTGCCAGATCGAGGCCGATCTCCTCGGCCGTCTCGCGCCGTGCGGCCTGGCGCGGGCTCTCGCCGTCGTCGGACTCGACCGTTCCGCCGGGCACCGCCCAGCCGTCACGGTAGTTCGGCTCGACGAGCAGCACCCGCCCCCGGCCGTCCCGGAACAAGGTGGCCGCGGCGGCCAGCACCCGGGGGAGCCCCGCGATGTAGGAGGCGTAGTCAGTGGTGGTCACGCGGGAAGCGTAGTGGCAGGGGCGGAGCCCGCACGACGACCGCTCTGGGCAGCGGGTATCCGCTGCGGATAGGGTCGGGGGCGGCGCGACTGCCTGTTCGAGAGCAAGGGATGCAAGGTGGCGGACGGAGCAGTGATGGAGACCGCACGCGTGCTCGTCGCGGCGGACAAGTTCAAGGGCTCGCTCACGGCCGTACAGGTCGCTCAGCGGGTGACGGCCGGGCTGCGGCGGGTCGTCCCCGACGTGCGGGTCGAGACCCTGCCCGTGGCGGACGGCGGCGACGGCACGGTGGCGGCGGCGGTGGCCGCCGGATTCGAGCGCCGCGAGGCGCGGGTGACCGGGCCGCTCGGCGATCCGGTGATCGCGGCGTACGCGCTGCGCGGCAACACGGCGGTGGTGGAGATGGCCGAGGCGTCGGGCCTCCAGCACCTGCCCGCAGGAGTGTTCGCCCCGCTCACGGCGACGACGTACGGCTCCGGCGAGCTGCTCGCCGCCGCGCTCGACGCGGGTGCCCGGACGATCGTGTTCGGCGTCGGCGGCAGCGCTACGACGGACGGCGGCGCGGGCATGCTGGCCGCGCTGGGCGCCCGTTTCCTGGACGCGGACGGCAAGCCGGTGGGCCCCGGTGGCGGCGGCCTGGCCGACCTGGCGGAGGCGGACCTTTCCGGCCTCGATCCGCGACTGGCCGATGTGGACCTGATCCTCGCCAGCGACGTGGACAACCCGCTGACGGGCCCGAAGGGTGCCCCCGAGGTCTACGGCAGGCAGAAGGGCGCGACCGAGGACGACATCGCGACGCTCGACGCGGCGCTCGCCCACTACGCGTCCGTCCTCGGCCCGGATCATGCCGCGCTGCCGGGAGCGGGAGCGGCGGGCGGCATCGGCTACGGGGCGCTGGTCGCCCTCGGCGCCCGGTTCCGCCCCGGCATCGAGGTCATGCTCGACGTCCTCGGCTTCGCCCCGGCGCTGGCGCGCGCCACGCTGGTGATCACCGGTGAGGGCTCGCTCGACGAGCAGACCCTCCACGGCAAGGCCCCGGCGGGAGTGGCGGCGGCGGCCCGCGCCGCGGGGATCGAGGTCGTGGCGGTCTGCGGCCGCCTGGCCCTGCCGCCGGAGGCGCTGACCGCGGCGGGCATCCGCCGTGCGTACGCCCTCGCGGACCTGGAGCCGGACCCTGCGGTCTCCATGGCCCAGGCGGGGCCCCTGCTGGAGCGGGCGTCCGAGTCGATCGCGCGCGACTTCCTGCTGTAGCTCCGTGACCTGCTCCGGTGGCCGGGCGGTGCGTCGATCCGATGCCCGCCCGGTGGCCGTAGATCAGCCCGGCGACCCCACCGAGGGCGCCGCGTCCCAGCCGTCCCCCGTACCCTCTGCCGCCCCGCCCCCGCGGCTCAGCAGCTCGGACAGACTCTGGAGCTCCGAAGGCAGGTCCCGGCGCCAGGCCATCGTCACGAACGGCGCGAGAAGTATCATGCCGCCGTCCAGATGGGGCTTGACCGAGACGGTGACCGTCGTACCGAGCCCGCTCGGACTCAGCCGGAACTCCAGCTCCGGGGAGTGGCGGCCCAGTGGCGTCCACATGCCCGCACCGCGGAAGACGAGGTACTCGACGGGAGAGCTCGCGGTGCACCGCAGGCGGTGCGCCCGTCGTCTGCCCGGAAACTTGCAGGTGTACTCGTCACCCAGCTCGGCGGCGACCGGGCCCTCTATCACCCGGTCTATGCTCGATGACCACTCAGCCAGGTTCCGCGGATCCCGGAGGAACGAGAAGACCTCGTCGGCGGGGCGGGACACATGGACATTCGCAGACACATGGGGCATGGCTCCACCTCTTACGGCGCCCGTCCGCCTGAATTTCGGCTTCCGGTTGCCCTCGTCGCGGTGCCGTCGCCCCTCAGCCTGCTGCCGATCGCGGGCCCGCGCACCCGTCGCTGGGCCGATGGAGTGACTCAGAGGTCCTGACGGGTGACCTTCTCGGAGAGCTGCGCACAGAGCCGCTTGATCTCGCGGTAGGTGCGGTTCCGTTCGGCGACGACGGCGGCCAGCAGCAGAGAGACGAGCGCGGTGGTTCCGATGAACGCCTGAAGGGTGATCATGTTGGTCAGCAGGCCGTGGTGGGCGAAGGGGCCGGTCATCCGTCCTGCGGCCAGGATCGCGAGCGTGGAGACGCCCAGCGCGCAGCAGGCGGCCCCGGCCCGCTCGAAGCGGAAGGCGGCCCAGATCAGGAACGGGGAGACGAGGAAGAGCAGCGAGGCGCTGGTGTCGGTCGCCACCACGGTGACGGCCGCGGTGCATACCCCCAGCGCGGCGGCCTCCGCCCACCTCGCCGGGTTGATGGTGTGCGGCAGGCGGGCGTTGCGCACGGCGAGCAGGAACGGTGTCACGACCATGACGCCCATGGCGTCGCCCGTCCACCAGACCGACCAGGTCTGCCAGAACTCCTCGCTCGGGAGCGCCCCCGAGACGACCAGGGCGCCGGTGCCCACCGTCGCGCTGATCAGCATGCCCGCCAGCGCCCCCAGGAAGACCAGCGCCAGCGCGTCCCGCAACCGGTCGAGTTCGTTGCGGAATCCCGCACGCCGCAGCATCAGGTACGAACAGATGGGGGCGACCGTGTTTCCGGCGGCGATGAACAGTACGGGCAGCGGCGAGGGCCCGATGAGGAGGTTGACGGCGAGTGCGCCGAGGGCGATGCCGGGCCAGATCCGCACCCCGAACACCAGCAGCGCCGCGACCGCGATCCCGGTCGGCGGCCACAGCGGGGTGACCTGGCCGCGCACCAGTTGCTGGAGCAGTCCCAGACGGGCTGTCGCGTAGTAGCAGGCCGCCACCGCGAGGACCGTCAGGACTTCGACCGTGTGTTGTCGGAGCCGCGCTCTGTCCACCATTCCAGCATCGGACACCAAGCGGCTGCGTGCCGCCGGGGCGGACACGCCGGTAGCACGGCGGCGAAGTCGGCGAATGAGCCGTCCCGGGCCCCGCCCGGGTACGCGAACGGGTCAGGCGCCGTCCACCGGCCCGGTCGTCCCCGACGGACCGTCGTAGCGGACGACGAGCACGGCGGCGTCGTCCTCGTGACCGGTCAGGTCCGCCACCTGGAGCACCCGCGTGGCCAGCTCGCCGGGGTCGACCCCGCCGGCCGCGGCGACCACCTCCGTCACCGCGGCGAGCCCCTCGTCGATCGGGTACGACGGCCCCTCCACGACCCCGTCGGTCAGCAGGACCAGATACCCGGGGCGCGCGAGCCGCCGACGGGTCACGGGGTACCACTGGTCGTGCAGGATGCCCAGCGGCACCCCGCCCTCGTCCTGGGAGATGCCGGAGTCGCCGTCGTCGGTGCCCCATACGAGCGGCACGTGTCCGGCCCGTGCCACGGACAGCTCGCCGCTCTGCGGGGTGACGCTCAGCAGGCAGCAGGTCGTGAACAGGTCGCCGCCCAGCGAGATCAGCAGATCATTGGCGCAGGCCAGCACCGTGCCGGGGTCGGTCGTGACGCTGGCGAGCGCCCTGAGGCTGGCGCGGGCCTCACCCATGAACGCGGCGGCCTCCACCCCGTGCCCCTGTACGTCGCCGATGGTGATCCCCGCGACCCCGTCCCGCATGGGGAACGCGTCGTAGAAGTCGCCACCGACGGCCATGCCGTCCTGCGAGGGCGCGTACCGGGCCGCGATCCGGATGCCTGGGAAGTCGGGCAGTTCGGTGGGGAGCATGTGCCGCTGCAGGGCCAGGCCCATTTCCGCGCGGGCGCGCTGGAGCCTGATGTTCTCCAGGGCCTGATCGACAAGGCGCCCAAGAGTGAGAAGGAGCTCCTGGGTGTTGTCCGATGTGCTGCGGTGTCGGTGCATGGCGTCCCTGCACGATGCGATGCGATGCGATGCGCTCCTTCTGAAACCTTAGCCCTCCCGCAGCCATCCGCAGCCGGGCCCGTGGCCGGGACATGGAGCCGAGGCGGTGGTAGGGCGAGGTCCAGCGCCTGGAGCGCGCACACATCGCAGATGCCCTCCAGTCCCTCACCGACGGCGAGGCGGCAGCGGCCGGCATTCATGAACGAGGTGCACACTGCCGTGCTCGTCACCGGCGTCCTCTGCCTGCTGGGAGCCGTACTCGCGGCGGCGGAGTCCGGGGCATCTCCCGGGACGCCGGGCACTGAGCGGAAGGCGACCTCGCACAGTCGGCGGCGACCGCAGCGAACGCCCCCGCGGGGCGGCCGCGGCGGTCGCCGCTACTGGATGAACCGGGGGAGCCACCTGGCCCGGTACCCGGGGTGGCCGGCGTGTTCCGCGGCCAGCTGCCGGACGGCGAACCCCAGCCCGACGGCCCGGCCGGACCCGAAGTCGTGATCGGGGCGGTCGGTGTCCAGGCCGGAGATTTCCTCGTACTCGTCGAGGAGCACCCTGCTCGTCTCGATGCGGCGCAGCGTACGCGCCGGGTCCTGGAACGCGATGTGCTGGTCGAAACCGAGATTCCGCACGCTGAACGCGATGCCCCCGGACCGGTCGTGGACTTCGCCGGGAACGTCGGCCGGACACCGCCAGCTGTCGCTGCCCGCCGCCTGCGCGATGAGCTCCTCCTCGGCGAGGCGCGCCCGTACGAAGTCGATCATGTCGGAGTTGTCTGTCATCGGGTTCCGAGTCCTTCGTCATCAAGGCCTGGTATCCGGGGACGGCGCCCGTCAGCCGGTTGGGCCCCAACATACTGGGCGGAGCCTCACGGCCGCGCGGACCACGGCCGTGAGCCCCTCGGATGCGGAAGGACCCGGGTGCTGGGGAGCACCCGGGTCCTTCTCATGTGTCTTGCGTGCCGCTACGGCAGCTGCGCGGTCCGTGCCTCGCGCCGGTTGTCACGGAAGGTGTTCACCCGCCGTGCCGTCGCGAAGAGCGGGATGACCGCTCCCAGGACCACCTGCAGCGCACAGCCGGTCTGGAGGAGCAGCTGGCCGCCGGGGGCGTCGAACGCCCACGCGGCGAGGAGCCCCATCGCGGCTACGATCCAGCTGAGCATCGCCACCGCGAGGACACCCCGCGGCTTCGGGTACTCGACCCGGCTGACCATCAGCCACGCCACTCCGACGATCGCGAGCAGCGTCGGCACGAAGGGCAGCTCCAGGAGCACGATCGAGACGACCGTGAGCGCTCCGAAGGGGCTCGGCATGCCCTGGAACATGCCGTCCTTCATGGTCACGCAGGAGAATCTCGCAAGCCTGAGCACCACCGCCAGCAGCACCACGATGGCCGCCAGCGCAGAGACCCGCTGGTGTGCGTCGTCCGCGACCATGCCGTACACGAGGACGAAGTACGCCGGGGCGAGCCCGAAGCTGATCAGGTCCGAGAGGTTGTCCAGCTCGGCACCCATCGGCGAGGAGCGCAGCTTGCGCGCCACGAGCCCGTCGAAGAGGTCGAAGACCGCCGCGAGGAGCATCAGGATCACGGCGGTGGCCGCGGAGTGCCGGGCCATGCCGCTCTCGTCGCTGCCCGTGAGGTGCGGGATCAGGATTCCGGTGGTGGTGAAGTACACCGCCATGAAACCGCACGTGGCGTTGCCGAGAGTCAGGGTGTCCGCTATCGACAGCCGCAGAGAGAGCGGCATGTCCTCGCCGGCGTCCTCCTCGGACTCCGACTCGGGCACCCAGCCTGCCTGTGTGTCGGGATCAATCACGGTCAATTCGAGTCACCCCCGCGGTGGTGGCCTGGCCGACCTCGACCGCGACCTCGACACCTTCCGGAAGGTAGATGTCGACCCGGGAGCCGAAGCGGATCAGACCGATGCGCTCGCCCTGCTCCACCTTCGTGCCCTGCGGGATGTACGGGACGATGCGCCGGGCGACCGCACCCGCGATCTGCACCATCTCGATGTCGCCGAGCTCGGTGTCGAAGTGCCAGACGACGCGCTCGTTGTTCTCGCTCTCCTTGTTGAATGCCGGAACGAACCCGCCGGGGACGTGCTCGACCGAGGTCACCGTGCCGGCCAGGGGCGCACGGTTGACGTGAACATTCAGCGGGCTCATGAAGATCGCGACGCGGGTGCGCCCGTCCTTCCACGGCATGATGCTCTGCACCACACCGTCGGCCGGCGAAATGACGCGACCCTGGGTGATCTCGCGCTCGGGGTCGCGGAAGAACCACAGCATGCCCGCCGCGAGCGCGGTGGTGGGCACGGCCACCGCGGCCCAGCGTCCGGACTTGCGGGCCCGGGAGAGGCTGAGCGCCGCGGTGGCGACGGTCGGGAGGAGCCACGGCGAAGCTCCGCGCGCAAGGCGGACTCCGCCGCGTGGTGCAGAGGTTTGGCTGTCGGGCATGGATGACCTTCGTAGCGGATGATGCCGCGCTGGCAACGGGGGACGGCGGCTTTTCCGGCGATGTTATCGGTTGCGAGCAACAACTGGGCAAGCCAGCAGCCGAGTCGGACGGTTGGAAGGCACCGGCCGAGGGTGACAGGGTGTGATCTTCTTCGCGGCTAAATCGCCTTGAAAGGGACAATCACCCCTGGAACCGGTACTCCTCGAGGAGTCGGCGCCCGATGATCATTTTCTGGATCTCGGCGGTACCTTCACCGATAAGCAGCATCGGGGCCTCCCGGTAGAGGCGCTCGATCTCGTACTCCTTGGAGAAGCCGTAACCGCCGTGGATGCGGAAGGCGTCCTCGACGACTTCCTTGCAGTACTCGGAGGCGAGGTACTTCGCCATCCCTGCCTCCAGGTCATTTCGTTCCCCGGAGTCCTTTTTGCGCGCTGCATTTACCATCATCGCATGGGCGGCTTCCACCTTGGTGGCCATTTCGGCCAGCTTGAACTGGATCGCCTGGTGCTGGGCGATCGGCTTTCCGAAGGTCTGCCGCTGCTGGGCGTAGGAAACGCCGAGCTCGAATGCACGCTGTGCCACACCGCAGCCACGCGCCGCCACATTCACCCGGCCGACCTCGACGCCGTCCATCATTTGGTAAAACCCTCGGCCAGTGGTGCCGCCCAACGCTCGATTGGCCGGAATTCGTAGCCCGTCCATGATGAGTTCGGTCGTGTCGACACCCTTGTAACCCATTTTGTCGATTTTGCCGGGAATGGTGAGGCCGGGCCGGACCTCGCCGAAACCGGGCTCCTTCTCCACCAGGAATGTGGTCATCGACTTGTGCGGGGCGGTCCCCTCGGGGTGGCCTTCGTCACTCCGGCACAGAACGGCGACGAGCGAGGACGTGCCACCGTTCGTCAGCCACATCTTCTGGCCGTCGAGAACATATTCCTCGCCGTCCCTGACGCCCTTGGAGGTGATCGCGGAGACGTCCGAGCCCAACGCCGGCTCGGACATCGAGAAAGCGCCCCGGACCTCGCCCAGCGCCATGCGCGGCAGGAAGGTGTCCTTCTGCTCCTGGGTGCCGTGCTGCTTGAGCATGTACGCCACGATGAAGTGCGTGTTGATGATTCCCGAAACGCTCATCCAGCCGCGGGCGATTTCCTCCACGCACAGCGCGTATGTGAGAAGCGACTCACCCAGGCCCCCGTACTCCTCGGGGATCATCAGCCCGAACAGGCCGAGTTCCTTGAGTCCCTCGACGATCTCGGTGGGGTACTCGTCACGGTGTTCCAGCTGGGTCGCGACCGGAATGATCTCCTTGTCGACGAAATCCCGGACCGTGGAGAGAATTTCCTGCTGGACGTCGGTGAGACCGGCGGTCTGGGCGAGTCGCGTCATGGCTACTTCTCCACGTTCTTCTGCGAAGGCTGGTTCAGCTCGGGGCGGCCCGGCTGCTCGCCGCCGCGCTCCTTGATGTACGTCTCGGTGGGGACCATCACCTTGCGGCGGAACACGCAGACCAGCGTGCCGTCCTGCTTGTACCCCTTGGTCTCCACGTAGACGATTCCGCGGTCGTTCTTCGACTTTGACGGAGTCTTGTCCAGAACCGTCGTCTCGCCGTAGATCGTGTCGCCGTGGAAGGTCGGCGCGACGTGCTTCAGCGACTCGACCTCGAGATTGGCGATCGCCTTTCCGGAGACGTCAGGAACGGACATGCCGAGCAACAGCGAGTAGATGTAGTTGCCGACGACAACGTTCTTCCCGAAATCCGTCGTCCGCTCCGCGTAGTTGCTGTCCATGTGCAACGGGTGATGATTCATGGTCAGCAGACAGAAGAGGTGGTCGTCGTACTCGGTGACCGTCTTCCCGGGCCAGTGCTTGTAGACCGCACCGACCTCGAACTCCTCGTAAGTGCGTCCGAACTGCATGATCAGGCCTCCGGCGCTTCGAACTTGGAGGTGCGCTGCATGCCGGCCGCTCGGCCCTTGCCCGCGATGACCAGGGCCATCTTGCGGCTCGCCTCGTCGATCATCTCGTCGCCCAGCATCGCCGAGCCCTTCTTGCCGCCCTCCTCGGAGGTGCACCACTCGTACGCGTCGAGGATCAGCTCGGCGTGGTCGTAGTCCTCCTGCGAGGGCGAGAACACCTCGTTGGCCGCGTCGACCTGACCCGGGTGCAGTACCCACTTGCCGTCGAAGCCCAGCGCCGCCGCCCGGCCCGCGACCTCGCGGTACGCGTCCACGTCACGGATCTGCAGGAAGGGGCCGTCGATCGCCTGGAGGTCGTGCGTACGTGCCGCCATCAGAATGCGCATCAGGATGTAGTGGTAGGCGTCCGCGCCGTAACCGGGCGGCTGCTGACCGACGACCAGGGTCTTCATGTTGATCGACGCCATGAAGTCGGCCGGGCCGAAGATCAGCGTCTCCAGGCGGGGCGAGGCGGCGGCGATGTCATCGATGTTGACGAGGCCCTTGGCGTTCTCGATCTGCGCCTCGATACCGATCTTCCCGACCTCGAAGCCCATCGTCTTCTCGATCTGGGTCAGCAGCAGGTCCAGCGCCATGACCTGCTGGGCGTCCTGGACCTTGGGCAGCATGATGCAGTCGAGGTTCTGGCCGGCGCCCTCGACGACCGTGATGACATCGCGGTACGTCCAGTGCGTGGTCCAGTCGTTCACCCGCACGACCCGGGTCTTGCCCGTCCAGTCACCGTCGTTCAGCGCGTCGACGATGGTGTGCCGGGCGCCCTCCTTGGCCAGCGGCGCGCAGGCGTCCTCCAGGTCCAGGAAGACCTGGTCGGCCGGGAGGCCCTGGGCCTTCTCCAGGAACCGCGGGTTCGAGCCGGGCACTGCCAGACATGAACGGCGTGGGCGCAGGCGGTTGACGGCAGTCATGCGGGGACCTCCAGAGGGTCGAGCTTGTTCGCTTTCCGGATCTCGTCGACGATACGGCCGATGATCTCCGTGATACCGAAATCCTTCGGGGTGAATACGGCGGCGACACCGGCCCCGATCAGGGCCGACGCGTCGGCGGGCGGAATGATCCCGCCCGCGATGACCGGGATGTCGGCGGCGCCCGCCTCGCGCAGCCGGGTGAGCACGTCCGGTACGAGCTCGGCGTGCGAGCCGGACAGGATCGACAGACCGACGCAGTGCACGTCCTCGGCGAGGGCGGCCGAGACGATCTGTTCGGGGGTCAGCCTGATCCCCTGGTAGACGACCTCGAAGCCGGCGTCACGGGCCCGTACGGCGATCTGCTCGGCGCCGTTGGAGTGCCCGTCCAGGCCCGGCTTGCCGACCAGCAGCCGCAGCCGCCCCGCGCCCAGGTCGGCCGCGGTGCGGGCGACCTTCTCGCGGACCAGGGCGAGCGGGGTGCCCGCCTCGGCGGTCACCGCGACCGGCGCGGACGAGACGCCCGTCGGGGCCCGGAACTCGCCGAAGACGTCGCGCAGCGCCCAGGACCACTCGCCGGTGGTGACACCCGCACGGGCGCACTCCACGGTCGCTTCCATCATGTTCTCGGTGCCCGCGGCGGCCTTCTTCAGCGCCGCCAGCGCCTCCGTGGCGCGGGCCTCGTCGCGGTTGTCGCGCCAGTCGTGCAGGGCGGCGACGACCCTGGCCTCGTTGGCGGGGTCGACCGTCATGATCGCCCCGTCGAGGTCCGCGGTGAGCGGGTTCGGCTCCGTCGTCTCGTAGATGTTGACGCCGACGATCTTCTCCTCGCCGCCCTCGATCCGGGCCCGGCGTGCGGCGTGCGAGGAGACCAGCTCGGACTTCAGATAGCCGGATTCGACGGCCGCCATGGCGCCGCCCATCCGCTCGATCCGGTCGATCTCGGCGAGCGACTCGGCGACCAGCTCGTCCACCTTGGCCTCGATGACGTGCGACCCGGCGAAGATGTCCTCGTACTCCAGCAGATCGCTCTCGTGCGCGAGCACCTGCTGGATGCGGAGCGACCACTGCTGGTCCCAGGGCCGGGGGAGCCCCAGAGCCTCGTTCCAGGCAGGCAGCTGGACGGCGCGGGCGCGGGCGTCCTTGGAGAGCGTGACGGCCAGCATCTCCAGGACGATGCGCTGGACGTTGTTCTCCGGCTGCGCCTCGGTCAGGCCGAGGGAGTTGACCTGGACGCCGTAGCGGAAGCGGCGCTGCTTGACGTCGGTGATGCCGTACCGCTCGCGGGTGATCCGGTCCCAGATGCGGCCGAAGGCGCGCATCTTGCACATCTCCTCGATGAAGCGGACGCCCGCGTTCACGAAGAAGGAGATCCGGGCGACGACATCGCCGAACTTCTCCTCGGGCACCTGTCCCGAGTCACGGACCGCGTCGAGCACGGCGATCGCCGTCGACATGGCGTACGCGATCTCCTGGACCGGAGTGGCCCCCGCCTCCTGCAGGTGGTAGCTGCAGATGTTGATCGGGTTCCACTTCGGGATGTGGTTGACCGTGTACGTGATCATGTCGGTGGTCAGCCGCAGCGAGGGACCGGGCGGGAAGACGTGCGTCCCGCGCGAGAGGTACTCCTTGACGATGTCGTTCTGCGTGGTGCCCTGGAGCCTGGTGGGATCGGCGCCCTGTTCCTCCGCGACCACCTGGTAGAGCGCCAGCAGCCACATCGCGGTGGCGTTGATCGTCATCGAGGTGTTCATCTGCTCCAGGGGGATGCCCTGGAACAGCCGGCGCATGTCACCGAGGTGCGACACCGGCACGCCGACCCGGCCGACCTCGCCGCGGGCGAGGATGTGGTCGGGGTCGTACCCGGTCTGCGTCGGCAGGTCGAAGGCGACCGACAGGCCGGTCTGGCCCTTGGCGAGGTTGCGCCGGTAGAGCTCGTTGGACGCCTCGGCGGTCGAGTGCCCGGCGTACGTCCGCATGAGCCACGGGCGGTCCTTCTGACGCCCACTCATGTCAGACGTTCCTGAAGCGGTTGATGGCGTCGATGTTCTGCTCGCGCAGTTCCTCGTTGCGCACTCCGAGCCCCTCGCGCGGGGCGAGCGCCAGCACGCCGACCTTGCCCTGGTGGAGGTTGCGGTGGACGTCGTACGCGGCCTGGCCGGTCTCCTCCAGCGAGTAGACCTTCGACAGCGTGGGGTGGATCTTGCCCTTGGCGACGAGCCGGTTGGCCTCCCACGCCTCGCGGTAGTTGGCGAAGTGCGAGCCCACGATCCGCTTCAGCGACATCCACAGGTAGCGGTTGTCGTACTCGTGGTTGTAACCGGAGGTGGAGGCGCAGGTGACGATCGTGCCGCCCTTGCGCGTGACGTAGACGGAGGCGCCGAAGGTCTCGCGGCCCGGGTGCTCGAAGACGATGTCGACGTCCTCGCCTCCGGTGAGTTCACGGATGCGCTTGCCGAAGCGCTTCCACTCGCGCGGGTCCTGGTTGTGCTCGTCCTTCCAGAACTTGTAGCCCTCGGCGTTACGATCGATGATCGCCTCGGCGCCCATCTTCCGGCAGATGTCGGCCTTCTGCTCGCTGGAGACGACGCAGATCGGGTTGGCGCCGCCGGCCAGCGCGAACTGCGTGGCGTACGAGCCGAGTCCGCCGCTGGCGCCCCAGATCAGCACATTGTCGCCCTGCTTCATCCCCGCGCCGTTGCGCGAGACGAGCTGACGGTACGCGGTGGAGTTGACCAGGCCCGGAACGGCGGCCTCCTCCCAGCTGAGGTGCTGAGGCTTCGGCATCAGCTGGTTGGACTTGACGAGCGCGATCTCCGCCAGGCCGCCGAAGTTGGTCTCGAAGCCCCAGATCCGCTGCTCGGGGTCGAGCATCGTGTCGTTGTGGCCGTCCGAGGACTCCAGCTCGACCGAGAGGCAGTGGGCGACGACCTCGTCGCCGGGGTGCCAGGCGTTGACGCCGGGACCGGTGCGCAGGACGACGCCCGCCAGGTCGGAACCGATGACGTGGTACGGCAGGTCGTGGCGCCTGGTGAGCTCGCTGAGCTTTCCGTAGCGCTCCAGGAAGCCGAAGGTGGACATCGGCTCGAAGATCGAGGTCCAGACGGAGTTGTAGTTCACCGAACTCGCCATGACGGCGACCAGGGCCTCGCCGGGCCCGAGTTCGGGTACCGGGACCTCGTCGAGGTGCAGCGACTTGCGGGGGTCCTTGTCGCGAGTGGCGAGCCCGTGGAACATCTCGGTCTCGTCCTTGTGCACGGTCACCGCGCGGTACGACTCGGGGATGGACAGGGCCGCGAAGTCCGCGGCTGTGCTGTCCTGCGATTGGATCGCGTCCAGGATTTCCTTCACGGGGTGCCTCCGGCGGATGGGGGCGCTGAGGGAACGCTTGCGATCCCTGCGAGCAGGAGAGGGAACGGGGTGGAGGTGCTGCCGTCGGTTCGGCTGTCAAAGCTTCGGCTTGCTCTGTGGAGCAGAAGGGTTTGCCTGTGACGCAGGCGTCCGGGCGCGCAGACAAATCGCTTGCGGGGACAGCCGGCGTACGTGAGTTCGCAGCACGCCGGCCGCCCGGACAACTTCAACGTATGGCACTCCGTGACACCTGGCAAGGCACTCGGTGCCAACAATTTCTCTCACTTGTCACCCGCCGGGCCCTTATGAGCAAGGAGAGAGGGGTTTCGTAGGCAGATGCCCCGTAAAATTCCGCGAATGATCGATCAGTGGGAGCGATACACATAGGGCGTCGTGGTGCTCAGCGCGAGGAATCCGAGCCGCTGGAGGATCGGGGCGCTCATGTCGCCGGCATCGACCTGAAGGTAGCCGTAGCCGCGCTCCGCCGCGATTTGGGCGCGGAAGGCCACCAGGGCCCGGTAGAGGCCCTTTCCGCGCCACGCCTCGACCGTGCCGCCGCCCCAGAGCCCCGCGAAGCCCGTGCCCCGGTACAGCTCCATCCGGGCCGAGCTCACCGGCTCGTCACCCGCCATGGCGAGCACGCCGACGAAACCGTCCGGGTCCTCGGCCAGCCGGGCCAGCACCTGATGCCGCAGTCGCGACCAGTCGGAGCCGAACGCCCGCTCATGGGCGCGGGCCATCAGCTCCACGTCGTCCGTGTCACGCACGGTCCGCAGTCGAACGCCGTCGGGGAGCGTCACCCGCGTCGAGAGTTCCGCGACCGGGGCGACCAGCAGGGTCTCCGGCTCCTCCGCCTCGAAACCGGCCGCCAGCAGCCGGCGGTCCAGATCGGCCGGCCGGTCGTGCGCGTACAGCTTCCACTCGAATTCGCCGTGTCCGAGCGCCGTGTAGTGCGCCACCTGGGACGCGATCACCGCGTCCGCCCTAGCGGGATCCAGGTCCGGGGCCGACCAGACGACACCGTTCCAGTCGTCGGCCGCGCCGACCTGCCGAACGACGTCGCCGGTGCGCTCCACCCGGACGCCGGGGCCGTCGGGGCGGGCGTGCTCGCGCACCTCGCGGTCGAAGAGGGCCAGCAGCTTTTCGTGATGATGGTTCATCCGCTCACCACAACACCGGTGAGCGGGCCGGGCAACCAGGTTTCGGCGCGGGCCGGGGCGGGGGCGTGCCCGCCCCGGCCCGCGCCCGTTCAGCGGTCCTGGAGCGCCTGCTGGATCGTGCGCATCACTTCGTCGAGCGGTGCGTCGGTCCGCGCCACGGCGACCAGCACCTCGCCCTGGGAGGCCACCGAAGCGGCGGGCTGCTTCGCGGGCTCGGCGCCGACGGTCCGGCCGGCCCCGATGCCGCTCCCGAAGGTGTCGCGGACGATCGCGAAGGCGTGGTCGAGCTGCGCCTCCACGTCGCCCTCGCCGCCCGCCCGCAGCCAGCGGCGCAGGACGTGGTTGTGCGCGGTGACCACGGCGGACGCCGCGACCTCCGCCAGCAGCGGGTCGTCGTTGCCGACATGGTGGTCGCGCTCGTCGAAATGGCCCAGCAGATAGCGGGTGAACAGCCGCTCGTAGCGGGCCACCGAGGCGATCTCCGCCTCGCGCAGGGTGGGGACCTCGCGGGTCAGTTTGTAACGGGCCACGGAGACCGCGGGCTTTGCCGCGTACATCTTCATGACTTCCTTGATGCCGCGGCAGACGGTGTCGAGGGGGTGCTCGTGCGCCGGTGCGGCATTGAGGACGGCCTCGGCCCTGACGAGGGTGTCGTCGTGGTCCGGGAAGATCGCCTCTTCCTTGGAGCGGAAGTGCCGGAAGAAGGTCCGCCGGGCGACCCCGGCGGCGCCCGCGATCTCGTCGACCGTCGTCGCTTCGTACCCCTTCGTGGCGAAGAGTTCCATCGCCGCGGCGGCCAGTTCACGGCGCATTTTGAGCCGTTGGGCGGCGGCGCGCGTGCCGGCGGCACTTTCCTGTGCGTCGGGTGCGGCGGAGACACGGGGGGACCTGGCGGGCTGGGACATGGTGTGAACGTACTGCATCGGGTCGGGGGAGTGCGCCCGTGGGGGCGGGCCGTCCGAAGGATCGAGCAGCCCGCCCCAACCGGCACCTTTCCCAGCGGGCCCGGCAGCGGGCTTCGCGGCGTCGCGGGGCTGGGGTGCGCGCCTCGCCGCGTTGTCGTCAATCACCATGGCTCCGCCATGCCTCAATCCTCCGCCTTGCGATGCACGCGCCCCAGCCCCGCTCCTTCACCCGCGCTGCCCACTGCCGAGCCCGCTCAGCGCCGGGCATACTCGCGGAAGCCGCGCCCCGTCTTGCGGCCGAGGCAGCCGGCGGCCACCAGGTGTTCGAGCAGCGGCGCCGGGGCCAGGCCCGGGTCGCGGAACTCGCCGTGCAGCACCTTCTCGATGGCCAGCGAGACATCGAGACCGACGACGTCGAGCAGTTCGAACGGGCCCATCGGGTAGCCGCCGCCCAGCTTCATCGCCGCGTCGATGTCGTCGAGTGTCGCGTAGTGTTCCTCGACCATCTTGATCGCGTTGTTGAGGTACGGGAACAGCAGCGCGTTCACGATGAAACCGGCCCGGTCCCCGCAGTCCACCGGGTGCTTGCGGACCTTTGCGCACACCTCGCGGACGGTGGCGTGGACGTCGTCGGCGGTGAGCACCGTACGGACCACCTCGACCAGCTTCATCGCCGGCGCCGGGTTGAAGAAGTGCATCCCGATCACGTCCTCGGGACGCGAGGTGGCCCGCGCGATCGCGACGACCGGCAGCGACGAGGTGGTGGTGGCGAGCACGGCGCCCGGCTTGCAGACCTTGTCCAGGGTCCCGAACAGCTGTTGCTTGACCGCGAGGTCCTCGGCGACGGCCTCCACCGCGAGGTCGACATCGGCGAAGGCGTCCAGCGAACCGGCCGCGGTGATCCGGGCCAGGGCCGCGTCCCGCGCCTCGGCCGTCAGCCGCCCCTTGGTGACGGAGCGCTCCAGCGACTTGGCGATCCGGCCCTTCGCGGTGTCCGCCTTCTCCCGGCCGCGGGCGGCGAGCACCACGTCGTACCCGGCCTTCGCGAAGACCTCGGCGATGCCCGAGGCCATCGTCCCGGAGCCCGCGACACCCACCGAACGCACCGTGCGCCCGGCCGACGCCGACCCGTCGTCGCCCGGCGTCAGCGCGTCCGGCACCACGGTCTGGCTGCCGGGCCCCTCGTACGTGTAGAAGCCGCGGCCCGCCTTGCGGCCGGTCAGCCCCGCCTCGCTCAGCTGCCTGAGCACCGGCGCCGGGGCGTGCAGGCGGTCGTGCGACTCGGCGTACATCGCCTCCAGCACGGTACGGGCGGTGTCGATCCCGATCAGGTCGAGCAGGGCGAGCGGACCCATCGGCAGACCGCAGCCGAGCTTCATCGCCGCGTCGATGTCCTCCCGGGAGGCGTAATTGGCCTCGTACATCGCGGCGGCCTGGTTGAGGTAGCCGAACAGCAGGCCGTCGGCGACGAAGCCCGGCCGGTCGCCGACCGCGACCGGCTCCTTGCCCAGGCTGCGGGCGAGCGCGGTGACGGCCTCGACAGCCGGCGGCGCGGTCAGCACCGAGGACACCACCTCGACCAGCTTCATCGCGGGCGCCGGGTTGAAGAAGTGCAGGCCGAGCACGCGCTCCGGACGCAGCGACTCGGCGGCCAGCCGGGTCACCGACAGGGCGTTGGTGCCGGTCGCCAGGATCGTGGTGGGGGAGACGATCGCGTCGAGCTCCCGGAAGACCTGCTGCTTGATCTCGTACGACTCGGGCACGACCTCGATGACGAGCTCCGCCTCCGCGGCGGCCCGCAAGTCGGCAAAGGTGCGGAAACGGGCGAGGGCGTCCCCCCGCTCCTCCTCGGTGATCCGCTCGCGCCGCACGGCGCGGGCGGTCGCGGCTTCCAGGGCGGCGACGGCCCGGCGGGCGGCCTCGTCGCTGATGTCGATGCCGATGACTTCGTGGCCGGCGCGGGCCAGGACCTCGGCGATGCCGGTGCCCATGGTGCCGAGACCGACGACGGCGATGGTGCTGAGCGGGATGTCCATCACGGGACTCCAGAGAATGAGTGACGACTGTGAGGAGGCACGGAGCGCGCACTGTGAGAAGGGATAACCGGCGCGACCCGTGCGGGAGTTGCGTGTCGTGGTAATCGGGGCCGACGCGCCATGGGCACGCCCGGACCCGGAGGGGGCGACGGACTCTGTCCCGGAGTCACGTCTGCAGAACTGCCGAACCGACAAGCACTCCGGGTGGCTGCGTCACCAGGCCACCGGAGCAAGCGGGGATGGTGTCCCGCTCACATGAGATTAACTGCCGGGTAACGAGCGCGCCAGCCCCGGCTCGCTGTGCCCCATGCCACATTCTCCCGCCCCTCGCTACGCAGAGTCCCCGCCGATACGCTGACGGTCATGGACGAGGAGTTCCGGTCGCTCGCGGACCGGCTTGCCGACGAGGCGGAAGCGGCGGGGGAGTCGGCGCAGTGCCGCGGACTGCTCGCCACCGAGGACGAGGAGGAACTGGCCCGCGTCCTGGTGGAACGCGAACGCCCGCTCTGGGCCCGTGAGATCGCTGCCTTCCGGCTCGGCTGCGGCGGAGACCGGCGGGCCTTCGAGGCGCTGGTGCTGCTGCTCAACCACCGCGACCCCGAGCGCTGCGTCTCGGCCGCCCACGCCCTGGTGCGCCTGGGTGACCCGCGTACGCCCCGGGCCGCCGCGGCCCTGGCGACCAACGCCCTGCGCACCGCGTACGCCCTGCACCCGGTGCGGCTGCTCACCGCGCTCCGGGCCCCGGAGTCCGTACCGGCGCTGATGAGCACTCTGGAGCGGCTGCTCGCCCCCGGCGATCCGCACTGGCGCGTGGCGCTCGCCTGCGTCGAGGGGCTCGGGCAGCTGGGGGACGGGCGGGCCCGCCCGCTCCTGGAGGCGGCCGTGGCGCACCCGAGGCTGGGCGGCGCGGCCCGCGATGCGCTCGGCCGGCTGGGCGCGTCCTGAAGGAGCGCCGGGCTCAGGCGGCAAAAGCGCCGAGCGTGCGCAGGTACCGCACCTCGGGAACCAGAGCGCCGTCCGCCTCGAAGGACTCCTCGGCGCCGTCGGGACCGAAGCCCGCTCGCTCGTAGAAGCGGCGGGCCGGGGCGTTCTCCTTCAGCACCCACAGCGCCAGGTCCGGGAAGCCGTCGGCCGTGGCGCGGGTGAGTATCTCCGCCATCAGGGCGCGGCCCGCCCCGGTCCCGATCTGCTCGGGCGCCACGTAGAGCGCGTACAGCTCGCCCCGCGCGATCGGCCTGCCGTTCTCCTGGCGCGCCCCGTAGCAGCCCCAGCCGATCACTCCGAGGTCCGCCCGTTCGGCCACCACGTTCACGAGCGTGGTGCCCCGCGCGAAGGACTCGCGGCGCCGCTCCACGTCCTCGGCGACGGTGAGCTCCATGCCGTCCAGATACGACCGGGGCACCAGCCCCGCGTACGCGGCCTGCCAGCCGCGCACCCGGACCCGGGTGACGGCCTCGCAGTCGTCGACCGTCATGTCCCGCACATGTATTCGTGTCGCCATACGGGCCATCCTGGCGCATCCGCCGGGACGGCCCGTAAGCGAGCCGGAGCGGGGCCGTCAGCCGCGGAAGCCGAGCAGCCCGTGCAGGGTGGCGCCCCTGCTGCCGGTACCCGTCCGCCGCGCCGACCTCGAAGACGCCTCGCCGGTCAGCGGCTGCGGGTCGGGGGACTTCGCGCACACCGCGTCAGCTTCGGCCCGGCTGCCCTCGCCGCGCGGGACGGTGCCCTTGGCGAGATAGTCCACGAGGTAGGTGTCCAGGCAGTCGTTGCCGCTCAGCGTGATGCCGTGATTGCCGCCGCCCTGCTCGACGACCAGGCTGGAGCCGCGCAGCCTGCGGTGCAGGGTGACCCCGCCCTCGTACGGCGTGGCCGCGTCGTCGGTGGCCTGGAAGAGCAGCACCGGCGGAAGGTCGTTGTTGGAGACCCGCACCGGATTCAGCGGCTCCACCGGCCAGTCGGCACAAGGAGCGTTGTACCAGTTGTTGTTCCAGGTGTAGAAGGGCGCCTTGGTGTGCACCCGACGGCTGTCGGCGCTCCAGGTGTTCCACTGCCGGGGCCACTGGGCGTCGCGGCACTGCACGGCCGCGTAGACCGAGTAGCCGTTGTCGTCCTCGGCATCGGCCGCGCCGAACTTCTTGTACGCCTTCACGAGCGCGTCCTGGTCGCCGTCGTCGGTGTACGCGGCGAACGCCTCGGCCAGGTACGGCCAGTACCCGTTGTAGTAGCCGCCCGGCAGGAAGGTGTCCTCCAGTTCGCTCGGGCCGACCTGCCCGCCTGCCGGCCGAGCCTTGACGGCCTCGCGCATCGCGTACCAGGCGGCCTCTACCTTCGCCGGGTCGCTGCCGAGCCGGTACGTGGAGTCGTGCTTCGCCACCCAGGCGGCGAACGCCTTGTGGCGGGCGTCGAAGGCGTAGTTCTGGCCGATGTTGTCGTCGTACCAGACACCGTCGGGGTCCACGTTCGAGTCGAGGGCGAAGCGCCGCACCCGCTCCGGGAACAGCTTTGCGTACACCGCGCCGAGGTAGGTGCCGTAGGAGTACCCGAAGTAGTTGAGCTGCCGGGAGCCGGTGGCCCGCCGGATCACGTCGAGGTCCTTCGCGGCGCTGAGCGTGTCCATGTACGGCAGCAGATCCGGGTACTCGCGCCCGCAGGCCTCGGCGAACGAACGGGCCCGGTTGCGGTTGGCCTCCTCGACGCCGGGCGAGCCGGGCACCGAGTCGGGGCGCACCGGGTCGAAGTAGCCCGGTACGCAGTCCAGCGCCGGCCTGCTCCTCCCGACGCCGCGGGGATCGAAGCCGATCACGTCGTACTGCGCGGCGACCGCCTTCGGCAGTGCGGACGCCACGAATCCGGCCATCGAAAGACCGCTGCCCCCGGGGCCGCCCGGGTTGACGAGCAGAGGGCCCTGGAAGGTCTTCGCGGTGTGCGGGACGCGGGACAGGGCGAGGGTGATCTGCCGGCCCGACGGGTCGTCATGGTCGAGCGGTGCACTGACCGATGAGCACTGCAGCCGCGGATAGGACTTGGTGGCGCAGTCGGTCCATTCGAGCTTGGCGGCGGCGGGCCGCGCGCCGTTGTCGGCGGTTGCCGTGACCGGTGCGGTGGTCACCAGACCGGCGACCGTCGCTCCGACGGCGAACAGAATTACCGGACGTTTCGTCATATGGCCTCCCGTGATGGGGGAAACACGGCTGCGGGTGGCGCAGCCCCCGCCGCATGCTCCCCGCATTCGCGTCGGGAAGGGCCTGTTGTGTCGAGAGTTGACCCGTTTGCCCGTATCGGCATTGCCGGGCCGTCCGCGAAGGTCCGGGCGGACCGGGCGGGTCGGGGCCGGCGAGGCGGGTCAGGGGAGGGTCAGCTGCGTGGGCCCGGGGCCGCCGAGCGGTGCGTGCTGCTGCGTTCGCTGTCCGTTCCGGGTGGGGAGGTGCCGGGGCGTGCCGCGGTGCGAGGGTCCGATGCCGAACTCGGCCGCCAGTTCGTGGACGTACCGGGTGATGCGGCGCTGGTACCACTTGGGCGCGTAGGCCCCCTCGGCGTACAGCCGCTCGTACCGCCGCATCAGGTGGGGGTGGTGCTTCCCGAGCCACTGCGTGTACCACTCCCGGGCGCCGGGCCGCAGATGGAGGACGAGCGGGGTCACCGAGGTCGCCCCGGTGGCGGCGATCGCCCGGACGGTGGCGCGCAGCTGGTGTGTCAAGGGAGCGCGTGGTCACCGCGTCGGCGGTGAAGGGCGCGCTGTTCCCGGTCGTGGCGGGGTTCTCGACCAGATTGTCCCAGCGCATGGACGCCTCCTGGGTAGCACTGGACAGAGAATAGAACACTTGTTCCCTTGATCGTTTTCTCCCCTTCGCCCAGGCTCGGATTTTGAGCGGCGCGCCCGAGGTGGTTGGCTCAGCACACCCCCGAACAACCGAGTGCTGGAGGAACAGCCATGGCGCAGGTCGAGGCCACGACAGAGCGAGTCATCGCCGCGGACGCGGAGACGGTGTTCGACGCGCTGGCCGACTACAAGGAGGTCCGCGGCAAGGTGCTGCCCGGACACTTCAGCGAGTACGAGGTGCGCGAGGGCGGTGACGGCGAGGGCACCCTCGTCCACTGGAAGCTCCAGGCCACCAGCAAGCGGGTCCGCGACTGCCTGCTGGAGGTCAGCGAGCCCACCGACGGCCAGCTGGTGGAGAAGGACCGCAACTCCTCGATGGTCACCACCTGGACTGTCACCCCGGCCGGCGAGGGCAGGTCGAAGGCCGTCGTCTCGACCGTCTGGAACGGCGCCGGAGGCATCGGTGGATTCTTCGAGAAGACCTTCGCGCCCAAGGGCCTCGGGCGGATCTACGACGAGCTGCTGCAGAACCTCGCCGCCGAGGTCGAGAAGTAGCCCGCCGGGCTCTTGACCGGCCTCACCGGTTCGGGTGGTTTTCCCGGCCCGTCCAGTGGCGCGCCGTAGTGGCTCCCACCGGGGGCTAAGCCCCCCGAGTGCGCCGTCAGCGCCCCCCGTCGCGTTTGCCCTCCCTTCTCGCCCAATGGCAGAAATGGGCGGCGCAGATGCGACGAGGGGAGCGGCACGTGGTGGGTGGGATCACTCTGTTGGGGGAGGAGCCGGGAGGCACGGGGGCCGCCCAGGCTGCTGCCGCGCCACCCGACGAGCCGCCCTCGCCGCCCTCAGACGGGGCGGAAGCCGCGGAACGGGACCAGGTGTCGGCCCCGTACGGCGCACAGGCCAGCCCCCGGAACATCCGGCTGATCTTCCTCGGGCTGATGCTCACGCTCCTGCTCGCGGCGCTCGACCAGATGATCGTCGCCACCGCGCTGCCGAAGATCGTCGGCGAGTTGCACGGCCTGGAGAAGATGTCCTGGGCCGTCACCGCATATCTGCTCGCCTCCACGATCGGACTGCCGATCTACGGAAAGCTCGGCGACCTCTTCGGCCGCAAGGGCGTCTTCCAGTTCGCCATCGTCGTCTTCGTCATCGGCTCCGCGCTCGCCGGCTGGTCCCGCACCATGGACGAGCTGATCGCCTTCCGCGCCGTCCAGGGCATCGGCGGCGGCGGGCTGATGATCGGGGTCCAGGCGATCATCGCGGATGTCGTGCCGCCCCGGGAACGCGGCCGGTTCATGGGGCTCATCGGCGCCGCGTTCGGCCTCGCGTCCGTGGCGGGTCCGCTGCTCGGCGGCTTCTTCACCGACCACGCCTCCTGGCGCTGGTGCTTCTACATCAATGTCCCGTTCGGCCTGGTCACCCTCGCCGTCATCACCGTCGTGCTGAAACTCCCCAGGCCCACCGTCCGGCCCCGGCTCGACGTCCTCGGCGCGCTGCTGCTCGCGGCCGCCTCCACCTGCCTGGTGCTGCTGACCAGTTGGGGCGGTACGGAGTACGCGTGGGGCTCGCGCACCATCCTGGGGCTGGGGGCCGGCGCCCTCGGAACGGCCCTGCTGTTCCTGGTCGTCGAGCACCGGGCGGCCGAGCCCATCATCCCGCTGCGGCTGTTCCGTGACTCGGTCTTCAACGTCACCGCGCTCGTCGGAGCGATCGTCGGGGTGGGACTGTTCGGCGCCGCCAGCTATCTGCCGACCTTCCTCCAGATGGTCGACGGGGCCACGGCCACCGAATCCGGCCTGCTGATGCTCCCGATGATGGGCGGCATCGTCATCGCGTCCGTCGTCTCCGGCCAGATGATCTCCCGCACCGGGCGCTACCGCGTCCACCCGATCCTCGGCAGTGCGATCTCGGTGGTCGGGATGTGGCTGCTCTCCCGCCTCGAAACCGACACCGCACCGCTCGAACACAGCATCGCGCAGGCCGTGCTCGGCATCGGGATCGGGCTGATCATGCCGGTCCTGGTGCTCGCCGTGCAGAACTCCGTCGAACCCGCCGACATCGGCTCCGCCACCAGCGCCAACAACTACTTCCGGCAGATCGGCGGCAGCGTCGGCGCCGCCGTCTTCGGGACGCTCTTCGCGGGCCGCCTCGCGGACGCGCTCGCCCTCCGCCTGCCTTCCGGCGCCGACCTCCCCGACCCCGAGTCGATCACCCCGCAGCTGGTCCACGCCATGGAGCCCGCGCTGCGCGACAGTTATGTCCAGGCGTACGCCGACGCGATGCCGCGGATCTTCCTCTACCTCGTGCCGGTGCTCGCGCTCGGCCTGTTCTTCGCCTTCTTCCTCAAGGAGAAACCGCTGGTGTCCCACCACAGCCCCGAAAACGCCGCCGAGTCCATGACCGTTCCGGCCGCCCGCACCACCTTCACGGACACGACCGACGAGTCCGCCGCCGCGCCGCCGCCCGTCTACCTGTCGGGAGTGCCGGTCTGCGGCAGCGTCCAGCACCCCGACGGCACGAAGGTCCCGCGCGCCGCCCTCACTCTCATCGACGTCCAGGGCCAGCAGGTCGGACGGGGCGCGAGCGGCGACGACGGGCGGTACGCGCTGAGCGTGCCGGGCGCCGGTTCGTACGTGCTCATCGCCGCGGCCGGCGGCCACCAGCCGCAGGCCGTCAGCGTCACCGTGGGCGAACGGCCGGTCGAGCTCGATGTGGTGCTCGGCGGGGCCGGGCGCCTCGCCGGCACCGTCGTCACCGCCGACGGCATCCCGGTGCGCGACGCCGCCGTCACCCTCACCGACGTCCGAGGCGAGGTCGTGGCGTCCACCCGCAGCGGCCGCGAAGGCGGCTACGTGATCTCGGAGCTGGTGGCCGGGGAGTACACCCTCGCCGCCAGCGCCCCCGCCTTCAGGCCCGCCGCGCTGCCGGTGAGCGTGCAGGCGGCCAGGGAGACCCGGCAGGACATCGAGCTCGCCGGCGGCGCGGTGCTGCGCGGCGTCGTACGGGCGAGCGGCGGCCGGCCCGTCGAGGATGCCCGGGTCACGCTCCTGGACGCGGCGGGCAATGTGGTCGACACCCTCACCACGGGCCCCGACGGCGCCTTCCGGTTCGTGGACCTGTCCACCGGCGAGTACACGGTGATCGCGGCCGGGTATCCGCCGGTGGCCACCGTGCTCCAGGTGGCGGGCGGCGGACGCACCGAACGCGACCTCCAACTGGGCCACGAGGACTGAGCGTCCGGAGGGACGACGGGCCGGCCGACGGCTTCCCCGACCGGCCCCGGACCGTGCACCGACGGCCTGGTCGAGGTGCGCGACCAGGACGTCGGGGCCGGGCTCGCCGCGCTCTGCGCCTCGGCGGCCCATCCCGCCGCCTCCATGGACGACGCCTGCGACACGATCATCCGTGCTCTGAACCCGAGCGGGGGCCGCAGGGACGACGTGGCGCTGCTGATGGCCCGGCTGAACGGCATCGCGGACGGCGACGTCGCACAGTGGCAACTCGCCCTGGTCCAGGCTAAGTGGCGCGGTCGCGAGGCCTGGTGCGCGGGAAGCTGCTCGACTGGGAGCTGCAGGACGCGGGGGAGTCGGCCGAGCTGATGGTCAGCGAGCTCGTGACCAATGCGGTGAAGCACGGCCGGTCCCACCACATCGTGCTCCGCCTGGTGCGCACCGGCGCCCTGCTGTGCGAGGTCAGCGACGACGAACCCGCCGCGGTCGCACTGCTCGACGCCGCCACCCACGACGAGTCCGGACGCGGCCTGCTCCTGGTGAGCAGCCCGGCCCGCGAATGGGGCACCAGCACCACGGCCAACGGCAGGACCGTCTGGTTCGAACAGGCGCTGAACATGATCCCGGGGCCCAGGTCGCACACGTGGTGAAGTCCTCGCCACGAGCGGGTGGATGCTGTGCCGGGTCTTGCCGCGGCCGTCCCGGGACGGTAGTCCGGTCCTGAGCACAACGCCGCACGACGAACGGACCGGGGAGCGCGCATGGACGTGTCACAGGACTACCGCGAGGCGTGGGAGGGCTTCTGGGCCGCGACCTCGGACCTGCCCGGCGAAGCGATCTGGGACTCCGACCCCTCCCTCACCTCCGTACCCGACACCGAACGTCTGCTGCCGCACGCCGACACCTCGCTGCCCGTCGTCGACCTCGGCTGCGGGAACGGTACGCAGACCCGCTATCTCGCGACCCGTTTCGCCCGCGCGATCGGTGTGGACCTCGCACACGCGGCCATCGCGCACGCCCGCCGCGCGGACACCGCGGGCGTCGCCGAGTTCGCCCAGCTCGATCTCGTCGACGAGGAAGCCGTGGCGGACCTGCACAAGCGGATCGGCGACACCAATGTGTACATGCGAGCGGTGATCCACCAGAGCGAGCCCGGGGCCAGGCCCGCCGTCGCCGCGGCGGTCGCGGCGCTGCTGGGGGAGCGCGGACGGGCCTTCGTGGTCGAGCCGACCCCGGCCTCCAAGGATGTGCTCCAGCTGGTGGCGCAGGGGCCGGACGGCCCGCCGGAGAAGCTGCGCCGGGTGCTTCAGCACGGGCTCAGGCCGGCGAGCGCCACGGAGGAGGAGGTGCGGCGGCTGCTCCAGGAGGCCGGCCTCACCACACTGGCCGGCGGTGCGACCGCCCTGGCCCAGACCGAGTTCCTGCCCGACGGGACCCGCGTCGAGCTGCCGTCGCGCTGGTACGTGCTGGCACCCGCGGAGCGTGGGGAAGCAGGCCGGCGGTAGGCCCTGTCGTCGAACTGCCGTCTGTCGCTCGGTTCGACGACAGGGCCGCCGTGGCGGGTCAGCCCGTGGGCCCGCGCCGTCGCGCCGCGGTGGCCAGGGCCGGGCTGCGGTAGTCGGTGTCCGAGAGGTTGAGAGTGACACCGGGCGGGACGATCGCGTCGATGCGGTCCAGGATCCCGTCGTCGAGAAGGAGCTCCGAGGCGGCGAGCTGGTCGGTCAGCTGGTCGACGGTGCGGGGCCCGAGGATCACCGAGGTGACCGCCGGGTGGGTCGCCGCGAACGCCAGCGCCAGGTGCGTCAGCGGGACACCCGCCTCCCGTGCCACCGCCAGCAGTTCCTCGACGGCTTCGGCCTTGCGGCGGTTGCCGGGCAGTTCGAGGTCGAACTTGTGCGCCACCACGCGGCGGAAGGCGTCCAGTTCGACCGGCTTGCCGTGGCGGAACCGCCCCGTGAGCCAGCCGCTGTTGAGCGGGCTCCAGGTCAGCACGCCGAGTCCGTACTTCTGCGCGGTGGGCAGCACGTCGGCCTCGATGCCCCGTACGAACAGCGAGTACGGCGGCTGCTCGGTGCGGAAGGGGATGTGGTTGCGCCGGTCGGCGGCCCACTGGGCCTCGACGAGCTGCTCGGCGGGGAAGTCCGATGTGCCGATGGCCATGATCTTGCCCGCACGCACCAGGTCGGACAGCACGGACAGCGTCTCGTCGATGTCGGTGGCCGGGTCGGGGCGGTGCACCTGGTAGAGGTCGATCCGGTCGGTGCCCAGCCGGCGGAGGCTGCCCTCGACGGCCCGGGTGAGCCAACGCCGGGAGTTTCCGCGCCGGTTCGGATCGTCGTCCCCCATCCGCACCGGGAAGTGGCCCTTGGTCGCGAGCACGACCTCGTCGCGCCGGCCGTGCAGGGCCTTGCCGATGATCTCCTCGGCCTCGCCGCCGGAGTACTGGTCGGCGGTGTCGATGAAATTGATCCCGCCGTCCAGCGCCGTGCGGATCAGCCGGGTCGCCTCGTTGTGGTCGCTGTTCCCCCAGGCGCCCAGGTGCAGGGTGCCCAGGGCGAACTTGCTCACGGAAATTCCGGTGCGGCCGAGAATCCGGTGCTGCATGACTGCCCCCTGATGTCGTATCCCCCGCGGAGAGGCACGGAGATGCTACCTCTTCGACGCGGTGAAGGTAATACATGCAACATCAGTGTTGCAAGTAGAGGTTCGAGTGGAATGCTGATGTAGCGTTTCGCCATGACGGTGCAGAAACAGCAGGCGAAACGGCCCCTCCGGGCGGACACCGAACGGACGGTGCGGACCATCCTGGAAGCGGCCGAGCGTGTCCTGGCCGGCAACCCGGCGGCGACCATGGAGCAGCTCGCACGGGCCGCCGGGGTCGCCCGGACCACCGTCCACCGCCGCTTCGCCACCCGTGAGGCGCTGCTGGACGAACTCACCGGCTGGGCCGCCCGCCAGTTCGCCGAGGCCGTGGACGCCGCCCGCCCGGACGCCGCCCCTCCGCTCGTCGCCCTCTACCAGGTCACCGCCAATGTCCTGCGCGTGAAGACCGACTGGTCGTTCGCCATGAACCGCACGGCCGAGGACGGCCACCCCGAGGCGGCCCGTCTCCACGCCGAGGTCCGGGCCACCTGCGCCCGGCTCTTCCGCCGCGCCCAGGAGGCGGGCGTGCTCCGCCCCGACATCGACCTCGACTGGACGCGGCGTGTCTACTACGGCCTCATCCACGAGGCGGCAAAGGAGGGAGTGGAAGGCGGGGACGCCGACGCGCTCGCCACGCGCGTCGTGGACACCCTGCTGCGCGGGACGGGAGGGCCGGCCGGGCTGGCGGGAGCGTGATCGGGCATGCGTGGCAACGGCACAACAGCGGTACGACGCCCGTTCGGTCCGCATCCGGCAGTTGATAGCGTGCTCGTCGTGACGGAACTGGAAGAGCTGGTCCTGACCCCCGGCGAACGGGCCCGGGGGGTCCGGGTCGACAGTGTTGTGTTCGAGATGGACTGGACCGGTGAGGAATCCCCGGGCCGGCTGGCGGAGTTCGTGGCCGGGCGGGTGCGGGCCTTCGGGGCGGAGCCGGCAGGCGTCGACACCGATGCCGTCTACCGTGCGGCCGAGGCCGACCCGACCCTGCGGCGCGGTGACTTCCCGGTCCGTCAGCTCGATCATCTGTCCGGGGTGCTGGCGAACCTCGGCTGCACGCTCCTGGCGTGGGACAACGGCACCGACACCTACGAGGTTCTGGTCGCGCTGACCGGCGAGCACGAGCCGACCGGGCTGACGCACCAGGGCCTCCCGGTGCGGGTCTGGGGTTCGGAGCGCGACGAGACCCTGGTCAGCCTGAACTGCCCGAACTGCTCGTCGATGCTGGTCTGGGAGTTGGCGGCGAACCAGACCCTGGCCGGCGAGCGCTGCGATTGCGGAACCGCGTTGTTCGACGCCACCGGCCTCCCACTGCCCGACGTCACTCTCCACGGCTGAGCCGCCCGGCGCCTCCGAGTTCCCGGACGTCGCCGGGGGTCGGGGTGGCGAGGTGCACCTCGCCACCCCGCATGCTCATGCGAGGGCGTCCCGGCGCAAGCCACCGTAGCGGTGGGCCCACGGCAGGGCCTCCTCCAGCCGGGCCGAAACGCCGAGCAGGAGATCCTCGCGGCCCCATCCGGCCGTGAGCGAGACCCCCAGTGGCAGGCCCTGCGAACTCCAGCCCAGCGGAAGGCTGATGGCCGGGAACCCGGTGGCGTTCGCCAGGACGGTGTTGCCCGTGAACGCGGTCATCGCGGCAAGCTCCGCCGCCGGGTCCGAGTCGTCGCGGAGTTGACCGACGAGGATGGGCGGGGCCGTCACGGTCGGGGTGATCACCACGTCCGCTTCCGCGTAGTCGAGCGCCCAGGCGCGGGCGCGGGACTGGACCGTACCGATCGAGGCGGCCAGCTCGGCCGCATTGAACTCCTGTGCCCGGGAGCGGAGATGGCGGACGATCGGACGCAGGGCCGACTCGTCGAACGCCATGGTCCTGGACCCCACCAGGGCCATGAACATCACCTGGAAGCCCTCGGTGAGCTCGGGGTCCGGCGCCTGGTCCCGGACGAACACGTCATGCCCGAGCCCGGCCAGCGTGCGGGCGGTGAGCTCCGCGGCGGCGGTGACCTCCGGATCCACGGGCGAGCCCGAGACCGACCCCTGGGCGAGTGCGATCCGCAGCCGTGGCAAGGGCGCGTCGCAGGCGCGCTCGTAGCTGCCGACCCGGGGCGGATGCAGGGTGCCGGCCCCGGTACGGGTGGTCAGAGCGTCGAGGAAAGCGGCGGTGTCGCGGACCGTGCGGGCCAGCGGGCCACGCACGGAGAGCCCCATCCCGTCATTGCCGGCCGGGCCCGCGGTGACGAGCCCCCGGCTGGGCTTGAGCCCGACCACCCCGCAGGCGCTCGCGGGGGAGCGCACCGAACCGGCGGTGTCGCTGCCCTGCGCGATCGGCACCAGCAGCGCACCGACCGCCGCGGCCGCGCCGCCACTGCTCCCGGCCGCACTCCGGGCGAGGTCGAACGGGCTGCGTGCCGGGGCGGACACCTCGGGCTCGGTGTAGCAGGCTGCCCCGAACTCGGGAACCGTCGTCTTGCCGAGGCTGATCAGCCCGGCGTCGGCCATGACCTCGACGATCTCGTCGTCGTGCTCCGGAACCCAGTCGCGGAACAGTGCGGAGCCCAGCGTGGTGCGCACCCCCGCAGTGGCCTCAAGGTCCTTGACCGCGGTGGGCACGCCGAACAGGCGCGGCAGTGCGGTGCGGTCCGCCGAGCGCAGGACGCGTTCGGCCCCGGCCGCCGCGATGCGGGCCCGGTCGGCCGACACGGTGGTGAACGCCCCCACTCGGTCGCCCTCCGCGATCCGGGCCAGCAGGTGGTCCACCACCTCGGTCGGACACGTTTCGCCACGCTCGTAAGCGGCGGCCAGCTGTAGGGCCGTGAGGTCGTGCAACTCCGTCATGCGCGCTCCCATTGAAGTTTCGTTACGCGTATCGATATGGTGCGGGCATGGTGGTCGAGAAGGCAAGCACTCCCAAGAACGGCCGTCCCCGGGCGGTCACGCTCGACGCGATCCTGGACGCGGCGACCGAGCTGGCCGACGACCGGGGGCTCGATGCCGTGACCTTCCGCGCGCTGGCCGACCGGCTGGAGGTGTCACCGATGGCGATCCACCGCACGACGGGCGGCATCGACGCCCTCCAGCACGCGCTGGTGTCCCGGATCGTCGGCGAGGTGACCCGGTCGGTGGACTGGCCGGAGGACTGGCGGGGCGTCCTCCGGCTCTTCGCCGACACGCTCCACGACCTGCTCATGCGGCACCCCGTCATCCTTGAGGCGCACCGCCGCGCCTCGCTCGTCGGGCCCGGCGCCGACGACGTCGCGTACCGGGTCGTGGCGGCGCTGCGCGACGCGGGGCTCGACGAGGAGGCCGCCGCGTACGCGTACGGCACCCTGCACGACTTCGTCACCGGCCATGTGGCCATCCGCCTCGGCCGGGGCGACCTGGAACTGCACCAGCTCCCGCCGGAACGACGGGCCGCGTCGGTGTTCGCGGACCACCACGACTACGACCGCCGGTTCTCCTTCGGCCTCGACTTCGTCATCGGCGGGATCGCCGCCGCTGCCGCCACCCCCGTATCCCACGAGGAGCAGAGATGACCCCCTCCCCGCAGGACCTGCCGAAGACCTCGCAGACGCCGAAGACGCAGGAGGCGGAGCTGCCCGACACGGACCTGCCCGCGACCGACCTGCCCGAGACGCACCGTCTGACGGCTCCGGACGGGCGCCGTATCGCGTACTGCTCGTACGGCGACCCCGCCGCCCCGCCCGTGATCGTGCTCCACGGCACCCCCGGCAGCCGCTACGAGGGGCTGGCGCTGCGGCAGGCGGCGACGGACACGGGCCTGCATCTGGTCTTCCCGGACCGTCCGGGCTACGGCGGGACCGACCCCGTACCCGGTCGTGGTTTCCACCGCTGGAACGACGACTTCCTGGCCCTGCTCGACCACCTCGGCCACGAGCGGGCCACACTCGTGGCGATCTCGGGCGGCGGCGGGTACGCGCTCTCGGCGGCCCAGCAGCACCCCGGGCGGGTCACGCGGCTGATCCTCGCGTGCGCCGCCGTCCCCGGAGCGCCCCGCTCGGCGTACGCGCGCCGGATCCCCCTGGTCAAGTGGCTGAACCGGATCGTCGTCTGGGCCCCGGTGATCGCCCGGCCGATGCTCGCGGGAAAGGGGATCTTCAAGAAGACGAGGCACGAGCCGAACCTGGACGCCTGGCCCCGCTCCGACCGCCTGATCATGAGCACCCCGGCCTTCCGGGCCCTGTCCGAGGTGGACACCGCCGAGGGGCAGCGCCAGGGCGTGGACGCGGCCATCACCGACCTCGCCGGCTACTCCCGGCCGCTGCCGGACCCGCTGGGCTCGGTCTCCGTACCGACCCTGTTCCTCCACGGCGACGCGGACGGCAACGTCCCCGTCGAGGTGGCGCGCTGGGCGCACGCGCAGATCCCGGGTGCCGAACTGCGCACCGTCCCCGACGGCGGTCATCTGTTCCTGCTCGCGGATCCGGAGCCCCTCCTGCGGGAATTGACCTGAGCCGGTGGGTCCGGCGGTGTGAGGATGGCCGCCATGACATGGACGGCACCTCACATCGAACGCACGACGGACGACGGCGAACAGCTGAACGTCCCGAGCGCGGCGGACGAGCGGGTCATGCTGGAGGGCTGGCTCCGGTGGCACCGCGAGACGCTGCTCACCAAGTGTGCCGGGCTGACCCCGGCACAGCTCGCCCGAACCACCGCCCAGCCCTCCGGCCTCACCCTCCTCGGTCTGGTACGGCACATGGCGGAGATCGAACGCTGGTGGTTCCGCCGGAGCTTCGCGGGCGAGCCGATCGGTGATGTCTTCACCGGTCCGGGCGACGGCGACGAGGGGATCGAAGGCGTCGACGCCGCCCACGCCGAGCGCGACTTCGCCGCCTACCGCGCCGAGACCGAGGCGTGCGAGGCCGCTGTGGCGGGGCGCGGCCTAGGGTCTTTCGTTTGGATCATGCCGGGCTCGCGGGGTCTGGCACGCACGCTCGCCGCGTTGTCGTCGGTCGCCATGGCGCCGCCATGCCTCCCTCCTCCGCCTTGCGATCGCACGCACCAGACCCCGCTCCCTGATCCGGCCTGATCCAAACGAAAGACCCTCGACGAGACCTTCGAGCACGCCACCCGCGGCCGAACCGTCAGCCTGCGCTGGGTGTACCTGGTGATGATCCAGGAGTACGCCCGCCACAACGGCCACGCGGACCTGCTGCGCGAGCGGACCGACGGCGCCACCGGCGACTACCCCGCGCCGTGAGGAAGGCGGCCGGCCCCCACCGGGGGGCCGGACACCGCTCATCCACGAAGCGTACGGCGCCGCGCCTCAACCGGCGTCCGCCCCGGCCGGATACACGGCCGCGAAGGCCGACCGGAAGAGGGCGTCGACCTCCGGGCCGCTGAGGCCCTGCGCCCGCGCCTGGTCCAGCCACTCGGTGAGTGCTGTGCGCAAGGGGGAGTCGGCGCCCGCCTGGGGCGGGACGAGGGAGCGGGTGATGAAGGTGCCCGCCCCCTGCCGGACCTCGGCGAGTCCCGCGCGCTCCAGCTCGCGGTACGCCTTGAGGGTGGTGTTCGGGTTGACCTTGGTCTCGGCCGCCACCTGAGCGGCCGTGGGCAGCCGGTCCCCCTCCTCCAGGGCGCCCATGCGCAGCGCCTGTTCGACCTGGCGCACGATCTGGAGGTATGTCGCCACTCCGCTGCGCCGGTCGATACGGAACACGACCACTGCCTTCACCTCCCGTTCGAACGCCGAAACCCTGAGTACCTGCGTCGGCAGGTCCTAGAGGGGCCGACGGGACACCCGCCACAGGACGAACGCGGTGAGCACGACGGTACCCGCGAGCAGGAAGCCCGCCCCGGTCCACTGCATGGCCGGCATCTGATCGAAGCCGAGGTACTCGTACACATTGTTCACGATGCCGTGCTCCTTGACGCACGCGTCGGAGGCCTTCTCGGTCTCCTCGGCGCACAGGCCCCAGCCGTAGAGATGGCCGTCGGCGGAACCGATCCAGCGGTCCACCTCCATCGACTCGTTGAGCCGGGCGGGCATGTCCGCTTCGAGGGGGTAGGTGATCGTGCGAGTAGGGGCGAGGCTGACGATCATCCGGTCCCAGAAGATCCCGACCGCCCCGGAGAGGACGAAGGTGATCGCCATCGACATCAGGACGCGGCGGGTCAGCACACCGATGGTGATGCCGACTGCGGTCATGAAGAGACAGAGCGCGGGGAGCACCGGACCGGTGACATCGAAGATCGACGCGTCCGACCACTGGCTGGGGAACACCGAGCGGTAGGGCTTCCACCACCAGGTGAACAGCGACGAGAGCACCACGGTGGTCACGAGCACCGCCGCGTAGATCCAGGCGAACTTCGTCGCCACCCAGCGCATGCGTGACACCGACTGGGTGGTGACCAGCTGCGCGGTGCCCTGTTCCTGGTCGCCCGCGATGAGCGGGGCGCCGACGAAGACGGCGAGGATCAGCGGCAGTCCGCCCAGCGCGGTGAGGACGAGACCCACACCGTCCGAGTCGAACGTCGGCTGCGCCAGTTCCTTCCCCGGCCAGCCCGCGGCGTCCAGGATGTCCTTCATGTGGCCGCGCTCGTAGACGAGCCAGATCGAGCCGAGGACCGTCGCGGCGAGCAGGCAGAGCAGCGCGGCCCGGTGCTGGCGTGCGACGAGCCAGCTCAGCCCGCGCAGCAGGCGGGGCCGGGGGGTGCGCCCGGTCCGGGGCGCGTCGGTCAGCATGGTGCTCATGAGGTGTGGCTCCCTTCGGCCTCGATACGGGCACCGGGCGTGAACAGCGGGGGCGCGTCAGGCGCGCGGAGATGTGCCAGCAGCACTTCCTCCAGGCTCGGTTCGGCGACCACCCAGTTGCCCGACAGCGGGCCGTTGGGTCGGACCAGCGCGTGGAACTGCCGACCCTGGACGCGGTGTTCGATCACGGTGTGGGGGGCCAGCGCGGCGGCCGGGTCCCCGTCCGTGGCGAGTCCGGTCACCAGTGCGTGCGCCGGGACGAGCGCGTCCGCGTCGCCCGCCATCCGGATCCTGCCGTCGGCCAGGACGAGCAGGTAGTCGCACATGTCCTCCAGCTCGGAGAGCATGTGGGAGGACATCACGACCGTGGTCCCGCGCTCGACGGCCTCCGACATCAGCAGGGTGCTCATGTCGTGGCGGGCCAGCGGGTCGAGGTCGGACATCGGCTCGTCGAGCAGCAGCAGATCGGGCCGCTTGCCGAAGGCCAGGGCGAAGGCGACCCGGGTGCGCTGGCCGCCGGAGAGCGTGCCGACCCGGGCGTCCATCGGTACCTGTCCGGAGCGCACGATCCGCTCCGCCGCGGCCATGTCCCAGCCGGGGTTGAGCTCGGCGCCCATGCGCAGCGTCTCGGCCACGGTGAACCGCTTGAAAAGCGGCTTGTCCTGGCCGAGGAACGCGAACTTCGGCATGACCTCGGGGTCGTCCACAGGTACGCCGAAGATCCGCAGGTCACCTCCCGTGGGCTGCACCTGACGGGTCGCGATCCCCAACAGGGTGCTCTTTCCCGCTCCGTTGGGGCCGACGAGACCGCAGATCCGGCCGGCCGGCAGCCGGAACGAGATGTCCTGCAGTGCCCAGCCGCGACGGTAGCGCTTACCCAGACCGCGGGCCTCCAGGGCCCATGCTCCGGACCCGCCGTCCGGAGTGAATGCGTCTGCCATGCACCTAGCCTCAATTCCATTAGTCAATTAATGGAATCATGGTCTGGGTTGGTGGAAAGTGTCAAGGCGCGCCGGGTGGCCTCCCCGGCGGGATGTCCGTGATGCGGCTGTTCGGGGTGTGCGTCGCACTCTCTTCGGAGGACTGGACCATTGAACGTCTCTGTGGCTCTGGCCTGGCGGTTCCAGGGCGCGTAGCGTGACCCGGCATGAAGATCCTGATCAGTGCGGACATGGAAGGCGCCACCGGTGTGACCTGGCCGGGCGATGTGCTGCCGGGCACTCCTCAATGGGAGCGGTGCCGTTCCATGTTCACCTCCGACGTGAACGCGGCGGCGCTCGGCTTCTACGACGGCGGAGCGGACGAGGTCCTCGTCAACGAGGCCCACTGGTCCATGCGCAACCTCCTGCTGGAAAGGCTCGACGACCGGGTCCAGATGCTCACCGGCCGGCACAAGTCCCTCTCCATGGTCGAGGGCGTCCAGCACGGTGACGTCGACGCCATCGCCTTCATCGGCTACCACACGGGCGCCGGTACGGAGGGCGTGCTCGCGCACACCTATCTCGCCAACTCCATCACCGGGGTCTGGCTCAACGGCGCCCGCGCGAGCGAGGGGCTGCTGAACGCGCACGTGGTGGCCGAGTACGGCGTGCCCGTCGTCCTCGTCACCGGTGACGACCTGACCTGCGTGGACGCCGAGGGCTACGCCCCGAGCGCCCGCAAGGTCGCCGTCAAGGACTACGTGTCGCGGTACGCGGCGGTCTGCCGCACCCCGGCCCGTACCGCCGCCGACATCCGCGCCGCCGCGAAGGAAGCCGCCGCGCTCGCCGTGCGGCACACACCGGTGGAGGGCGGACCCTTCACCGTGGAGCTGGAGTTCGACGCCGAGCACCTGGCCCAGGCGGCCACCGTCGTCCCCGGCGTGGCGGCCAGTGGCGAACGGCGCGTCGCCTACACCAGCGCGACGATGTACGAAGCAATCCGCACGTTCAAGGCGGTGACGACGATCGTGTCGTCCGCCGTGGAGGAGCAGTATGGCTGAGCCGAGCGGTCCCCGGGAGAGCGTCGACCAGCAGGCGCTGGACGAATCGGTGACGTTCACCTCCGAACTGATCCGGATCGACACCACCAACCGCGGCGGCGGCGACTGCCGGGAGCGCCCGGCCGCCGAGTACGTCGCCGAACGGCTGGCCGCCGCCGGTCTTGAGCCCACCCTGCTGGAGCGCACCCCCGGACGTACCAATGTGGTCGCCCGGATCCCCGGCACCGACCCGTCCGCCGACGCCCTGCTCGTCCACGGCCACCTCGACGTGGTCCCGGCCGAGGCGGCCGACTGGACCGTGCACCCCTTCTCCGGCGAGGTCCGCGACGGAGTCGTCTGGGGACGCGGTGCCATCGACATGAAGAACATGGACGCGATGGTCCTGGCCGTCGTACGCGCCTGGGCGCGGGCCGGCATCCGGCCCCGCCGCGACATCGTGATCGCGTACACCGCCGACGAGGAGGCGAGCGCGGAGGACGGCTCCGGCTTCCTCGCCGACCGGCACGCCGGGCTCTTCGAGGGCTGCACGGAGGGCATCAGCGAATCCGGCGCCTTCACCTTCCACGCCGGACCCGGACTGCCGCTCTACCCGATCGCCGCCGGTGAACGCGGCACCGCCTGGCTGAAGCTCACCGCACACGGCAAGGCCGGGCACGGCTCCAAGGTCAACAGGAACAACGCGGTCAGCTCGCTCGCCGCCGCCGTGGCCCGGATCGGCGAGCACGAATGGCCCGTCCGGCTCACCCCGACGGTCCGCGCCGCGCTCACCGAGATCGCCGCGCTGCACGGCATCCACCCCGAACTGGACGCCCCCGGATTCGACGTCGACGAACTGCTCGGCAAGCTCGGCCCCGCCGCCGACCTGGTCGCGCCGACCGTCCGCAACAGCTCCAACCCGACCATGCTGGAGGCCGGGTACAAGGTCAACGTGATCCCGGGCCACGCCACCGCCTTCATCGACGGCCGGATGGTGCCCGGCGGCGAGGACGAGTTCCGCGCCACCCTGGACCGGCTGACCGGCCCCGACGTCGACTGGGAGTTCCACCACCGCGAGGTTCCGCTGCAGGCCCCGGTCGACTCGCCGACCTTCGCGAAGCTGCGCGCCGCGATCGAACGCTTCGACCCGGCCGGCCACACCGTCCCGTACTGCATGTCGGGCGGCACGGACGCCAAGCAGTTCTCCCGCCTCGGCATCACCGGCTACGGCTTCTCACCGCTGAAGCTGCCCGTCGGCTTCGACTACCAGGCGCTGTTCCACGGCGTCGACGAACGCGTCCCCGTCGACGCCCTGCACTTCGGTGTCCGGGTCCTCGACCACTACCTGCGTACTGCCTGACCGCTACAGGGGGAATCGATCATGCTGCCCACCGGGGCTCACGGAACCTGGCCGTCGCCGATCGACGCCGCGCTCGCCGCCTCCCACGACGGACGCCCGGAGTACGTCGGCACCGTCGGGGACGAGGTGTGGTGGACGGAGCCGCGCCCGGCCGAGGCGGGCCGCCGCGCCCTGGTCCGCCGCCGGGCGGACGGGAGCACCGACACCGTGCTGCCCGCACCGTGGAACGTACGGAGCCGGGTCATCGAGTACGGCGGAGTGCCCTGGGCGGGGACCGCGCGGGCCGAGGGCGGCCCGCTGATCGTCTTCGTCCACTTCGCCGACCAGCGGCTGTACGCCTACACCCCCGACGGGCCGGGCGAACCCGTGCCGCTCACCCCGGCCACGGCCACCGGCGGCGGGCTGCGCTGGGCCGACCCGCAGATCCACCCCGACCGTGGCGAGGTGTGGTGCGTCCTGGAGGAGTTCACCGGCGAGGGCCCCACCGAGCTGCGCCGGGTGATCGCCGCCGTCCCCCTGGACGGCTCGGCCGCCGACGACCGCGGCGCGGTACGTGAACTCACCGACGACGGCAGCCGGTTCGTCACCGGTCCGAAGCTCTCGCCCGACGGGCGGCAGGCGGCCTGGATCGCCTGGGACCACCCCCGGATGCCGTGGGACGGCACCGAGGTGATGCTTGCGGACGTCGCCGCGGACGGCACCTTCCACCGCCCCCGGTCCTTCGCCGGCGGCCCCGAGGAATCGGTTCCGCAGATCGAGTGGGGCGCAGACGGGCAACTGCTCCTCGCCGGCGACCACAGCGGCTGGTGGAACCTCTACCGGGCCGATCCGGACCGGGGCATGGTCGCGCTCTGCCCCCGCGAGCAGGAGTTCGCGGGACCGCTCTGGAAGATCGGGCTCAGCTGGTTCCGGCCGTTGGACAACGGGCTGATCGCCACCATCCACGGCAAGGGCACCACCACGCTCGGCATCCTCGACCCGCAGACCGGCGAACTCGTCGACGTCGCCGGACCCTGGACCGAATGGGCCGAGACGCTGGCCGTGCACGGCAGCCGGGTCTTCGGCGTCGCGGCGAGCCCGTACAGCGCGTTCGAGGTGGTGGAGCTGGACACCGCGACCGGCCGCACCCGGGTCATCGGGGCACCGCACAAGGACGCCGTCGACCCCGCGTACTACCCCCGCCCCGAGGACCGCACCTTCACCGGGCCCGACGGACGCGAGATCCACGCCCACATCTACCCGCCGCGCAACCCCGACCGGACCGGGCCCGAGGACGAGCGGCCGCCCTACGTGGTCTGGGCGCACGGCGGCCCCACCGGCCACGCCGCACTCGTGCTCGACCTGGAGATCGCCTACTTCACCTCGCGGGGCATCGGCGTCGCCGAGGTCAACTACGGCGGCTCCACCGGCTACGGCCGGGCCTACCGCAACCGGCTGCGTGAACAGTGGGGCGTCGTCGACGTCGAGGACTGCGCGGCCGTCGCCGAGGCGCTGGCCGACGAGGGCACGGCCGACCGGCGGCGGCTCGCCATCCGGGGCGGCAGCGCCGGCGGCTGGACCACCGCGGCCTCACTGACCGGCACCGATGTCTACGCCTGCGGGACGATCATCTACCCCATCCTCGACCTGACCGGCTGGGGAACGGACGAGACCCACGACTTCGAGTCGCGGTACCTGGAGTCCCTGGTGGGCCCGCTCGCCGAAGTCCCGGAACGCTACCGCGAACGCTCGCCGGTCGGCCGCGTCGACCGGCTGGCCACCCCCTTCCTGCTGCTCCAGGGGCTGGACGACCCGATCTGCCCGCCCGTCCAGTGCGAGCGGTTCCTGGCCGCGCTCGACGGACGCGGCATCCCGCACGCCTACCTCACCTTCGAGGGCGAGGGACACGGGTTCCGGCGCGCCGACACCATGATCCGCGCCCTGGAGGCCGAACTCTCCCTGTACGCACAGACCTTCGGGATCGACCGCACCGACGTACCGCGGCTGGAGCTGAAGAAGTGACCCTCGCACCGCTGACCCGCCCGGCCCGGCTGCGCCCGGGGGCCAGGATCGCCGTCGTGTCACCGAGCGGTCCGGTGCCCGCCGACCGCCTCGAAGCGGGCCTGGACATCCTGCGCGGCTGGGGCCTGGAACCCGTCGAGGCACCACACGCCCGCGACGTCCACCCGGAGCTGGACTACCTCGGCGGCACGGACGCGGCGAGGGCCAGGGATCTCCAGGAGGCCTGGTGCGACCCGTCCGTGGACGCGGTGATCTGCGCCCGGGGCGGGTACGGGGCGCACCGGATGGTCGACCTGGTCGACTGGGCGGCGATGCGCGCGGCCGGGCCCAAGGTGTTCGTCGGCTACAGCGACATCACCGTGCTCCACGAGGCGTTCGCGCAGCGCATGGGGCTCGCCACCCTGCACGGCCCGATGGCCGGCACCGAGACCTTCCTCAAGGACCCGGACACCCAGGAGTCCCTGCGGGCCACCCTGTTCGAGCCCGAATCGGTACGGACCCTCGGCCTGCCCGCGGCGCGGGCGCTGGTCCCCGGCCGGGCCCGCGGGATCACCTACGGCGGCTGTGTCAGCCTGCTTGCCGCCGACCTCGGCACACCGCACGCCCGGACCTCGGCCCGGGGCGGGCTGCTGATGATCGAGGACACCACCGAGGACCCGTACAGCATCGACCGCATCCTCACCCAACTGCTGCGGGCCGGGGCGTTCGACGGCATCGCGGGGGTGGCATGCGGCTCCTGGGCGGGCTGCGGCCCGTACGAGGAGGTGCGGGCCGTGCTCGCCGACCGGCTCGGCCCGCTGGGCGTACCCGTTGTCGAGGAGCTGGGCTTCGGGCATGGCCCGACGACGCTCACGATCCCGCTCGGTGTGCCTGCCGTGCTGGACGCCCCGGCCGGGGGCGGCCCCGCGACCCTGACCGTCGAGGTGCCCCCACTGAGCTGAACGGCGGCAAATCATAAAGAAGTTGACGGACATTCAGGAAACGCCGCTCCGATCGTTGACATCACTATGACACGTGTCACAACATGAGCGCGGTTCACGACCGGGCGACCGGTCCGGCCGCTAAGCTGCCGGGATGCCTGAAAGCGACTACCTGGCCGTGGGGCGGCGCACGGCGATCCGCCCCATCACGCAGGCCGATGCCGAGGAGTTCACCACCCGGACGCGGGAGAGCCGGAACACGCACCGCCCCTGGCTCTTCCCGCCCGACGACGCCCGCGCGTACGCCGCCTACGCGGGCCGGCTGATCGACGACCCCACGAAGGCCGGCTTCCTCGTCTGCGAACGCGGCGGTGGCAGCGCTCCGGCCGACCCGATCGCGGGGTTCATCAACATCAACAACATCGTCGCCGGAGGGTTCCGCTGCGGCGCGCTCGGCTACGGAGCCTTCGCCCACGCGCTGGGACGCGGTCTGATGAGCGAAGGGCTGGAACTGGTCCTGCGGTACGCCTTCGGGCCGCTCGGCCTGCACCGCCTCGAAGCCAACGTCCAGCCCGGGAACGAGGGCTCGCTCGCCCTGGTGCGACGGGCCGGATTCCGCCTCGAAGGCTTCTCGCCCGACTTCCTCTTCATCGACGGAGCCTGGCGCGACCACGAGCGGTGGGCGATCACGGCCGAGATGACCGGCCAGAAGTCCTGAGCGCGGCGGATGTGCCGCGGGCGCCGGTCGGCGGGCGTGCCCGGCCGGCCGGTGCACCCCACTGGCCCACTCAGGGTTGGGCAAGTCTTTGCCGATGGCCGATTCGGCATCCCCACCGGACCCACGAGCCCTTCCCGCACGGGTTCCGGCACACGGCACTCCGTACAGGAAGCGGAAAAACGCGGCCGAAAGTACGGGCGCGCGCCGCCGTCCGGGTAACGACCGTGTTGACCGTACGCAATCGCAGGAAGAGGCTCGTCATATAGCTGCTAGATACAAGTGGTTCTGCCGGGCGGGACCGGATCGGGAGGACGCGTATGTGTGGCATCACGGGCTGGGTCTCCTTCGACCGCGATCTGCGGGCGGCGGAGGCGGCCGCGACCCTGGACGCGATGACGCAGACCATGTCGTGCCGGGGCCCCGACGACCGGGGCACCTGGACAGACGGGCACGCCTCGCTCGGACACCGGCGGCTCGCGATCATCGACATCCCCGGCGGTCGCCAGCCCATGACCGTCGACACCCCCGAGGGGCCGGTCGCCCTCGTCTACTCCGGCGAGGCGTACAACTTCACCGCACTGCGCGGCGAACTGACCGCCCGCGGGCACCGTTTCACCACCGACTCGGACACCGAGGTCGTGCTGCGCGGCTACCTGGAGTGGGGTGAGGCCCTCGCCGAGCGGCTCAACGGCATGTACGCCTTCGCGCTCTGGGACGGCCGCCACGACCGGCTCGTCATGATCCGCGACCGGATGGGCGTCAAGCCCTTCTACTACTGGCCGACCCCCGACGGTGTGCTCTTCGGCTCGGAGCCCAAGGCCATCCTCGCCAACCCGCTGGCCGGCCCCCGGGTGACCCTCGACGGGCTGCGGGAGCTCTTCACCGTCGTCAAGACCCCGGGCCACGCCGTCTGGGACGGCATGCACGAGGTGGAGCCCGGCACGGTCGTCACCGTGGTCCGCGGCGGCCTGCACCGGCACGTCTACTGGCGGCTGGAGACCCGCCCGCACACCGACGACCGCGACACCACGATCACCACCGTACGGTCACTGCTCGACGACATCGTCCGCCGCCAACTGGTCTCCGACGTACCCCGCTGCGTCCTGCTCTCCGGCGGACTCGACTCGTCGGCGGTCACCGCGCTGGCCGCCCGGCAGCTCGCCGAGAGCGGCGAGAAGGTCCGCACCTTCGCCGTCGACTTCGTGGGACGCACCGAGAACTTCGTCCCCGACGAGCTGCGCACCACCCCCGACACCCCGTTCGTGCACGACGTGGCCCAGCAGTCGGGCACCCTGCACCGGGACATCGTGCTCGACCCCGACACCCTCGCCGACCCGGAGGTACGGGCCAGGATGATCCGGGCCCGGGACCTGCCCATGGGCTTCGGCGACATGGACGCCTCGCTCTATCTGCTCTTCCGGGCCATCCGTGAGCACTCGACCGTCGCCCTGTCCGGCGAGTCCGCCGACGAGGTCTTCGGCGGCTACCTCCAGTTCTTCGACGAGCGGGCCCGTACCGCCGACACCTTCCCCTGGCTGGTGCGGATGGCCGAGCACTTCGGCGAGGACTCGGACGTGCTCCGCGACGACCTCGGCCGCTCCCTCGACCTGGAGGGCTACGTCCGCCGCAGTTACGGGGCCGCCGTCGCGGGCATCGAACGGCTCCCCGGCGAGAGCGACTTCGAGTACCGCATGCGCAGGATCTGCCACCTCCACCTGACCAGGTTCGTGCGCGTCCTGCTCGACCGCAAGGACCGGGCGAGCATGGCCGTCGGCCTGGAGGTCCGGGTGCCGTTCTGCGACCACCGGCTCGTCGAGTACGTCTACAACGCGCCCTGGGCCCTCAAATCCTTCGACGGCCGGGAGAAGAGCCTGCTGCGCGAGGCCACCGCCGATGTGCTGCCGCAGTCGGTGTACGACAGGACCAAGAGCCCCTACCCGTCGACCCAGGACCCAAAGTACGCACTGGCCCTGCAGGAGCAGGCCCGCGAGCTGCTCGCCCGCCCGGACCACCGCGTGTTCGACCTGATCGACCGCGACCGGCTCCGCAGGGCGGCCGACCACGGCGCGCCCCAGGTCACCGCGGCCTCCCGCCGCGGCCTGGAGCGCACCCTGGACCTCGCCACCTGGCTGGAGCTGTACGAACCCGAGCTGATCCTCGGCTGAGCGGCCCGCCCGGCCGGGCGCTATCCGCCGTCGCCTCCCCGCCCACGGTCCAGCCAGGTGCCGAACTCGCTCTCCCGGACCAGCCGGCCGAGCTTGCGGTACTCCTGGATCACGGCCGAGACGATCTGCTCCATACCGAGCGGACTCCCCGATTCCGCTGCCAGATAGGCGGCGGTCACCGCACAGGCGCGGATCGACCCGCCCGCCAGCTCGAAGCGGCCCGCGCAGAACTCCAGATCGAGCCCGGCCTCGCGCGGGAGCGCCGTCCCCAGGCAGCGGTCCCACAGGGCCAGCCGCTGCCGGACGTCCGGCATGGGGAACTCCGCGATCACATCGAGGCGCCGGGTGAACGCCTCGTCGAGATTGCCGCGCAGATTGGTGGTGAGCACCGCGATCCCGTCGAAGGACTCCATCCGCTGGAGCAGATAGGCCGACTCCACGTTGGCATGCCGGTCGTGCGCGTCCTTGACCTGCGAGCGCTTCCCGAAAATGGCGTCCGCCTCGTCGAACAACAGGATGCCGTTGACATGGGACGCCTCGACGAAGATCCGTTCCAGGTTCTTCTCGGTCTCACCGACGTACTTGTCCACCACCGTCGACAGATCCACGACATAGAGCTCCATGCCGAGCTCCGACGCCACCACCTCGGCCGACATGGTCTTGCCGGTGCCGGACTCACCAGCGAACAACGCGATGATGCCGCGCCCCCGGCCACCGCCCGGCCGCATCCGCCACTGACCCAGCACCTGCTCGCGGTGGCGGGCCCGCAGGGCGAGTTCGGACAGCTCGCGGCGGGTCGCGGCGGGCAGTACGAGGTCGTCCCAGCCGACCGTCGGCTCGATGCGACGGGCGAGCCGTTCGAGCCCCGCCCCGTTCTGGGCCCGGACCGCCGTGCGCAGGTCCCGCACGTCCACCGGGCGGCCCTCCAGGACGGCCAGCCGGGAGGCCACGGCGGCGGCCTTGCGCACCTGCTCGGAGTCGAGCCGGTACGAGGCGGTGGCCTCGATGAGCTCCTCGTCGGCCGACCCGCTCCCGGCGGGCAGCCCGACGGACGTGCCGGCCTCCGCGAGCGCCTGCCGCCACCGCCGGGCCAGGCCCGCGGGACCGGGGGAGTGGACCTGGACCGGGACCGGGCTCTCCCCGGCCCACAGGGGGTCCCAGTTCTTCTTCCCGTACGCGACCAGCGGAGCACCGCCGACCGCCGCGCACAGGGCCCCGAGCAGCCGGGCCCGCTCGGGGCGTTCGGGGACGAGCGCCTCCAGCGGCCCGAGGACGATCCCGCCGTTGCCCAGCCGGACCTCGGCCGCCAGCGTCCGTACGGCTTCCGCCGGTTCGGTAAGCGCGGCGAGCTCCGCGATGTCGACCACCAGAGGACGGCGCCCCGCGGCGAGCAGCGCCTCGACCGCCAGCCGGCCGGGGTCGCCGCCCCGGTCGAGCAGATGCACCAGACCGCTGCCCGTGCCCAGCGCCGCCGCGACCAGCAGCACCTCCGGCCCGGTGTCCGTACCGGTTTCCGGGGCCTCCACGGCCCCGACCGAGTGGACCAGGCCGCGCAGCCTTCCGTCGATCTCGTCGTCGCCGAGCAGATACGCGCCGATCCGGTCCGGCACCCGCAGCACCCGCGAGAGCAGCGGACGTTCGGCGTCGCGGACCTCCAGCAGCCCGCCCGCGACCAGCGGGGCGGACGGCGCGAAGCGGAAGCGGCCGGAACTCGCGGCGGGCAGTCCGCACAGTTCCAGCGCCAGGCCGATGGTGGGCCTGCGCCGGGTGAGGTCGTCGTTGAGGTAGCCGTAGAGCTGCTCGAACCGGCTGTCGATGTCCGGGGCCAGCGCGACCAGCAGCAGGTCCACGTCCAGCTCCACCAGGCCGAAGCTCTCGGCGAGCCGCCCGATCCGGCTCCCGGGCGGGGACTGCGGCGAGAGCCCGGAGCCGTACTCCGGTACCGGCGCGAACGCGTCGCGGGCGTCCACGATCCGCCTCGCCGCCTCGGGGGTCAGGTACTGCCCGCGGTACGGATCGTCCGGCTGCGGGTCGGTGGCCCGCCGGGCGGCCACGGCGTTCCTGACCCGCTGCTCGACGTGGACCAGCCGCTCCCAGAGGTCCTCGATGACCGCTGTCGGGGCCTCGGCCGGTTCGTGGAAGGCACGGGTGCCCTGTGTCGTGGTCACCCGGCCGCCCCCCCGCGCCTTCGCCGGCCGGGCGGCAACTGCCGTTCCCGCTGTGCCGCGAAGCCCCGGTCGCCGGGGTCGGACGTTCCGTCGTAACGCAGCCGGCGCCCCGGTTTTGCACCGTCGCCGTCCCGGCCGGGCGCGCTGCGCACCACCAGTCCCTCGGTGACCGGCGGTGCGGCGGCCGTGCGCTCACCGGCCAGCGGTGCCCACACCCGCAGGTCGATCGCGGCCTTGAGCTCACCGCCGAGCGCCGACCAGATGTCCGAGGCGGACGGCCCGTCGGTGCCCGGACCCGCCGCCTCGATCTCCACGGTCAGCCCCAGCTCGGCGAGGCTGCCGGTGTGCATGTGGGCGGGCAGCGCGTCCGACCGTACGAGACAGCGCAACGCCTCGGAGAGCAGCCGGTGTTCGTCCTGCGGGCGATTGGTCCAGGCGGTCACCAGGTACGTCAGCTCGTACCAGCGGGGCGGGGTCCGCCAGCCGATCACGACCCCCTCGTCGTCGTGCTCCTCGGCCGCGCCGGTACGGCGGCGGCCCGCGTCCTCACGGATGCGGTGCAGGAACACGCTGATGGTGGGGGCGTTGCGCCGGGCGGACCAGTCCTTCGTCGGCGCGTCGAAGACCAGGTCGACGCCGCTGTCCTGGAGGCCGGCCCCGACCAGCAACAGGCGCAGCCCCTCGTCCACTTCGTGGATCACCGTCGCCCCACCTCGTCCGGCGGGACGACGGTGCCGGCCACCACCAGGAAGCGCGTGGTGACGGGGCCGAACCCCGGCCCCGAGGCGGTGATCCTGCGCTGCCCGGTCTGGTCCTTCGCCAGGATCAGCAGCTGCGCGATGAACGTGCCGTCACGGCGCGGGAAGGCGGCCGGCGCAGTCGCCGTGATCCCGGGTTTCCAGGTGAGCTTCACCGGTGCGCCGGGCGGGAAGTCCTTGCCCCGGACGGAGGTGACGAATCCCGGCTTGCCGACGGCGGGCACCGAGACGATCCGGGGCTGGAGGATGCGCAGCGGCTTCCTGGAGACGTTGTCATGGGTGTCGGCGTCGGTGCCGGTCGTGGTCAGCGTTGCGGTGATGGTGGTCCTCAGCGCCCGGTCGGGTTTGAGCACGACGCGGACGACTATGGAGGCACCCGGTGTCAGATCGGGCAGGGTGCACACGCCTGCCGTGCAGCCCGGCGGCAGCGGATCCGCCGGGATCGACGCGGGCAGCCCGAGCTTCAGCCGCAGTCCGGTGGCGAGCGCGTTGCGGCCGTTGCGCACGGTGTACGTCACCACCACCCGGCCGCCGACGTAGCCGGGGCTGGGCTGGGCCCGCACCGCGACCCCGGGCCCCGCCTCGGGCTCGGGCGGCTGGGGGGCCGGCTTGGGCGGCTCGGGCGTCGGGCTGGGGGCCGGGGGCGCGTCCTGGACCGGGACGGTGGTGGCGGTGGCGTTGTCCGTGGGGTTCGGGTCGGCCACGGACCCGGTTACCGACCAGCCGATCTGCTGGTCCCCGCTGGTCACGCCGGTGAGCCGGGCGGTGACCTCGACGCTCTCTCCGGGCCGGAGCACGCCCAGGTCGCACCGGGGCGACCCGGTGGCGCAGGTGCCGGCCGGGGTGGTGAGCTCCTCCAGGCGCACGCCGGGCGGGGCATCGACGGTGAGTACGGTGCCGGGCGATGAGGCGGGGCCCCGGTTGGTGACGGTGACCGGCACCGTGACGGAGGAACCGACCTCCACCGAGGGGCCGGTGGGGGGTGCGGTCAGGGCCAGGTCGACCGACTGCTGGAAGGCGGGCTCCTTCTGCCGCCCGCCGAGCCGTTCGCCGAACGGGGTCAGGGTGCCGGAGGCGAGGTCGAGCATGGACAGCTGCTCCGGGGAGTTCGGACCGACCTCCCTGCGCGAGCTCAGCACCAGCCGTTCCGCATCGGGCGACCAGGCCACGTCGCGGGGCTGGAAGGGCCCGGTCAGCGAGGTGTCGGGGATCTCCTGACGGCACGCGTCGGGGTTGTCCCGCTGTGCGGAAGGCAGCACGACCCGGCAGTCGTCGCCGCTCAGCGAGGTCACGACGATGCCGGAGCGCTCGTTGACCCGGCCGCCGCCGTCCTTGCGGTTGAAGGCGATCCGGCTGCCGTCGGGGGAGAAGGCGGGGCTGTCGTCGATCTTCTTGCATTCGCCGGGGCAGATGGTGACGCTGAGGTCCCGCTGCCGGTCGAGCGCCGCCACCGGCACCGTCCAGACGTGCTTGATGCCGCCCAGGCCCCGGACCACATGGTTGCGGGTGAAGGCGAGGGTGGTGCCGTCCGATGACCAGGTCGGCTGTGCGTCACCGCCCGTCAACTGCCCCTGAGGCGGCACGATCCTGCCCACGATCGCTCCCGTGGCGACGTCCGCGATGAGAATGCTGCTCGGCCCCGGCTGCCCGTCGACCCGTCCGGGCGAGGTCCTGGTGAACGCCAGCTTCGTGCCGTCCGGCGAGAACGTGGGGTCGGTGTCCCAGTCGCGGGGACCGCGTCCGGCGAGCGGCAACGCCGTCTTGTTCTGGCCGTCGGTGTCGGTCAGCCAGATCCGTTCGACGCGCTCCTTCGGCTGTCCTTCGAAGCGGGTCACGACGATGTGCCTGCCGTCCGGTGTGTAGTTCTGCCGTTCGGTCCACGGGTCGTAGTCCGCCGCCGGGTTGAACAGCGGGTCCTTGGCGGGGTCGGTGTTGGTACTGGCCTCCGGGTCCTCCTTCAGGATCTCGACCCCCAGGTCCCGGGGGTCCGAACCGTCCTGCCTGACGTCCTGGAGCGTCACGTCGTTCGCCTGGAGCGGGGTCCGCCGGGTCACGACGACGGTCCCGGGGTCCATGGGGCCGACCCAGGTGGGCGATTCGACCGCCCGGTCCTCGCCGAGCGTCAGGTACGGCTCGTTCCCGTTGAAGGCGGTCGCCCGGTAGACGTGGTCGTAGTCCTTGCACCCGCAGGTCGTGTCGGGGCTGAGGAAGAGCAGGTCGTTGCCGTCCGGCAGCCAGGCGGCCGAGCGGGTGCGCCAGTCGGCCTGGACACCGGCCAGCAGGGGACGGTCGGCTCCGATGCCCTCGGTCACCCGGAGCCGGGGCCCGGTCTCCTCGTCCGTGGTGAGGGTGTAGGCGATCCGGGCGCGGTGGGTGTCGTCGTCCACCGGGTTCCACACCGGCTCGGTCGCGTCGCCGACCGGGCCGTCACTGATCACCCTCGCTGCGCCGCCTGCCACGGCCCGTTCGTATATCAGCCCGTTCCCCCCGGGGCCGGAGTCGCAGGAGTACGCGATCCGCGATCCGTCCGGGGAGAACGTCGGGGAGGTCTCGTTGTTGGGGGTGTCCGTCAGCCGCCGCAGTCCGGAGCCGTCGACCCCGACGGTCCACAGCTCGCGCTGGACCACGTCGCCCGGTCCCAGCTCCGCGGAGTCGAACACCACGGTCCGTCCGTCCGGGGAGAGTTCGGGATGCGCGGCGTCCCGGTCGGTGGTGAGCCTGCGCACCGCTCCGCCCGCGTCGCGCACGTACACCTGCGGACGCACGCTGTCGCGCAGGCTGGTGAAGACCACCACCTCACCGCGCGCGGAGGGATCCTGGTCGTAATGGGCCGGTCCGGGGCCGAACAGCGGCGCGGTGGTGGCCTGGTCCGAGACCCGCCCGAGGCTGCGGTGCTCGGTACCGGCGTAGGTGATGCGTCCGGCGTCCACGGGGCTTGCGTCCGCCGCCGCGGCGAGTCTCGGCGCGCCCTGGGGGGCGGACGCGGAACCCGCCACCAGCAGCGGTGCCAACAGCACCACAGCGCCTGTCAGTCGGCCCAGCCGGGTACGGCTCGCCGGGCCAGCGGTGCCGGTCACGGCCCACCTCGCAGTTCTGTCGATGACTCTCCACGACGAGCATCCCGCTCGCACGGGGGCAATCACAGGTCCCAGGGACCCGGCCAGAGGGAAGGGTCGGTTGCCCTTTGCGGCGCCTTCCTGCCCCGCCCGGCCGTTCCTGCCGCCGGTATCGGCGCGCCCCCGTGCGGCGACGTCGTCACGCCGTCCGCACGGAAGCCCGCGCCGGGACGCGGATGAGCCCGTGCCGGCACTCAGGTGAGTCCGCGCCGGGTATCAGATGAGTCCGTGCCGCATGGCGTAGCCGACGGCATGGGCCCGGTTGCGCAGTTCCAGGCGGGTCGCCACCTCGTGCAGCACGTTCTTGACGGTGCGTTCGGAGTACGAGGTCTTCTGCGCGATCTCCGCGGTGCCGTAGCCCTCCGACACCAGCCTGATCATCTCCGCCTCCCGCGTCGTGAGGGTGGAGAGTGAGAGCCCCCGGGGGTCGAGGACCGTGCGCTGAAGGCTGCTGACATGGGTGAGGAGCTTTCCGAGCAGGTCGCCCGGCAGCACCCCTTCTCCGTTCGCCATCGCCGTCACCAGGTGGACGAGGCTGTCCTGATCGGCCTCCCCGCGCCTCAGCACGGCGGCGACACCGCACTCGATCAAGGTCTGGAGCGCACCCGATTCGAAGAAGCCGACGACGAGTCCGGTACGGGTCGAGGTGTTGCGCTGGAGGCGGTTCAGGAGCTGGACGGTGGGCTCGTTCACCATGTCCACCACCACCAGGGAGACTTGCGCCCGGTCCGCCTCGGACTCGGCTATGAGCTCTATCTCGGGCCGTGGACGTAATTGGTGCACCACACCGGTCCGCAGGATCAGGTCCTCCGCGTAGACCGCCACGGAGACTCTGCCGCCGGGGGCCTCGGGGGTGCCTCTGCCGGCGGCGTACGCCGCCGAGGCGGACCTGCGGAGCAGGCCGCGATCCACCGTTCGTTCGTTCGTTTCTGCTGCTGTCGTCGTCATTCTTCTGCGTGCCTGTCTTCCTCAGCTGCTTCCGTCCGATACGCCTGGTTCCGATCTCGACCGCCCGGGTCCCCGGCACGGGGACCGGGCCCGGGGAGGGCTCGCCGGGACATCGTGCCGTTGGGCCGCCGGGGCACCACCCCTGCCCGTTCGTTGCCCTCGCGTCTCTGCTGCGCGGCCGGTGGCTCGGCCTAACGTCGCATCGTGACCACATCTGCCGAACTCGAAACGCCCACGGTGACGGTGTCGCCCGGCACCGAAGCGACGACGACCCTGACCGTGCGCAACGACGGTGACATCGTCGAGGCGTACACGCTCGAAGTGGTCGGCGACTGCGCCGCTTGGAGCACCGTCGAGCCGGCCCGCGTGTCCCTCTACCCGGGCACCTCCGAAGTGGTGACCGTGCGGCTCGCGCCACCCAGATCCCACGAGGTCCGGGCCGGCGAGATGCCCCTGGGCGTCCGCGTCCTGCCCGCCGAGCACCCCGAGTCGGTGGCGGTTCCCGAGGCCACGGTGGTCGTCGGGCCCTTCCACGAGCTCCGGGCGGAGCTCGACCCGGGCCGGCGCTCCGGCTGGCTGGGTGCCCGCTTCCGGGCAGCGGTGCAGAACAGGGGGAACACCGCGGTCGATGTCGCGCTCAGCGGCAAGCAGGCCGGGGAGGAACTCCGTCTGGCCTTCACCCAGGGCCAACGGCGCCTGGAACCGGGCGAGTCCGCCGAGGTGGGCCTGCGGGTCCGGGCCCGGAAGCTGATCTGGTTCGGGAAGCCGGTCGCCTGGCCGTTCGAGGTCGAGGCCGCCGAGACCGCCGAAGGGGACACCGACGGCGAGCAGCCGGGCCGCTCCGAGACGCTGCCCGGTGAGTTCGCCCAACTGCCGGTGCTGCCCCGCTGGTTGCTGATCGTTCTGGCCGCGCTGCTGGCACTGCTGCTCGCGTGGTTCGCGCTGGTGAGGCCGGCGGTGCGGAGCACCGCGAAGCAGGCGGCGAACGAGGCCGCGCAGGAGAAGACGCCTCCCGGCGGGAAACAGGACGCGACGGCGGGTGGCACGGGAGACCCGACCGGCGGCCAGGGCCAGGAGAAGGGTGACGGGAAGGGCAAGCCGAACGGCTCCGGGGGCGCCGGCTCGGGCGGTTCCAGTTCGGGAGCGGACGGCGGGACCGGAGGCACCCAGCAGAGCTCGGCGACGATCGATGTGCAGACCCGGTCCGGGGGCGAGAAGAAGGGGACCTACAAGGTTCCGGAGGGCAAGGTATTCGGAATCACGGACATCGTGGTGGCGAACTTCCAGGGCGACGAAGGAGTGCTGACGATCTCCTTCGGGGAACGGAAGATCACCACCATCGCACTGGAGACCTTCCGCAACCAGGACTATCACTGGGTCACCCCCATCCAGATTCAGCAGAACGACACCGTCACCGCATCCGTGACCTGCAACAAACCCGGCACCCCGGCGACCGGAACTCAGGCTTCCGAATGCCACCAGGTGCTCAATGTCAGCGGTGTGCTGAGCGACCTCGCACCGTAGGAACAAAGCGTCTGACCTCCTACTTCCTCCACGGGAGATGAGAACAGCAGAGATCTCGTTCCAGGGAAACCCGGCTTGCCGGTCTCTGGCGGTTTTCTTCCCCTGCGCACATTAAGAGGCGGGGAAGGGCGGCCAGGAGCGGATCCGGTCACCAAAGCCCGACAAGGTCGTCGGGGCCCGAGAATTCTGGCTGATTTCCGCCTGTGCGACACCGGCGGCCGGGCGCCCGAATTTCCCTGGGAGAACCGGCCGTTGCGCCGGTGAGTGCCTTCCGGAAATCCACTGTTCACACCGTTGTCACATGGCTGGAACAGAAAATGTTCCGGCCGCCGGGCCCGGCCCGCAAAGGGAAGCTTTTCCTGCCCCGCGGGTGCCTGGGAAGGCAGCACCCTTGCCCCGTGCCCAGGACCTTGAGACCTACTGTCCGCCACTGCCGCCGGGGAAGACTCGGCGACGAACGAATGACCACGCGAAGGAGCGAGCATGCCGTCGTACCTCACCCCGGGTGTTTACGTGGAGGAGGTGCAGTCCGGTGCGCGGCCCATCGAGGGAGTCGGCACCGCGGTCGCAGCCTTCGTCGGTTTCGCGGAGTCCGGCCCCTTCCACCAGCCGACACTGGTCACCAACTGGGACCAGTACGTCCAGACCTTCGGCACCTTCACCACCGGCACCTACCTGACCCCCGCGGTCTACGGCTACTTCGCCAACGGCGGCGGCGCGGCCTACATCGTGCGCATCGGCGGCCCCGCGCAGGACCAGGGGCAGCAGTCCGTGTCCGGGTCGGCCGCGCCCGTGGCCCTCGGAGGGTTCCAGGTCTCCGCGCGGCCCGGCGCGGGCGCGGACCTCTCCGTCGAGGTCACCGACACCGAGGGCGAGAACCCTCCGGAGGACCGGTTCCGGCTGCTGGTGCGGCAGGCCGGCAAGGTGGTGGAGACCTACGACGTCTCCAGCCGCAAGAACGTCAAGGGCTATCTCGTCACCCAGGCCCGCCAGTCCAAGCTCATCGAGGTCACCGAGCAGCCAGGCGCGGCCCAGACCCGCCCCGAGAACCAGAGCCTCGCCCTCGCGCCCGCCGCTGCCGCCCCCGGCGCCGGTGTCGCTCGGCTCGACCCGTCCGAGTACGTCGGTGACGCCGCCGCCCGCACCGGGTTCGCGGGACTCGAAGCGATCGACGAGATCACCATGGTCGCCGTCCCGGACCTGATGAGCGCCTACCAGCGCGGGGACATCGACGCCGACGGCGTCAAGGCCGTCCAGCTGGCGGTGATCTCGCACTGCGAGCAGATGGGCGACCGGGTCGCCGTCCTGGACACCCCGCCGGGCATGAACGCCCAGCGGGTCCGTACCTGGCGCAACGACGACGCCGGATACGACTCGCGCTACGCCACCGTGTACTACCCGTGGCTCAAGGTCTTCGACCCGGCGACCGGCCAGAACTCCCTGGTGCCGCCGAGCGGGCACGTCGCCGGCGTCTGGGCACGCAGCGACGGCGAGCGGGGTGTGCACAAGGCCCCCGCCAACGAGGTCATCCGCGGCGCGCTGGATCTGGAGATCCGCCTCAGCAAGGGCGAGCAGGACCTGCTGAACCCGATCGGGGTCAACTGCGTGCGCGCCTTCCCCGGGCGCGGCATCCGGATCTGGGGCGCGCGCACCCTCTCGTCCGACCCGGCCTGGCGCTACCTCAACGTGCGCCGCCTGTTCAACTACCTGGAGGAGTCGATCCTCCTGGGCACCCAGTGGGTGGTGTTCGAGCCGAACGACGACCGCCTCTGGTCGAGCATCCGGCGCAACGTCACCGCCTTCCTCACCGAGGAGTGGCGCCGCGGCGCGCTCTTCGGCCGCACGGCCGAGGAAGCGTTCTACGTCAAGTGCGACCGCGACAACAATCCGCAGGAGTCGATCGACCTCGGCCAGGTCGTGTGCGAGATCGGCGTGGCTCCGGTGAAGCCCGCGGAGTTCGTGATCTTCCGCCTCGCGCAGTTCTCCGACAGCACGAGCCTCGTCAACGAGTGACCCGACAGGGTCCCCGAACGGAACAGGTGACACAGAGTCATGGCAGAGGGCGACGCTCTTTCCACCCACGTCTTCGGCGTGCAGCTGGGCGGCTATCTCGTCGAGTCGATCCAAGAGATCAGCGGATTGACAGTCGAGGAGGAAGTCGTCGAGGTCCGTCAAGTGACCGCCGAGGGCAAGCAGATCATCCGCAAGCAGCCCGGCGCACGCCAGGCGGGCGAGGTGACGATCACCCGCGGGCTCGACAAGAGCAGCGAGTTCACCAAATGGATCAAGGAGACGCTCAACAACGGTGCGGTCGACACCGCGCGCCAGAACCTGACCATCGAGATCAAGGACTCGAAGGGTGAGACGGTCCGGCGCATCCAGCTGATGCAGGGCTGGGCCAGCAAGTGGGAGGGCCCCTCGCTGAAGGCCGGCGAGTCCAGTGCCGCCACCGAGTCGGTGACCATCACCTTCGAGGAGATCGTGGTCGAATGAGGCGCAGGACCGTTACGTCGGGCGGGCTCGACGAAGTCCTCGACAGCCTCGCGTCAGCCCAGCCCGCCGCACGCGAGGAGACGGCTCCCGCGCCGTCTTTGGCCCGTGACCAGCAGGCGATGCGTTCGGAGTTCGAGTTCGAGCTCCCGCGCGGATACGTGGACGACGAGGGCCAGGTCCACCGGCGCGGCTCGATGCGGCTCGCGACGGCACGGGACGAGCTGCGCCCGCAGATCGATCTGCGGGTGAAGGAGAACCCGGCGTACCTGTCGGTGGTGCTGCTGAGCCAGGTGATCACCCAGCTCGGCACCATCACCGATGTGCACGCCGGGGTCGTCGAGCGGATGTACGCCACGGACGTGGCGTTCCTCCAGGACTTCTACCGCCGGATCAACAGCGAGGGTCACACGCACGCCGCGGTGACCTGTCCGCTGTGCCACGGATCGTTCGAGGTGGACCTCTCGGGTGGGCGCCTGGGGGAATCGTGACGTACGCGCTTCCCCGGCTGCGGGAGGAGATCGCGTACGTCGCCTACCACTTCCATTGGCCACGAGAGGACATCCTCGACCTCACCCACGCCGAGCGTCAGGAGTGGGTACGGGAGATAGCGCGGATCAACACCCGCGTCAACGAAGGCGGGTGATCGTGTGGGTCTCGGGAACTGGTTCCGCCGAGGGGACCGCCGGCAGTCCCCAACGCCCTCCCGGGACGGCTCCGGAGACGGGGACGTGGCCGGCACCGGCTCCGTCGCTGCTGCCGTCACTCAGGAACCGGAGGACGGCCGGAGCGACAGCGGGGCCGGTCCGCGGGACGGCGGACCGGGTGGCGTCGGGGACGACGGACGGGACGGTGGCTGGGACGGTGGCTGGCGGCGGGTCGCACCGCCGGCGGTGACCGTCGCCCGGTCCTCGATCGGGGTGAGCGACGGTCTGCGGTTCCGGGACGGCCTCGCCTCGTGGCAGAACCTCGCGTTCGCGGGCGAACTCGGCCATGCCGTACTGCCGTCCGCACCGGTGGGCCTGATCCACGGCGTCGCCCGTCCGGGCAGCTCGCGGTCCACGGCCCCCGGCGGACCGCTGCTGCTGCGTGCCGCCCGGACCGGGACGGACGGGGAGGCGGAATCCGCGACGGGCGGGAGGCCGCCTACCGAGACCGTTCGGAGGTCCGGCGATACGACGACCACTCGCTCCTCCGGGAGCGGGGCGCCGGGGCGGCAGGGCCGCGGCGGCGGTGTGACCACGCGGGAAACCACGGCAGGGCCGGCCCCGGCGAGGAGCACCGCGCGGGCGAGCGGTACGCCGTCGGCCTCGGCTCCGGGAACGGCCTCGGCTCCGGGAACGGACGCGGCTCGGGGAACGGACGCGGCTCGGGGGCCGGTCGCCGCGTCGGCGTCGCCGCAGCCCGCGGGCACCGCATCATCGGCACCGGTTTCGCTCCAGCGCGCCCGGCCCGCCGCCGTACGTCCCCGGCGGACCGCCGCGCCCCTGATCGTGGCCCGGCGTCCGGCGATGGCGTTGCGGCAGATCGCCGGGATCCTGCCGCCCGAGGCTTCCGCCGTCTCCACGGCTTCCGCACCGGCCACTCCCGTCGCCTCCGCCGACACCACATCCGCCGCTGCCCCGGCAACTGACCGCACCGCTGATCAGCCGGCTGCCGCACCGGTACGTCCCGCTCTGGGCAAGCCCCTGCGGGAGCTGCCCATCGGGGCGGTCACCGCCGACTCGACGGCGCCGGGCGCGGTTGTGCCTTCCGCCCCGGCAGGGCAAGAGCCGGCAGGCATGCCCGTGTTGCAACGCCAGGCGTCGGAGACGGCAGCGGAGTCGGCGAAGCCGTCGGTGCGTCAGCCGCCGCCCTCGGACAGCCGAGTCCCGAAGGCCCAGGCCCCGCGGTCATCGGAGCCGTGGCAGGCTCCACACTTGTCACAGCCGTCACAGCCGTCACAGCCGTCACAGCCGTCACAGCCGTCGCGGCCGTCTCAGCCGGATGTGTCCGGTTCACCGGCTCGCACCCGTGGCGGTATCGGTGCCCCGCTCACCTCGCTTCCGCCGACCGCCAGGCTCCGGAGTGACGCACCGCTGCTGGGTGACCGCCGCAGGGCGCAACCGGGAAGCGCAGGCCCGCGGCCGAACACGGCGTCGGCGGGAGAGCCCGGGGCGGCCCCGCTCCAGCTCTCGTCCTCGGCACCGGCGGGCCCGACATCGGGGGCCCTCAACACGCCTGCCGAGATGCCGGTGCGCTCGTCCGGGGTGCCCGCTCGACCCGGCGCGTCCACGCCGGAACCTGCCGCCGTCCATCGCGCGGCAGGCACCACACGTCCGAACGCCCCCCTCAGCGCCCTGCCCCCGTCCGTGTCTCCCTCCGTTCCCATTGCGCCGGTACGTGTCCGGAGGATCACCCCGGAGCAGGAGAAGGGGCCGGCAGCCGGGGCTGCGGTCGGCCCCGGGGGCTCGGCATCCGTCGTTCAGCGCTCGCGGGCTCTCCTCGCGGGCAGGGCCCTGGACGTGAGCACCGGCTCCGCCGAGGGCTTCTCGGCGCCCACGACGGCGGGCAGCACGGCCCGGCCCGTCGTGGCAGCCACCTGGCGCCGTGACGCACAGCAGTCCGGGCGTGACGCGTCGCCGTCGCCGGCGCGCGGGAACGCGCGTACTGAGGAACATCGGACACAGGCGGACGCCGCACCCCGGCCATCTGCCCCCGGCGGGCCGACGCCCGGTGGCGCGGGGCCGGGTGGGACCGTTCAACGCCTTGTGTCCGCAAGCCCGTCGACCGGCACGACCCCGAGCGGCGGTACGCCCTCGGACCGCACGCCCGCTGGTGCCCCCGGCCGTGTTGCGCGGACCGGAACCGGCGCCGGAGCCGGGACCGGTTCCAGGACCGGGACCGGTTCCAGGACCGAAACCGGAAGCAGGACCGAGCCCGACCTGGGTCCCGGTCGCGGACCGGCGGCGGCCCGCTCTCTCCTGCGGCTCGTACAGCGTTCGCCACGCGGCAGCGTGACAACGCCACCCTCACGGTCGGACGTACATCCCCGGGGGCAGAGCCCCGCAAAGTCACACCCCGCACCGCCATCGCCACCGCCCCCGGCGCCACGCCGCCCCGTACCCGGCATCCCGTCCGCGCCGTCCGCGCCGTCCGCCGTGACGCCCGCGCCGTCCGCCGCCCGGCCGGTCCCGGTCGTACGCCCGCATCCGCCCGGGACCGGTCGGCCGGAAGCAACCGCCGTACCCGTCCAGCGGATGGCATTTCCGGTGGTGTCGGAATCGGCCGCCCCCGCGACCACCGGACCGGTGCCCGAGTCCGTCGTGTCCGCGCCCATCGGACCTCCGGCCCTGGCGGTACGGATTCCACAACGCGCACAGACTCGGCCCGCGAATCCGACGCCGCCCGCGGCTGCCGGGGCCCGTGCCTCCGCCGCCACCGCCGGGGTGCTCCAGCGCGCGGCGGCCGACGCCGGGATCACCGGCGTTCCGGTACGGGCGGCCCCGGTGAAGCGCGCCGAGCCGGCGGGCAGGACCGCCTCGACCGGACCGGACGCCTCGGCCACCGCGGACCCGCCGGCCGCGCACCGGGTCACCGGGGCGGACATCGAGGAACTGGCCCGTCGGCTGATCGATCCGGTGAGCCGCCTGATCCGCGCGGACCTGCGCAGAGGGCGGGAACGTACCGGACGGCCGTACGACGGCCGCCGCTGACAACGGTCCGGCCCCCTCCGCAACGTACGTGGCAACAGCAGAGAAGAAGAGAAGCAAATGACGGACAACATCTTCGCGACGAGTGTGTTCTTCAAGCTCGTCATCGGAGGCAGCGACCTGGGGGCCTTCCACACCTGCTCGGGGCTGGGCGCCGAGGTGGAGATGGAGCAGTACGCCGAGGGCGGCAACAACGGCTTCACCTGGCAGCTGCCGGGGCGGATCACCTGGACCAACATCACACTGACCCGCCCCGTCACCGCCGACACTCTCAAGATCGCGCGATGGCTGAACGAGACGATCCAGCGGGTCGAGCCCAAGGACGGCGAGATCGTCGCGCTCCGCCCGGACCTCAGCCGCATCATCAGCTGGCAGGTGCACGGCATCGTGCCGGTCCGCTGGCAGGGGCCGTCCTTCGACCCCGCCAACTCCCAGGCGGCGATCGAGACCCTGGAGATCGCGCACGAGGGCCTGGAGCCGTCCTGATGCGCCGTCATGGACGAGGTCGCGTACAGCAGCAGTCACACGTCGCAGAGAAGATTCGGGAAGGAGGAGCGCAATGTCACCCGCTGTCCGTACGAGCCGTGCCCGCGCCCAGCTGACCATCATGGAACCGCCGACGACCGTCGGCGCCAAACCGGGCGGGAGCCTCGCCCGGCTCACGTTGCAGTTCAACCCCGCGAAGCTGTCGCTGAGCAAGAGCACCGAGTGGCGGCGTACGCCGTCCCGGATGGCCGGGCAGTCCGCGCTGCCCGAATTCGTGGGCAGCGGGCCCCGGTCGTTGTCCCTGGAGGTCTTCCTGGACGCCACCGCCACCCATGACAACTCGGTGGAGAAGGCGGTGGAACAGCTCATGACGGCCTGTGTGCCCACCCCGAGCAGCCTGGCCCGCAAGACGCCCGCCAGCCCCTGGGTCCGCTTCGACTGGGGCACGTCGAAGACGACCTCGTTCGACGGCGTGATGTCCAACCTCTCCGTCTCGTACACCCTGTTCGACGTCGACGGAAAGCCTCTGCGCGCCACCTGCTCGCTCTCGATCGAGGAGGCGAGCGTCGATCCGGCCGGGCAGAACCCCACCTCGGGCTCGCGGGAGGCGCGCCGTACCCACCGGGTGGTCGCCGGCGACAGCCTGCCGCTGCTCGCGTGGCGGGAGTACGGCGACGCCACCGTGTGGCGCACCATCGCCGAGGCCAACGATGTCGACGACCCGATGCAGTTGATACCCGGCAGGGAGCTGGTCGTGCCCGGACTGGAAGACCACACTCCGGAGGGTGGCCGATGACCGCCGCCGGCCGGTCCTTCGCAGCGGATCCGATCGTCGAGGCCCCCGGCGAGCTGCCAGCCGCCTGGGCGGCCCAGCTGGTGAGCTGCGTGGTGGACGAGAACGTCGGCCTGCCGGACACTGCCGTGCTGATGTACCGGGACCCCGATCACAAGCTGCTCACCGCCACCGGAATCACCATCGGTACCCCGCTGAAGATCTCGGTGGTCACCGTGCAGGAGCGGGTGCGCGAGCGGCTGTTCACCGGTGAGGTCACCGCCGTCGAGCTGGACAGCGACACCACCGGTTCGTTCACGGTGGTCCGGGCCTTCTCCAAGGCCCACCGGCTCCAGCGCGGCCGGAAGGTGGTGGCCTTCCGCAACATGAAGACCGCCGACATCGTCCGCAAGGTCGCCTCGGGTGCCGGACTGGCCTGCGGAAAGATCGAGGCCGCCCCCATCACGTACAAGCAGCTGACCCAGCCCAACGTCTCGGACTGGGAGTTCCTCCAGTACCTCGCGGGCGAGAGCGGTGCGCACGTACGGGTGGACGACAAGGGCCTGTTGCAGTTCGTGAAGCCGAAGCCCGCCTCCTCTGCACCCTCGCCCGCCACTTCCGCCACCCGCCACCCGATGGTTCTGGAGTACGGGCGCAACCTGCTGGCCCTGCGGGCCGTGCTGACCGGTGCGGACGGGGCGGACAGCGTGGAGGTGCGCGGCTGGAACGTCGACACCAAGACCCGGCTGGTGGCCCGCGAGCAGTCCATCCGCAGCGACACCGTGTCCCCCGGGATGAGCCCGTCGCTGGCCGCCGGGGCGTTCGGCCCGAACGCGCGGATGACGGTCACCGACACCCCGTACCGGACCCAGGCCGAGGCAACCGCCGTAGCCGGATCGGTGGCCGCCTCGGTGAGCTCCGGATTCGGCGAGATCGAGGCGGTCGCCGAGGGCAACCCGCAGCTGCGGGCGGGCCTGCCGGTGGCCCTCGGCAACGTCGGGCCCGCGTTCGCCGGGCGCTACACGGCGACCGCCGTGCACCATGTGCTCGAACCGAACGGTGGCTACCGCACCACCGTGCTGGTGAGCGCGGCGCCCGACCGCTCGCTGGCGGGCCTGACCAGTGGTTGCGACGCGCCCTCGCGCGGCCCGCGCATGCCGGGGCTGGCGATCGGTGTGGTCACCGACATCCGGGAGGGCAAGACCGAACGGGGCTGGGTCCGGCTGAAGTTCCCATGGCTCGACGACACCTATGTGACCGACTGGGTCCGGACCGTGCAGTGGGGCGGCCAGGGCGGCGGCGGGGTGTTCAGCCCCGAGGTCAACGACGAGGTGCTCGTCGGGTTCGAGCAGGGGCTGCTGGACAGTCCCTATGTGCTGGGCGGCCTCTACAACGGGGTCGACAAGCCCTCGCCGCACGACGTGCCGCTGGTCGACCCGACCAGCGGAAAGGTCAACCGCCGTTCGCTGGTGTCCCGTTCGGGCAACCGGCTGGAGCTGCTGGACGCCCCGCGCGGACCGTCCGGTGTCCGACTGGCCACCGGCGACAAGCGGCTCGAAGTCGCCCTGGACGAACGGCGGAGCGAGATCGCGGTGACGGTGTACGCCCGCGGCGGCACCCGCGCGCTGAGCTCCGTGACCCTCTCCTCGTCGGGCATCACACTCGACGCCGGTACGGGCGACGTGAACATCAAGGGCCGCTCGGTGAACGTCAACGGCAAGACGGGCGTCACGATCGACGGCGGACTGCTCGGCGTGCTCAAGGCCAAGCTCATCAGGATCAACTGACGCCCCCACCAACCCTCCGAGACCTCCAGAAGTCCCTTTTTCAGCAAGGAGAACACCGACCATGCCCCCCGCAGCCCGCACGGGCGACAGCACCGCCCACGGCGGCGTCATCGGTACCCCGCCCCCGGGTGCGGTGGCCGTCGCCACCGTGCTGATCGGCGGCCGGCCCGCGGCCGTCACCGGGAGCCTGCACGTGTGCGTGGTCCCCCCGCACGCCGTGCTCGGACCGGGGAACGTGATCATGCCCAACCCGGCCGGCGCGGTCACCGGTCAGGTCCTGATCGGCGGGCTGCCCGCTGCCCGGATGCGGGACAACACCAGCTGCGGCGCGCCCATCATCAGCGGTGCGCCGAACGTACTGATCGGGGGCCCGGTGTGAGCGGCAGCGGGTTCATCGGACGCGGCTGGGGCTTCCCGCTGCGGGTCGGCGCCACGGGCGGCATCGGCATGGTCGAGCGGGACCGGGAGATCGAGGAGGCGATCGGGCTGGTCCTCGGCACGGCGCCGGGCGAACGGCCGATGCGCCCGGAGTTCGGCTGCGGCATCCACGACTACGTCTTCGCACCCGGTGACGGCGCCACCGCCGGGCGCATCGCCCAGGAGGTCCGCACATCGCTGGAGCGGTGGGAGCCGCGCATCGAGGTGACCGACGTGGTGATCGCGTTCGACGCCATCGAGGAGGGCACCTTGTACATCGACGTGCACTACACCGTGCGGGCCACCAACGACCTGCGCAACCTCGTCTTCCCCTTCTACACGATTCCGTCCTCCGAGGGCTCCGAAGAATCGGGAGTGCGCTGATGGCCCTGCCCGCACCCAACCTGGACGACAGGCGTTTCCAGCAACTCGTCGACGAGGCCAAGCGGTATGTACAGCAGCGCTCTCCCGAGTGGACCGACCACAACGTGTCGGACCCCGGGGTCACGCTCATCGAGACGTTCGCGTACATGGTCGACCAGCTGCTGTACCGGCTGAACCGGGTCCCGGACAAGAACTACTCGGCCTTCCTCGACCTGTTGGGCGTCACACTCTTTCCGCCGACGGTGGCGCGGGCGGAGGTCGACTTCTGGCTCTCCGCGCCGCAGCCGGAGACCGTGCGGCTCCCGGCGGGCACGGAGGTCGCCACCGCGCGCGGCGAGGCCGAGGAGGCGGTGGTGTTCTCGACCTCCGAGGAGCTGCCGATCGTGCCGAGTTCGCTCATCCGGCTGGTCACCGCGCCGGTGTCGGGCGATCAGACCGACCGCACCGCACCGCTCGGCGCGGGCAAGGACATCCCGTGCTTCCAGCCCAGGCCGGAGCCCGGTGACGCACTGCTGTTCGGCCTGCCCACCGCCGTGCCCCGGTGCATCGTCGCCGTGCGGCTGGACAGCCGGGTGGAGGGTGTCGGCGTCGACCCGAGGCAGCCGCCGCTGGTCTGGGAGGCGTGGGACGGGGCCCGCTGGGTCATCTGCCGGACCGGCACCGACAGCACCGGCGGGCTCAACAGGCCCGGCGAGGTCGTCGTGTTCGTCCCCGCCGGACACACCGCCTCGGTGACCGCGGGGGTCCGGGCGGGATGGCTGCGCTGCCGGGTCACCGCGCCGGAGCCGGGCCAGCCGTTCTACTCCGAGTCGCCGACGATCCGGGAGGCCGAGGTGTTCACCGTCGGCGGCACCACGGGCGTCGAACACGCGGAGACCGTCCTCGACGTGCAGCTCGGCACCTCCGAGGGCGTCGCCGGGCAGCGCTTCTCCGTGAGCCGGGCCCCGTTGCTGATGGACGGGGAGCCGCCGGTCGTCCAGGTCTCCTCCGCGGAGGGCTGGCAGGTCTGGACCGCCGTGGAGCACTTCGGCGCCTCCGCCCCCCACGACCGGCACGTGCGGATCGATGCCGTCTCCGGCGAGTTCGCGTTCCCGCCGGAGGTACGCGATCCGGACGGCACGATGCGCTCCTACGGTGCGGTGCCCGAGAAGGGCGCCCAGCTGCGGGTACCCCGCTACCGCACAGGCGGCGGGGCGGCCGGGAACGTCGCGCGCGGCGCCATCTGCGTGCTGCGCAGCTCGGTGCCGTACGTGGCGGGCGTGGACAACCGCGAGGCGGCCCGGGGCGGGGTCGACGGCGAGACCGTGGAGAACGCGAAGGTCCGGGCGCCCAACATCCTCCGGGTGCAGGAGCGGGCGGTCACGGCCGGGGACTACGAGGCCATCGCCCGCGAGGCCGCGCCCTCCCTGCACAGGGTCCGGTGTATGCCCGCCGTCGCGGGGGAGGGCGGCGCGGTACGGGTACTGGTGGTGCCCGACGCGGTCGTCGACGAGGGCGGCCAACTGCGGTTCGAGCAGCTGATCCCGTCGGACTCCGTGCTCTCGACGGTCACGGCACGACTCGACGAACGGCGCCTGGTGGGCACCCGGCTGGTGGTGGAACCGCCCGCGTACCAGGGCGTCACGGTGGTGGCCAGGCTGGTGACGAACGGCGGTGACGTGGACCGGGTCCGCGCGGAGGCGATCGCGGCGCTGTTCGGCCACATCGACCCGCTGCGGGGCGGGGCGGACGGGACCGGGTGGCCGTTCGGCAGGCCGGTGCAGTACGGCGAGATCTTCGCCGTGCTCCAGGGCGTGCCGGGGGTGGGCCTGGTGGACGAGGTGCGGCTGTTCCCCGCGGACCCGATCACCGGCCGGCGCGGGGCGGCGGTCGACCGGATCGATGTCGCCCCCAGCGCCCTGGTCTTCTCGCACCAGCACCAGGTCGAGGTCACCGCGAGCACGACCGGTGACGGCTCATGACCAGGGCCGCGGTACCCGGTCTCGCGAGCCGCTACCCGATCGGTGGACTGCTGCCCGCGCTGTACGCGGACGACGACCTGGCCCAGCGGTTCACGGCGGGCCTGGACACCGTCCTGGCACCGGTCCTGTCCACCCTGGACAACCTCCCCGCCTACTTCGATCCGTCGCTGGCCCCGGCCGACTTCCTGCCCTGGCTGTCGTCCTGGGTGGCGGCCGAGGTCGATCCGGCGTGGCCCGAGGAGCTGCGGCGGGCCGTCATCGCCCGCGCCGTCGAGCTGCACCGGTGGCGCGGCACCCGCCGCGGCCTGATCGAACAACTCCGGCTCTGCTTCGGTGTGCACGCCGACATCCGGGACGGCGGCGGCGCCACGTGGTCGTCCGAACCGGGCACCCGGCTGCCCCCGGCCCCGACCGGGGAACTGCTGGTACGGGTCTGGGCGCCGCACGGCGGACAGGTGGACGCGAACCGCGTCCGGGACGTCCTCGCCGCCTCGTGCCCCGTACACCTCACCTGCCGGGTGGAGATTCTGCCGGGCCCACCGGACGAGACAGGAGGCTGACGCGATGCGCTCGTGTCCGGCGTGCGGTTCCGCCAACCGCGAGGACGACGAATTCTGCGGGAACTGCGGCTCCTACCTGGGCTGGTCCTCCCGGACGCCGCGAACCCCTCCCGCCGCGGCGGAACCCGCCGCCCCCGAAGCGGAACCGACCGCCCCCGCGAGGGAACCTGTCGGCCCGTCAGCACCGGCACGCCCGGCCGCCGAGCCGACGACCGGCACGCCGCCCGACCCCGACCCCGCGCCCGTGAGCGGTACCGCACCGGAGACCACGACACCCGCGCCCGAGGTCTCGCCTCCCGTGCCCCCGGTGCCGGATCTCCCGGTACCGCGTTCGTCCACACCGCTGCCATCCTCACCACCACCACCGCCCGCGCCGCCTGCACAGGCACCGGAGCCGCCCGCGGGACCGGTCCAGCCCGCCCCCGTACGGCCGGCGCCGGCGGCTGCGGAGGAGCCCGTGGTCGCGGTGCGGCCGGCCGAGCCGATCGCCCGGCGGCCCGTCGTGAGGCCCGTGACGGCGGACGAGGAGCCGGACGGGCCGCCGTGCCCGGCGTGCGGCACCCCGAACCTGCCGGGACGCCGGTTCTGCCGTCGCTGCGCCGCACCGTTGCAGACCCGGGAGCAGCCGGCGCCGCTGCCGTGGTGGCGCACGGTGTGGCCGTTCCGCCGCCGGGTGCGGAGCGGATCGGGCCGCGCGTTCCGGCGGACCGTGCTGGTGCTGCTGGTCGTCGGGCTGCTGTTCGCGGGCTTTCTGCTCGTACCTGCCGGGCGTTACCTCTTCGAGGACGTGCGGGACAAGCTCGGCGCAACGGCGGAGGTCAGCCCGGCCAGGGCCACGGCGAGCGCCCAGGCCCCCGGCCACCCGGCATCCGCCGCCATCGACGGGCTGACCAACAGGTATTGGGGCGCACCCACGCTCGACTCGTCACTGACATGCGTCTTCGACAAGCCGTTCCGGCTGGTCGGCGTCGTGGTGTACACCGGTGTGTCGACGAAGCCCGAGGAATTCCGGCAGGGGGCCAGGCCCACCGAGGCCGACCTGATCGTCACCACGCAGGACGGCGAGGTCCGGAAGAAGGCGGTGACGCTCACCGACAAACCGGGCAAGCAGACGGTACGGACCGGCATCAGTGATGTCGTCTCCGTCCGGCTGGTGCTGAGGGCCGCGGCCGGCCAGGGCGAGGGACGGCCGATCGCGGTCGGGGAGGTCGAGTTCTTCAAACGCACCTGACCGGTTGGGCGTCAGGCCGCACCCGAGCCCCGCCGCCCCTTGTAATTGATCTTCATGGTGTCCATGTCCGTCACCGAGGATCGCAGTGCGCCATGGCCGTACCCGCGCTCGTCCAGGTAGGTCTCGGCGCGGTCCTCGGCGATCGCGGCCGCCAACTCCTCGCCGTCCTCGGCGTCGGAGACGACCACGTACCGGAAGCTGAAGTGCTTGAGCACACGGTCGTACGCGAGCGAGCCCTCCTCGGAGAACTGCATCGCGGTCAGGCCGTGTGCGTCCACCTCGGACAGCAGCCGGGCACGCGCCTCGTCCGAAAGCCCGTCCCAGGTGCCGCGCACGATCACTCGGTAGGTGTGCTGCGTGCTCATCGTGATCCGCTCCGCGTTCCGTCCGGGCATGCCGCACCGGCCCATGCCACCGATCCCCGTCGAGGGCCAAGGTTACGGCGGTGGGGGCGGAACGCACCCGAATTTACGGGCGGGGGGCCGGTCGGGACGCGCGCCCCGAAGCCGCCCGGGTCCGTCCTTGCCGGAAGAGCGTCTTTGCCGAAGTCTGGCAGCGAAGCCCCTGGCAGCAGCGTTGCCCAACGTGTTCCATGGTCATCGGGGGCGCCCGGACCTGTGGCGGCCCGCGTGAGGGAGCGAGGTTGCCTTGGCCACGACCGTACGACGTGCCGTACTGACCCTGCCCGCCGGGCCGCTGGGCCCGGAGAATCCGTTGCCCGCGTTGCGGCCGCTCGACGAGATGCATGTGATCGACGAACGCGACCGGGCCGCACTGCCACGTGACATGGCACGACAGATCGGCTTCGAACCACTGTCCACCGTGCTGCCGGTGCGCATCCTCGACGGCTACGGCCGTGAGCGAACCCCCACCGCACTCGACGCGATCGTCATCGAGAACGACCGGCTGCGGGCCACCGTGCTGCCCGGTCTCGGCGGCCGTGTCCACTCCCTCCACCACAAACCGACCGGCCGGGAACTCCTTTACCGCAACCCCGTGCTCCAGCCCGCCGACTTCGCGCTCAACGGCGCCTGGTTCTCCGGCGGCATCGAATGGAACATCGGGGCCACGGGCCACACCACACTGTCCTGTGCCCCGCTCCACGCGGCCCTGGTCCCCGCGCCCGACGGCGGCGAGATGGTCCGCCTCTGGGAGTGGGAGCGGCTGCGCGACCTGCCGTTCCAGGTGGACCTGTGGCTGCCGCACGACTCCGACTTCCTGCACGTCGGCGTACGGATCCGCAATCCGCACGAGCACACCGCGCCCGTGTACTGGTGGTCCAACATCGCCGTACCCGAAGGCGAACGCACCCGCGTCCTCGCCCCCGCCGACGAGGCCTGGCACTTCGGGTACGAACGGACCCTGACCCGGGTCCCGGTCCCGGTGTCCGGCTCGGTCGACCGTACATACCCGCTGCGCGGCGACTTCCCCGCCGACTACTTCTACGAGGTGCCCGACGGCGCCCGCCGCTGGATAGCCTCGCTCGACGAGGACGGCCACGGGCTCGTCCAGACGTCGACCGATCTGTTGCGCGGCCGCAAGCTGTTCCTCTGGGGCAGCGGCGCGGGCGGGCGGCGCTGGCAGGAGTGGCTCACCGAGCCCGGCACCGTCGGATACGCCGAGATCCAGGCCGGACTCGCCCGTACCCAGCTGGAGCACGTCCCGCTCGAACCGGGCGCCGAGTTCAGCTGGCTGGAGTCGTACGGCCCGCTGTCCGCGGACCCGCTCGCCGTGCACGGCGAGGACTGGGCGGCGGCCCGCTCCGAGACCGAACAGCGGCGGGCCGAGGCGCTGCCGCGCGCCGATGTCGATGCCGCCTACGCCGCCTGGCGCCCCTGCGCGGACACCGAACCCGGTGAGCCGCTCGCCACCGGCTCGGGCTGGGGCGCGCTGGAGGTCAGGCGGGGCAAGTACGAGCTCCCCGGTACCCCGTTCGCCGACTCCACCCTCGGCGAACAGCAGCGGCCCTGGCTGGAGTTGCTGGACCAGGGCACGTTCCCCGAGCCGGGCCGGGTGGTCCCGCCCGGCCCCTCCCTGGTCTCCCCGCACTGGCGCGACATGCTGGAGACGGCCCCCGCCGAACCGCTCACCGAGTACCATCTGGGCGTCGCCCAGTGGCATGCCGGTGACCGCGCCCAGGCGGTCCGCAGCTGGGAGCGCGGGCTGGTACTCGCCCCGTCCCGCTGGCCGTTGCTGCGGTGCCTCGCCGTCGCCGCCGGGGAGGGCCGGCAGCGGGACCGGGCCGCGGACCTCTACGGCGAGGCGTTCGACGACCTGTGCGCGGAAAGCCGCGACGACGGCGAGGAATGGACGGCGGCCACGGCGGCGCTGGGCCGGGAGGCGGCGGAAGCGCTGCTGACGGCCGGCCGCGCCGCGGCGGCCCGGACCGTATGGGCGGCCCTGCCTCCGGCGCTCCGGCGGCGCGGCCGGTTCCGTCTGCTGGAGGCCCGGCTGCTGCTCGCCGAGGGCGACCGGGCCGCGGCCCGAGCCGTCTTCGACGAAGGCTTCGAGGTCGAGGACCTGCGCGAGGGTGCGCAGATCCTGGACGAGCTATGGGCCCAGCTCACGGACGATCCGCTGCCCGGCAGGTACAACTTCCGTATGTGTCCAAAGAGTTGATGGAACGTCACCGGTGCCGTCCGGCCCTCACCGGCCGGACGGCAGGCTCCGGTCGACGTACTCGAAGACCGAGCCGTCCGGGTGCACGGCGATCAGATTGCGGCCCACCGGCGTCGGTACCGGACCCGCGATGATCCGGGCACCGACGCGGGTGAGGGAGGCGTGCGCGTCGTCGACGTCCTTGACAGCGATCGTCGCCGTCACCTTGCGCAGGATCTCCAGCTCCGACTCCGGGCCGCTCATCAGGAGAAAGCAGCTGATCGCGGCGACCGAGACCCCGCCGCGCTCGAAACGGAGCGCCGAACTGCCCGTGAGGTCCTCGTAGAAGGCCACCGCGGCCTCCAGGTCGTCGACGCAGATACGCAGCGTGGTTCCCAGAATGTCCATGCGAGCCAGGGTAGTTGGCGTCACATCGGCGTGTGATCGATTCGTCCGGGGAGGGGCGGCGCGCTCAGACCCGGCAGAGCACCTCGCCGTGCGGTACCAGGAACCAGGCGTCGTCCCTCGTGCCCCACTCGCGCCACGCGTCGGCGATCTCCGCCAGTTCCTCGGTGCTCGCACGGCCGCCCTCGACGGCGATCTTCGCGTACACCGAACCGACCGTGCGGTCCGCCCACAGGCCGCTCCACCAGTCTCTGCTGTCCGGGGTGGCGAAACACCAGTTGGCGGCGGTTGGGGTGATGTCGGTGAAGCCGGCCCGGCGGGCCCAGGAGAGCAGCCGGCGGCCCGCGTCCGGCTCGCCGCCGTTGGCGCGCGCGACCCGGCGGTACAGGTCGAGCCAGTCGTCCAGGCCCGGAACCTCCGGGTACCAGGCCATCGCCGCGTAGTCGCTGTCGCGGGCCGCGACGATGCCGCCGGGGCGGCAGACACGCCGCATCTCGCGCAGCGCCTGCACCGGGTCACCCACGTGCTGGAGCACCTGGTGGGCGTGGACGACATCGAAGGAGTCATCGGGGTAGTCCAGCGCGTGCACATCGGCGACGGCGAACTCGACGTTGTCCAGCCCGTGTTCGGCCGCGACTCCGGCCGCCTGGGACAGGATCTCCTCGGCGGTGTCGACGGCGGTCACCCGGCCGGGAGCCACCAGCGCGGCCAGATCCGCGGTGATGGTGCCCGGTCCGCAGCCCACGTCCAGCACGGCCAGCCCGGGGCGGAGCTCGTCGGTCAGATAGGCCGCGGAGTTGGCGGCGGTGCGCCACCGGTGCGAGCGCAGCACCGACTCGTGGTGGCCGTGGGTGTAGACGGCGGTCTCCTTCGGCATGGCCGTGGGTCCTTTCTCGGAACGCGGCCGGAAGCGTTCCGGAGCGTGCCGGGAACGCGAGCCACGAAGCGGTGACGGTACGGCCACCGTACGCCGGAGTTCCGGAGTTTGAGATCTGCATCTCGGTATGTGGGCGTTGCCCGCTCGCGCCCCGGCCTCGGGCCGGGGAGAGTGGACGCATGGCATCTGCTTCCGTTGCTTCCGTCAGCGAAATCCTCGAACGCCACGGCGAGGCGCTCCGGCTCTTCACCGACCGGGTGCACGCGGTGCCCGAGGACCAGTGGTCCGCACCGACGCCGTGCACCGAGTGGACCGTCCGCGACCTGGTCGCCCATCTCACCGCCGAACAGCTCTGGGTGCCGCCGCTCGTCACCGGGCGCCGCACCGTCGCCGAGGTCGGCGACGCCTTCGACGGGGATGTGCTGGGCGACGACCCCGTGGCCGCGTGGGACCGGGCGGCAGCCGGGGCGCGCCGGGCGTTCGAGGCGCCGGGCGCGCTGGAGGGGACGGTGAACCTGTCGTACGGGGACAGCGCCGCCGATTCCTACTGCGCGCAGATGGTGGCCGACGCCGTGGTGCACGCCTGGGATCTGTCCCGGGCGATCGGCGCCGACGAGCGCCTGCCCGCCAGGCTGGTCGACTTCGCCGACCGTGAGGTCGGACCGTACGCGAAGGACCTCTCGCAGAGCGGTCTGTTCGCGGCGCCCGCCGAGACCGCACCGGACGCCGACCCGCAGACCCGGCTCCTCGCACTGCTCGGCCGGCAGGCCTGAGAACTCGGCTGTCAGCCGCCGGTCCCGAGAGCCGTGCTCGTCGGGTCACGGCAGTGCCGTGGCTACGAGAAGGTGGGCGAATCCTTCGCCAGGGTGCTCTGGTGGACCTCCAGCCACTCCCGCACCGCCTTGCTCGCCTGACTCTGCAGGATCACCGCCGCCGAATTCGTCTTCGCCGCCAGGTCGTCGGTGCCCGCCCCGAGTTCCCCGACGATCGCCCGATCGCTTCGGGACTTCGTGTCGAGCCTTGCGAAGCGCTGCATCAGGAGGCGCATGGTGATACGGCATCGATTGCGATCACGCGGATGGAGACAGCTGTCCGCGCACCCATTCGACATCCGGGTTGACATGGGACCGGCCCGCCACGACGACCGTCGGCACGGTCTCGTTGCCGTCGTTGGCCGCCCGCACCGCTGCCGCTCCGTCCGCATCGCGCCAGATGTCGACCCAGTGCAACCGGCGGGCGCTGCGGCCCAACCGGAGGCGCAGGCGCAGACAGTACTTGCAGCCCGACCGCCAGTAGACGACCGGCCGGCCGTCGACCGCGCTGCGGCGTCGTGCCTCCAGCGCACCGATGGACCTGGGAAAGACCAGAGGCGAGTTCACACCTGCCAACAGCACGAACACCAGCAGGATTGCCGCAGCTTCGCCGGGGCTTCCCCGGAGGATCGGCCCGGTCGCGACGGCTGAGCCGCAGAGCACGAACAGCATCGGCAGAATCCACGCGCGCATCATGACGACGCAGGTTACCGACGGGCCGGGACACGTCTCGAACCAGGCCGCTCAGCCGGGCGTCCGACAGACCCGGCCGACGCGGGAGGGCGCTCATCGCCCCGCGACCGCAGAGAGGCCGAAGAGCAGGATTAGTGTGTGCTCGATATTCCGGCGTTCCGGCGTTCCGGCTTCCGGTATTCCGGCATTCCGGTCACGAGAGGCAGAAGTGAACACACCGCACCTGGACGTGGCCGTGCGCGAGCGGGCCGAGCTCGGCGAGGGCCCGACCTGGGACCCGTCCACCGGACGGCTGATCTGGGTCGACATCGTCTCCGCGCGCGTGCACACCTACGACCCGGTGAGCGGCCGCCGTACGGTGCAGGCGACCGAACAGCACGTCGGCGCCGCCAAACCGCGCGCCGGCGGCGGACTCGTGGTCAATCTGCGTGACGGCATCGGTCTGTACGACGCCGACGGAGCCTTCCGGTGGCTGGCCCACGACCCGGTGCCGGGCCGGCGCGGCAACGACGCGGCCGTCGCGCCGGACGGGGCGCTGTGGGTGGGCACCATGCGCTACGACGGGGCCCCGGACGGCGGCAGCCTCTCCCGGGTCGCGGCCGACGGCACGACGAGCGCGGTGCTGCCTGTCGTGGCCTGCGGCAACGGCATCGGCTGGAGCCCGGACGGGCGGCTGATGTACTTCATCGACACACCGACGCGCCGTATCGACGTCTTCGACTTCGACGGGGAACACGCCGTGAACCGGCGCCCGTTCGCCACCGTCGAGGAGGGCGCGGGATTCCCCGACGGGCTGACGGTCGACGCCGAAGGGGCCGTCTGGGTCGCGCTGTGGGACGGGGCGGCGGTGCGGCGGTACACGGCCGACGGCGCGCTGGACCGGATCGTCGCGGTGCCGGTCAGGCGCCCGACCGCCTGCGCCTTCGGCGGCCGGGACCTGAACGACCTGTACATCTCCACCGCCCGGACCGGGCTCACCGCTCCGCACCCGCTGTCCGGTTCGCTGCTGGTGCTGCCGGACGCGGGGCGCGGAATGCCCCAGGCGGCCTTCGCCGGCTGACGCCGCCTCATCGGCGCCCCACCGCTCCGTCGGCGGGCGCGGTCGGCCGAACCCTCGTATAAAGGGCCCTGAGTGCGAGACGGCGCGACAGAGTGACGGGGCGGCGGCGAAGGAGGCCCGGATGGCGCGGCAGCGGACCGAGCGGCCCGGACGGGCCGGGGGCGGCGCGCGCTCCGTACGCGAGGACCGGGGCCCCGTCCGGTACGGGCCGCCCGCCCCCGATCCGGGTCTGCCGGTGCTGCCCGAGCTGGCCGAGGTGCTCGCCGCGGCGGCGGGCCGGGGCGAACCCGAACCTACCGGTGGCGGCCCGGCGCTGCGCACGGCCGCGGCCGCCTACTGGGAGCGGCGCGGGCTGCCCGGCAGCCCGGAGCGCGTCGCCGCGGCCCCGGGCGCCTCGCCGCTGCTGCTCGCGCTGATCGCCGCGCACGGCGGCGACGTACTCATGCCGCGCCCCTGCCCAGCCACCTGGATCCCACAGGCCCGGCTGCTCGGCAGGCCCGCCTACCATGTGCCGACCCCGGCCGAGTGCGGTGGCGTGCCCGATCCGTACGCGCTCCTGGAGACCGTGCGCAGGGTGCGTGCCGAGGGCGGCCGGCCCCGGCTGCTGATGATCTCCGTCGTCGACGACCCGACCGCCACCGTCGCCCCGCCGGAGCTGGTGCGCGAGGCGTGCGAGGCGGCGATCGCGGAGGGGCTGCACGTCGTGAGCGACGAGACCTGGCGCGACACCCTGCACCGGCCGCGCGACACGGTGCTGCTCAGCCCGGCCGAGATGTGCCCGGACGACGTCACGGTCGTCTGTGACCTGGCCGGAGCACTGACCCCGTCCGCCTGGCCGGTCGCCGTCGCCCGGTTCCCGGACACCGAACGGGCCGCGGTGCGCCACGCCCGTACGCTCGACATCCTCACCGCGCTCGGCGCGCTCGTCGCGGGGCCGGTAGCCATGGCCGCCGCCCACGCTCTGCGCGAACCGGGCTCCGTGACGGACAGGGTCCGCCGGGCCGCCGCGCTCCAGGCACGGATCGCGGGCGCCGCCCACCGCGCGGTCCTGGCGTCGGGAGCGCTGGCCAGGCCCCCGCAGGCGGGCCGGCACCTCTACGCCGATCTCGGCCCGCTCAGGGCCCGACTGGCCGCCCGTGGCGTCACGGACTCGCTGGAGCTGGAGGAGTACCTGACGGAACGTCTCGGCGCACCGACACCGGGCGGACACCGGTTCGGCGACGAACTGGGGGCGCTGCGGGTGCGGCTGGGCACCGGGGCGCTGCTCGGGTCGGCCCCGGAACAGCAACTGGAGTGCCTCACCGCTGTGGCGCCCCTTGAATTGCCGCATGTTGCCGAGGCGCTGAACATTTTCGCAACGGCCCTCGACGAACTCCGATGAGGAACTGCGAGACGGGAGTCTCTCGATGACGGAACAGACCGAGCGCTCCCGCACCGGGACCGCACAGCCGCAGCCGCACCGTACAGCCCGCGGCCGGATCGTCGAACCGCGTCTGCTCGGCGAGATCCGGGAATGGCCCAGGAGCTTCGCGGACCGGCTCACCGCGCCCCTCCCCGGTGTCATAGGCATGTCCCGACTGGCTCGCGAACACTCCCTGCGGCCCAACGCGGAGGGACTGCGAGGCATCCACCGGCTCCCGTACGCCCCCGAACCACTGCCGGTCACCCCCGCGGGCAGCACGTCCGTCACCTGGGCCGGGCACGCCAGCTGGATCATCCGCACCGGCGGGCTGACCGTCCTCACCGACCCCGTCTGGTCCCGGCGGATCCTCGGGACCCCGGCCAGGATCACCCCGGTCGGCGTCCGCTGGGAGGACCTGCCGCCCGTGGACGCCGTCGTCATCAGCCACAACCACTACGACCACCTCGACGCCCCCACCCTGCGCAGACTGCCCAGGGACACCCCGCTCCTCGTCCCCGCCGGGCTCGGCCGCTGGTGCCGTCGTCGCCGCTTCACCTGTGTCACGGAGCTCGACTGGTGGGAATCGGCCCAGCTCGACGGGGTCCGCTTCGACTTCGTGCCGGCCCACCACTGGTCCAAACGGACCCTGACCGACACCTGCCGCTCCCTGTGGGGCGGCTGGATCATCTCCGCCCCCGGCCCCGGCGCCCGGCGGATCCACTTCGCAGGGGACACCGGCTACGGGCACTGGTTCGGCGAGATCGGCAGCCGGTACCCCGGCATCGACCTGACCCTCCTGCCGATCGGGGCGTACGAACCGCGCTGGTGGCTCGGCGACGTGCACACCGATCCGGAGGAGGCCGTGCAGGCGTACGAGGACCTCGGCGCGCGTGCGATGGCGCCGATGCACTGGGCCACCTTCCTGCTCTCCGCCGAGCCCGTGCTCGAACCGCTGAACCGGCTGCGCACCGCCTGGCAACGCGCCGGACACCCCCGCCACCTGCTCTGGGACCTGCCGATCGGCGCCTCGCGCGTACTGGAGCCGGCGCCCCGCACGATCAGTGGCTGAACCAGGTCCGTATCCTCCGCAGCACCGCGGGCGCCCCGCTGATCAGCAGCGTCAGACCCACCGCCGCGACCACCCCCTGCCACGGCTCCGGGAAGAGCGAACCGCCCAGGATCCCGATCACCTGATAGGTCGCCGCCCACGCCAGACACGCCGGGACATCGCCACGGGCGAACCGCCGCAGCGGCATCCGGCCCAGCAGACAGGCCAGCATCACCGGTATCCGCCCGGCGGGCACCAGCCTGGACAGCACCAGCACCATCGCCCCGTGCTCGTCCAGCTTCCGCTGCGCCTGCGCCAGCCGGTCCGGAGCGGCCCGGTCCCGGATCGTCCGCAGCCACTTCGAACCGTTCTTCGACCGCACCCCCCGTTGGCCGAGCCAGTACAGACAGATGTCGCCGAGGAACGCCGCGGCCGAGGCCACCGCGAAGACGATCAGCAGCGAGAACGGTGACGACTGATGCAAGGCCACCACCGCGGCCGAACTCACCAGCGCACCCGTCGGCACCACCGGCACCAGCGCCCCCAGCGCCACCAGCAGGAACAGAGACGGGTAGCCGACCGCCTGCTGCGTCGACTCCGGGGGCAGCTGTCTCACGACCTCCTGGATCACCTGGCGTCCTTTGGCCGCACGTGTTCGCCGTGGGACAGCCGGTGCACGGCCACGTCCGGCGCCAGCAGCGCCGCCTTGCGGACGAACTCGTCACCCGGCGAGTGGAACTCGTGCGGCCTGACCCCGTCCATGCCGATCGGCCAGTACGTGCCGTAGTGCACCGGCACCGCCGACCTCGGTGCCAGCCGGGCCAGCGCCTGCGCCGCCCGCCCCGCGTCCAGATGGCCGTGGCCCAGATACGGGCCCCAGCCGCCGACCGGCAGCAGCGCCGTGTCCACCGGCCCGACGGCCTCGGCCATGTCGTCGAAGAGCCCCGTGTCCCCGGCGAAGTACGTCCGTGCCTCGCCCTCGACCACGAAGCCGAGCGCGGGGGAGCGATGCGGGCCCATCGGCATCCGCCTGCCGTCGTGCATCGCCGGAACCGCCCGTACCCGCACCTCACCGACCCGGACCTCGTCACCCGCGGCGACCTCGGTGATCCGCAGCCCACGCTTCGAGCCCAGGCCCCGCAGCCCCGGCACCGAGCGCGCCGCGCCCAGCGGCACGATCAGCCTGCTGCCGGGGGCGAGCCTGGCCAGGGACGGCAGATGCAGATGGTCGGAGTGCAGATGCGAGACGAGCACGACGTCCGCGACCGCGGCCTCGGGGCCGGGCAGCTCACCGCGGCGGCGGCGCAGATGCGCCAGACGCCGCACGAAGAGCGGATCGGTCAGCACCCGGACCCCGGAGTCCTCGATGGTGCAGGTGGCATGACCCCACCAGGTGACTTCCACCGGCACCGTCTGCCTCCCGTCCGCCATGGCTCTCTGTTCCGTTCCTTCGAACGTTCCGGTCCTTCGAACGCTCCGCTCCCTTGAGGGTAGTGCCGGGGCGGATGCGGGCGGATGCGTCCGGCCGCCGGCCGAGGAGGAGCCCTCAGTCCGTCAGCCCCAGCGCCCCCGCTGCCTGGATCGCCGGTCAGACCTTCGCCGGCGCCCCCGTCGACGCCATGTCGCGGTCGGCCGGCGCACCGAATCGCCGCAGCCGGTAAGTCAGGGTGTTCGGATGGATGTGGAGCGCGGCCGCTGCCGCATCCGTGCGGCGGTCGAGCTCCGTTCAGGCGCGGGCGGAGACCAGCAGCTGCCGATCGTGCGCCTCGTCGTAGCGCGGCACCTCACCGAGGACGTGCACGACCAGTGCGGTCAGCACCGCCGGGTCGTCGGGCAGCCAGCGGCCCGAGGAACAACGCGGGCCGGCTCGCCCAGGTCAGCGGCTTCATCGGCCGCCTCCCCACCCACGCCAGGGTCGAGGCGGGCATGGACAAAGGACCACCCACGGGCGATGCGGATGTCCAAGAACCTCGACTTCGGCTGCGTCTGGATCAACACGCACATGGCGCTCGTCGCCGAGATGCCGCACGGCGGCTACAAGCAGTCGGGCTACGGCAAGGACCTCTCCGCGTACGGCTTCGAGGACCACCCGCGCACCAAGCACGTCATGACCTCGCTCTGACGGCCGCCCCGCACACGCGCCCCCGGCGCCGGGGGCGCATTGTGTGCCGACACGTAGTTCTTCCGTCCTGGCATACGCCTTTTTGTACGGGAGTAGGAGGGGTAGGGTCGCCCGTACGCCAAGCACGGGGGGAACGCCCATGGGGGACGTGACGGACGTACGGGTGGCGGCCATCGCCAGCCTCACACCGCTGGAGGAGCTCGACAGCGACCCCTTCCTCGTGGACACCCGCGGTCAGCAGGACATGTGCGCCCGCTGGGCCGCGGACAAGGGCTACGTCGTCACCCGACAGCTGCGGCTCTACGGACTGCGCCCCGACCACCACGCCCTGTGGACCGACGTGGAGAGCGGCGACGTCGAACTGTTCGTCGCCGCCAACGACCGCGTGCTGGCGCGCGCCCTCACCTCGGTGCCGGAGTTCGCCGCGGAGTGCGAGCGGCGCGGCGTACGCCTGGAGCTCGCCGGACTCGACGAGCCGCCGTACAACGCCCGTACGAAGGCGAGCGTGCACCGCAGGCTCTCCATGCCGACCGCAGGCTACGACGGCTGCTGACCGTCCGGCCGCCGTGGCCCGCGGCCCCGCTGTGAAAAGCTGGGGGCCGAGGCCCGGAACGACAGGGGCCGGACGTGAGGTGGAAACGGCGTGGGTGACGGGCGATGGCGAGCAGCCGGCAGCGCCCTGATGCGAGTGGTCGTGGTGTGGGCGGTATCGACGCTCACGATGCTGGCGCTCGCCGGGATTCTGCCGGACTTCCAGCTCCAGTCGGACGACGGCGACAGCATAACCAAGACCGCGTTCACCGCCGCCTGGGGCGCCGGAGCGTTCGGTCTGCTCTCCGCACTGGTCTGGCCGGTCGTGGTCAGGGCGCTGCTCATCGTGCCCGCGCTGGTCCTCGGGCTGCTCGTCTTCTTCCTGAACGGTTCGCTGCTGCTGCTCGCCCTGCGGCTCATCCCGGACGGGCGCGGCGCCGCAGACCCGGAGACGGCCGTCGTCGTCGCGGCCGTGATGTCCGCCGTCGCCTCGGCGACCTCCACGGCGCTCGCCGTCCGCGACGACAACGCCTACCGGCGCAGGCTCTCCCGGCTGGCCGTCCGCCGCCGGCGCCGCACCGGCACGGACAGCGGGCGCAGCGGACCGCCGGGCACCGTCTTCATCCAGCTCGACGGAGTCGGCCATGACGCGCTCGCCCGCGCCGTCGAGGAAGGGCTGATGCCGACCGTCGCGCACTGGCTGGCCGACAAGGAGGGGCACCGGCTCACCCCGTGGCGCACCGACTGGTCCAGCCAGACCGGGGCCAGCCAGCTCGGCATCCTGCACGGCAGCAACCACGACGTCCCCGCCTTCCGCTGGTACGAGAAGGAGACCGGCGACGTCATGGTCTCCAGCAGACCCGCGAGCGCCCTCGAACTCCAGCGCCGGGCCATCGCGCGCACCCACGACGGCGGGCTGCTCACCCTGGACGGCGCCAGCCGCGGCAATCTCTTCAGCGGGGGCGCCGACCAGCTGGCGCTCGTGCTGTCCATGGCCGCCCGGTTCGGTAAGGGCCGCCGCTCCAGGGCCGGGTATTTCGCGTACTTCTCCGACCCCGCCAACGCGGTGCGCACCGCACTGTCGTTCGTGGCCGAGGTCTGCCGCGAGGTCGGCCAGTCGACCCGGGCGCGGATGCGGAAGGTGGCGCCCCGGATCAAGCGCGGCGGGCTGTACCCCTTCATCCGGGCTTTCGCGACCGTCGTCGAGCGCGATGTGGTGGTCTCCGCCGTCATCGGGGACATGTTCGCCGGCCGGACCGCCGTCTACGCCGACCTGGTCGCCTACGACGAGGTGGCGCACCACTCCGGACCGAACAGCCGCGACGCGGCGAAGGTGCTCGCGCGCCTGGACCGCTCGCTCGCCCTGATCGTCAAGGTCGCCGAACACACCCCGCGCACCTACCGGATCGTGCTGCTCTCCGACCACGGACAGAGCCCGGGGGAGACCTTCGCGGGGGCGTACGGGCTGACCCTCAAGGACCTGGTGCGGGCCGGCTGCGGGCTGCCCGTGTCCCGGCGGGCGCAGCGCACCCGCAGCGGCTCGGAGGCGCGGGACGCGGTACGGATCGCCCTGCACCGGCCGGTCGGCGAGGGCGCGGTGGAACCTCTCGGCAAGCCGTCTGACCCCGTGGTCCTCGCCTCCGGGAACCTCGGCCTGATCTCCTTCCCCGACATCGTGGGACGCGCCTCGCGCGAACAGCTCGACCGCAGCCACCCCGCCCTGCTCGGCACCCTCGCCAACCATCCCGGTATCGGCTTCCTGCTGGTCCGCAGCGAGCGGCACGGATCGGTGGTGCTGGGCCGCGGCGGGGCACAGATCCCGGTGTCGGAGCTGGTGGACGGGGAAGGGCCGCTGGCCCCGTTCGGTCCGGGGGCGGCCGCGGCGGTGCGGCGGACCGACACCTTCCCGCACGTCGCCGACATCATGGTCAACTCGATGTACGACGGCGCCACGGGCTGCGTGCACGCCTTCGAGGAGCAGATCGGCTCCCACGGCGGCCTGGGCGGCGAGCAGTCCAGGCCCTTCCTGCTGTGGCCGGCCGACCTCTCCGCGCCGGTGGCACCGGACACGGAACTGGTCGGCGCCGAACAGGTGCACGAGGTGCTGCGGCGCTGGCTCCGGGAGTGTTCGGGGCCGCAGATACCGCTGGTGGCGCCGGGCGAGGCGGAGGGCGCCGACGAGGAGGACGGAACGGCTCAGGCGGCGGGCTGAAGGCCGTTGTCAGTGGTGGGCGGCAGGATGGGGGCCATGACGAACTCAGCTGTTGTGCTCGCCGACACCGCCGCCTACACCGCCGCCGTCGAGGAGGCCTCGCGGGCCGCCGCCGCGTACTACGCCACGGGCGAGAGCACGCTCGACGACGACGCCTACGACCGGCTGGTGCGGGGGATCGCCGCGTACGAGCAGGAGCACCCCCAGGAGGTGCTGGACGCCTCCCCGACCGGCAAGGTCGCGGGCGGCGCCGCGACCGGGGACGTGCCGCACACCGTTCCGATGCTGTCCCTGGACAACGTCTTCTCGGCCGAACAGTTCGTCATCTGGACGGCGTCGCTGGAGCGCCGGATAGGCCGCCCCGTCGCCGCCTGGAGCGTGGAGCCGAAGCTCGACGGACTGGCCGTCGCGGCGCGCTACCGGGCAGGCCGCCTGGAGCAGCTGATCACCCGGGGCGACGGCACCGCGGGCGAGGACGTCTCGCATGCGATCGGCACCGTGGTGGGCCTGCCCGAGCAGCTGGCCGAACCGGTGACGATCGAGATGCGCGGCGAGATCCTCATGACGACCGAGCAGTTCGAGCAGGCCAACGCCGTGCGCACCGAACACGGCGGCGCCCCCTTCGCCAACCCGAGGAACGGCGCGGCGGGCACCCTGAGGGCCAAGGACCGCGCGTACACGGTGGAGATGACGTTCTTCGCCTACGGCGCCCTGCCGCTGCCCGACTCCGGCGAGCTCACCGACACCCTGGCCGAACTCCCGCACAGCGAGGTCCTCGCCCACGCCGCCCGGCTCGGCGTGCACACCGCGGCGGACACGGACGTGGCGCCGCGCACCGTCACCACCGTCGAGGAGGTGCAGAGCCGGGTCGAGGAAGTCGCGGCCCTGCGCGCCTCGTTGCCGTTCGGCATCGACGGCATCGTCATCAAGGCCGATCTCGCGGCCGACCAGCGCGAGGCCGGATCCGGGAGCAGGGCGCCGCGCTGGGCCATCGCGTACAAGCTTCCGGCCGTCGAGAAGGTCACCCGGCTCCTGGCCGTCGAGTGGAACGTGGGCCGGACCGGCATCATCGCGCCGCGCGCCGTGCTGGAGCCGGTCGAGATCGACGGCTCGACCGTCAGCTACGCCACGCTGCACAACCCCGCCGACATCACCCGCCGCGATCTGCGCCTGGGCGACCGGGTGACGGTCTACAAGGCGGGCGACATCATCCCCCGGATCGAGGCCCCCGTCGCCCATCTGCGCACCGGCGACGAGAAGCCCATCGAATTCCCCGAGTCGTGCCCGCAGTGCGGCTCCGAGATAGACACCAGCGAGCAGCGCTGGCGCTGCGTCCGGGGCCGCGACTGCCGGCTCGTCGCCTCCGTCTCGTACGCGGCGGGCCGCGACCAGCTCGACATCGAGGGCCTCGGCGCGACCCGAGTCGTCCAGCTCGTCGACGCCGGTCTGGTGGCCGACTTCGCCGACCTGTTCACCCTCGGCCGCGAACAGCTGCTGGGCCTGGAACGGATGGGCGAGACCAGCACCGACAACCTCCTGGCCGCCATCGAGACGGCCCGTACCCAGCCGCTCTCCCGGGTCTTCTGCGCGCTGGGTGTCCGTGGCACCGGGCGCTCCATGTCGCGGCGCATCGCGCGGTACTTCGCGGACATGGACCGGATCAGGGCGGCCGACGCCGAGGAGCTCCAGCGGGTCGACGGCATCGGCAAGGAGAAGGCCGCGGGCGTCGTCGCGGAGCTGGTGGAGCTGGCCCCGCTCATCGAGAAGCTGGTGGCCGCCGGGGTCAACATGACGGAGCCCGGCGCGACGCCGCCGCCCGCACCGGGGGAGGAGAGCGCGGAAGCGGACGCCGCCGGGGACGGGGAGGGCACGGGTCTGCCGCTGGCGGGGATGACCGTGGTGGTCACCGGGGCCATGACCGGCGCGCTGGAGAAGCTCTCCCGCAACGAGATGAACGAGCTGATCGAGCGGGCCGGCGGGAAGTCCTCGTCCAGCGTCTCCAAGCGCACCTCGCTCCTGGTCGCCGGGGAGAAGGCCGGATCCAAGCGCACCAAGGCCGAGGACCTCGGTGTCCGGATCGCCGCGCCGGACGAGTTCGCCGAACTGGTCGCCGTCTTCCTGCCGTCGGAGGTGTGACACACGGCAGACTCCTGCCCTTGGATTTTGCTGGGGAGTGGCTTTCTTTGCCTCCCTATTGCATAGTGAGGGCTCGGCCATGCCTCGCTATCAGCGGGTCCATGGATGGTCTGCGTAGCTGTGGTGCCAGGGCGGCGGAGGAGGGGCGATGCGTTCTCTGCACGACGGTCGGCGACCCGTCCCGTCCGCCCGCCGGGGCCACCGGGGTGTCACCCGTGGCCTCGCCCTCGATCTCGGCAGCTCCCGCACCCGCGTCTGGGTGCCCGGACACGGCGTCCTGGCCGACGCCGACGTCCGCGACGGCTCGGGCACGGAGCCGGGGCACGCCAGCCCGGTCCGGCGGGGGCGCATCGTCGACCCCGAGTCCTGCGGCCGGCTGCTCGGCCGTATCGCCGACACGGCACTGGGCACGGACCGCACCGGCTCCGTGATCGTGGTCAGCCATCCCGTCCTCGCCGGCGCCCGGCACCGCGCCGAGGCGGCGGAACTGATCGCGGCCCTGGGGTCGACGACCGTCATCGCCCTCGACAGCGCGCGGGCCGCCGCCGCATGCGCCGGACCACGGACCGGCGGGCCGCTGCTCGTCGTCGACATCGGCGCCGGGCTGACCGAGGCGACCGTGCTCGTCGACGGACAGGTCCGCGACGCCCGCCAGGCCGAGACCGGGCTGGACGACCTCGACCCGGCACAGCCGCCCACCGCGGTCGTCCGCACCGTCCTGGACATGGTCATGGAGATGTGGAAGCAGGACCGGCACGGCGCCGTCCTCGGGGCCCTTCGCAAGGGCCCGTTGCTCGCCGGGGGCGGGGCCGCCCGGCCCGACATCACCAACCGGATCGCGGTCCGCCTCGGCGTACCCGTCCGTCTCACCGACGACCCGGCGACCGCGGTCGTACGCGGAGCGGGCCTGGTACTCAGCTCCGTACTCCGCCAGGCCGGCGCGGCACCGGCCCTGACCGGCCGAACCGGGTGACCCCCCTCCCGGGGCCGCCCCCGGGGAGTGTGCCCCCGAGGGCACGCCCGACCCTGATCCGCCGGACAGGCCCGAGGGCACGGCCGGGCGCTCCGGCACGCCTCGGCACCGCGCAGGCGGCCCGGCTGCTCCTCGCGGCCCTCCTGCTCTCAGTCCTCACCGTCGTCGGCGGCACCCCCGCAGCCGCCGGATCCGCACTCCCCGCCCGGCCGTTCGCGGGGGTGCCGCCCTCCGCCGCGTACACGCCCGGCGCCCATCAGCCCGCCCAGCACACCGACCGGACCGCCCGCACCGGCACCGGCGCCGCCGGCACCGTCCACGACACCCGGCGCAGCCGCACGGCCACGGCGACCGACCACCACCGCTCCCAGCCGCCGCCCGAACCACGGCCCCAGCCCCGGGCCGGCAGCGACCAGGCCCGCACCGCACACCACCTCCCGCCGCCCGGCCCCGACCTCCTGCTCCCCGGCGCCTCCGGCGTCCGAGCACCGCTCCGCGCCCACCGCCCTGCCCCTGCCGCACCCCCACATGCCACCGACCGCTCCCGCGTCACGCTCCCCGGCGTACGCGGGCCTCCGTGGACGGCCGTTCACCGGCCACCGGTCCTGCCACCGGTCTCGTCCCGCTGAACCGCCGTCCCGTCCTCGCCGAGGTGAGGGCGCCCGGCGCCCCCTCGGAGGAAACCCATGACTCGCGCCACCACGGTGCGAGCGGTTCTGGCTGCGGCCGTACTGCTCGTCTCCGTGCTCATCACGCTGACCATGTCACCCAGACTCGGCCTCGATCTTCAGGGCGGCACCAGAATGGTGCTCCAGGCCAAGGACTCGGACACCGCGAAGGCGGACCGGGACAGCACCGACCGCACCCTGGAGGTGCTCCGCCAGCGCATCGACTCCCTCGGCGTCGCCGAACCCACGCTGACCCGCTCCGGCGAGGACCGGATCATCGTCGAACTCCCGGACGTCCAAGACCCCCGCAAGGCCGCCGAGGTCATCGGCAGAACCGCCCAGCTCAGCTTCCACGCGGTCCAGGGGCGGGGCACACCGGCCGACGAGAAGCCCGGCGCGTCCGGCACGCCGCTCGGCGAGAAGTCGGACACACCGGCCGACGAGAAGCCCGGCGCATCCGGCACGCCGAGCGGCGAGAAGTCAGACACGCCGGGCAGCGAGAAGTCCGGCGACGGGCCGACGCTCCCCGACGAACAGGGCCGCGCCCTCGACCTCGGCCCGGCCAGGCTCTCCGGCGCGGGCGTCAAGGACGCGACCGCCGCCTTCGACGCCCAGCAGGGCGCGGGCTGGACCGTCTCCCTCGACTTCCACAAGGACGCGGGCCGGGACTGGACCCGGCTGACCGGCGAAGCCGCCTGCCACCCGGTCCAGGACGACCGGCGCCGCGTCGCCATCGTCCTCGACGAGCAGATCATCTCCTCGCCGCAGGTCTCTCCCTCCGTCGCCTGCAACGCCGGGCTGCCCTCCGGATCCACCCAGATCACCGGATCGTTCAGCGCGGACGAGGCCCGCGAACTGGCCCTGCTGATCAAGGGCGGTGCCCTGCCGCTCCCCGTCGAGATCGTCGAGCAGCGGACCGTCGGCCCGACACTCGGGGCCGCCGCCATCGACGCCAGCGCCCGGGCCGCCCTCATCGGCGCCGCCGCCACCGCGCTCTTCATCACCATCGTGTACCGGCTCTTCGGCGCACTGGCCGCCGTCGCACTCGGCGCCTACGGACTTGTCTCCTACGCGGCCCTGGTGGCCCTCGGCGTCACCCTCACCCTTCCGGGCCTCGCCGGCTTCGTCCTGGCCATCGGGATGGCGGTCGACGCCAATGTGCTGGTCTTCGAGCGGGCCAGGGAGGAACACACCCAGCACCCGGGCCGCTCGCTGCGCTCCTCGCTGACCGCCGGATTCCGCGGTGCCTGGAGCGCCGTCGCCGACTCCAACGTGACGACGCTGATCGCGGCCGGGCTGCTCTTCTTCCTCGGCTCGGGACCGGTGAAGGGCTTCGGAGTCACCCTCGCCATCGGCGTGCTGGCCTCCATGTTCTCCGCGCTCGTCATCGCCCGCGCACTCACCGAGATGGCCGCCGGCTCCCGGTTCGTCGGCGATTACCGGGGCGTCAACGGCATCTCCGGTCCTGGCCGGGTGCGCACCTGGCTGAACCGCCGCGACCCCCAGCTGATGCGCTCCCCGCGCCGCTGGCTGCTGATCTCCTCGGCCCTGGTCGCCGTCGCCGTCCTCGGCATCTTCGTACGCGGCGTCAACCTGGGCGTCGAGTTCACCGGCGGCCGGCTCGTCGAGTACTCGACCAGTCGGCCCGTCGACGTGGAGCAGGCCCGCACCGCACTGGCCGGTGCGGGCTTCGCGGACGCCGAGGTCACCACGGCGGGCGCGGGCGACATCTCCGTACGGACCGGGAAACTCGACAACGACGGCGAACACGCCCTGCGCGCCGCCCTCGCGGAGGAGGGCGGCAAGACCACCAAGGTCCGTGACGAACTCATCGGTCCCAGCCTCGGCGACGAACTGCGGCGCAACGCCCTGATCGCGCTCGGCATCGCCGTCCTCGTCCAGCTGGCGTATCTGGCGGTCAGATTCCGCTGGACGTTCGCGGTGGGCTCGGTCGCGGCGCTGGTCCACGACGTCATCGTCCTGGTCGGAGCCTTCGCCTGGCTGGGGCGCACCGTCGACGGCATCTTCCTGGCCGCACTCCTCACCGTCATCGGATACTCCGTCAACGACTCGGTGGTGGTCTTCGACCGGGTGCGGGAACTGTGGGCGAAGGCCCGTCGCGCACCCGTCGCCGAGGTCGCCAACCGGGCCGTCCTCCAGACCGTCCCGAGAACGCTCAACACCGGAATGGGGGCCCTCTTCATCCTCACCGCACTCGCCGTACTGGGCGGTGACTCGCTGGCCGACTTCGCGCTCGCCCTGCTGATCGGCATCTGCGTCGGCACGTACTCCTCGGTGATGACCGCCGTCCCGGCCGCCCTGCTCCTGGAACGGAGCAGCAAGGCACCGCCGCCCGCCCGGAAGCGGGCCCCCGGACGCCGCTCCGGCACGAGAACGGCGCGTCGCGACCCGCTCGACAACGGAGCACGCGTCTAGCAACAGGTGCGCCGCCCGCCGGGCCGGGCGGCGCACCTGCGCCGGTCGTGGTGTTCCACGGGGCCGGGGCGGAGAATTCCGAGCAGTCGCCCCCGTGATCGGAGTGTGTCCGTGTCCGTGCCAGGCCTGCTGCGTGAGGCATGGTCCACCGTCGTTCCGGACCTGAACGACCGCCATGGACCGCTGCCGCCCCTGATGCTCGCCCTGACCGTCGTCACCGGCCTGGTCGACGCCGTCAGCTATCTGGAACTGGGCCGGGTGTTCGTGGCCAACATGACCGGGAACGTGGTCTTCTCAGGCTTCGCCATCGCCGGAGCACCGGGGTTCTCGCTCGCCGCGTCGCTCGTCGCGCTCGCCGCGTTCGCGGTCGGGGCACTGCTCGGCGGCCTGATCGTGCACCGCACCCTGACACACCGCGGCCGGATGCTGCTGTACGCGCTCGTCGTGGAGACCGCCTGCGCCCTGGCCGCACTGATCGTCACCGTGGCCTCCGGCCACCCCTTCACCGGCGGGGTCCGCTTCACGCTCGTCGCGCTGCTCGGCCTGGGACTCGGCGTGCAGAACGCGGTCTCCAGAGCATTGGCGGTACCCGACCTCACCACGACCGTGCTGACCCTGACCATCACCGGCATCCTCTCCGACAGCCGGTTCGCCGGCGGAGGCGGCAGCCGGGCCGGACGGCGGGTCCTCTCGGCCGCCGCGATGATGCTCGGCGCGGTCGCCGGCGCCGCGTCCGTACTGCACGGACACCCGAGACTTCCGCTGCTGCTCGCCGTGGCCGTCCTGGCCTGCGTGACCGTCGCCGCGATCGCGCCGGCGCGCTCCGGGGCACCGTGGACCGCTCCGGTCGTCAGGAAGTGAACGAGCGCAGGTGGTCGGCGGTGGCCCGGTCGGCGGGGAGGAACGTCTCGATCGCCAGCTCGGCCACTGTCACGTCCATCGGTGTGTTGAACGTCGCGATGGAGCAGACGAAGGAGAGCACCTCGCCGTCGTGCTCGATCAGCAACGGCAGCGCGAAGGGCAGCGACGGAGCGGGCACGGAGCCGGTGGAGCCGGTGCTCTCCGGTACCGGATAGCCCGCGACCTCCTCGTACAGCTCACGCAGCTGCGCCGAACGGGCCAGGGCGATCTGACGCTCCATCTGGGACAGCAGATCGGCCCGCCATTCCCGCAGATTGCGGATGCGCGGCGCCAGACCCTCCGGGTGCAGGGTGAGCCGCATGGCGTTCAGCGGTGGTACGAGCAGGTGCTCGGCCACCGGGTCCAGCAGCATCGCCATACCCCGATTGGCCGCCACCACGTCGTACGTACCGCCGACGATCAGCGCCGGATACGGTTCGTACGCCTGGAGCAGCCGGTCCATCCCCTCGCGCAGCGCGTCCAGCGCCGGGTCGTCGAACGCGGTCTGTGCGTAGCGGGGTGCGTAACCGCCCACCAGCAGAAGGGTGTTGCGCTCCCTGACCGGGATTTCGAGATGCTCGGCCAGCCGCAGGATCATCTCCTCGCTGGGGCGGGAGCGGCCCGTCTCGATGAAGGAGATGTGCCGCGCCGAGGAATCGGCACGGAGCGCCAGCTCCAGTTGGCTGATCCGGCGCTGCTCCCGCCAACTGCGCAGCAGCGGCCCTACCCCCGTGTCAATCGCCAAAGTCGTCATACCGAGACCGTAACGTCACCGGCACCGCCGACCGGCACCGATCGTCGATGAGGAGTCGCCGTATGCCCGCCGCACCGCTGTCGCAGCAGGAGATCGAGGACCGACTGGGTGAGCTGCCCGGCTGGTCGCTGGAAGGGGACCGGATCACCTGCACCTACCGGCTCCACAGCCACTTCGCCGCCCTCGGGCTGACCGCGCACGTCGCCGCGATCCAGGACGAAATGAACCACCACTCCGATCTGACCCTCGGCTACAACACCGTCTCCCTCTCCGTGAACACGCACGATGCGGGCGGTGTGGTCACCGGGTCCGATCTGAAGCTGGCCGCGCGGGTGGCGGCGATCGCCGACGGGCACGGGGTGCGATAGCCGCGGCGGTGTGCGGCGCCCGGCCCGCCGTCACATCGCCGCGCCGAACCGTGGGTGCGCGGTGATCCAGCGCGTGTAGCTCTCGCTGCGCTTCACCGCCTGAGCGTACGCCGCCCGGGTGTACCCGCTCACCGCGCCCGCCGCCGCGTCGGCCGCCGCCGACCGAGGATGCCAGCCCAGCAGATGGCGCCAGCTGAGCGGCGAGCCGGTGATCGGCCGTGTCACCACCCCGGGCGTCGGCGGGAACGTCGCCCGGCACAGCCCGACCGCCCGGCCCACCTGCACGAGGTGGACGACGGACGCCGTGTCCGTCTCGTACACCGAGGCCGGACTGAACCCGGCCCGCGCACAGGCGCTGACGAAGCAGTCGGCGAAGCAGCCCTCGCCCGGCACGTCCGCCCAGCACTCGTCGGCCAGGGCTGAGAGGCTGAGCTCCTGCTCATCGGCCAGCCGATGGGTGTCCGGCAGCATCACGAAGACCGGGTCGATGCCGATGACCTGCCAGGTCAACCGGTCGTGCGCCGGCGGCGGGCTCTCCCCGCAGGCCCCGATGAGCGCGAAGTCGAGCCTGCCGTCGATGAGTTGGCAGGCGATCTCGCCGACCGACCAGGAGGTGTACGTCGACACGGGCGCGGCCGGGTGCGCGGCGGCCAGCCGGTCCACCAGGCCGCCCAGCAGCGGTCCGTGCGTGCCGCCCAGCCGGAAGCGCTCCATGGTTCCCCAGGCATTGGCGAACCGCACGGCCTCCTCCTGGAGTTCGGCCACGGCGGGCAGCACCACCCGGGCGCGTTCCAGCACCAGCTCGCCCAGGAGCGTGGGCCGGGCGCCGGTATGGTCCCGGTCGAAGAGCGGGCCGCCGAGCGCCTTCTCGATCCTCCGCAACTGTGCGCTCAGCGCGGGCTGGGCGAGCCCGAGGGTCGCGGCCGCCTTGGTCAGGCTGCCGGTGTCGGCGATGGCACGTACGGTTCGCAGATGGCGCAACTCCAGCTCCATAAACGCAAGTTATGGGCCAGGGTGCCCACCGGCAATATGCCGGTGTCCACTCGGTGGAGGTCTGTCCGAAACGGCGACGGACAGACCCTGGTCCGCGCCTGGTCAGCCGTCGGTGAACTTGACCAGCTGCACGCCGCTGTACGCTGGTATCCCGTCACGGGTGACGACCGCGCGGACCGTGCCGACCAGCGACAGCCCCTTGAGCAGCTCGAATCCGCGCCCCGCCACGAAGTCCCGCTCCATGTGCTGGGCCTGGTGGTGCAGATTGAGGCCGAAGGCCGGCGCCCAGCTCAGGTTCTCGGTGGTGTCGACGCAGCGGTCGAGGTTGTGCGGGTAGAACGCGACCTTGTCGTGCATGACGGCGGTACCCAGCGGCCACTGCTGCACGAGGACGCCGTCGCGGTTGGGGCCGTCGTACGTGTTGGCAGGGTCGCCCTGCATGGTGTTCCGGTAGAAGCCGAGGCTCGACGCCAGGGTCTGGAAGAGCCGGTCCCCGCCGACGCCCTCGGTGCCGATCGGCAGTATCGCGGCGCACTGCGCGGTCTGCTCCACCAGCTCCTCGCAGTACGCGTACGGCGGCGCGCAGAAGTCGGCCGCGTAGTCGTACTCCCGGCGCGCGATCTCGTCCTGGAACATCATGTCCAGTCCGTAGGTGTCGCGGAACGTGCGGAGCTGGTCGAGGATCAGTGCCCGGGGCGCCTTCCGCCAGCCGCCGATGAGGTACCCGAGGTTGTCGGTGTGCGTCTTGGTGACGAGCTTGCCGCGCCCGTCGCGGATCCCGACCCGCTCGACGCCGCCGAGCTCCGCCACCGCCCGGCTGTCGGCGGGCCACCAGGTCGGGTTGGTGTACGCGCTCGCGTAGTGCCCGCCGTCGTGGATGGTGGCGATGAGGCGCTGGAACTCCGTGGGCCCGCCGAGGTGGTCGAAGGTGAGGAAGTCCGGGTAGTGGTGGTCGTGCTGCCCGTCGGATGCTTTACGCGTGAATGAGGTGCTGCGCGGGAGCGGTATGACGCGTCATGCATAAGACTTGCTGAACTGGCAACGAAACTTGCCAGATGATTCGGCCGGGGTGAGGCTGTCCCCATGAGTCAGCACACCGATCACGCGAGTCAGTCCACCGGTCACGGCGATCACCAGCACACCGCTCACGGCCACCGCCACGGCGCCCCGCAGGGAAACCACCACGACCACAGCGACCTCGACTGGGACGTCATGGGGCCGATGCTGGAGCAGGAGGCCGAGATCAGCCGGCCGCAGTACGAAAAGGCCGCCCGCTGGATCGCCGGGCTTCCCACTGCACCCAAGGTGCGCAGGGTGCTCGACATCGGCAGCGGACCGGGCGTCATCGCCTGCCTGCTCGCCGAGGTGTTCCCCGAGGCGGAGGTCGTCGCCGTCGACGGCACCGCGGCACTCCTGGAACGCACCCGCGCCCGCGCCGAACGGCTCGGCCTCGATGACCGGGTCGGCACCCGGCACGCAGACATCCCCGACGGCCTCGAAGGGCTCGGCGAGGCGGACCTCATCTGGGTCGGCAACGCCCTGCACCACATGGGAGACCAGCGCGCGGTCCTCGCCGGATTCGCCGCGCTGCTGCGCCCCGGCGGAACGGTCGCGCTGGCCGAGGGCGGTCTGCAGCCCCGCCGCCTCCCGCGCGACATCGGCATGGGACGGCCCGGTCTGGAGGCCAGGCTCGAAGCGATCAACGCGGAGCGGTTCGAGAACATGCGGGCCGCACTGCCCGGCACCAAGCGGGAGACCGAGGACTGGAGCGCCCTGTTCACCGCCGTGGGGCTGGAGCCGCAGGGCACCCGCAGCTTCCTGCTCGACCTTCCGGCACCGCTCCCCGACCGGGCCCGCGACCATGTCGTCGCCGAACTCACCCGTCGCCGCGAGATGTTCGAGGGCGACCTCTCGGCCGAGGACATCGCCGTACTCGACCGGCTGCTCGACCCCGAGGACCCGGCCGGACTGCGTCGGCGCCCCGATGTCTTCCTGCTCTCGGCGCGGACCGTGCACCTGGGCCGCCGGAGCTGACGCCGACCGGATCCCCGGCCCGCGGACCATCGACGGATTGGAGTGGTACCCGGGGTCCGGACAGGACATCTCGTCCACTGGCACGGGGTGTGCGGCATGCCCAGGATGAGGCTTCGCGATCGCGGCCGTCAGCGGCCCGGCGCGTGACAGGCCTTGTCGAGAGGGAGCCGAATGCAGCACACCCCAGCCACCCCGGACGCCGGAGCGACCCCGTCGGCCGCCCCGTCGCAGACGCGCATTCCGGACGGTCGCCCGGTGGGCACGCCCGTTCCCGGCCCCCTGTCGGGTGTCGTGGTCGCCGACTTCGGGCGGGTGCTGGCCGCTCCGTACGCCACGATGCTCCTCGCCGACCTCGGCGCCGACGTCATCAAGGTGGAGCGTCCCGTCGCGGGCGACGACACCCGGGCCTGGGGACCGCCCCACGCCCATGGGGAGTCGACGTACTTCCTGTCCGTGAACCGCAACAAACGGTCCTTCGCCATCGATCTCGGCACACCGGAAGGGCGCCGCGACGCCCATGCGCTGGTGCGCCGGGCCGATGTGCTCTTCGAGAACTTCCGTCCCGGCACGATGGACAAGTACGGACTCTCCTACGCGCAGGCCGAGGCGCTCAACCCCGGCATCGTCTACTGCTCGGTGACCGGGTTCGGATCCGGCGAAGGCGCCGGGCTGCCCGGCTACGACTTGCTGCTGCAAGCGGTCGGCGGGCTGATGAGCGTCACCGGGCCCGCACCGGGACAGCCCGTGAAGACGGGTGTGGCGCTCGTCGATGTGCTCACCGGACTGCACGCTGCCGTGGGCGTCATGGCGGCGCTGCGCCACCGTGACGCGACGGGTGAGGGCCAGCATGTCGAGGTCGATCTGCTGTCCTCGCTGCTGTCGAGCATGGTGAACCAGGCGGGCGGCTACACCCTGGCCGGTCAGGTGCCGGGCATCCTCGGCAACCGTCACCCGTCCATCGCCCCGTACGAGGTCTACCAAGCGGCGGACCGGCCGCTCGTCGTCGCAGTCGGGAACGACCGGCAGTTCCAGGCCCTGTGCCGGGGCCTGGGCGCCGAGGAGCTGGCCACCGACCCACGGTTTGTCTCGAACACGGAGCGGGTGGCACACGTCGACGCGCTGGCCGGGGAGATGTCCAGGCGGCTCGCCGCGCGCTCCGCGGCAGAGTGGTTCGCCCTGCTCACCCCGCTCGGGGTGCCCTGCGGCCCGGTCAACGACCTCGCGGGCGCCTTCGATCTCGCCGAGCGCCTGGGCCTGTCGCCGCGGGTCACACCGGCCGACGCGGACCCCGACGACCCCATGCGCCTGGTGGCCAACCCCATCGGACTGTCCCGTACCCCGCCGCGCTACGAACGGCGGCCGCCGCGTGTCGGTGAGCACACCGAGGACCTCAGGCGCTGGCTGGACGGCTGACCTGGACTTTAGCGGCACCAGTGCCTTGCCCGGCCCGTGTCAAGGCAAGACACACTGCCGCCAGGGTGAGTGGGCATCAGAAAGTCCCCTGTGCGGCCTAATGGCAAGTCAACCCAGCTGCGAACAGGGGCAGTTGGAACTCATCTAATGATGTGAAAATCGCATTTCGCGTATTTCGTGTAACCCGACTGGCGCTCGGGCGTCGACCTTCGACGTGTCTGAAATGACACGTATTCGGATCGTCAGTAATTTCATCCGCAGATCGACCGCATCGGTCGGTCTCTCTGAGACAGGAGAAGCGAAATGATTACGCGTTCCACGATCGTTACGGCGGCCGTCGCGGCCGCCGCGGCCCTGGCCGCCACCGGCATCACCTACGCTTCGGCTGCCACCTCCGAGCCGGCTCAGGCGGCTGCCCCGGCCGTCCAGCAGGCTGCTCCCGTTTCGGCTCTCGGCGGCGGCGACGTCGGCAAGGGCAACGAGGGCAAGGGTGGCAACGAGCGCGGCGGCAACGAGCGAGGTGGCGGCGGCTACGGTGGGGGCCGGGACCACTACGAGGGCCGCATCCACATCAACGAGCGGACGTACAGTGACGAGCGCGGCGGCTGCGTGACCGTGGTCAGCGGCCTCGGCTCCAAGACGCTCAACATCCGCAACGACAGCCGCCACACCGTCGAGGTCTTCCGTGGGGTCACCTGCGACAACGGCGCCCCCATCGCCACCGTCGGACCGCACAGCGACAGCAACGGGGTGCACCCGGGCCACGTCGAGGGCGGCGTGTGGGTCAAGAACGGTGTCGTGGGCAGCTTCCGCGTGATCGAGCGTCACTACGACGACGACCGCGGTGGCAAGGACTGGTAAAACCGAGTCACTCAGGTGACGTAGAACCCCGGCCCGCCGTAATCGGGCCGGGGCTCCATTCAGGCTATCCGACCGGGGCGACCCGGTCGGGTAGCCTCACCTGAACGACCACCACAGGTTCGACCACCTGCCAGGCCATATTAAAGCCGGACGGCGAGGCTCTGCCAGCCGACCGGTACGGCCCCTCGGCAGGGCCCGGCGACCGGGCGGCAGAACGTGGCGTCGGCGCGGCAGACGCCGCCCATGTCCCAGCCGCCAGGGGGTCGGCGGGTCGTCTTGACCCAGGCGAGTGACGGCCCGGGGCGGGACGGCCCCGAAGGGCCGTCGGAACGGCGGTCCGCACTACGCACAGCCGCACACGTCCCCGTGCGGGCCTGTATCCGGCCTAGGCGCCGGTGGCGTCCCGCACCGGCTCCAACCGCCACCACTGGCCGGGGGAGTCGGTGTCCTCCCACTGCTGGACACGAGCGCCGTCGGCCTTGCTGCCGTCGGCCACTTCGAGGACGAGCCCGCTGATGAAGCTGACCAGGGTCACCACCCCCGGCGCCTCCAGATGCCGCTCGATCAGCCATTCCTGGGCGCCGTAGTTGTTGGCCCGCCACTGCTGGATCACGGCGCCGTTCTCGGTGGAGGCGTTGGCGACGTCCAGACGCTTTCCGCTGTGGACATTGACCAGATAGTGGAGCGCGGCGCCCTCGTGCACGGGCGAGAGCTGCCACTGCTGGGCCGCCGAACCGCTCTCCGAGCCCTGCTGGACCGGGGCGCCACCGCTCTTGGCGGAGCCGCGCACCTCCAGCAGCAGCCCGCTGGCCAAATTGCGCAGCAGGTAGCGGCCCGCCGCGACGGCGGGCGCGGTGTCCCTGCTCATGTTCCGGTCCCTTCGGTCCCAGGGCTGTCCAGTGGCGGGCCGCCGCCCGGCTCGGCTGCCGGGCGGCGGTCCGTTTCGCCGGTGGTTCAGGCGACGTTGAACTCGCCGGGGTTCGGACCGAGGCGCTTGCCCTCGTCCAGTGCGGCGAACGCGGCCAGGTCGTCGGCGTCCAGCTCGAAGCCGAACACATCGAGGTTCTCCGCGATCCGGGACGGCGTCACGGACTTCGGGATCACCACATTGCCGGTCTGGATGTGCCAGCGGAGCACCACCTGGGCGGGTGTGCGCTCGTGCTTGCGGGCGATCGCGACGACCGTCGGGACCTCCAGGAGGCCCTTGCCCTGGCCCAGCGGCGACCATGCCTCGGTCGCGATGGCGTGCTTGGCGTGGAAGGCGCGCGACTCGGCCTGCTGGAGCTGCGGATGGAGCTCGATCTGGTTGATCACCGGGACCACGGAGGACTCGCCGAGCAGCCGCTCAAGGTGCTCGGGAAGGAAGTTCGAGACACCGATGGCCTTGGCGCGTCCGTCGGCGTGGATCTTCTCGAACGCCTTGTACGTGTCGACGTACGCGTCCTTGGCCGGAACCGGCCAATGGATCAGGTACAGATCCACGTAGTCCAGCCCCAGCTTGTCGAGCGAGGCGTCGAAGGCGCGCAGGGTCGAGTCGTAGCCCTGCTCGCTGTTCCACAGCTTCGTGGTGACGAACAGCTCTTCGCGTGCGACACCGGAGGCCGCGATCGCCCGTCCGGTGCCCCGCTCGTTCTCGTAGATCGCGGCGGTGTCGATGCTCCGGTACCCGGCCTCGATGGCGGTGCTGACCGCCTTCGTGGCCTCGTCGTCCGGCACCTGCCAGACACCGAAACCGAGCTGCGGCATCTCGACGCCGTTGTTGAGAGTGATGGAGGGGACCTGGCTCACGTGCGGTCGATCCTTACGTCGTCGGTTGGTACTCCCTTGCTCAACGATCATGGGCCGCCAGGCATTCCCCCGCCGCCCGAACTTCCGCGGCCCGCGTCATCGCCCCTGCGGCGCCCCGCCCTCGCTCCGGCCTCTACCGTCCGGCCCATTGGGGACCCGCCGGCACGCAACGCTTGAGCACGTCACTGAACAACGGACACTCCTGTGAACGCGGCACCTCCGAGAACCTGCGGCACTTCCGAGAGCCTGCGACGACTCCGAGATCCCGAACGAAAGACTCCGAGCGAGGTCGAAGTGACGAACCCTTCCAGGCGAGCCCTTATCGGCGCGGCCGTCGGCGCTGTCGCCGCCACCGCCCAGCTCCCCGCCACCGCCCAGGCGGCGAGGTCGAAGTTGGGCGTCGACACGCTCCTCGCCGACCGGGTACGGCCCAGATGGGGCATCTACCGGTCGCTCGGCGGCACCTCGGGATCCTTGCGGGACACCCATCTCCTGCTCACCCGCATGCGCGGCTACCAGCTGCTCCGATCGGCCCGTTCCTGCCGCAGGACCCGCCCGCTCCCGGTCCAACCGGACTGCCCCGTAAGAGATTTGGGCCCACGCGGGGCATTGACAGAAAGCTCCGCAGGGAATCCTATGCAGTGTCGGTTAGGAACCTTTCCTAACACCGAACGGGAAGGGATCACCCGTGCACCCTGCCGCACCCCCACGCCGCTTGGTCGCCGCCCTCACAGGCCTCAGCTGCCTGCTCCTGCCCCTGCTGGGCCATCTCCCGAAGGCCACTGCCGCCGACGCCCCCGCGGTGCCCTTCGGCAGCCACCGACTCCCCTATGCCACGGGGATGCTGAAACCATCGGGCACGCAGTCGTCGCTCGACCAGGCCGTGGTCAAGACGTACAACGCCTGGAAGTCAGCGTTCGTGAAGAAGAACTGCGGCAACGGCTGGTACGAGGTCATCGCGCCGGACGCCGACCACCCCTACGTCGCCGAGGCCCAGGGCTACGGGATGGTCGTCACCGCGACGATGGCGGGAGCCGACCCGGAGGCGAGGACCGTCTTCGACGGCATGGTGAAGTACATGCTCGCGCACCCCTCGGTGAACAACACCAACCTCCTCGCCGCCGAACAGAACGCCGCCTGCGAGAGCGTCGACGGCTCCGACTCGGCGACCGACGGGGACCTCGACGTCGCCTACGGGCTGCTCCTCGCCGACAAGCAGTGGGGATCCACCGGCACCTACGACTACAAGGGCCTCGCGGTCAAGCACATCAACGCCATCAAGAAGAGCGAGGTCAACCCGACCACGCACCTGATGCTGCTCGGTGACTGGTCGGACTCGGGGGAGTCCCACTACTGGATGACCCGCTCCTCGGACTGGATGATCGACCACTTCCGCGCATTCAAGGCCGCCACCGGTGACAGCACCTGGGACACCGTGCGCACCGCACACCAGAACCTGATCACCTCCCAGCAGTCCAAGTACGCCTCCGCGACAGGTCTGTTGGCCGATTTCGTCGTCAACACCAACGCCACCGCCAAGCCCGCACCGGGCGAGGTGCTGGAAGGCCCCAACGACGGCGACTACTCCTGGAACGCCTGCCGCGATCCGTGGCGCATCGGGGCCGACGCCGTCACCAGCGGGGACAGCGTCTCGCTCGCCTCGGCCCGCAAGCTCAACTCCTGGATCAAGGCCAAGACGGGAGGGAACCCGGACAAGATCGCCAGCGGCTATCACCTCAACGGTTCGGTGTTCGACAGCGGCAACGACATGGCGTTCACCGCCCCGTTCGTCGTGACCGCGCTGACCGACTCCGGCTCCCAGGCCTGGCTCGACGTGCTCTGGAACAAGCTCGCCGCCACCTCGATCGACCCGGATCTCTACTACGGCGGCAGCGTCCAGCTCCAGTCGATGATCGTCGCATCCGGCAACTACTGGGTCCCGTAAGGAGGTTCCGATGCAGCTAGCGACGCTCACCACGTCACGACGAACAGCGGCCGCCCTCACGGCCGTACTGCTCTGCACCGCTCTGGTGCAGGCGGTCCCGCAGCAGGCCGCCGCGGCCGCCACCCGGTATGAGGCGGAGTCCGCGACGATCGTCGAGGGCGCCGCCGAGTCCAACCACTCCGGCTACTCGGGCACCGGATTCGTCAATGGCGACAACGTCGTCGGCAGCTATGTGGAGTTCACCGTCACCGCGGCCTCCGCCGGCACCGGCAAGATCGCCGTCCGCTACTCCAACGGCACCGCGGACGCCCGGCCCGCCGATGTCGCCGTGGGCGGCACGGTCGTCTCGGCGGCCCGCGCTTTCAACGCCACCACCGACTGGAACACCTGGGCCACCTCCACCCTGACCACCCCCCTCAAGGCAGGAAGCAACAAGATCCGGCTGACGTCCACGACCGCCAACGGACTGCCCAACCTCGACTACCTGGACGTCACGGTCACCTCGTCGGACACCGAGGCACCCACCGCACCCACGGCGCCCAGCTGCTCGGAGATCACCGAGAACAGCCTCACCCTCAGCTGGGGAGCCGCCACGGACGACGTGGGTGTCGTTGCGTACGACATCTACGAACACGGCAACAAGTTCGGCGAGGCACCGGGCACCGCCACCACGAAGAACCTGACCGGGCTCAGCGCCGACACCACGTACAACCTCACACTGTTCGCGCGTGACGCGGCCGGCAACGTGTCCTCGGTCAGCCCCGTCGTGGACTGCACCACTCCGAAGAGCGACGACACCACCGCACCCTCGGCACCGGGCACCCTGTCCGCCTCGGGCCTCACCGTGCACAGCGTCGCCCTGAGCTGGGGGGCGTCGACGGACGACAAGGCCGTCACCGCCTACGAGGTACGCAGCGGCAGCACCGTCTACAAGACCGTGACCGGCGCACCGCCGGCCACCACGACCACGCTCACCGGGCTCGCCTGCGCCAGCCCGTACAGCCTGGACGTCGTCGCCAAGGACGCGGCGGGCAACGCCTCACCGCCGAGCAACACGGTCGCCTTCACCACCCCGGCCTGCACCACCGACGGCGGGGTGCCCTCCGGCATCACCACCGTCTCCAGCGGCTGGTCCGTCCCCTGGGGCATCCACTGGATGCCCGACGGCAAGACCGCGCTGGTGACCGAGCGGGACAGCTTCAAGGTCTTCAAGGCCACTCCCGGCGGCACCCGGACCCAGGTCGGCACCGTGCCCGAGGCGGTCACCACCGACGGCGAGGGCGGACTGCTCGGCGTCGCCGTCGACCCGAAGTGGTCCGCCAACCACTATGTGTACTTCATGCACACCGCCTCCGAGGGCAACCGCGTCGCCCGGATGACCTACGACGGCACCTCGCTCAGCGGCTACAAGGTCCTGCTCCAGGGGATCAAGAAGAGCAGGTACCACAACGGCGGACGGCTCGCCTTCGGCCCCGACGGCTATCTGTACGCGTCGACCGGTGAGGCACAGACACCCGACCTGGCCCAGGACAAGAACTCGCTGAACGGCAAGATCCTGCGGATGACGACGGACGGCAAGGCCGCCCCCGGCAACCCGTTCGGCAACTACGTCTACAGCTACGGACACCGCAATCCGCAGGGCCTCGCCTTCGACCGCAACGGCCGTCTGTGGGAGGCGGAGTTCGGCGACAGCAAGAAGGACGAGCTCAACCTGATCAAGCCGGGCAAGAACTACGGCTGGCCCGTCTGCGAGGGCACCTGCACCACCACCGGCATGACCAACCCGAAGAAGACCTGGAACATCTCCGAGGCCTCGCCCAGCGGGATCGCCATCGTCCGCAACGTCATCTACATGGCCGCGCTGAAGGGCGAACGGCTGTGGCGGGTGCCGATCACCGGTGACACCGAGGAGCTGGGCACACCGAGCGCGTACTACGTCGGTACATACGGCAGGCTGCGCACCGTCACCGAGGTGCCCGGCCAGGACCAGCTCTGGCTCTCCACCACCAACTGTGACAACAAGGGGAACGAACCTGACGGATCGGACAAGCTGTTCCGCGTCTCGATCACGTAGCACGGGGCGCCGTACGCGCTGTACCGCCGAGGCCCGCCGGGTCTCAGCGGTACAGCGCGGCGACCTCCGCCGCGTACGCCGTCTCGATCGCCCGGCGCTTCAGCTTCAGCGACGGGGTGAGCAGACCGTGCTCCTCGCTGAAGGGGTGCGCCAGGATCCGGAACGTACGGATCGACTCGGCCTGCGAGACCGCCGTGTTCGCGGCCACCACCGCCCGCCGGACCTCCGTCTCCAGATCCGGATCGCGCACCAGCTCCTCCGGCTTCAGCGGCGCCCGTCCCTGCATCGTGAGCCAGTGGTCCACCGCCTCCTGGTCGACCGTGACCAGGGCCGCGATGTACGGCCGGTCGTTGCCGACCACGAGGCACTGCGAGACCAGCGGATGCGCCCGCACCCGCTCCTCCAGACCGGTCGGCGACACACTCTTGCCGCCCGACGTCACCAGGATCTCCTTCTTCCGCCCGGTGATCGTCAGATAGCCGTCCTCGTCGAGCGAGCCGAGATCCCCGGTGGCCAGCCAGCCCTCGCGCAGCACCGCGTCGGTGGCCTTCGGATCACCGAGATAGCCCCCGAACACATTGCCGCCGTGCAGCCACACCTCGCCGTCCTCGGCGATGTGCACGGTCGTCCCCGGGATCGGCAGCCCGACTGTGCCGTACCTGGTGCGCTCCGGCGGATTGGCCGTGGCCGCGGCGGTCGACTCGGTCAGCCCGTAGCCCTCGTACACCGTGACGCCGGCGCCCTCGAAGAACAGGCCGAGCTGCCGCTCCATCCCCGAACCGCCGGACATGGCGTGCCGTATCCGGCCGCCCATCGCGTCGCGCACCTTCCTGTACACGACCCTGTCGAAGAACTGGTGCTGCATCCGCAGCCCGGCGGACGGCCCCGGACCGCTGCCGAACGCCCGCGCCTCCAGCGCCTCCGCGTACTTCACCGCGATGTCCACGGCCTTGTCGAACGCCCCGATCCGGCCCTCCGCCTCGGCCTTGCGCCGGGCGGCGTTGAACACCTTCTCGAAGATGTACGGAACCGCCAGGAGGAACGTCGGCCGGAACGACATCAGGTCCGGCATCAGTGCCCTGGCCGACATCTCCGGCTGGTGGCCCAGCCGCACCCGGCCGCGGATCGCCGCGACCTCGACCATCCGGCCGAAGACATGGGCCAGCGGCAGGAAGAGGAGCGTCGCCGCCTCGTCACCCGGCCTGGAGCGGAAGACCGACTTCCAGCGGGCGACCATGGTGTCCGTCTCGAACATGAAATTGGCGTGCGTGAGCACACAGCCCTTGGGGTGTCCCGTCGTTCCCGAGGTGTAGATCACGGTCGCCACCGAATCGGGCGTCACCGCGCGGCGGTGGCGGTGCACCACCTCGTCCTCGACGTCCGCCCCCGCGTCGACCAGCTCGGACACGGCGCCGGCGTCCAGCTGCCAGAGCCGCTTGAGTCCTGGCAGCCGGTCGATCACCGAGGCGATCGTCATGGCGTGGTCCTCGTGCTCGACCAGGACGGCCGACACCTCGGCGTCGTGCAGCATCCACAGCACCTGCTCGGCCGAGGACGTCGGATAGACGGGTACGGACTGGGCGCCGACCGTCCACAGCGCGAGGTCGAAGAGCGTCCACTCGTAGCGCGTACGCGACATCAGCGCCACCCGGTCGCCGAACCTGACGCCGTGCGCGATCAGCCCCTTGGCCAGCGCCAGCACCTCGTCACGGAATGCCGCAGCAGTGACATCCCGCCATTGTCCGCTCGCGTCTTTCCGACCGAGCGCGAGCCGGTCCGGGTCCTCTTCGGCATGGTCGAACACCACATCGGCCAGGCCGCCCACGAGGGGCGCGGCCGCCATGGGTGGGACAGTGAACTCGCGCAATGACCTGCTCCTTGTGGCGCTCCGCACAGCGCCGTGACGCTACCCCACCGGGCGGCGCGGCGGGAGGGCCCCGAACCAGTGGACAACCTGGCATATGCACAGGTCAATCGCCGAAATCCGGCCAGATGGGCAAGGCTCGGGCGTGGCCGGACACGTAGGGTGAGCGGCAGGCACCGGAATCTCCACCGAATCTGTACGCCGCTACCACTCCCGTTCCGGACGCATGCGCGGTGTTCTGTCCTCATTCATCCCGAATCGGGTGAGTCGGTTCCGTGACCTCTGCCGTCCATTGCTTCCCGTGCGCGCAGGCGGTCATGCGCTCTCCCGGCCGCTGACCGAACCGATCGTGCCCACGCCGCGGATCAGCCGGTCGCCGCCTGCCAGGATCGCCGCCGCCAGGGCGTCCGCGGCCTCGTGCGCCCCCTCGCTGCGGCGGCCGTGCGACAGGACGAAGTCCACTTTGCCCAGCTCCGGCAGACCCGCCCTGGCCGGCACCTGCGCAAGGCCCGGCGGGACCAGCCCCCGGCTGTGGGCCATCACGCCCAACCCCGCGTGGGCCGCCGCGATCAGCCCGCTCAGGCTGGTGCTCGTGCAGGCGATCCGCCAGGACCGGCCGTGCTCCTCCAGCACCTCCAGGGCGCGGGCCCGGGTGATGCCCGGCGGCGGGAAGAGGATCAGCGGAACCGGACGATCCGGGTCGATCCGCAGCTGCGGTGCGCCGATCCAGGTCAGCGCGTCCTGCCAGACCAGTTCGCCGTGCGTGTCACCCGCGCGCCGCTTGGCGAGCACCAGATCGAGCCGGCCGGCCGCGAGCCGCCGATGCAGCGTCCCGGAGAGCTCCACCGTCAGCTCCAGCTCGACCTCCGGGTGGTCGCGGCGGAACGACTCCAGGATCTCCGGCAGCCGGGTCTGCACGAAGTCCTCGGAGGCTCCGAACCGAAGCCGCCCCCGCAGCCGGGTGCCGGTGAAGAACGCCGCGGCCCGCTCATGGGCCTCCAATATCGTCCGGGCGAAGCCGAGCATCGCCTCGCCGTCCACGGTGAGGTCGACCCGGTGGGTGTCCCGGGTGAACAACTGCCGACCCGCCGCATCCTCCAGGCGCCGCACGTGCTGGCTCACCGTGGACTGCCGGACCCCCAGCCGGCGGGCGGCCCGGGTGAAGCTCAGCGTCTGGGCGACGGCGAGAAAGGTACGGAGCTGTGCCGGTTCGTACATGGCAGCAGGCTATCGCGCAACGTGATGACAGTGAGAGCGGTGTGCGGGATTCCCGATCGCCGCGATCGGGAGCAGTATGGAGCGGGCACGACCAGAACCAAGAGAACATGTGGAGCACATGAGCCGCCGCACCCTGAAGCTGCCGTCCTGGCTGCCGCTCGACCCGTACATCCTGGCGCTGATCGGCACCGTCGTGCTCGCGGCGATACTGCCCGCGTCGGGGACCGCCGCCGACGTGGCCGGCGGTGCCTCGACCGGAGCGGTCGCCTTCCTCTTCTTCCTGTACGGCGCCCGGCTCTCCACGGCCGAGGCACTCGACGGACTGAAGCACTGGCGACTCCATCTCACGGTGCTGATCTGCACCTTCGTGGCGTTCCCGCTGCTCGGACTGGCGGGACGGGGGCTCGTTCCGTACGTCCTGACGCCGCAGCTCCACAGTGGCTTCCTCTTCCTCTGCCTGGTCCCGTCGACCATCCAGTCGTCGATCGCCTTCACCTCGATCGCCCGGGGCAACGTGCCCGCGGCGATCTGCGCGGGCTCCTTCTCCTCGATCGCCGGGATCTTCCTCACCCCGCTGCTCGCGGCCGCCCTGCTCGGCAACGACGGCGGCGGATTCTCGGTGGACGCGCTGCTGAGGATCGGGGTCCAGCTAATGCTGCCGTTCGTCGCCGGGCAACTGCTGCGCCGCTGGACCGGCGGCTTCATCACCCGCCACAAGAAGGTCCTCGGCTATGTCGACCGCGGCTCGATCCTGCTCGTCGTCTACACGGCCTTCAGCGAGGGCATGGTCGCGGGCATCTGGCACCAGGTCACCCCGGCCCGGCTCGGGGCGCTGCTCGGCGCCGAGGTGCTGCTGCTCGCACTGATGCTCGCGCTGACCTGGCACGGGGCGAAGCGGCTCGGCTTCGACCGGGAGGACCGGATCGCCATCCAGTTCGCGGGTTCGAAGAAGAGCCTGGCTTCGGGACTGCCGATGGCGAGCGTGCTCTTCGGGGCGCAGGCATCCCTCGCCGTGCTGCCGCTGATGCTCTTCCACCAGATGCAGCTGATGGTGTGCGCGGTGATCGCCAAGCGCCGCTCGCGCGATGCGCGGGAGGAACAGCTGGTGAGCGGACCGGTGTCGCCCCGGCCCGCCGTCGCGAGCTGACGGCGCGGCCCGCCCGGGGGCGCTCCGCCGGGCGGGCCGGTCGCCTCAGTCCTGGCCCACTGCCGCCTCCAGGGCGATGCGGTGCTCACCCGCGTACACATTCATCGACGGACCCCGCAGGAAGCCGACCAGGGTCAGTCCGGTCTCGGCCGCCAGGTCGACGGCGAGGGACGACGGCGCCGAGACCGCCGCGAGCACCGGGATCCCGGCCATCACCGCCTTCTGGGCCAGCTCGAACGAGGCCCGCCCCGACACCAGCAGAATCGCCCGGGACAGCGGCAGCCGGTGGTCGGTCAGGGCCCGGCCGACCAGTTTGTCGACCGCGTTGTGCCGGCCGACGTCCTCCCGGATGTCGAGCAGTTCGCCCGTCTCGGAGAACAGCGCCGCCGCGTGCAGCCCCCCGGTCCGGTCGAAGACCCGCTGGGCGGCGCGCAGCCGGTCGGGGAGGGCGGAGAGCAGCCCGGGTTCGACCCGGAGCGGGGGAGTGTCGGCGACCGGGTGCCGGGTCGTGGTGCGTACCGCGTCGAGACTCGCCTTGCCGCAGAGCCCGCAGGACGAGGTGGTGTAGACATTGCGTTCGAGCGTGATGTCGGGGACCGCGACGCCGGGGGCGAGCTTCACGTCCACCACGTTGTACGTGTTGACGCCGTCAGCCGTCGCTCCGGCGCAGTAGACGATCGACTGCACCTCGGAGCCGTCACCGATGACGCCCTCGCTCACCAGGAACCCCGCCGCCAGCGCGAAGTCGTCGCCCGGCGTGCGCATCGTGATGGCGAGCGGCCTTCCGTTCAGACGGATCTCCAGGGGCTCCTCGGCGACGAGGGTGTCGGGGCGGGTGGAGACGGCCCCGTCCCGGATGTGGATGGTGCGGCGACGCTCGGTGACCCGTCCCATGGCGGTTGAAACCCGATTCTGTAAGTGGTGGAAGCCGGGACGGGTTGGAAGCCGAACCGGACTTGTTCTTGCTGTTTCTGCTGTCCTGTACATGGAGTGTGACATCGCAGCCGGTGCCGCAGCGTGCGCAGAGAGCGGTGGTCACTGCCCGAAACTGCCGGTCGACAGAATATTGTCTGCAATATTCCTTCCGGGGGATCGGGGCTGTTGTCAACTCTCCAACGGCCGGGCCCTATTCCTGTGGGAACACGTGCACGTGTACCGAGCGGTAGCGACCAAGACTGGATGGTTCCTGCCATACGTAGCGAGGGGACCCCGTACATGACCGGCTCACGTGTCGTGGCGCTCGGCCACTATCAGCCCGCCAAGGTGCTCACCAACGACGATCTGGCGGCCCTGGTCGACACCAGCGACGAGTGGATCACCAGTCGCGTCGGCATCAAGACCCGCCACGTCGGTGGACCGGACGAGCCGGTGGACGAGATGGCCGCGCACGCGGGGGCCAAGGCGCTGGCCGCGGCGGGGCTCCAGCCGGCCGAGGTCGATCTGGTCCTGGTCGCCACCTCGACCGCGATCGACCGCTCGCCGAGCATGTCGGCGCGCGTCGCCGCCCGGCTCGGGATGGGCTCGCCCGCGGTGATGGACATCAACGTGGTCTGCTCCGGCTTCACCCATGCCCTCGCCACCGCCGACCACGCGATCCGGGCCGGGGCCGCCGAACGCGTCCTGGTCATCGGCGCCGACAAGATGGCGGACATCGCCGACTGGACCGACCGCAGCACCTGCGTCCTGCTCGGCGACGGTGCCGGTGCGGCGGTCGTCGTCGCGGAGCCGGACGCGGGCCGGCCCGGGATCGGGGCCGTGCTGTGGGGTTCGGTGCCGGAGATGGGGAACGCGGTACGGATCGAGGGGACGCCGCCGAGATTCGCCCAGGAAGGGCAGTCCGTCTACCGCTGGGCCACCACGCAGCTGCCGCCGATCGCCCGCAAGGTGTGCGAGAAGGCCGGTGTGGCGCCCGAGGAGCTGGGGGCGGTGGTGCTGCACCAGGCCAACCTGAGGATCATCGAACCGGTCGCCAGGAAGATCGGCGCGGTCAACGCGGTCATCGCCAGGGACGTGGTGGATTCCGGCAACACGTCCGCGGCCTCGATCCCGATGGCGCTGTCCAAGCTGGTGGAACGCGGCGAGGTCGAGAGCGGCGCGCCGGTTCTGCTCTTCGGCTTCGGCGGGAATCTCTCGTACGCGGGTCAGGTGATCCGCTGTCCCTGAGGGGCTTTGCGCTCGGTAGACTGTAGACGATATGCAATGGGTGCTTGTCGGCTGTAGGGGGACCGGGATGTTGTCCGCAGGACTGCCGCAAGGGGCTGTGCCGAAGCTGGAACGGCCCGGTCCATTGCGTGAACGCGTGTATGAGGCGCTGCTCGAACTCATGACGACGCGGGCGCTCCGCCCCGGCCAGCACCTGGTCGAGAGCGAGTTGGCAGGCCAACTCGGGGTGTCCCGCCAGCCGGTGCGCGAGGCGTTGCAGCGGCTGAACACGGAGGGCTGGGTCGATCTCCGGCCCGCCCAGGGCGCGTTCGTGCACGAACCCACGGAGGAGGAGGCGGACCAGCTGCTCTCGGTCCGCACCCTTCTGGAGGCCGAGGCCGCACGCCTCGCCGCGGCCGACTCCGACGCGGCCGGCATCGCGGCCCTGGAGGAGCTCTGCGCCAAGGGCGAGCAGGCAGTCGCCGACGGCGACGTGGACCTGGCGGTCGCCACCGACGCGGCCTTCCACGCCAAGGTCATGGAGCTGGCGGGCAACGTCGTCCTGGCCGAGCTCGCGGGTCAGGTGGGCCGCCGCGTCCGCTGGTACCGCACCACGGTGGCCCGCCGGGGCGGCACCCAGACCTGGATCGAGCACCGCTCGCTCATCGAGGCGATCTCCTCGCGCGACGGACAGCGGGCCACGCAGATCATGCGCTCCCACACGGAACACACGCGCGCGGCGTACCGCCAGCGCGACAAGAGCTGAGGGCTGTCCCGCTCGGGCCGTGTGTGCGGGGCTGCAGGCACACTTACCGGTGTGACGATACTGAGCAAAGGCGCCAACGTGCCGGTCGCAGCCGCCGCCGTCAGGGCCGCACTCGACTGGTCGGCGGGGCCCGGAGTCCCGGACGTGGATGCTTCCGCCCTGCTGCTGACACGCGGCGGACGGGTGCGGTCCGATGACGACTTCGTCTTCTACAACCAGCCGCAGCACCCGTCGGGCGCCGTGAGCCACCTCGGCAAACGGACCGGCAGCGAATCGCTGGACGTCCGGCTGGGCGCGCTGGGGCCGGACGTCGAACGTGTCGCACTCTGCGCCTCCGCCGACGGCGGGACGTTCGGTCAGGTGCCGGGGCTGTGTCTGCGGCTGCTCGACGCGGCGTCCGGCGCCGAGCTGGCACGCTTCGACATCGCCGCCGGCACGGAGACCGCGTTGGTCGGCGGCGAGCTCTACCGCCGTGACGGCGGCTGGAAGTTCCGCGCGATCGGCCAGGGGTACGCCGACGGACTGGCCGGACTGGCGACCGACTTCGGGATCGGCGTCGACGAGGAACCGCCCGCGGCCGGGCCCGGCCCGCACCCCGCGTCGACTCCGGCCCCCGCCCCCGCCCCGCTGTTCCCGCCTCCCGCACCGCCTTCGTGGCCCGCGCCGGAGCGCACCGGGGGCGGCGGGCCCGGCCCCCGGCTCACCAAGGACGAGGAGCGGCTGCCGGTGGACATGCGCAAGCGCCTGTCGCTGCGCAAGCAACAGGTGCTGGTCAGCCTGAGCAAACACGGCGTACCGCAGCTGCGGGCACGCGTCGTCCTGGTCCTCGACGCATCGGGTTCGATGGGCGGTCTCTACCGGCGGGGCACGGTGGCGGGTGTCGCCGAGCGGATGGTGGCGGTCGCGGCGCAGCTCGACGACGACGGTCGGATGCAGGCGTGGACGTTCGCCACCAACCCCGCCCGCCTCCCCGACCTCGCCGTGGGTGACCTGCCCGAGTGGCTCGGGCTGCACGTACGCGTGGGCCAGACCTTCGGCTTCGGCCGCAGGAAGCCGCCCAGGGGACTGGTGCCCGGTCAGGTCGACATGCGTACGGTCGGCATCCAGAACGAGGAACAGAAGGTCATCGCCGAGGTGCGGGCCTTCGTGCGGGACCGTCCGGTGCCCGACCCGACGCTGGTCCTGTTCTTCTCGGACGGCGGTGTCCACCGCAACCGGGAGATCGAGCAGGAGCTGCGGGCGGCCGCCGAGGAGCCGGTTTTCTGGCAGTTCGTCGGGCTAGGCAGCTCTCGGTACGGTGTGCTGGAACGGTTCGACACCATGCCCGGCCGCCGGGTCGACAACGTCGGCTTCTTCGCCGTCGACGACATCGAGCGGATTTCCGACCAGGAGCTGTACGACCGGGTCCTGTCGGAGTTCCCGTCCTGGCTGCGGGCCGCCCGGCAGGCCGGAATCCTGCGCTGACACGGCCGGTCGGCCGGCGGGGCGGTGACTTCACCGACCGGCTTTGTCCTCGGTGTGGAGAAAGTTGTAGTGGATTCCTGCGTAACTTCTTCCCACTCCCGGCAACCGCTGCTACGTTCCCCTCGAAAGCCCGACGGACAGGCCGATGTGGCGGGGAGGGGCGCGTGAGACGTATGACTGCACGACCCGCGAATGCGCATCAGGCGCGACTGCTGCGGCTGTTGCGCGACGGCGGGCCCAACTCCCGGGCACAGCTGGGGGATCAGGTGGATCTCTCCCGCTCCAAGCTCGCCGTCGAGGTCGACAGACTGCTGGAGACCGGACTCGTCGTGGCCGACGGCCTCGCCGCATCCCGCGGCGGGCGCCGCTCGCACAACATCCGGCTCGCTCCGCAACTGCGCTTCCTCGGCGTCGACATCGGAGCCACGTCAGTCGATGTGGCCGTCACCAACGCCGAGTTGGAGGTACTGGGCCACCTCAACCATCCGATGGACGTACGCGAGGGCCCCGTCGCCATCTTCGAGCAGGTGCTGTCCATGGCGGCCAAGCTCCGGGCCTCGGGGCTTGCCGAGGGTTTCGACGGCGCGGGCATCGGCGTCCCCGGCCCGGTCCGCTTCCCCGAAGGCGTGCCGGTCGCACCGCCGATCATGCCCGGCTGGGACGGCTTCCCGGTCCGCGAGGCGCTCAGTCAGGAACTGGGCTGCCCCGTCATGGTCGACAACGATGTGAACCTGATGGCGATGGGGGAGCAGCACGCGGGCGTCGCGCGCTCCGTGGGCGACTTCCTCTGCGTCAAGATCGGCACCGGCATCGGCTGCGGCATCGTCGTAGGCGGCGATGTCCACCGTGGTACGACGGGCAGCGCCGGAGACATCGGCCACATCCAGGTGGAACCCGAGGGGCGCGCCTGTGCCTGCGGCAACCGGGGCTGCCTGGAGGCCCACTTCAGCGGCGCCGCGCTCGCCCGCGACGCCGAGGACGCGGCCCGTACCGGGCGGTCGGCGGAGCTCGCCGGCCGTCTCGAAGCGGCCGGGAAACTCACCGCCGCCGATGTGGCGGCCGCCGCGGCCGCCGGTGACGCCACCTCGCTCGACCTGATCCGCGAAGGCGGCAACCGGGTCGGCCAGGTCATCGCGGGACTCGTCAGCTTCTTCAACCCCGGCCTGGTGGTGATCGGCGGCGGTGTGACCGGCCTCGGCCACACCCTCCTCGCCAGCGTCCGGACCCAGGTCTACCGGCAGTCACTGCCGCTGGCCACCGGCAATCTCCCCATCGTGCTGGGCGAGTTGGGGCCGGCCGCCGGAGTGATCGGCGCCGCCCGGCTCATCAGCGACCACCTCTTCTCACCGGCCTGACCCCGGGCCGGCCACGCACGGGCGCGCCCCGGAGACACCGGGAGCGCCGGAACACCCGCACCACCGCACCTGGTACAGCCCTGCCCGCTCATCGGCCTTCCCCGAGCTCCCGGCCTCGTCCCGACAGGCGTGTCCGAACAGGGGAGACCCCACTCGCCGAGGGGATTCGTCATGGCACCAGAACCACCCCTGCTCACCATGTCCGGCATCACCAAGTCGTTCCCCGGAGTGCGCGCCCTCGACGGAGTGGACCTGGAGGTCCACGCCGGCGAAGTTCACTGTCTCCTCGGGCAGAACGGCGCCGGCAAATCCACCCTCATCAAGGTGCTCGCCGGGGCCCACCAGCCCGACGACGGCGAGATCACCTGGCGCGGCGAACCGGTCGCGCTGAAGTCGCCCATCGCCGCGATGCGGCTGGGTATCGCCACCATCTACCAGGAACTCGACCTGGTCGAGGGGCTGTCCGTGGCCGAGAATGTCTTCCTCGGCCATGAACCCACCACCGCCCGCTTCGTCGTCCGCACCCGCGAGGGCCGCACGGCCGCCGCCGCACTGCTGAAGCGGCTCGGCCACCCGGAGATCGACCCGGCCCGCCCGGTCGGCGAACTGTCCGCCGCGCAGCAGCAGATCGTTTCCATGGCGAGGGCACTCTCGCACGACGTACGGCTCATCGTCATGGACGAGCCGTCCGCCGCACTCGACCCGGACGAGGTCGACAACCTGTTCCGCACCGTCGCCTCCCTCACCGCCGACGGGGTCGCCGTCGTCTACATCTCGCACCGCCTGGAGGAGATCCGCCGGATCGGCGACCGGGTGACCGTGCTCAAGGACGGCCGGGCCGTGGCCGTCGGACTGCCCGCCGAGTCCACCCCGACACCCGACATCGTTGCCATGATGACCGGCCGCAATGTCGAGTACGTCTTCCCACCGCGCGCCACGGACCGTGCGCGCACGGCCGGGGCGGAGCCGGTGCTGAGGGTCGAGGGGCTGACAAGAAGGGGCGAATTCGCCCCGGTGGACCTGGAGTTGGTGCCGGGCGAGATCGTGGGCCTGGCCGGACTCGTGGGCTCGGGGCGCTCCGAGATCCTGGAGACCGTCTACGGCGCCCGCAGGCCGAGCGCCGGACGGGTGACCGTGGCCGGCAAGCAGCTGAGGCCCGGCAGCGTCCGCGCGGCCGTCGCCGCCGGCATCGGCCTGGCCCCCGAGGAACGCAAGGCGCAGGCCCTGCTGATGCTCGAATCCGTCACCCGCAACGTCTCCGTCTCCGCGTTGTCCCGCTTCTCCAGGGCGGGCTGGATCGACCGCGGGGCCGAACACCGGGCGGCCCGCGAAGCCACCCGCGAACTCTCACTGCGCCCCGACAACCCGGACACCCCCGTGCGCACGCTCTCCGGCGGCAACCAGCAGAAGGCGGTCCTGGCCCGCTGGCTGCTGCGCGGCTGCCGGGTGCTGCTGCTCGACGAACCGACCCGCGGTGTGGACGTCGGCGCCCGCGCCGAGCTGTACGCCGTGATCCGCCGGCTGGCCGACGAGGGCCTCGCCGTCCTGCTCGTCTCCAGCGAGGTGCCCGAAGTGCTGGGCCTCGCCGACCGGGTGCTGGTGCTCCGCGAGGGCCGCGTCGTGCACACGGCCGACGCCCGGGAGCTCGACGAGCACCGCGTACTCGACCTAGTGATGGAAGGGAGCCCGACGTCATGACGCAGCCCGTTTCCCCGACGCAGCAGGGCGGGCCGGACAAAGGGGCCGGCGCCCCGGTGCCCCGCCCCCGGGAGAAGGACGGCCCCGCACGCGCCAGTGGCCTGCGCCTGGATGTCCGTAACCTCTCGCTCCTCGGCGTCCTCGCCGCGCTGGTCGTCGTCGGTGGATTCACCGAGCCCGACGCCTTCCTGGACACCGGGAACCTCCAGCTGATCCTGACCCAGTCCTCCGTCATCGGTGTCGTCACCGTCGGGATGACCTTCGTCATCACCAGCGGCGGCATCGATCTGTCGGTCGGCGCGATGGTCGCACTCGCCTCCGTCTGGGCGACCACGGTCGCCACCCAGGAGTACGGCTTCGCCGGGATCCTGTTCACCGCGGTGATCGTCGGACTCGGTGCCGGGCTGGTGAACGGGCTGCTGATCGCGTACGGGCGGATGGTGCCGTTCATCGCGACGCTGGCCATGCTCGCCTCCGCCCGCGGGCTCGCCCTCCAGATCACCGACGGGAAGACCCAGATCGTCACCGTCGAATCCGTCCTCGACCTGGGCCTGCCCGACTCCTACTTCCTCGGCATCCCGCCGCTGGTGATGATGTTCGCCGCGGTGACCGTCGTCGGCTGGCTGGTGCTGAACCGTACGACCTTCGGACGGCGCACGGTCGCGGTCGGCGGCAACGCGGAGGCCGCCAGGCTGGCCGGTATCGACGTGCGGCGCCAGCGGCTCTTCCTCTATCTGCTCTCCGGTCTGTGCTGCGGCATCGCCGCCTTCATGCTGATCATCCTGTCCGGCTCGGGCCAGAACACCAACGGCAATCTGTACGAGCTCGACGCCATCGCGGCCGCGATCATCGGCGGCACCCTGCTCAGCGGCGGGCGCGGCACCATCGTCGGTTCCGTGCTGGGCGTCCTGGTCTTCACCACCATCACCAACATCTTCGCGCTCAACAACCTGCAGAGCGACGTCCAGCAGATCGCCAAGGGCGCGATCATCGTCGCCGCCGTCCTGGTCCAGCGCCGCACGTCGGCGCATGGCGAGACCTGACCCGCCACCGCCCCGCCCCCCTCCCGCCACGCCAGATGCCACGCACCGGATGAAGGGTTCGACAGCCATGCCAGAAACCAGCCGCAGACGACTGCTCTTCGGCACCGCAGCCGTCTCCGCGGGCGCCCTGCTCACGGCCTGCACGAGCAATGACCCCAAGCCCGAGGACACCGACACCGTCAAGAACACCGGCCCCGCAGCCGACGACAAGCCCGGCAAGCCCGTCACCATCGGCTTCGCCGGTCCCCAGGCCGACCATGGCTGGCTCAACGCCATCAACGAGAACGCCAAGTCGCGGGCGGCCAAGTACTCCGAGGTGACACTGGAGTCCACCGAGGGATCCAACGACACCGCCGCCCAGATCGGCCAGGTCAAGACCCTCATCAACAAGAAGGTCGACGTCCTCGTCATCCTCCCCGCCGACGGCAAGGCGCTCACCCAGGTGGGCCTGGAGGCCATGCGGGCGGGCATCCCCGTCGTCAACCTGGACCGGATCTTCGCCTCCCCGCAGGCCTACCGCTGCTGGGTCGGCGGCGACAACTACGGCATGGGCCTCAACGCCGGCACATACATCGGCGAACAGCTGAAGGACAAGGCCAACGCCAAGGTCGTCGAGCTGGCGGGGATCGACAACCTGGAGCTCACCAAGCAGCGGAGCCAGGGCTTCGCCGACGCGCTGAAGAACTACCCCAACATCAAGCTGGTGGCCCGTCAGGCTGCCGACTTCACCGTCGAGTCGGGCCAGGCGAAGATGGCCCAGCTCCTCCAGGCGCAGAAGAAGTTCGACGCGCTGTGGAACCACGACGACGACCAGGGCGTCGGCGCCCTGCGCGCCATCCAGCAGGCAGGCCGCGACGAGTTCCTGATGGTCGGCGGCGCCGGGGCCAAGTCCGCGATGGACGCCATCAAGGCCGGCGACAGCGTCCTGAAGGCCACGGTGCTCTACCCGCCGACGATGGCCGCGTCCGCCATCGACCTGGCCCGTGCGCTGGCCCAGGGCAAGGGCGTCGGCGGACTGGCCGAGTTGGAGATCCCGACCAGTCTCACCCTCTACTCGGCCGTGGTCACCAAGGAGAACATCGACCAGTACCTGCCGACGGGCTTCAGCTGATCCGCCCCGCAGGAGGGCGCTGACCAGCTCTCCTGCCGTATTCATCGAACGACCGACGAGGAGGAGCCCCGATGGCCCGCAGGGAAGAGACGGATCAGGAGGCCGCAGCGCCACCGACGCGGCGGCCGGAGACGAGTGCACCGGTGCTCGGCGTCGGCATGGTGGGATACGCGTTCATGGGCGCCGCCCACTCACAGGGCTGGCGCACCGCGGGACACGTCTTCGACCTGCCGATGAGGCCGGCTCTCGCCGCGATCTGCGGACGCGACCGGGCCGCGGTCGACGCGGCCGCCGCCCGCCACGGCTGGGCGGCGGCGGAGACCGACTGGCGCGCCCTCATCGCCCGGGACGATGTGCAACTCGTCGACATCTGCACCCCCGGCGACAGCCACGCCGAGATCGCCATCGCCGCCCTGGAGGCGGGCAAGCACGTGTTGTGCGAGAAGCCGCTCGCCAACACGGTCGCCGAGGCCGAGGCGATGACCGATGCCGCGGAGCGGGCCGCCGCCCGCGGCCAGGTCGCGATGGTGGGCTTCAACTACCGCCGGGTGCCCGCGATCACGTACGCCCGGCAGCTGATCGCCGAGGGGCGGCTCGGCACCCTGCGGCACGTCCGCGCCGCCTACCTCCAGGACTGGCTCGTAGACCCCGAATCACCGCTCACCTGGCGGCTGGAGCGGGAACGCGCCGGCTCGGGCGCGCTCGGCGACCTGGGCGCCCACATCGTCGACCTGGCACAGTATCTGGCGGGGGAGCCGCTGGTCGGGGTGTCGGCGGTCAGCGAGACCTTCGTACGCCAACGGCCCCGGCTCGCGGGCCCGTCGGCCGGGCTCTCCGGGGCGGCGGACACCGGTGCGCTGGGGGTGGTGACCGTCGACGACGCGGCGCTGTTCACCGGCCGGCTCGCCTCCGGGGCGCTGGCCTCCTTCGAGGCGACCCGGATGGCGGCCGGGCGGAAGAACGCACTGCGGCTGGAGATCAACGGGGAGCGCGGCTCGCTCGCCTTCGATCTGGAACGGCTCAACGAGCTGTCCTTCCACGACCACACCGAACCCGCCGCCACGGCGGGGTTCCGGCGCATCCTGGTCACCGAACCCCAACACCCCTACCTGGAGGCGTGGTGGCCGCCGGGCCACGCCCTCGGCTACGAGCACACCTTCGTGCACCAGGCCCGCGACCTGGTGCGCACGATCGCCGAAGGGACCGCCCCCGCACCGTCGTTCGCGGAAGGACTCCAGGTGCAGCGGGTGCTCGCAGCCGTCGAGGAGAGCGCCGAGAAGAACTCCGTACACACACCCGTGGTTCTCTAGGAGGCCTGCCCATGCCCCGTCCCTTCACACTCTTCACCGGTCAGTGGGCCGACCTTCCGCTGGAGGAGGTCTGCCGCCACGCCCGGGACTTCGGCTACGACGGGCTCGAACTCGCCTGCTGGGGCGACCACTTCGAGGTCGACAAGGCGCTGACCGACCCCGGCTACCTGGACGGCCGGCGGCAGCTGCTCGACAAGTACGGACTGAAGTGCTGGGCCATCTCCAACCACCTGGTCGGCCAGGCCGTCTGCGACGCCCCGATCGACGAGCGGCACCGGGGGATCCTGCCCGCGCGGATCTGGGGCGACGGCGAACCCGAAGGGGTCCGCCGCCGGGCCGCCGAGGAAATCAAGGACACCGCGCGGGCGGCCGCCGCCTTCGGGGTGCGTACCGTCATCGGCTTCACCGGCTCGTCGATCTGGCACCTGGTCGCGATGTTCCCGCCGGTTCCGCCGCACATGATCGAGCGGGGGTACGAGGACTTCGCCGAGCGGTGGAACCCGATCCTGGACGTCTTCGACGCGGAGGGCGTGCGGTTCGCCCACGAGGTGCACCCCAGTGAGATCGCGTACGACTACTGGACCACCCGCCGCGCACTGGAGGCCGTCGGCCACCGGGCGGCGTTCGGCCTGAACTTCGACCCCAGTCACTTCGTCTGGCAGGACCTGGACCCGGTCAACTTCCTGTACGACTTCCGCGACCGGATCTACCACGTGGACTGCAAGGAAGCACGCAAGCGCCTCGACGGCCGCAACGGCAGGCTCGGCTCCCATCTGCCCTGGGGCGATCCCCGGCGCGGCTGGGATTTCGTCTCGGCCGGACACGGCGACGTGCCCTGGGAGGACGTCTTCCGGATGCTCCGGTCCATCGACTACGACGGGCCGGTCTCCGTGGAGTGGGAGGACGCCGGGATGGACCGGCTGGCCGGTGCGCCGGAAGCGCTGGCCACACTGAAGCGGTACGACTTCGATCCGCCGGCGGCGTCGTTCGACGCGGCCTTCGGGGGCGGCGACTGACCGGCTCCCCGTCGGGTGTGGCGGGACGGGCCGGGAGGGAGCTCCCTGGCCGTCCCGTGCCCGCCCCTGCCCTCACCCCGCTTTGTCCTGACGCAGGAAAAAGTTCGACCGGGCTGCTGCTCAAGGGCTTTCCGTCCCGGACGAACAGGTCTACGGTCCACAACGTGTACTTCACAACATGTACATGACATGACTCGGGTCGCCGGTGTCCCGCACACCCCAACGACCCGCGCGGCAGTCCCCGCGCAGAACGGCACGGCAGCACCCCGCCCGTACAACCGGCACACTCCGGAGGACACTCGTGCACCGAACCACCACCAGAAACAGGAGCAGAATCCGGCTCCGCGTCCGTAAATCCTTCGCCCTGTTCACCGGCGGCCTGCTCGCCGCGGCCACCCTGGCCCTGGGTGCCACGCCCGGAGCAGCCGCGACGGGGCCGTCCTCGCCGGCCGCCGCCGACGCGGCGGCCGAGGAATTCCAGCAGGTCACCCTCGCCAAGGGAGTCGCCGAGACCGGCGAGCCCATGACGCTGGCGGTGCTCCCCGACCGCAGCGTCCTGCACACCGCGCGCGGCGGCGAACTCTGGCTCACCGACAGCGGCGGCGACACCACGCTCGCCGGTGTCCTGCCCGTCTACTCCCACGACGAGGAGGGCCTCCAGGGCGTCGGCGTCGACCCGGACTTCAGCAGGAACCGGGCGATCTACCTCTACTACGCGCCCCCGCTGGACACCCCGTCGGGCGACGCTCCCGAGAACGGAACCGCCGCCGACTTCGCCAAGTTCGACGGAGTGAACCGGCTCTCGCGCTTCGTCCTCAAGGAGGACGGCACACTCGACACCGCCAGCGAGAAGAAGGTCCTCGACATCCCGGCCTCGCGGGGCATCTGCTGCCACGTCGGCGGCGACATCGACTTCGACGCGCAGGGCAACCTGTACCTGTCGACCGGCGACGACTCCAACCCGTTCGCCTCCGACGGCTACACCCCGATCGACGACCGGCCGGACCGCAACCCCGTGTTCGACGCCCGCCGCAGCGCCGGGAACACCAATGACCTGCGCGGCAAGATCCTCCGCATCAAGGTCGCCGACGACGGCACGTACACCGTCCCCGAAGGCAACCTCTTCGCCCCGGGCACCGACAAGACCCGGCCGGAGATCTACGCGATGGGCTTCCGCAACCCCTTCCGCTTCACCGTCGACAAGCCCACCGGCATCGTGTACGTCGGTGACTACGGGCCCGACGCCGGCGCCGCCGACCCCAAGCGCGGACCGGGCGGCCAGGTCGAATTCGCCCGCGTGACCAAGGCCGGGAACTTCGGCTGGCCGTTCTGCACCGGCAAGAACGACCCGTTCGTCGACTACGACTTCGCGACCAAGACCTCCGGTGCGGCCTTCGACTGCGCCGCACCCAAGAACACCTCCCGGTACAACACCGGCCTGGTCGACCTGCCGCCGGCCCAGCCCGCCTGGATCCCGTACGACGGCGCGTCCGTGCCCGAGTTCGGCACCGGCTCGGAGTCCCCGATGGGCGGACCGGTCTACCACTACGACGCGGATCTCGACTCGCCGGTGAAATTCCCCGAGGCGTACGACGGCAACTTCTTCGCCGGTGAGTTCGGCAGGCGCTGGATCAAGCGCATCGACCAGGACACCGACGGCACGGTCAAGTCCATCAACGCCTTCCCGTGGTCGGGAACCCAGGTGATGGACATGACGTTCGGTCCCGACGGCGCGCTGTACGTACTCGACTACGGCACCGGCTACTTCGGCGGCGACCAGAACTCGGCGCTCTACCGCATCGAGAACGCCACCGGCGGACGCTCGCCGATCGCCGAGGCATCCGCCAACAAGACCTCCGGAACCGCTCCGCTCAAGGTCACGTTCTCCTCGGCCGGAACCACCGACGCCGACGGTGACACGCTCAGCTACAGCTGGGACTTCGGTGACGGCGGCACATCGACCGCCGCCGACCCCACGTACACGTACAAGAAGAACGGCACCTACACCGCCACCGTCACCGCGACGGACCCCACCGGCCGCACCGGCTCGGCCAACGTCCATGTCACGGTCGGCAACACCGCTCCCAAGGTGAAACTGGAACTCCCCGGCGACGGGCAGATGTTCTCCTTCGGCGACGAGATCCCGTTCAAGGTGACCGTCACCGATCCCGAGGACGGAACCATCGACTGCTCGAAGATCGAGGTCCGCTTCATCCTCGGCCACGACAGCCACGGCCACCCCATCACCTCTGCGCACGGCTGCACCGGAACCATCAAGACGGAGATGGACGGCGGGCACGACCCCAACGCCAACATCTTCGGCGTCATCGACGCCTCGTACACCGACGGCGGCGGAGGCGGCCAGGCCCCCCTGTCCGGCCACGACCAGTCCGAGCTCCAGCCCCGCCACCGGCAGGCCGAGCACTACAGCGCCTCCCAGGGCGTCGCCCCGCAGAACAAGGCGACCGCCCACGGTGGCAAGACGGTCGGTGACATCCACAACGACGACTGGATCTCCTTCAAGCCGTACCTCCTCACCGGATCCACCAAGCTGACCGCGCGGATCTCCTCCGGCGGCGCCGGCGGCTTCCTCGAAGTCCGGACCGGCTCGCCGACCGGCAAGATCCTCGGCTCCGCACCCGTCCCGGTGACCGGTGCCTGGGACAACTTCCAGGACATCGACGTACCGCTGCGCGGCGTCCCGAAGGCGACCACCGAACTCTTCCTGGTCTTCAAGGGCGGTGCCGGAGCGCTCTACGACATCGACGACTTCGAGCTCTCCAACAGCGCCCCCGACAGGACCGCCAAGCGGGTGCTGGTCTTCTCGAAGACGGCCGGCTTCCGCCACGACGCGATCCCCGACGGAATCGCGGCGCTGAAGGAACTCGGCAAGGACAGCAACATCACCGTCGACGCCACGGAGACGGCAGGCCAGTTCACCACCAGCAACCTGGCCCGCTACGACGCCGTGGTCTTCCTCTCGACCACAGGCGACGTCCTCAACACCGACCAGCAGAAGGCCTTCGAGAACTACGTGGCCACCGGCGGCGGTTACATGGGCGTCCACGCGGCGGCGGACACCGAGTACGACTGGGCCTTCTACGGCGGACTCGTCGGGGCGTACTTCTCCTCGCACCCCGCCATCCAGCCCGCCACCGTCCGCGTCGAGGACCACAGCCACCCGGCCACCGCGCACCTCGGCGACGAGTGGAACCGCCCCGACGAGTGGTACAACTACCGCACAAACCCGCGTAATCAGGCCAAGGTCCTCGCCACCCTCGACGAGACCACCTACACCGGCGGCACCATGAAGGGCGACCACCCCATCACCTGGTGCCAGACCTACCAGGGCGGCCGCTCCTTCTACACCGGCCTCGGCCACACCAAGGAGTCCTACGCCGAACCGGACTTCCGCAAGCTGCTCCTCGGCGGCATGCGGTACGCGGCCGGCCAGGTGAAGGCCGACTGCAAGCCCGACACCGGCTACCGGTCGATCTTCAACGGCAAGACGCTCGAAGGCTGGAAGCAGGCGGGCCCCGGGAAGTTCGACGTCGTCGACGGCGAGCTGCGCTCCGAGGGCGGCATGGGCCTGCTCACCTACCAGGCCAAGGAGCTCGGCTCGTACTCGCTCAAGCTCGACTGGAAGATGCAGGGCGACGACAACTCCGGTGTCTTCGTCGGCTTCCCGGAGTCCGACGACCCCTGGTCCGCGGTGAACAACGGGTACGAGGTCCAGATCGACGCCACCGACGCGGCCGACCGCACCACGGGCTCGATCTACACCTTCAAGGCGGCGAACGCCAAGGCCCGCGACCAGGTCCTGCGACCGCCCGGCCAGTGGAACAGCTACGAGATCAAGGTCCAGGGCGAGCGCCTCCAGGTCTTCCTCAACGGAGTGAAGATCAACGACTTCACCAACACCGATCCGGTCCGGAGCCTGAAGAGCGGCTACATCGGCATCCAGAACCACGGTGCCAATGACCATGTGTCGTTCCGCAACATCCAGCTGAAGGAACTGCCCTCGGCGTAGGGCACCCACCCCGGCGACGGCGGGCGGGGAAGGGACCACCCCTCCCCGCCCGGAGGGACCACCCCTCTTCGCCTGGGGACCCCCTCCCCGCCCGCCGCCACCGCCCCGCCGGCCCTGTCGGCCCCGCCCTTTTGTCGCACAGCGCCACCCGCTCTGCCCAGCCAGCACCCCCAGCCAGGGAGGCAGCCCGTGTCAGCACCCGCCGTACGTACCGGAGTCTGGTTCATCGGAGCACGCGGCTCCGTCGCCACCACCGCCACCGCGGGGTGCGCGGCGGTCGCGGCAGGGCTCCACCCGGCGGCAGGCATGGTCACCGAGACCCCACCCTTCACCGACAGCGGGCTGCCCCCACTCACCTCACTCGTCTTCGGCGGACACGACACGGCCGGCTGCCCACTGCCCAAACGCGCCGAGGCACTGGCCGAGGGGGGAGTGCTGCCGCACGGACTCCCGTCGGCGGTGCGCGCCGAACTCGCCGCGGCGGACGCCGGGATCCGGCCCGGTGGACCACTGCCCGGCGACACCCGCGCAGACGAGGAACTCATCGCCGCCTTCGCCGCCGACCTCACCGACTTCACCCGCCGCAACGACCTGGCCAGGACGGTCGTCGTCAACGTGGCGTCCACCGAACCCCTCCCCGGCCCCGGCGCACAACGGCTGACCGCCAGCTCGCTCTACGCGGCCGCGGCGCTGCGGGCAGGCTGCCCCTACATCAACTTCACCCCCTCCACCGGGCTGCGCACCCCCGCCCTCCAGGACGCCGTCTCGGACTGCGGACTTCCTCACGCGGGCCGCGACGGCAAGACCGGCCAGACGCTGCTCCGCTCCGTACTCGCCCCGATGTTCGTGCAACGCGCCCTGCCCGTACGGGCCTGGTCGGGCACCAACCTGCTGGGCGGCGGAGACGGAGCGGCGCTGGCCGACCCGGGCGCGGCGGCCGCCAAGAACGCGGGCAAGGAACGCGTCCTCGCCGACACCCTGGGAACCGCCCCCGAGGGTGAGGTCCACATCGACGACGTACCGGCCCTCGGCGACTGGAAGACCGCCTGGGACCACATCGCGTTCGACGGATTCCTCGGTGCGCGGATGGTGCTCCAGACCACCTGGCAGGGCTGCGACTCGGCACTGGCCGCACCCCTGGTCCTGGACCTCGCCAGGCTGGTGGCCCGAGCCCACGAGCGCGGGCTGAGCGGCCCGCTGCCCCAGCTCGGCTTCTACTTCAAGGACCCGGACGGCGGTCCGGCCGCGCTCTTCGAGCAGTATCAGGCGCTGCTCGCCTTCGCCGGGACGCTGCGGGGGGAACGATGACGGCACGCGCCTGGGCCGAACTGCTACGGGTGTCCGCGCTGTTCACCGTCCCCGGCGACGCGCTGGCCGGGGCGGCGGCGGTCGGCCGGCGTCCCGACCGAGGAACCGTGCTCGCCGTCGGCGCCTCGCTCTGCCTGTACGAGGCGGGCATGGCGCTCAACGACTGGGCCGACCGCGAGGAGGACGCCGTCGACCGCCCGTACCGGCCGATCCCCTCGGGCCGGATCGCACCCGCTGCGGCGCTCGCGGCGGCGGGCGCGCTGACCGCCGCCGGGCTGGGGCTCGCCGGCCGGGCCGGCCGCCCGGCCCTTGCGGTGGCCACCGGACTCGCGGCGACCGTGTGGGCGTACGACCTCCGGCTGAAGCACACTCCGGCCGGGCCCGCGGCGATGGCCGCCGCACGCGGACTGGACCTGCTGCTGGGGGCCACCGCCACCCAAGGGACCGGGCGGACGACGGGGGCGGTGGCTCCGGGCGTGGGTGCGGGGACAGGGACGGGGGCAGGGGCAGGCCCGGGGCCGGGTTCCGCCGGTGGTTCGGCGACGGCTACGGGATCCGCCCGTGGTGCGGCTCCGGTCGCGCGCGGCTCCATTCTCGGCGCGCTGCCGGCCGCAGGTCTGCTCGGTGCGCACACCTACGCCGTCACCGCCGTCTCCCGGCACGAGGCACACGGTGGATCGACCACCGCACCCCTGGCCGCGCTCGCGGCCGTCGCCGCACTGGGCGCGGCGGCGCTGCGCACGCGGCAAGGGCGGCGCGAAGACCAGGAACCGGCCCCGCACACGGGATCCGGCGGGCAGGACGAGTCGCTCCGACCGCGTCCCTCGCACCGCTCACCGGCAACCCCCGCCCGCACCGCTTCCGGCCTCGTGCGCACCGCGCTCACCGGCTCCTACGTCCGGACCGCCGCGGTTCCGCTCCTGCACGCCGCGCTCAATCCCTCCCCGCCGCTCACACAACGCGCCGTCGGCGGCGGCATCCGGGCGATGATCCCGCTCCAGGCCGCTCTTGCCGCCCGCACCGGAGCGGTCGGCACGGCGCTCGCCGTCATGGGACTCGTACCGATCGCCCGCACCCTCGCCCGGAAAGTGAGCCCGACATGACGATCCGCCTCGGCTACGGCACCAACGGGCTCACCGACCTCCGCCTGGACGATGCCCTCGGACTCCTCACCGACCTCGGGTACGACGGGGTCGGCCTGACCCTCGACCACATGCACCTCGACCCCCTCGCCCCGGACCTCGCCGCCCGCACCCGCCGCGCGGCGTCCCGGCTCCAGGAGCTGGGGCTCGGTGTCACCGTCGAGACCGGCGCCCGCTATGTCCTCGACCCACGCCGCAAGCACGGCCCCTCCCTCCTCGACCCGGACCCGGAGGCCCGCGCCGCCCGCACCCGGCTGCTCGTCCGGGCCGTCCAGGTGGCCGCCGACCTCGGCGCCCACGCCGTGCACTGCTTCAGCGGCATCACCCCACCGGACACCGCCCCCGGCACCGCCTGGCAGCGGCTCACCGACTCCCTCGCCCCGGTTCTCGAAGCCGCCGACCGCTCCGGCATTCCGCTGGCCGTCGAACCCGAGCCCGGACACCTCCTCGCCACGCTCGCCGACTTCCACCATCTGCGCGTCCTCAGCGGAGACCCGCCACCGCTCGGGCTCACCCTCGACATCGGCCACTGCCAGTGCCTGGAACCCGCCATGCCCGTCGACTGCATCCGCGAGGCCGCGCCCTGGCTGCGCCACGTCCAGATCGAGGACATGCGCCGCGGAGTCCATGAACACCTCCCCTTCGGTGAGGGCGAGATCGACTTTCCGCCCGTACTCGAAGCACTCGACACCCTCTCGGACACCGGCTACCAGGGCCTCACCGTCGTCGAACTGCCCCGCCACTCCCATGCCGGCCCCGAACTCGCCCGCAAATCGATCGACTTCCTCCGCAAACACAGCCCGTCGAGTCACAGTCCGTCGAAGCACAGCCCATCGAGCCGCTGAAACCGCCCGAAGGGAGCGACGCCATGCCGATATCCCCGACGAACCCCCCGCTGCTGACCCGCAAGGACCTCGACGCACAGCTCGGCGGAGCCGCGCGCGCCTGGCTCGACGAGGCACTCGCCGAGGCCGAACACGCAGCCTCCCACCAGGGCACCGAGCAGCCCGGCAGCTCCTACGCAGCCCCACCGTGGGAACTGCGCTATGCCGCGGCCGGCCGGCAGTGCGGACTCGAACACGCCGACTCCGTACGTGCCCTCCTGCTCATCGAAGCCCGTGCCACGCTGCCCGCTCTGACCAGGCTGTACGAACAGGGCACCGCCGCCGAACGGCGCGCCGTCCTGCTCACCCTGCACCGGCTGGACCTCGGCCCCACCGCCCTTCCGCTCGTCGGGGACGCCCTGCGCACCAACGACACCCGGCTGATCGCCGCGGCCGTCGGCCCGTACGCCGCCACCCATCTCGATGCGCACAACTGGCGCCACGCCGTTCTCAAATGCCTCTTCACCGGGGTCGATGTCGAAGCCGTCGACGGACTGGCCCGGCGCGCCCGGGGCGATGCCGAACTCGCCCGCATGCTGGGTGACTTCGCCGCCGAACGCATCGCGGCGGGCCGCAGTGTCCCTGCCGGCCTCACTCGCGTCCTCGAACTCACCACCCGCGGTGCCGCCGCCCCCACGGAGGAGTCCTGATGCGCATCTTCGACCCGCACATCCACATGACCTCCCGCACCACGGACGACTACCAGGCGATGTATGACGCGGGGGTGCGCGCCCTGGTGGAACCCTCTTTCTGGCTCGGCCAGCCCCGCACCTCGCCCGCCAGCTTCTTCGACTACTTCGACGCCCTGCTCGGCTGGGAGCCCTTCCGCGCCGCCCAGTACGGCATCGCCCACCACTGCACGCTCGCCCTCAACCCCAAGGAGGCGAACGACCCGCGCTGCGTCCCCGTCCTGGACGCCCTGCCCCGCTATCTCGTCAAGGACTCCGTCGTCGCCGTCGGCGAGATCGGCTACGACTCCATGACCCCGGCCGAGGACACCGCCCTGGCCGCCCAGCTCCAGCTCGCCGCCGACCACGGCCTACCCGCCCTCGTGCACACCCCGCACCGGGACAAGCTCGCCGGGCTGCACCGCACCATCGACGTCATCCGCGAGTCCCGCCTTCCCCCGGAGCGGGTGCTGCTCGACCACCTCAACGAGACGACCGTGAAGGACGCCAGGGACAGCGGCTGCTGGGCCGGCTTCTCCGTCTATCCCGACACCAAGATGGACGAAGAACGCATGGTCGAGATCCTCAGGACCCACGGCACCGAGAAGGTGCTGGTCAACTCGGCCGCCGACTGGGGTCGAAGCGATCCCCTCAAGACCCGCAAGGTGGGCGACGCGATGCTCGCCGCCGGGTTCGACGACGACGACGTCGACAAGGTGCTCTGGCGAAACCCCGTCGAGTTCTACGGGCAGAGCGGCCGGCTCCAGCTCGGCACCGCCACGCCACAACCGCTCCATGAAGGCAACTCCATCCTGCGCGGCGGGGAGTGAGGCGATGCGCTTCCGCCACCCCGACGGCTCCACCGTCCACCTCTCGTACTGCACCAACGTCCACCCCGCCGAGACGCTCGACGGCGTCCGCGCCCAACTGCGCGACCACTGCGAACCCGTTCGCAGGCGCCTCGGCCGGGACCGGCTCGGCATCGGCCTCTGGCTTGCCAGGGACGCCGCCCGCACCCTGATCAACGACCCGGCCGAGCTGCGGTCCCTGCGCTCCGAACTGGACCGCCGCGGCCTGGAGGTCGTCACCCTCAACGGCTTCCCGTACGAGGGATTCGGCGCCGACGAGGTCAAGTACCGGGTGTACAAGCCGGACTGGACTGACCCGGAGCGGCTCGCCCACACCACCGACCTCGCCCGGCTCCTGGCCGGCCTGCTCCCGGACGACGCCACCGAAGGAACCATCTCCACCCTCCCGATCGCCTGGCGCACCCCCTTCTCCTCGGACCCGGAAGCGGCCCGCACGGCACACACCGCGCTCAGCACCCTCGGAGAACGCCTCGACGCACTCGCCGAACTCACCGGCAAATCCATCCGCATCGGCCTCGAACCCGAGCCGGGCTGCACCGTCGAGACGACCGCCGACGCCATCGCCCCGCTCACCGCCCTCGGACACCCACGCATCGGCATCTGCATCGACACCTGCCACCTCGCCACCTCCTTCGAGGACCCCGACACCGCCGTCGACGCGCTCGGCGCGGCAGGCATCCCGATCGCCAAGGCACAGCTCTCCGCCGCCCTGCACGCCGAACAGCCGCATCTCCCCGAGGTACGCACGGCACTCGCCGCCTTCGCCGAACCCCGCTTCCTGCACCAGACCCGCACCCGTACCGCCGCCGGACTGCGCGGCACCGACGACCTCGACGAGGCCGTCACCGGCCGGGCCCTGCCGGACGGAGCCCCCTGGCGCGCCCACTTCCATGTCCCCCTGCACAGACCACCCGCACCACCGCTCACCTCCACCCTTCCCGTACTCCGATCCGCACTGACCCGCCTGGTGGGCGGCGGACACCCCCTCACCAGGCACCTGGAGGTCGAGACGTACACCTGGCAGGCGCTCCCGGCCGCGCTCCGACCCCGTACCCGCACCCAGCTCGCCGACGGCATCGCCGCCGAACTCACCCTCGCCCGCGACCTCCTGGTCGACCTCGGCCTCAAGGAGCTCCCATGACCACAGCCGAGCAGCCCGCCGGGACCGTCACACCCACCCCTCTCCTCGTCGTCGACGTCGTCGGCCTCACCCCGCAGCTCCTCGACCACATGCCCCATCTCAAGGCCCTCGGGCAGTCGGGCACCCGTGCCCCCCTCGGCACCGTCCTCCCCGCCGTCACCTGCGCCGCCCAGTCCACCTTCCTCACCGGCAGCACCCCTGCCGAGCACGGCATCGTCGCCAACGGCTGGTACTTCCGCGAGCTCGGCGACATCCTGCTCTGGCGCCAGCACAACGGACTGGTCGCCGGCGACAAGCTCTGGGACGCCGCCCGCCGCGCCCACCCCGGCTACACCGTCGCCAACATCTGCTGGTGGTATGCGATGGGCGCCGACACCGACATCACCGTCACCCCGCGCCCCGTCTACTACGCCGACGGCCGCAAGGAACCCGACTGCTACACCCGGCCGGCCGCCCTGCACGGCGAACTCACCGAGAAATTCGGCACATTCCCCCTCTTCCACTTCTGGGGCCCCGGCGCCGACCTCGTCTCCTCGCAGTGGATCATCGACGCGACCCGGCACATCCTCGGCACCCGCCACCCCGATCTGGCCCTGTGCTACCTCCCGCACCTCGACTACGACCTCCAGCGCTACGGACCCGACGACCCGCGCTCCTACCGGGCCGCGGCCGAACTCGACCGCGCCATGGCCCCCCTCCTGGACGACGCCCGCCGCGAAGGCCGCACCGTCGTCGCACTCTCCGAATACGGCATCACCCGCGTGGACCGGCCCGTCGACATCAACCGGGCCCTGCGCCGCGCCGGTCTCCTGGAGGTCCACACCCAGGACGGCATGGAGTACCTGGACCCGATGGCCTCCCGGGCCTTCGCCGTCGCCGACCACCAGCTCGCCCACATCTACGTACGCCGCCCCGAGGACCTCGAAGCCACCCGCGAAGCTCTCCGGGACGTCCAGGGAATCGAGCAGCTCCTCGACGACGAGGGGAAGAAGGCACACGGCCTGGACCACCCGCGCTCGGGCGAGCTGGTCGCCATCGCGGAGCCGGATGCCTGGTTCACGTACTACTACTGGCTCGACGACGCCCGCGCGCCCGACTTCGCCCAGCTCGTCGAGATCCATCGCAAACCCGGCTACGACCCGGTCGAACTCTTCCTGGACCCCCAGGACCCATACGTCAGGGTCAAGGCGGCAACGGCCGTCGCCCGCAAGAAACTGGGCATGCGCTATCGCATGGCGGTCGTGCCGCTGGACCCGTCACCTATTCGCGGCAGCCACGGCCGTCTTCCGCAGAGCGACGAAGAAGGTCCGCTCATCCTGTGCTCCACCCCCCACGCGTTCACCGGCCCCATCCGGGCCACCGAAGTGAAGTCCTTGCTTCTCGAGCTTGCCGGACTGCAATGACAACGTCCCGCCCCCAGAAGGAGTTCCCCCATGAGTCGCCGCACCCCCGTCGACGCCGAGCTCGCCCACAAGCTCAGCCGGCGCTCCATGCTCGGCGTGGCAGCCGGAGCCACCGCAGCCGCCCTCCTCGGCGCCGCCGCCCCGGCCGTCACCGCCCAGGGCAAGCCCCAGGGCGACCCCCTGCTGCCGCCCGGCCGTCTCGGAATCCAGCTCTACACTCTCCGCGACAAGGTCTCGACCCTCGGCTTCGACAAGGTCTTCGCCGAACTCGAGGCGTACGGCTACGACGAGGTCGAGTACGCCGGCTACACCCAGGGCTCGGCCGGGGCCATCACCCTCGCCCAGCTCAAGCAGCTCACCCGTGACCACGGGCTCAAGGGCATCGGCAGCCACGTCGGCTACTACGACAACAACAACCCCAATGCCTACACCTTCGCGCAGAACCTCACCAAGGTCCTCGACGACGCCCAGGCCCTCGGCCTCAAGCACGTCGGCACCGCCTCGGGGCCGTTCCGCTACGGATCGACGGTCGACGCCTGGAAGCGCGCCGCCGCCGACTTCAACGCCTACGGCGCCGCGGCCAGGGAGCGCGGCATGAAGTTCTACCAGCACAACCACGCCGAGGAGTTCTCCTTCGCCACCGACCGGCCAGACGTCCGCCTCTACGACGTACTGCTCGCCGAGACCGATCCCGACCTCGTGTTCCTCGAGATGGACATCTACTGGGCCTACGTCGGCCAGTTCCGGTTCGGCAAGCGGGCCGACGGAACCCCCGACACCTTCGACCCGCTGCACTACGTACTGAAGCAGCCCGACCGATACCCGCTCTTCCACGTCAAGGACGGCGAGCACGACATCGCGGCCCGCGACGGCTATCGCATGGTGGATGTCGGGGACGGCGACATCGACTACAAGAAGTTCCTCTCCGCCGTCACCAGGACTCATGGCGGCCGCCGAGACCACCACTGGCAGGTGGAGCACGATCAGCCGATAGTCGACTCCTTCACCACGGCCCGCCGCTCGGCCGCCTACCTCCACACCCTGCGCCGGAAGGGCTGCTAGGACCCGCGCGTACGACGGTCCTCTTCGCAAGGGCGGAGAGGACCGTCGTCGTCCGTTCCTGATGCCTCGATTGCCGGGCGGCCTTGCACCATGCGTACGGGTGTGACTACGGATCGTGTGTGGAGTGGGCGGGATGCGGCGAGATCACGTCGACCGGAACCGCAGCACCGCACTGACCACCGGAAACGCAGGTGAGAGCCACCCTGAACCCCTGGTATTGTTTTCCATGTCGCCGCGGGAAACCGGGGCCGACCACCTGGTCCGGGTGGCGGAATGGCAGACGCGCTAGCTTGAGGTGCTAGTGCCCTTTATCGGGCGTGGGGGTTCAAGTCCCCCCTCGGACACCAAGGTCAACCGACCAAATAGAGCCGGCCAAAGTGACACTTTGTCGCTTTGACCGGCTTTGTTATTGCGGTGGATGTGGGCCTGGCCCTCTGCGGCTTCGCAGAGGGCAGGGAGCCGGTCTCGGCGGAGAAGCTGGAGCAGTTCGAGACCGACGTGCTGGCCGGGTTCGTCTGGCCAGGGCCCCGGCCGGGTTACGGACGGCATGATCCGCGGTGACGTCGGGCATGGGAACGGTTCGAATGCCAGCGGTTCTGAGTCATTGTGCCGCTCTGGACCTGGAGTCAGTCGCCGTGTTCACGTTGACGTTCCTCGTTCGTGGATCCGATGCTGCGGCCCTTGATGAAGCAGTCGGGGGGCTGAGCGACTGCGAAGAGGATGCACTCCGCGAGTGACTGCGGCATGAAGGCATCCCTGGCCTCGCGCGGTGTGGTCTCCCACTCCTCGGAGAGCGGATCAGCGGGAAGTGCGGCGGCTGACGAGCGGGACGGCTTGAGTGGCGAGATGGACGATGTGGGGCGGTACGGGGACGTGCTCCGAGAGCGCCGGGTCCGGTTCCGGTTCTCCCCATTCCGTACGCATGGGGAGAACTCCCGCCCATAGGCCCAGTTCGGCGTCGGGTCCGTCGCCGTCGTCCGGCGGGCCGGTGCGCACCTTGACGGAGGCCTCGTCGAGGGGGAGTGCCAGCAGTGCAGTCGCCGCGAGTTCCTTGCGGTTGGGGAGGCGTGCGTAGCCCCACTGGCCCGCGGCGACGTGCTCGGTGAGGCACCGCAAGCCGTGAAGCTTCTCCTCAGGGTCGGTCACGGCGCGCGGTATGCCGTAGATCATCGCGCTGCGATAGTTGACCCCGTGCTCGAACACCGAGCGCGCCAGGACGAGGCCGTCGACGTGCGTGACGGTCAGGCACACCGACGCGTTCGGCGCGGCGAGCAGGCTCCGGCTTGCCACCGAGCCATGAAAATAGACCCTGCTCTCATCCGCTCCGTACACGGTTGGGACCACCATCGGGGCGCCGTCGACGACCACGCCGAGATGGCACAGGAACCCCGTGTCCAGGATGGCGTCGAGATCCGCCCGGCTCCGGCTGCCCTGCTCCCGCAGGCGTCGATGGCGGGTGCGCTCCGTGGCGGGCAGGAAGGTACCTGGTGTCTCCTCAGTCATGCTGGCAGACGCTATCGAGGTTGACGATTTCAAGCTACCGATCTGACGATATTCGTTGGAAGTGACGCGTTTCGCAACGGATACTGTCGCCCGGGTTAGGTCTGGGTCGAACCCCTGGCGTGGCCGGGGGGCCGTTCCTTCACCTGTACATGGTGTTGGGCGGGCCTCCTTGCCAGCAGAGTCAGCGGCGCCGTGACGGACCCGAGCGATTCCGGCCCCGGTGCTGGCGGGCCCGCGTATACAACTGTCGCCAGTTCTCCGTGTGGCCCAGGCCTCTGGTGACCATGTGTGGTAACCGGGGCGGAGCCGCTAGCGGCCAGGACGGCAGAGGCGCGAACCGGTGTCGTAGGCAGTGGCGAGGACGTCCGCCGACTCGAAGAGACGACGACGCGAACACTGAGGTTGTTTCATAGGTGGTCGCCCGGATGCTCGGCTACCACGACGACATCGCCCCGCCGAACAGTTCGGCGGGGCGATGTGATCACAGTGCAATCGAATGGGCTCAGGCTCGCTCTCGCACCTCGGTGCCGTCGTACGTCCCGTCGACGCAGGTGCCCAGTCCGGGTTCGATCTGCATAACCTGCCCGCCCCCGTCCAAGCACTGTTGCGGGAAGATCCAAGCTTCCGCGTCGGCGAATCCCGCGCTTCCGAGCGTGAGAGCAATGGTCCCGGCGCACAAGGCAACCGCTGTAAGGGCACGACGCATGGGGACATCCTCGGGTCGAATCGGTTGGCCAACCAGCCAATTGGATCCCCGTTCGGTGCCTTGCTTCCGGTATTCCTCCGATTGAGGGCGCGTCACGCTCGCATCCGTCGGTTGCCGGGGAACGACTACCCGGAGTGTGAAACTGGCGACCACTCACGGCTGAGGCTTGGCTCGGGCCCGTGCGAGGGCCTTGCACGGCACCGCCCACCCCCACCGCCGACAGCGGGCTGCGATACGCGGAAGAGCCGTCCGGAAGAAGACGGCCGAGCTCACCAAGTCGGCGCAGACGGTGCGTCTACCGGGCCGGGGGGGCTCCCCGTCGTGGGGTCCTGCGGCGTCCCGGTGCTGCGTGCCTGCCAGCATTCTCGCCGCATCGGCAGATCATTTGCAGCTTCGCACTCAGCAAGCCTCCCACTAACGCCCCGCATACCCCCTGACCGTATGATGATCGGGTGGTATCCGAGGTTACGAGGCGCCCGAGGGCTGCGACGTGGTGGGGTCGGTTTGCGCTCGCCGTCGCGCTGCTCGTCGGCATCGTGCTGATGCACGGCCTCGGCCACCCCGGCGATCATGTGGATGTCACGCACGTATCGGGCGGGCATGCGGCCGCCGCAATGGGGCATGTGGTGGCCGACGCCGGCCACCCCACGCGCCCTGATCCCGCCCCCGCGCACGGGGTCGGCTTCGCGGGCGTGTGCCTGGCGGTGCTTGGCGCCGGGGTCGGCATCGTGCTGGCGGTCCGTGGCGCGCTCGTACGCCGGCGCCGACGCTGTGCGGCTGACGAGCCGCCGACTGGCATGCGGCTTGCCTGTGCCCTCTGCGTGATCCCGCCGCCCGAGTCGCCCAAGTCCCTGCTGACCCGCCTCTCGTTGTTGCGCATATAGGCAGACCGGCCGCTCCACGTCGTGAGCGAAAAGCCTTGATCATGCAACGACCACCTCAAGAGGTTTCACAGTCATGTCCCGACTCACCCGTCGTACCGTCCTCGGCGCCGGCCTTGCCGCCGCCGGCACCGGTCTGCTGACCGCCTGCTCAGGTTCCATGAGCGACATGGACCACTCCTCCGTCGGGGGTGGCATGTCGTCAAGCGCCGACTACCTCGGCCCGGACAGCAAGGAGGTCGCCGCGACCGAAGCACGCCGCAATCCCGGCCCGGGACGGCGGTTCAAACTGACCGCCGTCGAGACCGTGCTCGACCTCGGCGCAGGACGCACCGTCCGGTCATGGGCGTACGGGGACGACCTCCCCGGCAAGGAAGTAAGGGTCACCGCCGGCGACACCTTGGCGCTCACCCTCGCGAACAACCTTCCCGAGGCCACCTCCGTCCACTGGCACGGAATCGCCCTGCGCAACGACATGGACGGTGTTCCCGGTCTCACTCAGCGCGACATCAAGCCGGGTGGCTCCTTCGACTACCGCTTCGCGGTCTCCCACCCCGGCACCTACTGGTTCCATCCGCACTCCGGCGTGCAGCAGGACCGCGGCCTGTACGCCCCACTGATCGTCGAGGATCCCAGGGAACCGCTCAAGTACGACAAGGAGTGGGTGATCGTCCTCGACGACTGGGTCGATGGCGTCGACGGTTCCACTCCGGACGCCGTGCTTGCCGAGCTGAGCAAGGGTATGGGAGGCATGGACCACGGGGGATCGGGCGGCATGGAGGGCCACGACATGTCGAACATGTCGATGGCCACCCGGAAGTCCCCCTCGCCGAAGCCCTCTGGTCCCTCCCGAATGCTCATGGGCGCAACGAGCGACCTGCTCGGCGGCGACGCCGGAGACGTCGGGTACCCGTACTACCTGATCAACGGCCGGACGCCGGACGAGCCGCAGACCTTCGCGGCCCGGCCCGGCGACCGGATCAGGCTCCGGATCATCAACGCCGGCGGCGACACTGCTTTCGTATTGCCCTCGGCGGCCACAAGCTCACCGTCACGCACACCGACGGCTTCCCCGTCGAGCAGACGCAGGCCGACGCACTCCTGCTAGGCATGGGCGAACGCATCGACGCCCTCGTGACCGTAGGCGACGGCACCTTCCCGCTCACCGCGCTCGCGGAGGGTAAAAGCCGCTCGGCCCTCGCCGTCCTGCGCACCGGCGGCGGCGCTGCGCCTACCGCTTCCGTACGCCCGAAGGAGCTCGACGGGAAGGTCGTCCATGGCGGTCAGTTGAAGGCAGCCGAGCCCGTACGGCTTGAGCCCGGGCGCCCGGACCGGACGATCGAGTTCAAACTCACCGGCTCGATGATGAAGTACGACTGGGCCATCAACGGCAAGAAGTACGACCCCGCCCAGCGCTACGCGGCTCGCTCCGGCGAGCGCGTACGGCTGTCGTTCGTGAACAACACGACGATGTGGCACCCCATGCACCTGCATGGCCACACGTACGCGCTCGCCGGCGGCGGCGCACGGAAGGACACCTCGATCGTGCTGCCGGGGAAGCGGCTCGACGTCGACTTCGACGCCGACAACCCCGGGCTCTGGATGATCCACTGCCACAACGTCTACCACGCCGAGTCAGGGATGATGACCGTCCTCGGCTACCTCAAGTAGACCGGGACACCTGCGGAGAACGGCCTGGCTGGGGCTCTTGGCCAGGCCGTTCCTCACTCTGTCTCAGCCGAGGCTGAGCCTCGCACATACTCGCCCGGCGCACCGCGGCCACCAGCGCGTCCGTGTCCACGGCCATGTTCTCCGCAAGCCATCAGGCATCAGGTCCGCCGTTCGCGGTGACCACGACCTCGTCGAGCCGGCCTGCCAGGATTTCGCTGTCCGGTAGCTCATTCGAGAATCACGCGGCCTTGGACAAGGTGGACCGGTCCTTGCTGGGTGCGTGCCGGACGAGTGTCGCGGGTGCGGCCGTCACTCCTCGTCCGTCGTGGCGCGGCCACAGGAGGAGGGCACCTGTCGCTCCCGCTCCGGCGAGGTCGTAGGCAAGCAGCCCGAGGGCGACTGTGGTCAGCCCGGCACCGAACAGGGCGACGACCTGGGCGCTGAACAGGTGGCGGTAGTCGCGGATGGCGAACAGGCGCATGGCGGGTTCCTTCCGTGTCCATGCGGCGGGGCGCGGCCCCGGGGTGGAGGCCATGTCCCGCGCGTACAGGCGGGGTTGTCCCTACTCACCGGTGTCGCTCCCCGGTGTGAGGCCGGCGAGGAGGTTGAAGGCGCCGGTGACGATGTTGAGTGCGACGACGCCGACGACATCGGCTATCGCGCGGTCGCTGTAGCCGTGCTCGCGCAGCGCGGTGACCTGTTCGTCGGTGATCGACGTCGGCTCGCGATAGATCTGGAGGGCGAGAGCGATGATCGCCGCGACCGCGGGATCGACCGAGGTACCCGCGTGGGCTCGCTCGATCTCTTCCTCGTCCACTCCTGAGGCTCGGGCACCACTGACGTGCGCGTCGAGGCACAGCCTGCAGCCCTGCAGGACCTGGATGGCGATCGAGATCCGTTCGCTGATCCTGCGGTCGAGCTTGGCTCGCCCCATGGCCCGGCTGAGCTGGAGGTAGCCGCCCAGTACGGCTGGCGAGTGCGCCATCGTGGAGACCATGTCACCGATCCGGCCATGGCGTGAAACCAGGTCGGTGAGGAGGTCACGCGAGGCCCCGACCGCCGTGTCGGGCGTAAGTCGGGTCAGGCGTGGCATGACGCTCCTTCCGATGTCGGGGATGTGACGGGACGGTGTGGCGCGACGGGCCGAGTGCCCCTTGGCCGCGTCGTGTGCCGCGGCAGTTGATCGGTGGCGTTCATCCGGTCAGTGGTGCGCGTGGTGGCCGTGGTGGTCGCTCCCGTGCCCGGGGCGGCCAGGGGTGCCGCGTCCGGACGGGAAGCGGCCGCGGTGGCCCGTACGGTGAACTCGGCTGTCCGGACGACACCGTTGTGCTGAAAGTCCAGGTACAGGCGGTAGGTCCCGGCCGAAGGCGCGACGGCCATGAAAGCGATCTCGGGTCCCGGCGCGGTGGTGCCGTCACCGGGTTCGCCCTCCGGATGGACGTGGAGGTAGCCCAGGTCGCCGACCCGCAGGGCCACCAGGTGTCCGTACGCGGCCAGGTAGGGCTGCAGGTCGGTGACGGGGCGGTTGTCCCGGCTGACGGTGAGGGGTCAGTTCGCTCGCCTCGCCAGGCAGGAGTTCGCCGTCGAGCACGACGGTGTACTCGCCGATCCGGGCGATCCCTGTGGCCTCGGGAAGCGGTCGCGGGTCGTACGGTCCGGCGACCGCGACGTCGATCCCCAGCGTCATGGTCCCGTCGTGGCCGACCGGGGGGATGTCCGTGAAAAACCTCCAGTCCCCCGGTTCCAGGGCCAGTTCGACGCTCCAGGCGCCCTTCCCGTCCATAACGGGGTGCACGTGCTGGAACCCGGCCGTGTCGCGCCGGACAGCGATGAAGTGCAGTTCCTTCTCGTGCTCCGGTATGAACTCGGTCACCGCCTGCCCGTCCGGGCCGATCACCCGGAAGCTGATCGGCTGCACGCCGCCGGTGAGGATCGTCGAGTCGAGTTCGAGGGTGTACCCGTTCTCGGAGACCGACAGCCCGCCGGGCCGGGCTCCGCCGTGGCCACCGTGGTGGCCACGGTTGGTCTGGTCGTGGCCGGAGTGATTCCTCATGACGTCTCCATCGGTGTGATGCGCCTTCTGGCGTCGTCCGTTCAGGACAACGATCCATATACCCCGGAGGGGTATCCCGGGAACCTCGACGGTTGGAATCTTGCGAGTGGATCCACCGGGTGGAGTCACCCGCCTGCCGGCACCTTGGCGCTGGTGTGTCGGCAGGGCTGCCCCGGCGGTGGCTGCCGCGGCCGGACGGCGTGAAGGGGTCAGTGCATCTGCCGACTTGCGGCAGGGGTACCGGCGCCGCCTGCGCGCACGAGGGCACACGCATCCATGCAGGACGGGCGGGGACTGTTCTGCTGTGCGAGGTGGGACGCCAGAGCCTGCAGTGCGGCGGTGGCTGTCATCCTGACGAGGGGATGGCCGGCTATCCGGTATACCGTGCTGGTCCATGACAGTGTGACCATGGAGAACCTCCTCGTGGGTCACTGGCCGGATTTTCTGGTGGTAGCAGGCGCTGGGTGGCCCACCGGGCCTGGGAATTAGCGTCCGGCGGGCCGCCAGGCTGCAGTGTTCTGGATCCACGCCACGGCCGGTGCAAACCGAACAGGGGCAAGCGGCTCAGCCTCGCCCCGACGGTCGCGATGCCCGCGGAACAGGTTGGACTTGAAGGTGCCCAGCGTCTTGCGGGCCAGGCGGATGGCTCGGCGGCGGCGTACATGTCGCTGCGGACGGGTGAGGTCGCCGCCTCGATGGCGGCGTCGGTGCCGGTGCCCATGGCAAGGCCGAGGCCGGCCTGGGTGAGTGCGGCGGCGCCGTTGACACCGCTGCCGGCTGTGGCGAGCGAACGGCCTTCGCCCTACGGCCTCTCCGTGGTTCGATCCACGGGGGTGCTCCGCAACGTGCTCACCGAGGCATCTCCTTCTCGCGAGGTGTCCGGCTGCTGCGGCCCGATCCGCTTGCTCGGTCCGGGGGTTCACGTCGTGCTGTATATGCGCCACGGTACGGGCGCGCCATGCCGTGAATACGCCGGCCCCTGAGCGCGGGGCCGTCGGTGTGGCCGATCGCCCCGGTTCCGCCGATCAATCGCTGGGCGACGTCCTTGACCGGCCTTCCCGCCCCTGCCTCGCGGTCAGGGGCGCCAGTCGAAGGGGAAGTGCTTGCTGGATCCCCCGCGGTATTCATGGGAGAAGTCGAACCCTTCCGCGCGGTCGCTCTCGACGACGCCCCAGGTGGCGATCTGTCCGGGGCCGACCTCGGCGCCCGGAGCATTGACCAGCTGGACGCGACGGGAAGGGTCGGCGGTGGGACCGGTGAGGGCGGTCGCGCCGACGGAGACCTTGTCGGCGACACGGGCCCGCCAGTACGAGAGATCCTCGGCGGCGTCGAAGTGGACCGGAGCGTACCGTACCTCGCGCAGTTCGCTGATGAGTGAGCCGAACTGGCCCGGCCAGCCGCCGACATGTCCGGCGAAGATCTGCTCCAGTGCGCCACGCTGGGCCTGGTTGCCCTTGGCGTCGATGTAGAGCATCACCTTCATCGTGGCGTCCGGGTCGCCAACCCACATGTTCCCGGCGAACTCTCCCAGTGCCACCACGCCCAGTCCGTCCAGGCGCACGTCTCCGAAGTGCCCTTCGTGAACCTGCCAGACGAGCGTGAAGAGGCAGTCCCCGTGGGTCGGAGTCTGGGCGAACGTGCAGGGGCAGGGCAGTGCGCAGCTGCACACGTCGAACCACTCGCCCTGTAGGTGCCAGTCGGGCAGTGTGCCGTCATCCGTGCCGGCTCGGACGACGGCGGGGGCGCTTTGCGATGTGGCGGAAGTGGTGCACATGTTGGCCTCCCAGATCACTCATACCCTTGGGGGGTATCTTGGACAGGGGAAGGCTAAGGCTCGACGGGTCCGCACGTCAACTACCCCCTGGGGGTATCGGGGTCACGGCCGGAGGCGACGACCAGGTAGGTCGCCGCCACCGCCGACCTCGCCCCGGAGATCTACCAGGCGAGGGGTGCCGTGCGGTGTGGAGCTGAACTGCCGCATTGCTCGCGCGTGCTGGCGGTCAGATCCGTACGCCCCACATGAACGGCATTCCACTCCGTGCGATCGACTCGTAGCGCACCTGGGCGCCCGGCTTCGGAGCATGCAAGATCTGTCCGTTGCCGGCGTAGAACCCAACGTGGCTGAGGTCTGTCCGCATGATGATGAGGTCGCCCGGCTTGAGTGCACTCAGTGAATTGATGCGCGTACCGACGTTGGCCTGAGCCTGCGAGGTACGGGGGATGGCCACCTCTGCCGGGTTGAACGCCCAGGACGTCAGACCGCTGCAGTCGAAAGAGTTGGGTCCTGAAGCACCCCATGCATAGGGAAGGCTGACCCGGCTCTTGGCGGCGCTGAACGCCGCTGCGGCACGCTGGGACGCACTGGCCTCGTTGCCGAGTTGCACCCGCTCACTGGACCGGTTCGCCCGCTCCTCCTTCTCTGCGTTCCTGGCCCGTTCCTCCGCTGCCAGAGTGTTGAGGAGCTTTTGGGCCTGCGCCAGCTTGCCCTGGATCTCCTTTTTCCTGTCACCCAGCCCCTTGCGGAAACTCCGCGCTGCCAAGGATGAGGCGCAAGAAATGCGCGACCCCGCCATGGTTCTGCACTCCCACATCATTCCGTCCACCTGGTCCAAGTACGCGGGCGAGTCCGAAGCGGCGGGCGGCTCGTACACCCGCATCCTTTCCTTCCTCCTCGGTTCGGTCCCGATGCTGGACGACGAGCGCCACCGCCCGCCCCCGCGTGATCAGCCTCTCCGAGGATGCCCGGCCACTGTGGCGGAAACGCCTTGAGTCGGCGACTTCTCAGCGGCGGGAACTACCGGAACGCTTCAGAGCGCGTTGTGGATTTTCTGTGCGGTGTCGCGCACGGCTCGGCCGTAGGTTTCGTGCTTGTCCTCGGTGATTCGGCTGGTGGGTCCTGACACGGAGACCGCGGCGACCGGCTGCCCCTGTGCGTCGAGGATGGCGGCGCCGACAGCGGTGATGCCGTTGCTGAGTCCTTGGTTGTTGATGGAGTAGCCGCGTGAGCGTGTCTCGTCGAGTGTGCGGCGGAGGGTGCCGGGATCGGTGATGGTGTGCAGCGCCTGGGCGGGGAGGGGGTTGGCGAGGAAGTTGTCCACGAAGTCCTTCGTGCCGGCGGCAAGGAATGCGAGCCCGGTGGCGGAGGCGTGCAGGGGAATCCGTTTCCCGAGGGGGAGGAATGCGCGGAGGGGGTGCGCGGTATCGAGGCGTTCGATCAGAACGAGTTCATTCCCGTCGGGCGCGCAAAGGTGGATCGTCTCGGTCGTGGTGAGTTGTAGTTCGTTGAGGAACGGCAGCGCCGCCTCCCGGACCTGTTGATGGTCGCGGGCCTGACTGCCGACCGCGAACGCCCGGTAGGTCAAGTGCCACCGCGTCGGTCGGCCCGTCGACGGCCGGAGCCAGCCGAGCTCGTGCAGCGTGAGGAGGCAGCGCTGCACCGTGCTCTTGGGCAGGTCGACCGTTCGCGCGAGCTCGGAGAGACCGGCCGGCTGCAACTCGGCAACGGCTTCCAGCACGCGAAAAGCAGATACCACGCTGTTGGTCGTCATGCCCTCTCCCAAACTGTTGACGCCCGACCCGGTGCGGGCTAATTTGCGGCAACACTGTTTCATCTGTCGAACCAGCGTGCCACGGAGTGGACCATTTTGGGAAGCGTGAGCCGCTGGCACTCCCCACGGAAGAGGGACGAGGTATGGCAGGACAGCTCGTCGCGTTGATCGCGTTCGTCGGCATCTTCGCGGCTGCGACATTGCGCAAGGTACCGCTCGGCATCCTCATGTTCGCCGCCGCGTGCGGTGCCGGGATCTGGCTGGCGGGTCTGCCGCTCGCGGAAGTGATTGCCGGATTCCCGTTGGACATCCTCGTGTTGCTGGTGGGCGTGACGTACTTCTTCGGAGCCGCGCAGGTCAACGGCACCATCGACGGCATCATCGACGCCACGCTCGCCAAGGTCGGTGACAGGACGGCGCTGCTGCCGATGGTGTTTTTCGTGCTCACCGGTGGCATCTCGGCGATGGGGTCACCACTGGGCGGTCTGGTGATGGCACCGATCGGCATGTCGGTCGCCGACAGGCGCGGCCTCGACCCCATGTTGATGGGCCTGGCGGTGGGAACCGGCCTGAGCGCCGGAGGGTTCGCGCCGAGCAGCCTGTTCGGCATCGTCACCTACGGGACCGCGCACACGGCGGGAATCGAGCTGAGCCCGTTCGTGCTGTTCGCTGCCGCCCTCGCAGTCAATGTGGTGCTGTTCGGGTGCGCCTACTGCATGTTCGGCAGGCGCTTGCTGCGGTCGCGCCAAGTCACCTCGTCCGTGCCGGCGCGGAAGGTCGGCGCCCTGGCCTCGGGCGGAGCAAGCAGCCATGGCCCCGCTTCCACCGGTGGCACGGCAGGCACCGCCGTCGTATCTCCCGGCAGCGAGCGGACGTGGGGGGAGAAGAAGAAGTTCACGCGGATTCAGGTGTGCACCATCTTCTGCATGCTCGGTCTGGTGGGCGCGGTCATCGTGCTGTCGGTGACCGACCGCGACCCGGACATCGGTGTGCTCGCGTTCGCGTTCGGCGCCGTGTTGGCCCTCGTGGACCCGACGTCCGGAAGACAAGCGGTCAAGGGAATCGACTGGTCCACCGTGCTTCTCGTCGGTGGCATCATCACCTACGTCGGCGTGCTCGACCACATGGGTGCGGTGGACCTGCTCGGCGAGTTCGCCAGCAGCTTGAGCGTCCCGCTGCTCGCGGCCTTGTTCATCTGCCTCGTCGGCGGCCTGGTGTCCGCGTTTGCCTCCACCACAGGCATGCTCGCCGCCTTGGTGCCGCTGGCGTTGCCGCTGGTCTCCTCCGGCGACATTCCCGGTTGGGCACTGATCTGTGCCCTCGGTATCTGCGCGTCGATCGTCGACGTCTCCCCCTTCTCGACCGTCGGAGCAACCCTCGTCGCCAGCACGGTCGATGAGCGGCAACGGCCCCGCATGACACGTCTGCTCACTCGCTGGGGGTTGTCGATGGTCGTCCTCGGCCCACTCACTCTGGTCGGGGCCCTCGTCCTCCCGGGTGTGTTGCTGTGACCGCGGAATCGATCGACAACAGGGCCACCGACCGTGCAGAAACGACTCTTCCGCACACTGAGGTGACGAGCGTGATGTGCGAAGTGAGCATGGGCGTCAACGATGCCATCGCCACCCTCACCATCGACAATCGCACCCGTGCCAACGCGTTGACCCGCTCCATGCTCGACGCGCTGGCCGCCCACCTCCGGGATCTCGACGATCGCCCGGACGTCGCGGTCGTCGTGCTGGCCGGTGCCGGCAGCCACTTCTGCTCAGGCCTGGACATCACCGAGATCACCGCCGGCCGCCGGGCCCGCATCGTGGACGACTTCATCGAAGTCGAGGACGCGTTGGCGCGCTGCAGCAAGCCTACGATTGCCGCGGTGCAGGGCCATTGCATCGGCGCCGGCGCTCAATTGGCGATCGCGTGCGACCTGCGCATAGCCGCACGCACGGCGCGGTTGGCCATCACTCCGGCCAAACTCGGCCTGGTATATCCCGCCGGATCGATCGAACGGCTCGTCGGCACCGTCGGCCCGGCCGTCACCAAGCGGCTGCTCTTCACCGCCGACACGATCACGGCAGACACCGCCCTGCGGTCCGGGCTGATCACCGACGTCGTCGCCGAGGACGAGTTCGACACGGCGGTGGCACGCCTCGCCGCCACTGTCGTCTCCCGTTCACCGACCACCATCGCCGCCGCCAAACAGATGACCGACCATGCCGCCTCGCACGGGCACGTGTCGTCCGCATTGCACCAGCGGTGGCGCAACGGACCCGACACCGACTTGGCCGTCGGCCTGGCCGCCTACGCCGCCAAACGCACACCGGACTTCCGGACCGTTGCATCCCCGACCACATGACCTGTCATGAGACCAGCAGTGCAAGAACCGAAAGGCCCCCTCCACCATGTTTCTGAACGCCGTGGACGCGACCAACCCGAACAACGCCGACCTGGCCGACGCGGTCACTGTCGGCGACGAGGTCATCTCGCACGCCGCCCTGTACCAGGCGGCAACAGCATTCGCCGCCACCCTGCCCGATGCCGGCCCGGTCGCTGTCTGCGCCACCCCGAGCATGGAAACGATCATCGCGGTCACCGGATGCCTGCTGGCCGGTGTGCCCGTCGTCCCGGTCCCACCGGACTCCGGAGCCGCGGAACGCCGCCACATGATCACCGACTCCCGTGCGACGTGCTGGGCCGGGCACGCACCCGAGGACGCCGCCGCTCTGCCGGTGCTGCCCGTGCGGCGCCGGCCCGCAGCGACTTCCACGGCCCCGTCGGCGGCGCGGATGGACGACGTAGCGATGATCCTCTACACATCCGGCACGACCGGACCCCCCAAGGGGGTCGAATTGAGCCACCGCGCCCTTGCCGCCGGAATCGACGCCCTCGCCCACGCATGGGACTGGCACCCCGACGACACCGTCGTTCACGGCCTTCCCCTGTTCCACATGCACGGACTCGTCCTCGGCGTGCTCGCCTCGCTGCGAATCGGCTCCCGCGTCGCCCACACCGTCCGACCCCGCCCCACCCACTACGCGGCCACGCCCGGATCGATGTACTTCGCAGTGCCGACCGTATGGTCCCGCATCGCCGCGGACCCGAGCTCCGCACGAGCTCTTCGCCCGGCCCGACTGCTGGTCTCGGGCAGCGCACCCCTCCCCACGACGGTCTTCGACAGCCTCACCGGCCTCACCGGTCGCGCACCCCTGGAGCGATATGGGATGAGCGAAACGATGATCACGCTGAGCACCCGAGCCGACGGGGAACGCCGTCCCGGCTGGGTGGGCGAACCCCTGCGCGGCGTTCAGACCCGGCTGCGCGCCGACAACGGCGATACGGTGCCACACGACGGCCACAGCATCGGTCGCCTCGAGGTCCGCGGCCCCATGCTCTTCGACGCCTACCTCAACCGACCCGACGCCACGGCAGCGGCCTGGACCAGCGACGGCTGGTTCAGCACGGGTGACGTCGCGGTCTGCGACCCCAACGGATACCACCGCATCGTCGGCCGCGAATCGGTCGACCTGATCAAATCCGGAGGCTACCGGGTCGGTGCCGGCGAGATCGAAGCCGCCCTGCTCGCCCACCCCGCCGTCCGCGAAGCGGCCGTCGTCGGACACCACGACGCCGACCTCGGCCAACGCATCGTCGCCTACATCGTGCCCGACGACGCTCATCAACCCGCCCAGCACCTTGCGGACCGTCTCATCGACCACGTCGCCACCAGCCTGTCCCGGCACAAACGCCCACGCGCGGTCGTGTTCCTCGACGCCCTGCCAAGGAACGCCATGGGCAAGGTCCAAAAGTCGCTGCTGTGCACATGAGCACGCGTAACGGTGAGGGCCTCGCAGGGCAAGTGCGCGGAACGAGCAGCGCGGGAAGCGGACGAGCGCCGTTGCGCCGAGGCCGACGAGGCGGCCCGCGCCGATCAACTGGCCCACCCTGCCCGCAACTCGGAGCAGACCCGGGGCGAAGTCGAGGACCTCATCGTGCAGGTGAAGCCCACGGTTTATGACCGTGCCTCCGGGCTCCTGGACGATCTGCGCGCCGCCCACGCCCGCACCGGCGACATCGCCGTTCGAGGAGTGGGCCGGGTGCCTGCGCGAGACCCATCGCAGCAAGCCGTCCGCTTATGCGCCGCTTCGACGAGACCGGCATTCCCCATCCACGGGAACGGCCCGCGCGGAAATGAACCCGCGCGGGCCGTCGCCGCTGCCTGGAAACGTCAGACGTCCTCGCGCTCCCGCGCCAGGACGTTCACCCGGGCCCGGACCACGAACCAGCCACCGACCAGCGCCGCCGCGATCAGCGGCAGGCACAGCACGGTCGTACGTCCCACCCCGCCGCCCCACCACATCAGGAAGACGACCGCGGCGAGGAATGCCAGCGTGATGATCTGCGTGTAGGGCGCCCAGGGCAGCCGGTACGAGGGGCGGGTGACCCGGCCGTCCCGCGAGCGGTGCCAGAACAGCAGCGAACAGAGCATGATCATGCCCCAGGTGCCGAGGATGCCGATCGACGCGAGGTTGAGAACGATCTCAAATGCCTGGCCCGGCATGACGTAATTGAGCACGACGCCCAGCACACCGAAACCGGCGGTCAGCAGGATGCCGCCGTACGGCACCTGGCCCTTGTTCATCCGGCCTGTGAACTTCGGCGCGGAGCCGGCCAGCGCCATGGAGCGCAGGATGCGCCCGGTGGAGTACAGCCCGGAGTTCAGGCTGGAGAGCGCTGCGGTCAGCACGACCAGGTTCATCACACCGGCCGCGCCCGGGATGCCGAGCTTCTCCATGACGGTGACGAACGGGCTCTCGTCCCCCGAGTACGAGGTGTACGGCAGCAGGAGGGCCAGGAGCACCACCGAGCCGACGTAGAAGAGGCCGACGCGCCACATGATCGAGTTGATCGCCTTGGGCATGATCTTCTCGGGGTTCTCCGTCTCGCCGGCGGCCACGCCGCACAGCTCGACGGAGGCGTAGGCGAACACGACCCCCTGGATCACCATCAGCATCGGGAGCATGCCGACGGGGAAGATGCCACCACTGTCACTGATCGTGGAGAAGCCGGGTGTGTGACCGTCCACCGGGTGCTGGGTGACCACCAGGAAGATCCCGATGAGCATGAACGCGACCAGGGCGGAGACCTTGATGATCGCGAACCAGAACTCCATCTCACCGAAGTACTTCACCGAGATCAGGTTGGCGGTGAGCACGACGGCGAGGGCGATCAGGGCGAGGATCCACTGCGGGGTGTCACTGAACATGCCCCAGAAGTGCGCGTAGGTGGCGGCCGCTGTGATGTCAGCCACGGCGGTCGTCGCCCAGTTGAGGAAGTACAGCCAGCCGGCCGCGAAGGCGCCCTTCTCGCCCATGAACTCACGGGCGTACGAGACGAAGGCACCGGAGGACGGCCGGTAGAGAACCAGCTCGCCGAGCGCGCGCACGACGAAGAAGGCGAAGACACCACAGACCGCATAGGCAAGGGCGAGCGACGGCCCCGCCCCGGCCAGCCGCCCGCCCGCGCCCAGGAACAGGCCGGTGCCGATCGCGCCGCCGATGGCGATCATGTTGATGTGTCTGGACTTCAGGTCCTTGCTGTAACCGGCGTCGCCGGCGTCCACATGGGGGGAGCCCGCCGCCGGTGGGGCGACAGCGAGCGTATCGGCCGCGGTGGTGCGGTCACTCATGGAGAGGTTCGCCTTCGTGAGGGGAAGGTGGGCGTTCCCTGCGATGGCTGACTGGGGGAGTCATCGTCACCGTGGCACGGCCCGACGCCATCATCAGGGAATCTTGTGAATTTGACAGTGCCCTACGTCACGAAGGAACAGATCTGAGGTGTTTCAGAGGTTACGGGGCGGTAATGCAAGGCGCCGGTATCTTTGCCACTCGTGGGTCCCGTCCCCTGCAGGGTCACGCCGGAGGTGCGGCGGAGCGCGGTGAGCGGCACAGGCGACTCACATCCAGGCAGCGGGAGTTACCCGTGGACGGCGGATGTCAGGAGTCTCTCCACCGGCGTACCCATGGTGGTGCGGACCCGTCGAGCCCTTCCTCTCCGTTCTCGCGGTGTGAATCGCGCCACCATGAGTCCGGCGGATCTGCGGACCACTGCCAGGCCGAGGTTGTCGGCGCCGGTGCGGCGGGTCTTCGCCCCTCCCGGTCGGCATATTGCGCTGCGTCACGCGACGTCGCTGTCGCCGTCCGGCCTTCACCCCGGCTCCCGTTTTAGTCACAATCCGATCTCGGAGGGCCGGCTAGGTCTTGTTCTCGGCCGTGTAATCGATTCCAATCATCGCTGTAATCGATTCCACGGCTCTGGGCTGCTGGTTTCGAGGCTCACGGAAACCACAAGGAGGTGGTCCGGACATGACGAGCATCAAGGACGTCGCGGCTCAGGCAGGGGTCTCTGTCGCCACGGTCTCCCGTGTTCTCAACAGTCATCCCTCCGTCAGCCCGGACGCGCGGACCCGGGTCCTCGCCGCCGTCGACGTCCTCGGCTATCGGCCCAACGCCGTCGCTCGTTCGCTGCGCACCGATCAGACGCGCACCCTCGGCCTGGTCATCAGTGACGTGCTCAATCCGTACTTCACCGAGCTGGCCCGCTTCGTCGAGGAGGAGGCCCGCGCCCTCGGCTACAGCGTCATCATCGGAAACGCCGACGAGCGGCCGCAGCTGCAGGACCACCACGTCCGCACGCTCCTCGACCGAAGGATCGACGGGCTCCTCGTCTCTCCCGCCGACGGCGACTCCCCGCTGATGACGGAGGTGGCGCGCGCCGGAACCCCGATGGTCTTCGTGGACCGCTGGATGCCCGGCGTCGACGTCCCCGTCGTACGTGCCGACGGCCGCCACGCGATCCGGGACCTGGTCGCCCATCTGTACGCGCTGGGCCGCCGCAGGCTCGCGATCATCGCCGGCCCCGCGGCCACCACCACGGGCGACGAGCGCGTCGAGGCCTTCCGCGAGGCGCTGCGTGCGCACGAGCTCGGCCTGCCGGAGGTCTACATCGGCCAGGGCGACTTCCAGGCGGACAGCGGCCGGCGCGTCACCGAACGCTTCCTGGCGCTTCCCGAGCCGCCCGAGATCGTCTTCGCCGCCGACAACCTGATGGCGCTCGGCGCGCTGGACGCCATCCGCGCCGCCGGCCTGCGCGTCCCGCAGGACATCGGGCTCGCCGCATTCGACGACATCCCGTGGTTCGTCCACACCGACCCGCCGATCACCGCGATCGCCCAGCCGACCGGCGAACTCGGCCGCGCCGCCGTCCGCGCACTGGTCGACATCGTCGAGGGCCGGTCCCCGCAGTCCGTCACCCTCCCCGCCCGCCTCGTCGTACGCCGTTCGTGCGGCGAGCCCGCTTCGGACCAGAGGAGCAACTTGTGAGCAGGCCGGTCGAGTTGCTGCGCATCGAAGGCGTACGCAAGACCTTCCCAGGTGTGGTCGCGCTGGACAGCGTCGACTTCGACCTGCGCAGCGGCGAGGTGCATGTCCTGCTCGGCGAGAACGGAGCGGGCAAGAGCACCCTCATCAAGATGCTCTCCGGTGCCTACCGCCCGGACAGCGGGCGGATCTTCGCCCAGGGGCGCGAGGTCCGCATCCACGGCGCGCAGGACGCCGAACGGCTCGGCATCGCGACGATCTACCAGGAGTTCAACCTGGTGCCCGATCTGACGGTCGCCGAGAACATCTTCCTCGGCCGGCAGCCGCGCCGTTTCGGGATGATCGACCGCCGCCGCATGGAGGCGGACGCCGAGGTGCTGCTGCGCCGGGTCGGCCTGCACGTCTCGCCGAAGGCCAAGGTCCGTGAACTGGGCATCGCCCGGCTCCAGATGGTGGAGATCGCCAAGGCGCTCAGCCTGGACGCGCGTGTCCTGATCATGGACGAGCCGACCGCTGTCCTCACCTCGGAAGAGGTCGACAAGCTCTTCCGGATCGTGCGGCAGCTGCGCGAGGACGGGGTCGGGGTCGTCTTCATCACCCACCACCTCGAAGAGATCGCGGCGCTCGGCGACCGGGTCACGGTGCTGCGCGACGGCCGGAGCATCGACCAGGTCCCGGCCTCGACGCCCGAGGCGGAGCTCGTACAGCTGATGGTGGGACGCAGCATCGACCAGCAGTACCCCCGTGAACGCCCGGAGACCGGCGAGCCGTTGCTCGCGGTGCGCGGTCTGACCCGCAACGGCGTCTTCCACGACATCAGCTTCGAGGTGCGGGCCGGCGAGGTGGTCGGTCTCGCCGGTCTCGTCGGCGCGGGCCGTACCGAGGTCGCCCGCGCCGTCTTCGGCGCCGACCCCTACGACGGCGGCACCGTCGACGTGCTCGGCGAGCGGCTGGCCAAGCACGACGTCACCGCCGCGATGGGCGCCGGGATCGGCCTCGTGCCCGAGGACCGCAAGGGGCAGGGCCTGGTACTCGACGCCTCGGTGCAGGAGAACCTCGGCCTGGTCACCCTGCGTTCGGCGAGCCGCTCCGGACTCGTCGACCTGAAGGGGCAGCGCCTGGCCGCCGCCCGGATCGCCGAACAGCTCGGCGTACGGATGGCGGGTCTCGGCCAGCACGTCCGTACGCTCTCCGGCGGCAACCAGCAGAAGGTCGTCATCGGCAAGTGGCTGCTTGCCGACACCAGGGTGCTGATCCTCGACGAACCGACGCGCGGTATCGACGTCGGCGCCAAGGTCGAGATCTACCAGCTCATCAACGAACTGACCGCATCGGGCCATGCGGTTCTGATGATCTCCAGCGATCTGCCCGAAGTCCTCGGCATGAGCGACCGAGTGCTGGTCATGTCCCAGGGCCGGATCGCCGGAGAGCTCCCCGCACACGAAGCCACCCAGGACGCCGTGATGGCCCTCGCCGTCAGCGCGGCCCCCATGACACACCTGCCGGCCGACCCGACCGGTCCGGCAGCGAACGAAGAGGAGAGCCCCCGTGGCCACTGACACGCTCAAGAGCGATACGGGCGCCAGTGGCGCCGCAGGGCGCACGGTCCGCCGGCTCCTGCTCGACAACGGCGCCCTGAGCGCCCTGGTCGTACTCCTGGTGGCGATGTCGCTTCTCTCCGGCGACTTCCTGACCACGCAGAACCTGCTGAACGTCGGTGTACAGGCCGCCGTCACCGCGATCCTCGCTTTCGGCGTCACCTTCGTCATCGTCTCGGCGGGCATCGATCTGTCCGTCGGCTCGGTGGCCGCGCTCTCCGCGACGGTCCTCGCCTGGTCGGCCACCTCGCAGGGGCTGCCGGTCTGGCTGGCGCTCGTCCTCGCCGTCGTCACCGGCATCGCCTGCGGCTTCGTCAACGGGGCCCTCGTCTCGTACGGCAAGCTGCCGCCGTTCATCGCGACCCTGGCGATGCTGTCGATCGCGCGAGGTCTGTCGCTGGTCATCTCCCAGGGGAAGCCGATCGACTTCCCCGGCTCGGTCTCCGTGCTCGGCGACACGCTCGGTGGCTGGCTGCCCGTCCCCGTCCTCGTGATGGTCGTGATGGGACTGATCGCGGCGCTGATCCTGGCCCGCACCTACATCGGCCGTTCGATGTACGCCATCGGCGGCAACGAGGAGGCGGCCCGCCTCTCCGGACTGCGCGTCAAGCGGCAGAAGCTGGCCATCTACGCCCTCTCCGGGCTCTTCGCCGCCGTCGCGGGCATCGTCCTCGCGTCCCGGCTGACCTCCGCGCAGCCGCAGGCCGCGCAGGGCTACGAGCTCGACGCGATCGCCGCGGTCGTCATCGGCGGCGCCAGCCTCGCCGGCGGTGTGGGGAAGGCGTCCGGGACGCTGATCGGCGCGCTCATCCTCGCCGTGCTGCGCAACGGGCTGAACCTTCTCTCCGTGTCCGCGTTCTGGCAGCAGGTCGTCATCGGTGTCGTCATCGCCCTCGCGGTGCTGCTGGACACCGTCCGCCGCAAGGCCGGATCCGGAGCCGTCGCACCGGGCGGTTCGGCCGCCGCGCCGGGCTCTCCGGGATCGGGCCGCAAGGGGGCGGGTGCGGTCAAGTTCGGCATAGCCGCACTGTGCGTGGCCGTCGTCGTGGGCGCGGTGTCCTACTTCAACCCCGGTTCCTCCGGCGGCAACACCAAGGTGGGCATGTCGCTCTCCACGCTCAACAACCCCTTCTTCGTGCAGATGAAGGCGGGCGCGCAGGCGGAGGCGAAGACGGCCGGGGTCGACCTCACCGTCACCGATGCGCAGAACGACGCCTCGCAGCAGGCCAACCAGCTCCAGAACTTCACGAGTTCGGGCGTGAAGTCGATCATCGTCAATCCGGTGGACTCGGATGCGGCGGGCCCCGCCGTCCGGGGCGCCAACAAGGCGGACATCCCGGTGGTCGCCGCCGACCGAGGGGTCAACAAGGCGCGGACCGCGACGCTCGTGGCATCCGACAACGTCGCCGGTGGCAGGCTCGCCGCCAAGGCACTGGCCGAGCGGCTCGGCGGCAAGGGCAGCATCGTCGTGCTGCAGGGGACGGCCGGCACCTCGGCCAGCCGTGAGCGTGGCGCGGGCTTCGCAGAGGGTCTCAAGTCGTATCCGGGCATCAAGGTCGTGGCCAGGCAGCCGGCGGACTTCGACCGGACGAAGGGGCTGGACGTCATGACCAACCTGCTCCAGTCCCACCCGAGGATCACCGGTGTCTTCGCCGAGAACGACGAGATGGCGCTCGGCGCGGTCAGGGCGCTCGGCAGCAAGGCGGGCAAATCGGTCTCCGTCGTCGGATTCGACGGAACTCCCGACGGTCTGAAGGCGGTCGGCGCGGGCACGCTGTACGCGTCCGTGGCCCAGCAGCCGAAGGAACTGGGCAGGATCGCCGTGCAGAACGCGGTGAAGGCCGCTGAGGGCAAGAAGGTCGACAGCATGGTGAAGGTGCCGGTCAAGGTCGTCACCAAGAACAACGTCGCCGATTTCTCCTGAACAGCGTCCCCTCGCGCAGCGCCCGACCTCGGAAAGCAGGAACAATGCACGTCAACGATCAGGACCGGTACGACCTGCTGGTCGTGGGCTCCGCCAACGCCGACCTGGTCGTCGGCGTCGAACGACGCCCCGCCGCCGGTGAGACCGTGCTCGGCTCCGATCTGGCCGTCCACCCGGGCGGCAAGGGCGGGAACCAGGCGGTGGCCGCCGCCCGCCTCGGAGCCCGCACGGCACTGCTGGCCCGGGTGGGGGACGACGCGCACGGCCGACTGCTGCTTGAGTCGCAGAAGGCGGCGGGCGTCGAGACCGCCGGCGTCCTCGTGGGCGGGGCCCCCACCGGGGTCGCGCTGATCACCGTGGACCCCTCGGGCGACAACAGCATCGTGGTGTCGCCGGGGGCCAACGCCCGCCTCACCCCGCAGGACATCCGGGCGGCAAGCCCGCTGTTCGCCGCCGCCCGGGTCGTCTCCGTACAGCTGGAGATCCCGCTGGAGACGGTCGCCGAGGTGGCCGCCGCGATGTCGGCCGATGCCCGGCTGGTGCTGAACCCGTCCCCGCCCGCGCCGCTGCCCGATCAGGTACTGGCCGCCTGCGACCCCCTGGTGGTCAACGAGCACGAGGCGCGCTACATGCTGGGCGACGACGCCGGCGGCACGCCCGAGGAGTGGGCGCGCGCACTGCTGGGTCTCGGCCCGCAGTCGGTCGTGGTCACGCTGGGGGCGGCGGGGGCGCTCGTCGCGGACGGCCGAACCGGTGATGTCGTCACCGTACCGAGCCCCAGGGTCGAAGCCGTGGACACGACCGGGGCGGGCGACGCCTTCACGGCCGCCCTGGCCTGGCGGCTCGGCCTCGGCGAGGAACTTGCTCAGGCCGCCGCGTTCGCCGTGCGGGTGGGAGCGGCGGCCGTCACCAGGCAGGGCGCGCAGGCGTCCTTCCCGACCGCGCGGGAGGTCCCGGCCCCGTGAAGAAGGCAGGAATTCTCAACCGGCACCTCGCGGGGGCCCTGGCCGAACTGGGGCATGGTGACGGAGTTCTGATCTGCGACGTGGGCATGCCCATCCCGGTCGGCCCCCGCGTTGTCGACCTGGCTTTCCGGGCCGGCGTCCCGTCGTTCGCCCAGGTGCTCGACGGCCTGCTGGACGAGCTCGTGGTGGAGGGGGCGACGGCAGCCCACGAGGTCACGGAGGCCAACCCGGAGGCCGCGCGTCTCCTGGGCGATCGCCTACCGGGACTCGTCCACGTACCCCACGACGAGCTCAAGGCACTTTCGGCTGGAGCCCGGCTGGTGGTACGGACGGGGGAGGCGCGGCCTTACGCGAATGTGCTCCTTCGGTGCGGGGTCTTCTTCTGACCGGGACGCACGGCGAATGACAGGGACACACCGCGAAGGAACGCACCATCAGTAACCCACGGCCGAGGTTGCCTTGGGGCGGACGTGACGTAGCGTTGCCCTTTTGGTGGTGTTCGAAGGAGCACCGCGAGGCACCGTTGCGCCCCCGTCAGCCATGGGGCACCGAGGGGTTTTGGGATGAAGCTCTGCTTCCTCGTCGAAGAGCTGTACCGGCATGACGGCATGCCGCTCGACGTCGTCCGGCAACTGACGTCGTGGGGACACGAGGTGGACGTGGTGCGCCCCGGCGGCTCACTCCTGCGGATATCGGAGGAGGTGCGGGCGGGGACCCACGACGCCTGGGTACTCAAGACCGTGTCCGGCGGCCCCGGGCTCACCGTGCTGGAGGCCGCGGCGGCGGTGGGACTGACCACGGTGAACGATGCGCGGTCGATCCGCGCGGTACGTGACAAGGCCCTCGCCTCGGTCATCGCCCGGCAGCACGGGCTGCCGGTCCCGGTGACCTATTCGGCACCGCGGGCCACGCTCTTCGCGGACGTGCCCGAGGAACTCTTCCCCCTGGTGGTCAAGCCCGCGGACGGCAGCTCGGGGCGCGGGGTACGGCTCGTGTCGGAGCCGGGGCGGCTGGCGGACACGGAGCAGGCGGACGAGGGGCACCTCATCGCGCAGCCCTACGTGTCCAATGCGGGCTCCGACCTCAAGGTCTACTGTCTCGCGGGCGAGTTCCACGCGACCGTGCGCCGCTCCCCGCTCCACCCGGACGCGCCGGTAGACGAGAGAGCCGTCCCGCTGCCCGCCGAAGTGGCCGAGGCGGCGGCGAAGGTGGGAGCGGTCTTCGGCCTCGATCTCTACGGCATCGACGTGGTGCTCGGCCCGGACGGCCCCGTGATCGTCGACATCAACGACTTCCCGAGCTTCCGCCAGGTCCCGGACGCCGCATCCCGTCTGGCCGGTGCCGTTCTGGAGCTGGCCAGGACCGGCGGCAAGGACCGGAGGGGCGCGATCGCCCCCGCCCCGCGCGTTCCCGTGCAGCCGGAGATCCCCTACGGACGGCACCGTCCGCACCCCACCGCCGGCCCGGAAGCGGGCATGGTGGCCGCCGTACCGGAAGGCGCGCGGATATGAAGGTCTGTGTGCTGACCGACAAGCCGGGTCATCCGCTGCTCGTCGCGGCCGACGCCGTGCTGACCGGGGCGAAGCACCGGGTGACGTTCCTGAACCCGGACGCCGGAACGGGATCGCCGTCGCCACCGGTGGCCCCGGACGATCTCGCCGACGTCTACCTCCTCAAGGCCCGTACCCGCCGGGCACTCGCGCTGGCCCGTCTCCTCGAAGAGCTCGGCGCCCGGGTGGTGAACTCCGCTGCCGCGACGGAGCTGTGCCAGGACAGGAGCCGGATCGCGGCCCTCGCGGAAGACGCAGGCCTGCCGATGCCCCGCACATGGACACTGAACGCGCTGTCCGAAGCCCTCCGCGGACGGGAGCCGGCGGAGAGCGGCTATCCGCTCATGGTCAAGAGCCGCCACAGCCGCCGCGCGGACCTGGTAGCCCGCGTGGACGGCCCGGCCGGACTCCGGGCCCTTGCGGCGGAGTGGTCCGACGAGCCCGTCGTGCTGCAGGAGTTCATCGCGAACAGCGGCTGGGACCACAAGCTGTGGGTGATCGCGGGAGAGGTGTTCGCCGGGGTGCGCCCCGCGGCGGTGGGCGCAGCGCCGGACGGCGCGCGGTCCGCCCCGCTGATACGCGACCTGCCGCGGACCTGGACCCGGCTCGCCCTGCGCACGGGAGACGTCTTCGGCCTGGACGTCTACGGTGTCGACCTGCTGGACCGGGAGGGGGCGCCCGTGGTCGTCGACATCAACGCCTTCCCGGGCATCCGCGGCCCGGAGGGCGCCCCGGAGGCGTTGGCGGCGCTGGCGCTGCGGCACTCCGGCCCACGCGCCTACGAGGCCTGAGACACCCCGGCCTCCACCAGGAACTCGCTCGGGGTACCCGACCACGACACATGCAGCCCGTCTCGGGCCCGCGTGCATGCGACGAACAGCAGGCAGCGTTCCGCCAGCAGGTCCGATTCGTGCTGGAGCCGGTCGATGTCAGCCGGGGTCACCGCACGCGGGTACGGCAGCGCACCCTCACTCACGCCGATGACAGCGACGCACCGGAACTCCAGGCCTTTGAAGGAGTGCATCGTGCCGACCTGTACGGCGTCCGCGTCGGAGGGCGCATCGCCCCGCAGGCGTGCGGCAGGGATGCCCGCGGCCTTGAGCCGCTGCACCGCCTTGTCGCAGTTCCTGTTGAAGCGGGCGCTCACCCCGATCTCGCCCGGGGAGAGCCCGCTGTCGAGCCAGCTACGGACGCGTGCGACGAGTGCGTCCAGTTCGGCTTCTTCCGACTCCGCCCCGTACGCCTCGGGTCCCTTGCCGTGCAGGGCGGAGCGATAGCCCAGCAGGGTCTCGTTCGCGGAGTCGTCCGCCAGTTGCTCGAAGGGCCGGCCGACGAGCAGGGCGGTGGACCAGGAGAGGATTTCGTGCGTGGAGCGGTAGTTCTTGCGCATCTTCGCCGAACGGCCGGCCACCTTGATCCCGACGGCCTTCAGCGACACCTTCGAGTCGTAGATACGCTGATGGGGATCGCCCGCAATGAAGAGATCGTCGGGACGGGCCGGAGCCGCCGCACGCAACAGCCGCCACTGCGCGGGGTGCAGGTCCTGCGCCTCGTCGACAACCACGTGCCGGTAACGCGCCCCACCGGCCTCCAGTAGATCCGCTGCCTCTGCGCACGTGCCCAGGTAGGTGCGGAGCCCGTCGGCGCTGAGCCGGTCACTGAACTCCTCGATCGTGCGCCACACCAGCGCGCGGGCCGACGTGGGCAGCCCGCTGCCGCGTCCGCGCCGCTCACAGCCCTCGTACTCCTTGAGGGTCCGCAGATTCTGCGCGAGGATGACGTGCTTGTACTCCTGCCCGAGGAACTGAGCAGTGCCAGTGAACCCGGTGGCCTTCGCGGCCTGCGCCCACCGCGTTTCCTCCTCGCCGCCCCGGAGCGGCCGCCGCGAGGTGGACACGACGCGGCCGGCGAACGCGTCGACGGTCATGATGTCCACTCGGTCCCGCAGCGCTTCGTCCTCTACCAACGCGGCAAGCCCGGTCCGCAGCGCACCCACCAGAGCGTTGGTGTACGTGGTCAACAGAATGCGGTCGCCGTCGCGCAGGTACCCCAACAGATGGCGCACCCGGTGCAGCGCGACGACGGTCTTACCGGTTCCGGGGCCGCCGGTGACCTGCGCCGGCCCGGAGTACGACGCCCGATAGGCGACCTTGTGCTGGGAGGGGTGCAGAAAGACCCGCCAGGCCGCGAAAGGCTTGTCGAGGATGTCGCGCAGTTCCTCGGACGCGGTGACGAGTGCGATCCGGGTCCTGGTGCGGTGGATGGCGGTCGCGAAGTCGCCGGTGTCCACGGGGGTGGTGTCGGTGGATGTGGCGGAGAGACTGACGGACACCACGTCCCGCCACACCTCCTCCACGGTGAAGCCCGCCGCGAGATATTCGAGGACTTCACGCTGGTCCTGCGGGAAGTACGGTGCGAAGACCTCCAGCTGTTCGGGGTCGGTGAGGGCGCGGGCCTGGCGCAGGGTGGTTTCGTCGATGCCGAGCGCTGCCAGGTCCCCGTCGGACACCTTCGCGAACAGCCGTCGGTCGGGAGCCGGCGCGATGCTCTCGTACACAGGGGTGAGCTCGTCGAGCATCGCGATGTCGCGGACCTCGACGGCTCGGGTGACCGTGTTGATGCTGGCTTTCTGCTTGACGGCCCAGTCGATCGCCTTGTCGTGCGGCATCACGCGCAGCAGCACATAGGTGTCGCCGCTGTCGGGTGCGAGGACGACACCCCGCGTCCCCTGGTCGATCCGGATGGTCCGGATATGAGGATCACGGGCCCGCTTCAGGCTCTCCAATTTGAGCCCGGGATCCTTGAACAACTGGTCCAGAGTGAGGCGTTCGAACTTCTCCCACGCGTCGAACACCCCCTGCTTGACGCTGCCCTGGAGCTTGCCGAGCTGGGCGCAGAAACCGATGTCGAACGCGAGGTGGGGCATGGCACTGACTCTCCGGGAAGCGGACGGGACAGGGGAGACGGGGGTCAGGTGGCCGGACCGTCGAGATCGAGGCCTATCAGAGCCAGCGCCTCGCCGACCTCTTCGGTCATCTCGTCGCCGGGCCCGAAGACCAGACACAGGTCGTCATGCAACGGCCGAAGAATCCGATGGGCCTCGACCGCCTGCCCCTGGGCGAGCAGCAGCATCCCGATGTCGCGGCGCAGCTCGACGGCTTCCTCGCTGAGATCGCCGTCGACCGTTCGTACGACGTCGAGGAGGCCACGCAGCGCGGCGAGTGCGTCGGTGACCTGGCCGAGTTCGGCCCGGCATCGCGCGGCCTGGGCGCGGCAGGCGCGAGCGGGCTCGCCGGTGGGGCCGTCGGTGCGTGCGTAGGCGTCCGCCAGAGCGTCGAACTCGGGCAGAGCCGCCCGGTAGTCCCCGCCGAGCAGCTGGATCGCGGCCCGGCGGGTCCGCAGCTCCAGGACCTTCCGGCTCTCCGAACCGAGCGCGCGTGCGGCCGGCTCGATGATCTCTCCCAGCACCTCGGCGGCCTGCGCGAACCGCTCCTCGTCCAGGAGTGCGTCGGAGTGTGCGCACGCCTCGTCGATCTCCGCGCGCAACTGCGCGGGTACGGGTACGGGCGCGGCTTGTCCGGCAGCCGGGTCGGCGGCCACCGGCGCGGACCGGCCCGCACCCGCGCGGGCGCGGGGCGCGTACGGGTTGCGGAAGAGCCCGGTCGGGTCGGGCACCCCCGCCGGTCCGGCCTCGCCGGGCTTGGTCGTCCGGCCGGGCGGCGGCAGGAACGGCCGCAGCCGCTCGTACACCTCCTGCACATCGGCGGGCCGGGCCTCGGGCGCCTTGAGCAGCAGATGCAGGACGAGGTCCTCCAACTCCTGCGGCACCTCGGGACGCAGCACCCGCAGCGGGGTGGGAGCGGCGTTGACGTGCTGGTACATCACCATGTACTCGCTGTCCGCGGTGAACAGCAGGCGTCCGCCGAGCAGTTCGTGCAGCACGCAGCCGAGCGCGTACAGATCGGTCTGCGGAGTGGTCCGCCCGCCGCGCACCTGCTCGGGCGCCATGTACTGGTAGGTGCCGATGGGGGTGCCGGTCGCGGTCAGCTTGGTGACGTCGGTGCGCAGGATCGCCGCGATCCCGAAGTCGAGGACCTTCACCGTCCCGTCGCGGGCGACCAGGATGTTGCTGGGTTTGAGGTCGCGGTGGATGACCGGTACCTCGTGCGCGTACGACAGTACGGTGGCGACCTGCGCCGCCACCGCCACCGCCCAACTGACCGGAAGCAGCCGATCCGGGTGGATGTATGCGGACAGCGACACCCCGTCCACCAGCTCCATGACCAGGAACAGCCGCTCGTACGTGTCGTCGAGCACCGCGTCGTACACCTGGGGCACACCGGGGTGCTGGATCCGCGCGGTGATGCGGGCCTCTCGGCGGAAGCGCTTGGCGAACTCCTCCGCCAACTGCGGTGAGCCGCCGACGGCCTGCTGCCGGATCAGCTTCACGGCGACGGGCCGGTCGAGCACGGCGTCATAGCCGCGCCACACATCCCCCATGCCGCCGTTGTCGAGCGGCTCCAGAAGCTCGTACCGGCCCGCGATCGGCTGCTGTTGCGGCACGTTGCCCCCGTGTGTGCGTGCGCTGGCCGGTGTGCGCTGCCGCACCGGTTTCCGACATGTTGGAGGGTAAGTGTCCCTGGTAGGGCGATCTTCAGTCCACCTTTGGCGGCGCGGAGGCGCCCGGGGCGTCTCTTTCCGGTCACGTCGGTGCGGAAAGTTCGAGCACCACAACCCTCCATCCGCCTCTAAGCTGAGCTCAGTTGTTCAAAGTCGTCTCGGGGGCGGACAGAGTGATCACTGCGTCAGGCACGAGCACCATCACCCTCGCTCTAGTCGCCGGGTATGCCGGTTCGGGAAAGTCCGAGGCCGGCAAGCTGCTGGCGGCGGCGACGGGGTGGGCCATGCTCGACAAGGACACCATCAGCCGACCGATGACCGAGCGGCTGCTGCAGGCGCTGGGTGGTGACCCGGACGACCGCCACAGCCCCGCCTACCTGGAGCACGCCCGGCCGCTGGAGTACGAGTGCCTCATGAAGGCCGTCTGGGAAAACCTCGAGTGTGGAACCTCGGTGGTCGCCGTGGCACCCTTCCTGGCCGAGGCCGCCGACGCACAGTGGACGTCCCGGGTGGCACGCCGTTGCGGCAGGACGGGGGCACGCTTCGAGACGCTGTGGGTGGACAGCGACCTGGAATCGATGCGTGACCGGCTGATCTCGCGGAATGCCTCACGCGACACGTGGAAACTGACGCACTGGCCGGCGTACACGAGCGGCATCGATGTCGGCCTGAGGCCGGTGACATCTCACCACGTGATCGACAACCGCATCGGCGCCTCACGTCCTCTCGCAGAGCAGGTCGAGTCCATCGCGCAACGGCTTCTGGGGGACTCTTGAGCGCGGTCGTCCTGTACGGGCCGCCCACCGCCGGCAAGGACACGGTGACGGCAGCCCTCTGCTCCGCCGACTCACGGTTCCAGCCGGTCACCAAGCTCAAGCACGGCACGGGCCGGTCGGCCGGATACCGGTTCGTCACCGCCGAGGAACTCGACGACCTGCGGCGCCGGGGCAGAATCGCCGTGGCGACCCGTCGCTACGGCAACGTCTACGCCGTCGACCGCCTCTCCCTCACGCAGCCGCAAGAGCAGGGCCTGGTCCCGGTCACGCACATCGGCAACGTCACCGACATGCGCACGCTACTGGACCGGACTCCGGAAGCCTCATGGCTGCGCGTCCTCCTCTGGGTGCCCAGGAACGTGTGCCAGGAACGGTCCGGCGAGCGGGGAGACACCGACACACCGAAGCGCCTCGCCGCCTGGGACGAGACGGCTCAGGACGTTCTCGGATCCGATCTGCGCGACCTGTTCGATCTGGTGGTACGCACAGACCGTACGGATCCGGCCATGGCGGCCAAGCAGATCGCTTCCGCGCTCGTCGATTCACCGGATGTCTGCAGTACGGAAGAACTTCTCGCGGCTCTTGGACTCGGTCCGGGCGGAGACGGGGCCCACCGGAGCGCGACCACGCGCCGGGATTGAGTTCGCCGCCGCACACGTACAACGACGTCAATGGCCATAAGCAGCAGGGGGATGCCGGTGGGAGTTGTCCGGACGCTCGAAGACCTGGCGCGAATCGGTCGCCAGCGCACGGTCAGCGACCGCAGTGTGTATTTGCGCCAGGACGAGGTCACCACCGATCTACTGCTGGACACCGTCTCGGCCGACCGCGTCTCGCTCGATCGCGTCAGCATCGACGGTGCGCTGACCGTGCGGTCCTGCCACATCGACGAATTGGTCGTCGACCACGTGGAAGCGGACGCGCTCCTGGTGGTCAATTCCCGGATCGGTCGCCTGACGATCCGCAACGCATCGATGGGCTGTGAGGTCACGGTCATCGACACCTCGCTGGACTTCCTCGCCCTGCACTCGTGCGCGGCCACCCGGCTGGAGCGCCTCCGGGTGGAGGAGATCGTGCAGATCAATGCCCTGCGCGGGCCGGTGCAGATCAGCAACACGCGCGCGTCCTCGCTTGTCGTCCGCAGCCAGGCCACGGGCGGCCGCCTGGGACGGCCGCGCTTGGTGGTCCGGGGGCTGCGCGCCCGTGAGGACATCGCGTTCGACGACCTCTGGCTGTCCGCACTCGATCTCGACGAGGTCGAGACACCCGAGCTCACCCTGCAACGCGTGCGACTGGACGAGCCGTTACGAGCGAACGGGCTGCGTTGCAGCGAGACGGTGCGAGTGAACGGCCTGGTGATTCCCGCCGGGGACAGCACGATCAGCAACAGCACAGTCCGAGGCGCCGTGGAGGTACGCAACCTCGGTCTGTGCGAGAGCGCGCGCAGCGGGCAGAGCAACCCGACGGCCCACCTGACCTTTCACAACACGAATGTGGTGTCCCTGAGTTCGGAGTCTCAGGATGCCTCGGTGATCAGCCTGCACGGCTCCTCGGTGACGGGAACGCTCGGTCTCCCGTCCGGCGGCTCCCGGTACAGCCTCGACGAATCCTCCAGCGTCGGTGACATGGAGCTCGCCGGCCAGGTCTTCCGCAACGGCCGCCAGATCATTTCGTTCTTGGAGCGCTCCTTCACCGAAGTGACCAGCGTGGCGCTGGAGTCCGTTCGGTCCGCCCTGGTCAGAAGAAACCGGAACAGGGAGGTCGACGAGCTCTACTACCTGGCGCGGCAGCGCGAGGCGGCCGCTCTGCCGCCTCTACGGCGTGCCATCGGGCGGGGCATCCTCGGCGGCGTCCTCGGCTGGGGAGTGCGTGCGCGGAACCCGGCGCGTGTGTTGGCGGTGGGGGTATTCCTGACGGGCGTCGTGCTCCATCTGGCAGGCGCGGTGCGCGAACCGGGCCGCGGGCTGTTGCAAGTGACCGTTGCGGGGAAGGCATTCGTCCTGGCCCTCGCGCTGTGGATGAATGTCGGTACCGGCGTGCCATCGGAGCTCAAGACAGCCGAATGGTCCGCATTGGCGGTTTCGTTCACGGCCGCGGGAATGCTGTTCACCACACTCATCGTGGGCATCGTCATCCGCAAGTTGGTGCGCTGAGCGTCTCCTGGCAACAGGCTGACACAGTGGCACCCATGGAAGAGCGTGAAGAGCCCGAAGAGCGGGTGCCGACGGCACCGGCGGTCACGTATGGGCTGCGAGGCAAGTCGTTCCTGGTGACTGGCGGCAGCAGGGGACTGGGGTACGCGGTCGCTCGTTGCCTCGCAGCAGAGGGGGCATCCATCGCGATCTGCGGCCGGGATGCCGACACCCTTGCACGGGCCTCGCGCGAACTGCGGAGGGACTTCGACGCCCAAGTCCTCACGGGAGCTGTGGACATCCTGGCCGCGGACGAACTGGAGGACTTCACGCGGCAGGCCGGACGCGAACTGGGCGGTCTCGACGGCCTGGTTGCCAACATAGGCGGCAAGCGTGGCGGCGGTCTCCTCGACTCGACCCGCGAGGACTGGCAGGCGACCTGGGAGCTGAACGGCGGTCACGCAGTGCGTACCGTCCGATCGGCGCTGGGCAGCCTGCGTCCCGGGAGCTCGGTGGTGATCGTCGCCTCCATCTCCGGCTGGAAGCCGCGCTTTCCCGCCCAGTACGGCGCGGCCAAGGCGTCCGAAATCTACCTGGCCGGTGCCCTGTGCCAGGAACTCGCCCCGTACGGGGTCCGGGTCAACACCGTCAGCCCTGGTTCGATTCTTCTGCCGGGCAAGAGTTGGGACCGCCTGCGCCGGCGCGACCCCGAGGCATATGGGGCGTACGCGGAACGCAATCCCAGCGGGCGCCTGCTGAACGCCGAGGAGGTCGCCCGAGTTATCGCCTTCCTCCTCTCACCGGCCTCCGGAGCTGTGAACGGCGCCCACATTCCGGTTGACGGCGGTCAGCCCCAGGCTGGGCTGGGGACGGGTCCGAGCCGACAGGGCGGGGCGGCTACGTGAGTGGATGAGCGCCTACGGCAGTCCCACGGCCAGCACAGCCCACACCGTCTTGCCCGGTCCGTCTGCGCACGGATACCAGCCCCAGCGGTCCGCCAGCGCGGCCACCAGGAGCAGGCCGCGGCCCCCGTCGGAGGAGTCCGACGGGTCGGCGAGGGCAGGGACCCTCTCGCCGCGGGTGTCGGTGACTTCGACGCGGATGGTGGCGCCTTCGGCGGACAGCCGCAACCGGAAGTCGCGGCCGGGCACGAGGCCGTGACGTACGGCGTTGGCGCTCAGCTCGGCGACGATCAGCGTCAGTGCGTCGTGCGTGTCGCTGGCGTACGGAATGCCCCACGTGTCGAGTCGCTCACCGGCCAGGCGCCGGGCGAGACGGGCGCCACGCGGCGTGGAGCTGAAGCGCATCGAGAAGTGGTGCCAGGGAAACCGGGGTTGGTTGGTGCGAAGGGGGCGCACGGGGAGTGGTGAATTGCTGGTCATGGCTCCACGGTGCCGTTCGACGGCGTAGCGTGACCAGAGGTGACGCGCCGTCGCGGTCTGCTTGTACGCGGGGGCGTTCGGCGTGTACGTGCGTGGGACAGGCGGTGGCGATGGTGGACATGGGGGCACGCTCGGGGCCGGGCTCGGGTGCGGAGTCTGGGAAGCGGCCGGAGGACGAGCCGGGGGCCGGGGTGATGATCGCGTTCGGGCGGCAGTTGAAGCTGTTACGTCTGCGGGCGGGGCTGGACCGGACGGAGTTCGGTAACCGAGTGGGGTACGCGGCACAGTCCGTTGCGTCGTTCGAGCAGGGGCGACGAATTCCGCAGCCCGAGTTCATCGACAAGGCGGACGCGGTGCTGGACGCTGGGGGCTTGTTGATTGCGTTGAAGAAGGAGGTTGAGCGGGCGCAGTATCCGCCGTTCTTCCGGGACGCGGCACAGCTGGAGAAGAAGGCCGTGGAGCTGTGCGCGTATGACACACACATGGTCAAGGGGCTGTTGCAGACGGAGGAGTACATGCGTGCGGTACTCGCCATGCGTCGCCCGCTGCTGGACGAGGAAACCATCGAACTACGAGTGGCTGCACGCCTGGCGAGGCAAGAGATCTTCAGCCGCTGGCCTGCTCCTCTCCTGAGCTTCGTGATGGAGGAGTCAGTTCTGCGAAGGCCACTCGGAGGCAAGGACGTTCTGCGAGGGCAGCTCGAACAACTCCTTTTGCTGGGCCGGAACCGCAACGTAGAGATCCAAGTGATGCCGCTCGGCCGAGAGGACAACGCGGGCGTGGATGGCCCGTACACCGTGATCACTTGCAAAGGCGGGGAACAGTTCGTGTACATGGAGGTCCAGGGGCGCAGCAGCCTGCTTACTGATTGGGACGAGACACGGCTGTCCGCAGCGCGCTATGGGATCATCCGGAGTCAGGCTCTCACTCCGCGAGAGACTCTGGGATTCATCGAGAAGTTGCTGGGAGAACTATGAACACCACCGACGCTCCTGCTATGCGGGAGCTGACTTGGTTCAAGAGCAGCTACAGCGGGGCGGAGGGTGGCGACTGCGTGGAGTTCGCTGCTGCGGCCACGCACGTGCACATCCGCGACTCGAAGCAGGTCAACGGCCCCATGCTGACCGTCGGTCCGGGCGCGTGGGCCGGATTCATCGGCCTCGTCGCAGGCTGAGGCACACAACGCCAGGAGGGTCCCGCCGCGCCGCTCAGGCGTAACGGCGGGACCCTCCCGTGTGTGGCGGGGCTACTCGTCCACGCCCTCTTCGCGGCGGATCATCCGCCAGGCCGCGCGGCGTGCGCTGCGGTCCAGGCTGGACTTGAATCCCTTGTCGGGTCCGAAGTACTGCCGTCCCATGCCAGCGATCGTGTCGATGTGGTCGGCCATCTTGTCGGCGAAGACCTTGTCGAAGACCTTGCCGAAGTTGTCCTCGTCGTTGGCGACGGCTGCCAACCGGACCTTCTTGTCGGCCTTGGCCTCGTTGAAGGGCTGGATGACGTCCTGCTCGGTGAAGTCCGTGCCGAACTTGGCGTTGAACTTCTCGATCAGCTCCGACAGCAGCGACTTCTCGGCCTCCGCGGCGCCGCCCGCGCCCTCCCCGAACCCCTTGAGTTCTGCTGGGCCTTCGGGAGTGAGCGACTTGTCGTGCTCGCCGGTCTTTTCCACCCGAAGATGGCTGAGGTCGATCTCGCCTATGTCGACGCCACCGTCGGCGCGGCGCGGAAGCCGGTTGAGGAGGTAACGGCCGTAGAGGTGCAGCCGCTCCAGCTCCGCGTCGCGGTAGGGCACGATCTGGGCGAGGAACCCGTACTTGCGCACGTAGTCGTTCAGATCGGCGCGGAAGTCCTCGGCGGTCTCCACGTCGTCATCCTCCTCGCTCTCAAGGAGTGGCGTGAACCGGGCGATGGCGGGGGACAGCAGCCGGTACAACTCGGCGTGCAGCTTCTCCCACTTGGCCTGTGAACCGGCCGCCTTCTCCTTCGCCGCGAAGTACGCGGCTGCGAACTCGTCCATCTCCTGCTCGGAGATGATCGGCGCCGACATGACGCGGCTCTGCGCGGTGTAGAGCAGGTTCGGGTCGGAGGGGAGCGTCGTCGCCTCCTCGAAGTACGGGCGGAAGGCGTCCTGTATGTCCTGGGCGTCGTTGGTGAAGTCCAGGACGGCAAGATCGGCCTGGGACTTGCGGTCGGCGGTGCGGTTGAGACGGGAGAGCGTCTGCACGGCGGAGATGCCGGTCAGCTTCTTGTTGACGTACATGGTCGTCAGGAGCGGCTGATCGAAGCCGGTCTGGTACTTCTCCGCGACCACCAGGATCTTGTACTCCTGCTGCCCGCGCCCACCGGCCGCGACGGCCTTGTCGTCGGCACGGGTGTACGCGAACGCCTTCGGCAGCGCGCTCTCGGCGATTCCGCCGTTCTCCTTCGGCTCGGTCGTCTCCTCGTCGTCGATCGTGAGCGAGCCCGAGAACGCGACCAGAACTCCCAGATCCGGGTACTTGGTGTCGTACTCCTGGTCCTTGATGTAGCTCTTGATCGCCCGTGCCATCTGTACGGCGGACTGCCGTGAGGCCGTCACCACCATGGACTTGGCGCGGCCTCCGAGCCGACCGCGGGAGTGCGCGAGGAAGTGTTCGACGATCACCGTGGCGTGCTGCGAGACGGTGTGCTCGTGGGTCAGCGCGTACCGGGCGAGCAGGCTGTTGGCCTTGGACGGGTCCACCTCGCGCTCGTCCGGATTCTGGTTCACCAGCTTCCAGTACGTGTTGTACGTGACGTAGTTCCGCAGCGGATCGAGGATGAAGCCTTCCTCGATGGCCTGGCGCATGGAGTACGTGTGGAAGGGGCGGTAGACCGCCTTGCCATCCACGGTGTGTTCCGTGCCGAAGAGTTCGAGCGTCTTGGCCTTCGGGGTGGCGGTGAAGGCGAAGTAGGAGAGGTTCGCGGCCCGGGAGCGCGCGGTGGCTTTCTTCCTCAGCTTCTCGTCGACGGTGACGGTGGTTGTGCCCTGATCCGCCGAGTCGGAGTCCAGGCCGAGGTCACGGAGCACGGCCCGCACGTCCGTGGCGGCACCACCTGACTGCGAGGAGTGTGCCTCGTCCACGATGATTGCGAAGTTGGTGCCCTTGATCTCGGTCGGATGGCGCTGGATGTAGTCGATGAGGGCCGGGAACGAATGCAGGGTGACCGTGACGATCTTTCCGGCGTCGCGTGACAGGGCCTTGGCCAGCTGCTCGCTCTTCGCCCCGTTCCTCTCGTCGATCTTCACGACCAAGCCCTCGGTCTGCGAGAAGCTGCCGACGGTTTCGCGGAGTTGGGCGTCCAGGTTGCGGCGGTCGGTGATGACGATGACCTTGTCGAAGACGGGCGCGCCCGGCTTGAGGCGCCCCTTCTCCACGGCTTCCGGGTCGAGCACGCGCGGATCGGTGTCCGCGTGCAGATCGCTGAGGCGGTGGGCGAGCCAACCGATGGTGTTGGACTTGCCTGAGCCGGCCGAGGCCATGACGAGGTAGTTCTGGCCCACGCCGTGGGTTGCCGCGTGGGCGGTGAGCTTCTTGACCACGTCCCACTGGTGGAAGCGAGGGAAGATCGTCGACTTGGTGGTGCCGCCGCCGGGCGTCTTGGACTTCTTCTGGTGCACGTAGCGCTGGAGCAGGTCGAGCCAGTTGTCCCGTGCCCAGACCTGTTCCCACAGGTAGGAGGTGGCGTACGTGCCGTACGCGGTCGGGGCGGGGTTTCCGGCGCCACCGGGCTGGCCGGCACCGTTGGAGCCGGTGTTGAACGGGAGGAAGCGGGTGTTTTTTCCCCGGAGCTGCGTCGCCACGAAAACGAGGTCCGGGTCCACGGCGAAGTTCGCGACGACGCGGCGGGTGAAGATCAGCTCGGTCGGGTCGCGGTCGGTGCGGTACTGCTCCTTGGCGTCTTCGACGCCCTGCCGGGTAAGCGGGTTCTTCAACTCGGCCGTGGCGACCGGGATGCCGTTGAGGAACAGGGTCAGGTCGAGCCGGTTGTTCCAGTCGGCCTGCTTGGTCGCGTAGGAGAGTTCGCGTACAACGGTGAGGCGGTTGGCGCGGTAGCCGTCGAGAACGGAGTCGTCGGCGACCAGATTGGGCTTGAAGTAGGCCACGCGGAGGCGGACGCCCTGGTCCTTGACGCCGTTACGGAGAACGTTAAGCAGCCCCTCCTCGCTGATCGCCTTGTCGAGGCGCCGGGCGAAGCCGTGTTGGGCATCGTTGACATTGTTGCCGTAGACAGCGAGCAGTTCGTTCCACTCGTTGATCTGCGTCTCGCCGAGGAAGGTGAACAGCTCGTTGGTATCCAGCCCGAGGTCGGCCTGGTAGTCCTCGGGCTGCGCCTCACGCCAACCGCGCTCGGTCATCGCGGCGACGATCGCGTTCCCGAAGGCGGACTCGTTGTGGATGGGGCTCACGGGTGGACTCCGTCCGTTACGTTGCGGCCGCTGGCGGTGGAGACGTCGAACTGGCCGGTTACGGCGGCGGTGATTAGGGCTTGACGGCGCTCGGCGAGAAGGGCGTTGGAGGTCCGGATCATTTCCTGCATTTTCAAGCCCGGACTGACCTCGCGTTCAACGGCCTGGACGATTGCACGCTGTTCGTTTCGTGGAGGGACAGCAACACCGAGGGCCAGGAACGCATCTGGGTACAGGCGAAGTCTGGAGGACCAGACGCCCTTCGAGAAGCGAGTCATTTCGCAAACGTACTCAGGCGTCCTGTACAGGAGATCGAAGTACTCCGGTACGCCGTCGTCCGACGTGAATCGGTAGACGCCATAGGCCGGGCTCACGATGCCATCGTAATTAGATGCGCCGAGAGCACCCATCCACGCCCAAAGAGTGTTGATGACCAGATCGCCAGGACGGCAGATCTTGTAGCCGACGACGGATTCGGCTTCGAACATGTAGACGGTCTTTTCGCTACGAGGAGTGACTCCGGTCAGGTGTGAAACGGTGAGCAGTTCCTCGCTCCCGTCCACTGAGAGGTCGGTGATCTCGCGCAGAATGTTTTTATTGCGCGTGACTGTCCAGTGGGCTGGGACTGATCCGAGAGGATCGATTCCGCTATTGCGCATCGGAGTGTTGCTGTCCAAGCCTTTCAGGCATAGCTGACTGGTCAAGGCGACGCGGCGCTCGTCGATCAGGTCAGACACCTTATCTTTTGCCGCGACAAGTTTGCTGATGCGGGCGGTTTCGGCGTCGAGGAAGTCAGCGATGCGGCGCTGCTCCTCCAGCGGTGGAACGGGCAGTGAAACATCTGCCAAGGTGGAAGCATCGAATGCTGTCGAGCGCTCGCGGATGCCTTTCGCGAGAGTTCCGACGTAGCCGCTGATGGCCATCGTGCGCAGAGCATATGCGAGGAATCGGACGTCAGAAGAAGTAGATGGTGTGTAGGCGTGAACGACGGGTGAGGACTTACCGTCGGAGTCGGACACGCCGATTGCTCCTGCGAACCCGTCCATACCATGAACCACGAGGTCGCCGACGCGGATGCCCTGGTAGCCAATCTCATGAACAGCGTTGGTGAAGCCTTCTATGCGCCTGTTGTCGCGAAGGGTGACCTGGCCATCGCGGAAAGCGGTCACGATCCCATCACTGGGACGAACGTCGCGACGTTGACGGTGCAGTAGCCAGCGTGCCCGCTCAGAGGCCCACTCAGCAGGAATGTTTCCGAGCCCGGGCACACTGGTCATGCGGTGACCTCCCCGAGCAGTGCGCGGATCTCTGACTCAAGCTCTTTCAGCTCCGCGTCGATCTCCGCCAACGGCCGCGGCGGCTCGTACACGTAGAAGTGCCGCGTGAACGGAATCTCGTATCCCACCTTCGTCTTCGTGTGGTCGATCCATGCATCCGGAACGTGCGGGTGGACCTCCCGCTTCAAGTACTCCTCCACGTCCTCACCCAGCGGCACGTTCTCGAAGTCGCGCAGTTCGCTATCCGGTTCCGAAGCACCCTTGACGGTCTGGACCTCTCCCTCCGGGTCCCGTACCCCCACCGAGTCCCGCAGCGCCTTCGTGAACGGAGCCCCCGTCGGGCCCTGCACGCCGGCTTCCGCCATGGCGTTCCGTACCGCCACCTGAGCCTCGGACTTGGTCGCCCACTCCGAGCCCAGCAGTGGGCTCAAGGCGTTCCCGAGCACCTGGGCCTCGGCCTCCGCCAGCTTCCGGAACTGCGCCTCTTCCTCTTCCGTGAGCTTCCGCCGGGCCTTGGCCTTCGCCGCCAGCTCCGGCTCGCGCGGGAGGAAGCGCTCCTCCGCCCACTTCTGTACCGGCTTCGACGCGAGCAGCGCCCCCAGCGTCTCCTCCGTCAGTTCGAACCGCAGCTTCAACGGCCGTTCCACCGTGATCCGCTGGTAGCCGAACGCCGAGTTGTCGAAGACCTTCGCCTTGCCGTGCAGCGGGTGTTCCGCGTCCGCCGCGGCCGCCATCGCGTCCCCGTACAGACGGGTGATGTCGGCGATGTGGTTGGGCTTGCTGCCCGTCCCGTCGCCGAGCTCCTTGCGCTTGTCGCCGAGCGACTTGCGCATCTTCACCCACTGGTCGCGCGCGTCCAACAGCACGACCTTGCCCTTGTGCTGGGCGTCCTTGCGGTTGGTCAGGATCCAGAAGTAGGTCGAGATACCGGTGTTGTAGAAGAGCTGGTCCGGTAGGGCGACGATCGCCTCCAGCCAGTCGTTCTCCAGAATCCATCGGCGGATCTCCGACTCACCCGAGCCGGCCGCGCCCGTGAAGAGCGGGGAACCGTTGAAGACGATCGCGATACGCGAGCCGCCTCCGCCGTTCACGTTCACCGGCTTCATCTTCGAGATCATGTGCTGGAGGAAGAGGAGCGAGCCGTCGTTGATGCGGGGCAGGCCCGCGCCGAAGCGTCCTGAGTCGCCGAGGTTCTTGTACTCGTACTCGACCTCCTCCTTGACCTTCTTCCACTCCACGCCGAACGGCGGGTTGGCCAGCAGATAGTCGAACTTCTCTCTCGCGTGGCCGTCATCGGAGAAGGAGTTGCCGAAGGCGATGTTCTCCGGGTCCTGCCCCTTGATCATCAGGTCGGACCGGCAGATCGCCCACGACTCCGGGTTGAGCTCCTGCCCGTACACCTCCACCGTGGCGTCCGGGTTCAGGGCCTTGATGTGTTCCTCGGCCGCGCTGAGCATGCCGCCCGTGCCGCAGGCCGGGTCCATGACCGTGCGCACGACTCCGGGCAGGCTGAGCGCGTCGCCGTCCGGGGCGATCAGCAGGTTGACCATCAGCTTGATGACTTCACGCGGGGTGAAGTGCTCACCCGCGGTCTCGTTGGACTGCTCGGAGAAGCGGCGGATCAGCTCCTCGAAGATGTAGCCCATGTTGTGGTTGGGCACGACCTCGGGACGCAGATCCAGGTCGGTGAACTTGCCGATGACCTGGTACAGCAGGTTCGCGCCGTCGAGCCGCTTGATCTGCTGCGCGAATTCGTACTTCTCCAGGACCTCGCGGGCGTTGTCCGAGAAGGAACCGACATACCGCTGAAGGTTCGCCGCCGCGCTCTGCGGGTCGCCGACGATCTTCTTCAGGGTCAGGTCGCTCTTGTTGTAGAAGGAGTGGCCCGACGCCCGGCGCAGGAAGTGATCCGTGTCGATGTCCTGGCCCTCGAAGCGGGCGGCCGTCTCGGCGACCTTCTCGCGCGTCGGCTCCAGGACGCACTCCAGGCGGCGCAGCACCGTGAACGGAAGGATGACCTTTCCGTAGTCCGACTGCTTGTAATCGCCGCGCAGGAGGTCGGCGACGGACCAGGCATGGTTTGCCAGCTCCGTGTGCTTGCTGCTGTTCAAGGGATTCCCCGGTTTCCTTTCGGACCCGCCCACCCCAACCGGAGCGGGTTCGGACAAGTGTGATGGATGCGTGAAAGCGGTGGTGTCGTTCAGGCCGAATCGGACGGGGCGGAAGCCCCGGTGCCGGTCGACGACGGGACCAGCCCGCCCCCCGTCAGCCCGCTCGCCAACATCCGCGCCGTCTGCTCGGCGAGCTCAGTCGCGCGTCGCGCCTCCGCCCGCAGCTCGTGGACGCGGCGGAACGCCTCCCCGTACCGGCGTTGCTCCTCCAGCGGCAGCAGCGGTACGCGCAGCCGGCCCGGACTGATGTGCAGGATCGTGCTGCCGGTCGACGCACCGGCGAGGTTCTCCTCCGCGCCCAGGAAGCCCGCGAGGAACCACGGGTCGAGTCGTGCCGGATCGGGGCGGAAAAGGTGGACCTGGCGGCCGAGGAGTGCTCCCTCGTCCGACTTGCCCGCCACCCGGACCATCGGCCCGCTGCCGCCCGCGAGCGACCGGACGAGTACATCGCCCGCAGCGATCACCGGGGTGGAGTCCGGGCGCAGTCCGGACGGGTCGCCGGTCGGGCCCGTGTCGCGCGCGATGTCCTCGCCGGTCAGGACGGCGGTGGCGGTCGGTGCGGAAGGTGCGTCCTGCGGTTCCCTGGGTTCCTTCGCGTCGGGGGCCGTGCGCAGCAGCGTGAGCGCGCCGCCCCGTGCCAGGTCCGATGCCGTCGCCGTACGCCACTCCCGTGCCACCGGTCCGGCCGCCTGCCAGCCGACGTGACCCGCCGCTCTCCCCAGTGAATCCGCGGTGGCGACGAGGCGGCGGCGGCTGTCGTCCGCTTCCCGGGCGAGCTCCGCCGGTTCGATGTCGGTGCGGGAGACACGTACATGCCGGGCGGGCGACACGTCGATGAGGTCGCCGATGAGGTCGACCACCGGGACGGCGCGTGCGGTGCCGGGTTCGTCGGTGAACTCGTCCGGCGCATCCGTGAAGGCTGCCCACGCGGTGAGTACCCGGTCCGTCAGAGTCGTCCAGTCCAGGGAGGTCCGGCCGCCGCCCCGGGTGCCCCCGCGAGAACCGGCCTCCGTCGTGCCCCCGGCCCGCACCGTGCCGGGCTCCTCGGACGTATCGACGAAGAGCACGGATTTCCGCTCCGGGCCGCTCGGCTCCGGCCGTTGCAGAACCCAGATCTGCAGCCCTACGTGCAGTGGGGCCGCCGCTCCGGCCGGCAGGGCGACGACCGCGCGCAGGGCTCCGCTGCGTACCAGCTCCATTCGTACGCGGCGGCCCGATGCGCGGGAAGCTGTGGCGGGCGGAAGGACCAGGACGGCATGGCCGCCCGGTACGAGATGAGCGAGTGCGTGCTGGACCCAGGCCAGCTCGGACTCGGCGCGCGGTGGTACGCCGTACGCCCAGCGCGGGTCGTAGGCCAGCTCGTCGTGGCCCCAGTCCCGGTCGCCGTAGGGCGGGTTGCACAGGACGGCGTCGACGGCGAGCCCGCCGAAGGCGTCGGCGCGGAGACTGTCGCCGGTACGGACGGTCACCGTCGCGTCCGGGACGGTCAGCGTCAGGGCCACGGCGCTGCGCCGGGCCTGGACCGGCACGCTGTCCTGGCCGTACAACTCCGTCGCGCCACGCCCGGCGGCCGCCGTGAGCAGCGTTCCGCTGCCGCAGGCCGGGTCGAGAACCCGGGACAGCGGCCCCGGTACCAGCCGGGCCACGAGATCCGCGAGCGGGCCGGGGGTCCGGTAGGTGCCGCTGGTGGTGCCCTCCTCCAGCTCGCGTTCCGCGAGCACGCCCAGCGCCGCTTCGCCGCCCTCGTCGCGTACGCACCGGACCAGAGCCCGCAGCGCCGGGGCGTCATCGGCCGAGATGCGGGAGACCTCCGCACCGGGGACGGCGTCGGCGAGCGTCGAGACCGCGTCGTTCGCGCGGGCGGCGAGATCGGCGTCCGGCAATTCGGCCAGGGCCGTCAGCTCGTCCAGCGTGCGACGGGCGGTGGCGAGCACGAGGGGGAGGAGGCGCGCTGCCGCGCCACTGCCCTGCGGGTGCAGCCGCAGCGAGGTACGCAATTCCTCCAGCGGGCCGACTGCCGCGGTGTGACCCCGGGCGTCCAGCCAGGCGCGCACGGTCGGCAGGTCGTACAGCGGGCTGCTCTCGGTGCCTCCCGAAGGGGTGGGGAAGTCGTCGTGACGCCGGCGCCAGTTGCTGACAGTGGCGCGTGTGACCCCCGCGATGCGTGAGATCTCGGCGGCTGTCACCTGTGCGGATGGCTGTGGCATGGCGCGAGTCCTGAGCCTCTCGGTAGGGAGCTGTTAACAAACTACACCAGCCGTCAAATCTGGCAAGCTGTTTGACAGTGCTTTCACGGTAATGTTTATCTGGGGTTGCTTCCGGGTGGTGGCCGCCATCCGAACGACAAGCGATCCATGCGGCCTGCCTGTCCGCCGCCTCACCGATCCTTTGGGGGAACTGCCGTGCGTCTCACCATGCCGACCGCCGTCGTCGAGGGAACTCAGCTCACCGTCATGCCGTTCCGTGCGGACGCCGTGATCGGGACCATGTCCGTACCGACGCTCGTCCAGCTCGTGCCCTCGCCCCGCCGCGAGGAGGACACGAAAACGCTCAAGGCCGCGTCCGGCGCCGTGCGCCGTCACGCCGAACTGCGATCGCTCGTGCAGCGGGCGCTGAAGTCCACGCAGAAGGGGAAGAACGTCGGCTCGTACGCCGAGTACATCGCGGACGGCGTGAAGGGCGAGTTGGGAGCGGGCTGGTCCACCCCGCCGATCACCTTCTGGCACGCCGGGCCGCTCGCCGCGCTCAGTGACGAACTGCTGCCAGGCACCGGGCTGCGGACCCTGACCATCACGCCGGGCACGTCCGTGGTCGCCATCGACGGCGAGACGCAGACGACCGCATGGCACGAGCTGTACGACGACCCCGAGCGGTACGGGCTCACCTACGCCGAACTCGCCCAGGTGCGCGTGCCGTTCGAGCTGTACGTGGACCTGACCGTGGCCGATGCGCGGCAGATCTTCTACGACCGCAACGTGCAGGGCGTCGCCGTCGCGAAGAACCTGGCCATGTCCATGGACCAGCGGGACTTCGCCACCCGCCTCGCGCACCGTGTCGCCGACGCCGTCAAGATCGACGTCGACGGCAAGCTCGTGTCGTTCGCCAAGCTCGTCAACGCCAGCAAGCGGCAGGTCGGGAAGACCGATGCCGAGGTCATCACCCTGTCCGCGCTCCGGGCACTCGTGATCACGGCGATCTACGGGCGCGGCGGGCTGTCCCGCTCGGCGGAGACCGTGCAAGAGGACGAACTGCCCGCGGGGTCGAGCCCCGAGCAGGTCGAGCAGTGTGTCGTGCCGCTGCTGGCCCGTCTGATCGCCGACCGCAGCGAGCACTTCGTCTCGCGCAGCGCCCTCACCGCACCGGCCGTGCTCGCCGGACTCGGCATCGCCGTGCATCACACCGCGCCGTGGGCCGATCCAGTGAACGCCCTGGGCGCCGACGAACTGAACCGGCTGCTCTCCGACATCCAGTGGGAGCGCGAGGCCCGCTACTGGGACGGTGTGGCAGCGAAGTCGGGTGCCTCCGGGCGCCTCAACTTCAGCGGCGGTGTGAAGGACTCCGGCGGCCGGGTCGCCGACGCGATCCTCTACCCCGGTACCGAAGCCGGGCGCCGAATCCGCGGTCAGTAGACGCCACAACCGCGCCCGCCCGCTCCTCCGGCGACCGCCCGCTCCTCCAGGCCGCCGAACCGCAGCGGCGGCCCCGCACACCGGATCAACCCGGCCGCGTGACGCTCAACAAGGGCGAGTACTTCAAGACGAGCCGCTGCGTGGAACGGAGGACGACCGGCTGAGCGGGGCCCGCGTCGGCGGATGGAGCGGAATCGGGTGGCCGTGGAGACACACCCGTTGTCCGTTCAGTCCGCCGTCTGTTCGGCGCGCGTGTTGCCGATGAAGCGGCGCAGGGCGTCCGCGCTGTGGAACACCCGGTAGTCGCCGGCTTCCAGCGCGGCCTGCTCCTGGGGTGTGGTGTCCAAGGCGAGGACCACGGGGACGCCGACCTCCCCGTGGAGGCCCTGGGGCCAGTGGGCGGCGGCGACGGTGATGGCAACTCCCGTGCGGGGGTCGCTCACCTCGCTGTCCAGTTCGGGTGCCGCCAGGTCCGCCGCCGCGAGGTCCGACAGCAGAGCGGACAGGCCGGGGACGTCCTCGTCATCGTCCGAGCCGGTCACCGGCGCGGCCAACGACACGGTCGTGCGCGTGGTGTTGAGCGTGGCTGGCGCCTGGAGCTCCATCGGCGACGGGCCGTCGTGGAGGGCTTGGAGGAAGTCGTTGGCGGCGTCGGCGAGCAGCGCGCGGCGGGCGGCCTGGAAGTCCGGGTAGTTCTCGATCCGCCAGAGTTCCCGGTCCATGGGGATCCATTGCGTCGCGAGGGCACCCGGCATCCTGGTCTCGATCTCCTCCAGGTACTCCGCCGGATCCTTCGCCCCGATCCGCAGATTGGTGTCCTGGGTCAGGAAGCAGAAGTTGGCCACGGCGTTCACCTCGGCGCGGCTGTATCCGTGCTCGTACAAACGGGCCTTGGGGAAGATGTGGTGCACCTGGAGGGAGCTGAGGCGGCCCAGCATGCCGTCCCGCAGTGGCACGCCACTGACGAAGTCCTGGGCGCCGTACACCCGCGTCAGCAGGTAGAGGAGGGGATAGAAGCGGGAACCCATGCTGGAGCCGACGAAGTCGTCGGGACGGACCGTGAGCAGACCTCCCCGGCTGCGACGCAGCACATCGATCAGCTGCTCGACGCCACCGTCGTCGAGCGCCTGCAGGTCCTGGTTGAGAGCGGTCTCGGTTGCTCCGGTGTGGCGGCCCCACAGGAAACTGTGGACGTACCAGTGGAAGAGGCGGTCGCGTGTCATGGCATCCGGGAACCGGCCGCCATGATGGTGGAGCAGACGGCTCATCACCGGAAACGCGGCCCGGCCGTTCAGAACTCGCCCGTGGTCGAGGCCGAGACGTCCGCCGAGCGCGTTCAGGAGGTACGAGACGGAGTCGACGGTTTCCTTCAGACCGGTGCGGAACAGCGCCACATCGACGTCCGCGAGCTTTGAGAACTGTGCCTCGCCGGTGAGTACGGCATTCACGTTGCGCAGCAGCCAGTCGAGCTTGAAGTCGAATCCGGAGTCCGACCAGTTGTCCAACGCCTCGTTCATGGTGGGCCGCGCGGCGGGCCAGGCCGCGCAGATGGCGGCCAGCGCCAGGTCGCCCTTGGAGAGCTTGGTGCCGCCCGAGTTCACGCGGTTGAAGATGTCCACGACGACATCGATGGTCTTGTCCGCACCGGTCACCTCGTCGACGTGGACGGTGCGGTCCTTGATCTGAGTGATTCGGTTGAGCCGTTCGATGAACACGCCTTGCAACGCCGCGTCCCTGCCCGCGAGTTGGGTGATCGCCAGCAATTGGCTGCCCAGGCCGTCCTGGAACAGTGCCGAGACATCGACCCAGTGGGGATTGCCCTTCATCTTCCCCGGCGCGTAGAACTCGAAGGACTCCGACTCAAGGTTGAAGTGCAGACCGGTCAGTGTCGAGGGGTTACCCTCGAAGAAGCGGGGCGGCCGGCCGCGGGTCACTCCGTAAAGCGTTGTCACCCGCTGCTGGCCGTCCAGCAGGAGCTGAATGGTGCCGTCCTTGCCCGTCGTCCCACCCCGTGTGTCGGCGGTCTCGGCCTTGGTGCTCCAGGTGAGGAAGCCGCCGATCGGGTATCCGCGGTACAACGATTGGAAGAATCCCCGGACTTGGTCGCGGGTCCACACATAGCCGCGCTGGAACTCCGGCAGAGCGATGTCACCCGCGTCGACCTTGTCCAGGATCTGGGAGATCTGCATATCCGTAGCCCGCCTTCCGAACCCGGCGGATTCCCCCCACCGAGAACTGCACCTGATCTTTGGTAAAGCTAGCAGTCGGTGGGCTTGCGCGGGCCTGCTCCGGACGGCCGGGAGGGATGCCGCACGTGGTCGTCCGGTATTGCCGCTACGATTCCTCGACCCCGCTGTCAGCTCCGGTTCGCGTAGACGATGAGGTTGTCCACCGGGTGGCCCTGGGCGTCGAAGGCGCCGTCGCAGGTGATGAGGCGCAGGGTGCGTGTGCCGGTGGCACCGTAGACCTTCTCGGTCGGGAACGCCTTCTTGCTCACGGTCTCGGTGCCGGTGACCCGGAAGTGGAGTTCCGCGCCGCGGTTGTTGCGGACGGCTATGTCCGCGCCCTTGTCGATCTCCTTCAGATCGTGGAACACGGCCTTCCCGTAGCGGGTGTCGTTGTGTCCGATGATGACCGCGGCACCGGGCTCGCCGGGAGTGGCTCCGCCGGTGTACCAGCCGGCGGTCATGCCCTTCTCGGCGGGCGGGACTTCGACGGTGCCGTCCTGGTTGAGGCCGAGGGGCATCAGCTCGCTGTGGATGCCGAGCGACGGGATGCTGACGCTGACGGGGACGGCTGTCGAGGTGTGGGGGCGGTCGGGCTCGCTCGCTCCCTTCGTGCCGGTCTGCTTCGGGGCGTCGGGAGCGGTGCTCGCGGCGGTGCCGGGTGCGGCGGTGGGCGAGTCGTCCACCGCCCCGGCGGAGCAACCGGCGAGAAGGAGGCAGGCGAGCACCGGAAGCAGAGCGCGTCGGAGCGAGGGCGAGGATGAGGGTGAGGTAGGGGGCATGAGGGCTCCAGGGCCGGGCGGAGATGGGCAGTGGCGCCGCCCGGGAACGGACGGCGCCACGAAGTGAGGGCGGTCGGTCAGCCGTTGCGCTGCGCGGCCGAGCGGCGGCGCTTGTTCTTTATCTTCTGGCCGCTTGAAGTGCGGTGATGGTGAGTTCGCGTTTGACGGTCTTGCCCACGTCGTAGCGGGGCGCCGGACGGCGGT